>CAIVVT010000256.1 GCA_903909435.1 uncultured Acidobacteriia bacterium | reverse complement strand
GGGGCGGGATGGGGCAGCGGAGGTTGTCCCGGAGCGGGCGGGGTAGCGGCGGAGTTGGCGCTGCGTTGCGGTTTGGGGCATTGACCCGAAATGGGCGTGCGAGCGAGCAATTTGGTTGGCAGAGGATTTGGCCCGGGATGGATAGGCGGCCAAACAGGGTTGGTGGTTGTTAGCGGATTTGACCGCTCCGTCCCCGATCGCGGATCTGGCGCAACCGAGCCGCGGCCGCGAGGGAGTGGTGGTTGTTGGCGGATTTGACCGCTCCGTCCCGATCGCGGATCTGGCGCAACGGAGCCGCGACCGTGAGGGGGTGGTGGTGGTTAGCGGACTTGACCGCTCTCTGTCGATCGCGGCTCTGTGCTGGGGCGGCTCGGTGCGGGGCGGTTTTTCGAGTGGCGTTGAAGGCGGTTATCAGGGGTAAGCCGAAAACATGTATTCACTCATATTCTTAGGCGTTATTTCGTGGATGGCGGCGCTGGTGCTGACACCGGTCCTGCGCGACGTGTTTGCGCACTACAAGCTGCTGGACCACCCGGACGGGGACCGCAAGACGCACGTCAAGCCGGTGCCGCGGTTGGGCGGGGTGCCGATCATCCTGTCGTGCGTGGCGGCCTATGCTCTTTTAATGTTCATGCCGATGGGCGGCGGGCGCGCGCTCATGAACGCGCTGCCGGCGGTGTGGCGGATGGTGCCGGCGGTGGCGGTCGTGTTCGCGGTCGGGATCGTGGACGATATCCGGGGGTTGAAGCCCTGGCAGAAGCTGGCGGGCGAAGCGGTGGCGTGCGGGCTGGCGATTGTGGGCGGAGTCCAGTTGACGGGCGTGGCGGGGTTTCACCTCGCTCCCTGGCTGGCGATCATCGGGACGGTGGTGTGGCTGGTGGGGTGCGCCAATGCGGTGAACCTGATCGACGGGATGGACGGGCTGGCGGCGGGGCTGGCGCTGATGGCGACCTGCACGACGTTCATCGCGGCGCTGGCGAATGGCGACCGGGGCCTGGCGTTCGCCACGATTCCGATGGCGGGGGCGCTGCTGGGGTTCCTGCGATACAACTACAATCCGGCGTCGATTTACCTGGGGGACAGCGGGAGCCTGACGCTGGGGTTCCTGCTGGGGTGTTACGGGATCCTGTGGAGCCAGAAGGCGGCGACGCTGGTCGGGATGACGGCTCCGCTGCTGCTGCTGGCGGTGCCGCTGGTGGACGTGGCGCTGGCGATCGCGCGGCGGTTTCTGCGGCAGCAACCGATCTTCGGAGGAGACCGGGGGCATATCCATCACCGGCTGCTGGCGCGCGGGTTGACCACCCGGCGGGCGGTGCTGCTGCTGTACGGGGTGGCGGGGCTGTGCGCCTGGTTGAGCCTGGGGGTGGGGCTGCTGCACCAGAACTACACCGAAATCATTCTCTACGTGTTCGTGCTGGGAACGCTGCTGGCGATCCACCTGCTGAAGTATGTCGAGTTCAGGACGACGTGGCGCATGCTGGCGGAAGGGGCGTTCCGGAGGCTGCTGAACGCGCGGATCGCGCTGGACGCGGTGGAGGAAGGGCTGAACGGGGCGAAATCGAAGGCGGAGGTCTGGGGGCAGATCGGCTCGGCTTATCGGAGATTCGGGTTTAGTTCGCTGGAAATCCGCGCGGGCGATTGCCGGTACCGGGACGAGACGAAGGCAGAGGAGCCCAGCGGGCGGCAAGTGGAGTTTGAAGGAGCGCCGGCGGAGACAGCCACGCGGCACGAGCCGGGCGGGCTGGTGATCAGCGTGAACCTGCCGCGCGGGGATAGGGTCGTGCTGCGGAGGGACGCCGGGATGCAGAATCACCTGACGATGGCGGCGGCGTTTGGGGAGATGCTGGGCAAGGTGCTGCCGTTGAAGCTGAAGGAGTTGCAGGCGGAGCTGCAGGCAGAGACCGTGGGGGCGGGAGTGGAGCAGAGTTCGGGGGAAGACGCCCGGCAGTGCGTGAATTGCAGTTCGGTGGCGTGCCTGAACCGCAAGGCGGCGGAGGCGGTGAACGAGGCCGGTTCGGTGGCGGGCGCGCAGCCGGCGGAGGGCAGCACCGGCGGGACGGCGCCTGAGTTGAACGCGAGGCCCAGCAATGGAGTGAACGGGAAATCCGGCGCGGGGTTGAACGGGAATGCGGCCGGAGCGCGGCGGGAGACGGGCTGGCGCGGGTTTCTGACGCGGCAGATCACGCGGCTGACGAGTGTGTAGGGTGGACGGCGAGGTCCGAGGCGGGGCTGGCACAGGCAGGGCGGCGTTCTCGCGATGACACCTTTCCGTGAAACATTTCTCGTGCTAATTCAGGGAGTTGCGGCCCGCGTTGAGCGCGCCCAGTGCGCCGGGTGTAGTGCTTCGGAATGCGTGGAGCACAGCGAGGCGTGGGCTGTCCAGAGCCCGCCCTTTGCCGCGCCGGGTGCAGATCTTTGAAATGCTTGAAGCATCGCGGCGCTGGCTTGAAGCGCTGCCGAGCGCTGTGAAAAAGTGCGGCGGCTCTTTTATTCTTCTAGGCTGCTCATTATAAACAGGTTAAGTACGATTATCGCGCTTGGGACGAACCCGGTTCGAACCAGTCCCTCCGTAGTGGGGCGACGCTCCAGGGCGCACTCCGCGACAGGTATTGAGGCTTGCGCAGTAGAGTTACACGCAAGTGAGAATTGTGGGGCAGGATGGCATCCTGCGCGCCGGTTGCTTACCGGCGCCGAATAGGCCACTTGCCGGATCGCCAGGCGGGTTGCCAACCCGCGGCAGGTTAACAACCTGCCCCACATCGCAGCGTGGGCACGTCGCTTCCACACGCACGCAACTTCGCCTTGGAGAACAACCGATGGCAGTGACGACACAATCTCGACCGGCTTGGGACGCGGTGGTGCTGACGGCATCGTCGGCGCGGCAGGCGGAGCTGTACCGGAGCGAGATCCAGCGGCGGCAACTGTCGGGCGGAGTGCCCGCGGGGACGGAGTTCCTGGTGGTCCCGGATCCGGGCGACCGCAGGGTGGGCAGCGGAGGCGCGACGATCAACGCGCTGGGTGTGCTGGCCCAAACTCATCCAATAGAGCTGCTGGCGTGGTGGAGCAGCCACCGCGTGCTGCTCGTCCATTCGGGGGGCGACTCGCGGCGGCTGCCGCAGTATTCGCCGGTGGGCAAGCTGTTCGGCGTGCTGCCGTCGCGGACGCGGGCGGGCGAAACGACGACGGTGTTCGACGAGACGATGGAATTGTCGGCGGCCTGGGCCGAGGGCATTCCCAACGGGCTGCTGGTGGCCTCGGGCGACGTCGTGCTGCGCTTCGACGCGAGCAAGGTTTGCTGGGGCCGGCCGGGCGCGACGGGCGTGGCGATGAAGCTGGACGCGGAGACGGGCAGCCATCACGGCGTGTACGTCGTGGGGCAGGCGGATCAGGTCTACACGTTTCTGCAGAAGCCGGCCTTCGCGACGATCAAGGCGGCGGGCGGCGTGTACGACGACGGGCGCGTGGCGGTGGACATCGGGCTGCTGCGGTTCGATTCGGAATTGACCGTGGCGCTCACGGAACTGGCGGGGTTCCGCACGCTGCCGGCGGTGGATCTGTACGACCACATCACGCGCGGGCTGACGGGCGAGTGGGTGCCCGAGGCGAACGCCGGGCTGTTCTGGCGCGAGTTGAAACAGATCCTCACACCGGCGGCGTTTCACTGCGCGGTGGTGGAAGGCGAGTTCCTGCACGTGGGGACGACGCGTTCGTTCAGGACGCTGGCGGCTGGGGCGGCGGGCGCGAGCGGCATCCTGGACAGCGTGATCGGCGGTGAATGCAGGCTGGGGCACGAAGCCGTGGTGTTGGAGTGCGACCTGGCGGGACCGGTGAGCGCGGGACGCGGGGCGATTCTGCACGGGCTGACGGGAATCGGCGGGCGAGTGGAGGTCCCCGAGGGGACCGTGGTGCACCAACTACCCGTGAGCGGGTCGGCGGCGACCGGGCCGGGGGCCGGCCAACCGGCAAACGATGGATGGGTGATCCGCGCGTATGGCGCGGAGGACGATCCGAAACAAGCGCTGGAGACGGCGACGTGGTTTAACCGTCCGGTGCGGGAAACGCTGGAGCGGCTGGGGCTGAGCGTGGAAGACGTGTGGGGTACAGAAGGGTCTCCGACGCTATGGAACGCTCTGCTGTTCCCGGTGGCGGAGGTCGATGAGGCTTGGGAGTGCGCACGCTGGATGATGGGGTACGCGAGTACCTACAGCGCCGAACGCTGGCGGCGGGCGCAGCGGTTGTCGCTGGCCGGAAGCGCGCAGTGCGCCGACGGAAAGCTGCTGGCGGAGGCGCGCAATCACCGACTGCAGGGCATCTGGCAGAACACGGCGGTGGAACTGGCGGAGTCTGGCACGGACCTGCGGCCATTGCTCGCCAACCTGCCGGGTTTGGCTCCGGCGGCGGCGGCGGGGCGGGCCTTGCGGGCTCATGCCGAAAAGTTGCGCGAGGGCGGCCCGGAAGAGTTGACGCACGCGGCGAGCCACCTGGCACAGGCGGCGCGGCTGCTGGCGCGGGCGGGATTCGAGCGGGAGGCCACGGCGTCGGAATCCGCCGCGTTCGCCTGCATTCAGGATGCAGTGTGCGCGAGCGCACCGGTGGCAGCGGAGCGGAGTCTCGAAGCCTGGCGGTTCGACCGGGTGCAGGTCTCCGCGCCGCCGCGCATCGATCTGGGAGGCGGTTGGTCGGATACGCCGCCGTTCTGCTTCGACTGGGGCGGCACGGTGCTGAACGTCGCGCTGGAGATCAACGGAACGTATCCAATCGTCACCGAAATCCGGCGCATTGAAGAGCCGGTCATCCGGTGCAACTCGGACGGGAACGGGGCACCGGCGGTGTTTAGGACGTCGGAGGAATTGCTGGCGCCGTGCGGGCCGGGGTCGGTGTTCTCGATTCCACGAGTGGCGCTGGCGCTGCACGGCATCCCGGCTACTGGCGAACAATTAGCGAATACATTGCGGAGGCTGGGAGGTGGGCTCGAGATCGACTGCCGGGTGCAGTTGCCGGTGGGCTCGGGACTGGGCACCAGCAGCATTCTGGCCGCGACGGTGCTGCGGGCGCTGGCGACGATGTCGGGCCGCGAGCTGAGCGATCATGCCTTGTCGGACGAGGTGATGCAGTTGGAGCAGCGCATGACCACGGGCGGCGGCTGGCAGGACCAGGCGGGCGGGATCTTCCCGGGTGCCAAACTGCTGATCACCGGACCGGGACTGCGACAGCGCATCCGCGTGCAACCGGTGGCCTGGAGCGAGGAACGGCAGCAGGAATTCGGCCGCCGGCTGGTGCTTTACAACACCGGCATTCAACGCATGGCGAAGGACCTGCTGCGCCAGGTTGTCTCGCGCTATCTGGCTCGTGAGACGGCGACGGTGCAGGTGCTGCACAGCATCAAGACGCTGGCCGTCGAGATGTCGTATGCACTGGCGGAGGGCGACTGGAAGCACCTGGGCGAACTGCTGGACCGGCACTGGCAGTTGAACCAGATCCTGGACCCGCACACGGCCAACGCTCCGATCAACGCCATCCTGGAACGGGCGCGGCCGTGGATCCAAGGAGCCAAGCTGGCAGGCGCCGGCGGAGGCGGGTTTCTGATGCTGCTGGCGCGGGACGACCAGGCCGCCGAGGCGCTGCGCCAGGAACTGGCACAGGGAGCGACTGGGGGATCGGTGGTCGAGTTCCGGATCGCCACGGACGGCTTGCGGGTGCAGAGCGACGGCCCGGTCGCCCCCATGCCACGGCCTGTCGCGATGGGGGCGAATCCCGCCTTGGCCATTACCGAATGAAAGTTGACGCAGCCGGGCTGTCCGAGGCTTGCGCCTGATGACGCAGACCGGTTGTAGCTCTTTGCACTTCTATCCACGCGCACTTCGGTAGCCGAAGGCTGGCGCCGTATTTCGTTCCGACTTGCCTGCCTCAGCGCTCTCCCGAGCGCGATTTCACCCCGCCTACTCCCTCCCTCAGGCGGTTCTCACCGGCGTACTCGCGCCGGCTTCCCAAATTCTCCGTCGTGACTCACCGGGCCGGAGGTGCGTGTGCTGCGCGACACCGGGTAGACTCTCTGGCGAGTGCCTAGGGTCTTGGCACTGCTGGTGATATCTGTCGCAGGGGCTCGAAGTGACGCGCCCAACGGTTGTAACCACCAGTGACTGCGTATTTCGCAATGGTCCTGGACAGGCAGTCTGCAGACGGGCCGAGTAAAGGCTCAACCGCAAGGAAGGCGAGATTGAGCGCAAACCCAAAGCCGAAGCGCTGACTCTTAGGGACGAACCGATCCGCCCTTCGAGGGGCGAGATCTGCGCTGCGCTCGATGCTGGCAGCGCCGCGCAGTCCGAACTGGAACTTGAGGATCGGCTGGCAGTTGACCCGGGCAGATTTGATCAGACCGCGGGGCAGCCTCGACCTGCAGACTGGGGCGGGACGGCTGTGGGCTTGCGGTTCCCCCGGCAAACGACACCGGCGGGGAGGTCCTCCGAGCCGGGACGGCGCATTTCGGCCGGCTTGACTCAAAACGAGAATCGGGTGCCAAGCTGGATCGCCCGAGGGCCCCCGGAACCGAACACCTGGAAGATGCGCGATGTGGGCTGTATGAAGCTTGCCGTGTTTCTGAGATCCCCGCTGTAGCCGCCCAGGTTGGCCAGGTTCAGGCAGTTGAAACACTCGGCGAAGGCGGACAACTTCCGGCGGTCGCGATACGAGAAGGTCTTCCCAAAGCGCAAGTCCTGATCGAAGAACGACTGCCCGAGATTGAAGTTCGAGGGGAGCGTCAGCGTTGGGATCGGCTGGTCGCGCGGCGTCGTCCGGCCGGCGTAGTTCTGGTTGAAGTCGTTTACCAGCCGCACCAGATCGCTCCTGCCCATCGACATGTTGAAGGCGCCCGAGGTCGAGCCGGGCAAAATCGAGCTGCCCAGGCCCGTGCCCGTGATGTCGATGCCGGAGATGCCCAACGTGATGGGACCCTTGCTGCTCATACTGCTGATCAGGGACGCCTCAAAGCCCCAAGGCAGCTTGTAGATGCCAGAGAGGGTCAGTATGTGGTGCGGAGCCTGCGGCCCCCAACTGGCGAACCAGTGGTTGGCATCGATCAGTCCGTTGTAGCCCACCTGACTTTGCAGTGTGTAGCCGATCATCAACTCCAGGTTCCGCGACATGCGCTTCTCGGCCCGCACCAGCAGGCCCGCATAGCGCGACCGGCCGTCCGGAGTGCGCACCTCAATGGAACCGGCCGAGCACTGTGCCGAGGTATCCAGCAATTGATCACCGCTGGTGCAGGCGGGGATGACCGGCCCGGCGGCACTGTTCCAACGGTTGTAGTCGATGTTGCCCATGTCCATGCGGATGGTGTGACGCCACACGAAGTTCGTGTCGATTACCCAGTCGTTGCCAACGCGCTGCTGAACTCCCAGGCTGAAATGCTGTGATTGCGGTGGCCGGTAGTTTGAGGGGTACAGGTCGCTCGCCGTCTTAAACAGGTTGATGCCGCGCTTTGCCAGGTCCGTCGGGCTACCGAAACTCGCCAGTGTACCGGCAAGCCCCGAGATCACGGGATCGAGGATCTGCGTCAGGTAACCGGCAGTGAAAGGAGTCGGATTCGAGTTGAATTCCAGCGGGGTGCCTTGCGGTACGCCCGGTATGCCATCGATGGGATTCGGGACCAGCGAGCCCGGCAGCGGATAGCGGCCATTGCCGATCGGGCCGATGTAGGCGCGCTCGCTCAGCCGCTTCCACAACTCCATCGAGTCGTAGTAGATGCCCACGCCGCCGCGGATGACGGTGTTCGAGTTCTTGAACGGCGAGTAAGCGAAGCCGACCACGGGTGAGAAGTCCTTGAAGTAACGCTGGGGGGCGGCGAGGTTGTTTGCCCCAAGCACCGGTGCGAGGTAATCCGGCTTGCTCAAGTCGTGGTTCAGCAGGTTGCTTTCGTAGTTCCACCCCAGTCCATAGTTGACCGTCAGCCGCGGGGTGAGCTTCCAGGTGTCCTGCAGGTATACGTGGTAGCGCGTGGTCGAACTCGCTTTGCTGGCCTGAAAAGGAGGCGGCTGCCGCGAGTCGCCCACGGCCACCTCGAAGTTCTTCAGCGGCAAAGCGAGGATGTCATCGAGCGTGTTGAAACTCGAAGGGAGCGGAATCTGCTGGTCGGGTGACACTGTGGAGTTGTAGGAGCGCACCTCGTCGGGCGACCAAACGTTGATCTGGCCGGGACTGTCGAAGGCATAGAAGCCGCCCAAAGCCACATGATCGACCTCGCCGCCCAAGCGAATCCGGTGCGAGCCCTTCTGCCACGAGAAGTTGTCCGAAACGATGTAATGCCGGGAAGTCTGGCCCTGCGGCGAATCGGACTCGTTGCCGATGGTGAAGCCCGCTCCGTCCACCGAAATCTGGGGGCCGCCGAGCCCGATACAGCCGGGGCAATTCTTCGCGGAGGCGTCGAGGTTGCGGTTGCTCCAATACGTATAGGCCAACCGAAGGTCGTTGACCATGGATGGACGGAGCGTTGAGGTCCAACCGATCATGCTCTGGTCGGCCCAGTTCTTATTGCTCACCCAATTTGAAGGCAGGCCGCCCCCGCGGGGACCGAACCCGGTATTGCCGTCATGCGAGTAGCGGACAAACAGGGTGTTGTTCTGGCTGAGCTGATCGTCGAAGCGGAAACTGGGTTGGGTGCCATTGTAAGGGTTCTGTGCGATCACGCCGAAGTGCGCGAAGTCAGGCGACGAGGGCTGGATGTTCGCGACGCTCATCTGGTTGGTGTGCTCCACGTTCGCGAAGAAGAACAGCTTGTTCCTGAAGATCGGGCCGCTCACGGTTGCACCCGACTGGCGGCGCGCGAAGAACGGGTCGGGATTCGTCGTGTCGCGGGTCAATCCGGGATAGGCGGCCATATTGTGGTCGTGGAAGAAGAAGTAAGCGCCTCCATGGAAATCGTTGCCACCGGTGCGAGACACGATGTTAATAGAACCGCTGGCCGTCAAGCCGGTGGACAAGTCGAAATTCGTGGTGGAAATCTGGAACTCCTGAACCACTTCCTGGGAGAAGTTCTGCTGCGTCCCACCCTGCACCTGGTCCTGGTTATCGACACCGTCAATCGTGATGCGGGTCTGGCTGGGATCGCCGCCCATCACCGAGACGCTGAATTGATTGTTGTAGACGCTGGAACTCTCCGGTGACACGCCGACACCCGGCTGCAATCCCGCCAACTGAAGGAAGTGCCTGCCGTTCAATGGCAAGGCCTGGATCTGCTCGCGCGTGATCGTACCCTCCACCGCGTGACTTTCGTAGTCAAGCTGGGCCTGCGAGCCCTGCACTGTCACGGACTCCGCCGAACTCCCGAGTTCAAGCCGCATGTCCAACGTTGTGATCGCGCCCGCAACGACTTCCACCTCTCGAACCAGTTTTTTGAATCCCGAAGCTTCCACGTCCACCAGATAGCGGCCAGCGGTGAGTGCCGAAGCGCTGAAGTCGCCGGACGCACCCGAGGAAATGGTGCGCTTGAAGCCCGTCTCGGAGCTGACCACGTGCAGTTTGGCGTTCGGGACCATCGCGCCGCTCGGGTCGGTGACGGCGCCGGAAACCGTCCCTGTGGGCACTTGCGCCAGAGAGGTGGTCACGAAGGCTGGCGCCAGAACGGACAAGAGCAAAAGACGCAGCGACTTCAGTCCCATTGGTTTGGTTCCCCGTTGAATTGAAATCCGGCCCCGGCCGCGTTTCGTTTTTGCTGCTTCAACGCATGTCATTGTTGTAGCTGACGATGAAAGCGGACCGGCATTCCAGTTTTGGCTCAGGATGAAGATTAGCCTGTTTCGGGCCTATTGACAACGTGTTTTTGCGCAGACGCCGCGAGCGGGTTTCAGCGGGCTCGGTCATCTTCACTGGCGATTGCAGTCAAGCATTCTGGGCTGGCGCCGCGGGTAGCGCGTGTTTCCCCATCCGCGGTGGCGGACTGCCACGGTGCGAACTCGACGCATCAGTTTCCTGTTGCCGGCTATTCCAATCTCAAGCTAAGCTAGCCAAGTCGAAGCCTTCGAGCGCTTATTTCCGCCGTCATTGCGTCTCGAGTGCCGATGCCGGGAGGCTCTTGCGAGGGGTCGCACGGCCCGTTCGAGTCTCGTGCACCAGGCTGAGGAACCGCATTGAGAATACACACGAAGCTGACTTACCGATTCATCTTTTCGATCCTGCTGGCGCCATTGCTCCTGACCGCTGGCGCCCTTCGGGTGGGCGTGGGCAAGCGGATCATCACGCCGGACCTGAAGATTCATGGGCCCGTCTACATCGCCGGGTACGGCAACAACCGCGTTGCCACTGGCATTCACGACGACTTGTATGTGCGGTGCCTGGCTATCGACACGGAGCAGCACCCGCTGGTGCTGTGCGGCGCTGATGTAATCGGCATTTTCTGGGACGACGTGCAGAAGATCCGCGCGAAGGTGCCAGGCGCCCAGGTCGTGGTTGCCGCCTTACACGATCATGAAGGGCCCGACACGATGGGCCTGTGGGGGCCCAATCAAGGGCGCACCGGCGTCAACGAAGCGTACATGCAGTTGCTGATCGATCAGATCGTGGAGGCCGCGCTGGAGGCGGTCGGCAGCCTGCGACCGGCGCGCGTTCATCTGGCCAGCGTCCACACTCCGGAACTCGACACTTTCATCCACGACAGCCGGCCCCCCGATGTGCACGACTCGACGGTTGTTGCGCTGCAGGCCGTCGATTTCACAGGTAAACCCATCGGCACTCTATTGAATTGGGCGAATCACCCCGAGACGCTCGGTTCACGGAACAAGCTCATCACCGCCGATTACTCCGCCAGCCTGTATAAGCGGCTGGAGCAACTGGCCGGGGGAACGACGGTCTTCATCAATGGCGCCGTCGGCGGAATGCAATCCCCCGGCGACGCTAAGGTGGCCGACCGGACGACGGGTAAAGTCTACGCCGAAGACTCCTTCGAAAAGGCTGACTACATTGGAACCCGCGTTGCGGAACTGGCTGCTGAATCGCTCAGCGTGGCGCCGCCGCTCGAGATTGACGAAATACTGTTCCGGGAGCAGGTCGCCTTGATCCCGATGGCGAACAAGCAATTCCTCGCGGCGGCCCAAGCCGGTATCTTCGCGGGCCGCAAGCAACCCGACACCGATGGCCGCGCCAGCGCCCCCATCGGATATATCAGGCTCTCGGGCAAAAACAAACCGCAACTCGAAATCGCACTGATACCGGGAGAAATGTACCCGGAACTGAGCGTCGGCGGAATCGAACGGTATCCCGGAGCGGATTTCCCTCAAGCACCAAGCGAGCCGCCGGTAAAGGGACTTCTAACGGCGCCCTATCGCATGTTGTTTGGCCTCGCGGACGATGAGAACGGTTACATCATTCCCAAGGCGGAATGGGACGAGCAAGCTCCCTGGCTGCAAAACGCAAAGAGCCGCTGGTACGGCGAAGTGAATTCGCTTGGTCCCGAGGCAGCGCCGATCATTGCCGAGACTCTCAGGAAGCTGGTTATCCCACCAGCGCCCAAACCGCGCTGAACCGCGAGTGCGATGCGTTGGCGCATCTGTAACGCCGCGGGCCAAGCGATTCTCCTACAACGTGAGGAGTAGCTTCGTTTGGCCCTGAACAACCAGTGACTTGAAGCGGTGGTTGTTCAGCGTCGGGAAAGGACAGCCCAGAGCGCCAACCGATCCAGCCTCCAGGTGCGGGATGGAACATCGCTATGCCGTAGTTGGGTCGTTTGGGGACCTACCAATGAGGCCTTGAACGGACAATCTTCGGACCGTTCAGTGCGCGACGATCCCCGGCACCCATTTCTCCACGTTTCCGCGAAAGATCTTTCGCACCACGGTCTCAGGCAACTCAAGCCCACGGACTTTCCTACCCATGAACTCGACCGGCTCGCCTGTCGCGAAGTACTTGTAATGGCGTTCGATGTCCGCTTGCCAGTAATTCACTCGGGCTCCGATGTCATCTCCGGGCTGGGCGCCATCGTCCGTCGCGTAGAGGATCCGGTCCTGATACTTGAGCATGAAGGCCCGCACCTTTTCGCGAGGCTGCAAGGCGAGGTGCGTGGCACGCGCGGCGGTATCGACCGCGAAATTCGGGAACCTGTCCAGACGTTTCGCGATTTCATCCACATCCTCTTCGTTACTGCCAAGGTGGCAGCCGACGATCCGCAGCCCCGGATGCTGCGCGATCATGCGGTCCCGCGCCGCGATGATGGCCGCCTTCGCCGGCCGTCCGGGCTTGCCGTACATCCACCAGAGCGGATTGTCGCGGTAGTAGCCCGAATCCGGGTCGGAGGGATCGTAGGCTTTCCACGCGCCGGCCGGTTCGGCAATATGGGCATACAGCGTCTTACCGTTGGCCGCGATGGCGTCGAGGATGGGACTGAACGCAGGATCGTCCGGCATCACGTATCTGCCGTCCTTCGCGCGCAGGTCCATCCCGATGGTCTTGTAGATTTTCACCCCCACCGCACCTTGGCGGAAGCTGGCCTCGAGTTGGGCGATCACCTTCCTGGCAAAGCCAGGCTGCTCCCATCCGGCAGCATCGAACGTGGATACCCAGGAGGCGCGCCCTTTGGCGCCACGCGCCACCGCGAGAGCCGCTCGCTGTTGGGGTTCCACGGTTTCGTAGCCCTTGTCGTAAGGGTCCACCACGGTGATGTTGACGAAGCGCATGTTCAGGCGTTCGAGCAGTGCGAACACCTGCGCTGAATCCGCGAAGACATGCGCGTGGGCGTCCACTAATCCGAGACTGACGAGCGACGGAGCGGCAGCGCCGGACGGAGCAGTTTTCGGTTCCCCGCCGGAGGCCAGTGTGGCCAGCAGCGGAAAGAGCAACAGGAAGCGAAGTAGGTGCATTGGGAAAGGGGCAGACCTTGATTTTCTCTCGCGTGAATTCGCTTGCAGGCGCCAGGCCTGCGGTAGGGGCGCCTGACTCATACTGCCGCCGGTTGAATTCCCGGTCGTGCAAACCGAGGTTCATCTGAATCCGACCGATTCGGATCAGGCAGCCACCCGCATACCCGACGGCGAGCAGGGGGTCACGGATATCATACACGCCGCAATGGCTTGAATACATACGCTCGGCGTGAATTACGGCGGCTCTCCGGAAGCGGGTGGCCGCCGTACTTCTGTGCGGACCTTAGCTCTCCCCAGGACAGCCTGGATGTTCGCGTGCGGAATGCAGTCGTTCCAGGGCAGAGCCGCGATTGAGGAGCGTGCTCACTTGCTTGCTCTTCCGGTGGACAGGCCCGAATCAGGGAATGCACAGGCGCGGGTTCCCGCTGCATCGTGTAAAACGGAATTGGGTGGGCAACATGATTCGACTGAGAAGACCCTCATTGAAAGCCGCAGGTTTAGCGGCCGCACTTCTGGCGGGATGGTTCGCAGCGGCACCGGTAGCGGCTTATGGGCAGACAGCTACGGACTACTATCGATTCGCGGTCGATCAGGACCACCTGAGCGGCGCGCCGGACTTCAGCTTTCTGAACCATCCGTTGTCGGGGCCGGACCGGGTCTTCGTGCGCGACGGTCATTTCTATACCCTCGGCTCCGACCTGCGGCCCAACACCAGGGACGACCGCCGCGTGCGCTTCTTTGGGGTCAGTATTGCGTTCGGCGCCAATTTTCCCGATCCGGATAATGGAGACGCCGTCCGCATCGCCAAGCGACTGCGCCGGATGGGTATCAATCTGGTGCGACTGCACCACATGGACTCCGTGCCGGATCCAGTGGGAGACAACTCCGTATTCAACAGCACGCTCACTGTTGGGCCGTACCCCAGCTTCAACGAGAACGGGCTGAAGCGGCTACGCGCCTTTCTGAACGCGCTCGCGAATGAGGGGATCTACGTCGATCTCAACCTGCACGTTGGGTATCCGTTCCGTCCGGATGCGGACCAGGTACCGGCGCTGCCTGGCGCGTGGCCGGATCAAGGCAAACCGCTCCAGGTGTTCTACCCGCGGATGGTTCAACTGCAGCAGCAATACGCCCAAGGGCTGATCGACAAGTTGGAGTTGGGCAACGATCCCGTGTTGGCCATGGTGGAAATCAGCAACGAGTCCTCCATCGTGTCTTCCTGGCAGGGAGGGCAACTGGACGCAGTGCTGGTGGGCGAATACCGCGCTGCCTTGCAGGCACAATGGAACGCCTGGCTTGCGGCAAAGTACAAGACGACCGCCGCGCTATCCCAAGCCTGGGGGACGAGCACGCCGGACGGGCCCAACCTGCTCAACGGCACCTGGCAATTGGAGGTGCACTCCCCGGCAACGGCCAACGTGAGCTTACTCTCAACCGATGGAATTCCCACCGTGCAAGTGCACGTGTCGCAGGCCGGAAACTGGGTGTTTCTCAAGCAGACGGGATTCTCCATGACCACAGGCAACCGCTATCTGTGGACATTCCAGGCCCGGGCCAACCTCGCCAGCGGCGCCACGGTCACGACGCCAGTTTCGATGATGCGCGACGACTCGCCCTGGGACGGCTACTTGTATTCGTCCATCACTCTCAGCAACCAGTGGCGGACTTACAGCATCCTGGCGAGCGCCTCCTTCGACATCACGGTCAACCCATCCCAGCCCAATGGTGGACGGGTATCGATCGAAACAGATGGCGTTGGGGCCGACACCTTCGTGCGCGGCATGTCGCTAGTGCAAGCCGGGCAGCGCGGCCTTGCCGGCGGGGAGTCGATCGAAGCAGGCAATATCAGCCTGCCGGGCCAGGCGGACAACGGCACCAACGCCCGGCTCAACGACTACGTTGCGTTCCTGACTTCGGTGGACAGAAACTACGTCAACATGCTTCGCGATACGGTCCGCTCGCGCCTTCCTAGCGTGCCGATCACCGGCACGCAGATTTGCTTTGGGGGCCTGTCGATTCTCGACTCCCAGGACGGGCTCGACTACCAGGACAATCACTTCTACATCGACCACCCGGGTTTTCCCGGGATTGCGTGGGACCCCTGGGACTGGCGCATCCAGAACGCCGCTGCCGCGGATTCTGGCTGGTCGTCGTTTCTCGAAATGGCCTGGTCTCGCGAGGCCGGCCGGCCTTACACCGTGAGCGAGTTCAACCAACCCTGGCCCAACACGCACGGCGCCGAGATCGACGCGTCTCTCGCCGCGTTTGCGTCCTTTCAGGATTGGGACGCGATCATGCACTTCGACTACGCCGGAGCACGCAATTGGGACTCGCCCATTCCGAGCGCTTTCGATGCCAATGGCGACTGGACGAAGTTCCCGCTGATGGGACAATCGGCGTGGATCTTCCGCACCGGCGCCTTTGCAGCCGGCGCGACGGCACTCAACGTGCCAGTGTCCGCGGTTCAACGCATCGAAGCGACAGCGAACTCACAAAGCCCCATGACGTGGGTTTCGCGCTCACTGGCAGTGCCGCAACAACTTGCGCTTACGCGCAGAGTTCAATTGGCTAAGGACTCCGCAGACCCGTTACCCGCCGGCGCGACGAATGCCATCTCCGCACCGTACGCCGCGGGAACGGGCGAGCTCGTTTTTGATCCCGACCAGAAGCTCATGCTGCTCAAAGCACCGATGGTGGCCGGAATCATCGGAAACATAGGTACGGGCACGGTGCGCACTGCCGGACCCATCGACGTGCAACTCGCGGCTCCGGCGGCGGGGTTTGGTTCGATAGTCCTCAACGCACTCGACCAGCGGGCCATCGACGTCTCCGGCTGGTTGTTGATTTCGGTTCCCGGCTATGCACTCCGCTCCCTGCCCGCCCCGCGCGATCAGGCTCCGGATGCGGGCACAGCGAAGCCGCAGGACCTGGTCAACTATCTCGGGATTGCGGGGTGGTGGACTGTCGATCCATTGAATGCGATTCCAACCTGGGGCACCTGGATGGGCAAGACTCCGCCATCAGGCAATATGGGTGCGGGCTACCCGCCGACCTTCATGCGGCGAGTGGAATGTTGGATCACCTTGCACACCCAAGCGACAGCGGTGAACGTGGTTGCGCTGGACGGCGCTGGACGCGTGGCCGCCGCGTTGCCAGCGTCTGAGATTCAGGCCGTGAAAGGCGGCTTTCGCATCCACCTGAACGGGGACGGGCAGACACCATCGCCGTGGTTCGTGGTGACCGCAGTTCAACCAGTCCCGCGGGGCTTTCCCCCGCTACCGCGCCCGGTCCGAAAACCGCCGCGGTAGGAGCGGACTCAGGCTACGACTTACTCCTGCGGAGCGACGGCTACGGAAAGTATCCGAATGCTTGTGACTGAGTATGGCTCTAGCTGGCTTGTTTATGCATACAAGATAGTACAGTTTGAGCGAGACGAACATAAACAGAAGATAAACATTAAGATCTGCTAAGTGTAGCATTTTCATTACCTTAAGGGTGTGTTGTTGTGTTAAGATTCGTTCGTGCGAGATTAGTTTGACCCTTCCGGGCTTTAGGGTCCCGGTGCACCGCGCGACACGCGGATGGCACCGGGAAGAAGTCTTGAGAATTGACTCGTCCCATTAGGCCCTCACCTTTCTTCTGAGTTCCGGGTGTGCCCGTTCCAACATGAAATGACTCGTAACGCTCCGTAGCAGCTACACGGAGCGAACTGGATTCTGGCGAAGCAGGCCCCTACCCGGTCCGCTGCAGCTCTTGGTGCGTCTACACCGTCAAGTAGGTGCTTTCCGCCATGAATTGGCCATTCAAATCGGGGGCTGCGCCAAGCATCGTGACTTGAGCGCGTCACCCATAGAGCATAAGGAGATTCAAAATGAAACACTTGCAGTTCGTCCTCGCCGTTGCGGCATTGACCCTCAGCCCGATCCTGACTGCCGCGCCAGGCGTCAAGCCAGCCGCAATCGCCGGATTAACCACATCACCGTCATCGCCGGCGTTTACCGCACCGGCGGGGAGCACGACGCGTGTTTTCAGGTCATTGTCAGTTAACGTAAGCAGCGCTGCCAGTTACACTGTGCGCGCCACCGGGAAGATTGGCGCCAACACGTGGCTGTTCGTTACTCCTTCAGGGCCACTCACCGGTCCCCAGACCCTGTCGGTCTCGATCTACCCCAGGGGGCTGATGCCGGCCACCTATCACGGCACGATTGCGATTACGAGCGCAGGCCAGACGCTTTCGGTTCCCGTGACGCTGACGATCACCAGTCCGGCTGCCGCGACAGCTGTGAGCCCCGTCGCCCAGTAGTTCAACGCTTCCACCGACGGGCGATTCTCTTCCCGCAACCCGGTCGGTGACGCCCGTCCCAGCGGGAGTTTTACGGTCAGCCATGGCACAGCGACATGGCTGACCGCCGAGGTCGCCGCGGGCACCGAGCCGGCTCCGGACCGCGATCCGGCGAAGCGGCAGTCATCAGGAAAAACCAGGGGGCAATCGCTCCCCGAATCGCCGGGCCATCCCAACCTCCAGAACATCCAGTTTCACTGCGCCCACGAGAAATTCCAGGACTCGCCCGGGAGCCTCGGAATCAGCACGTCCGATTGCGTCCGAAGCGGTTTCGGCCGGGTCTCTCCGCTCCATTGATCGAATTCGACCAGCGGTGGCTCGATGCGCATAGCACCAGGATCAACCGGTTTTCCCTCGCACCGGCCTGAAAGGAACGTGCGCCTCTATGCGTCGCTTAAACTGAACGTGTGGGCGGCCGGATTCTGAGGACCGCGCCCGAGGATTGAGAGTCCGCGTCGAACTCAGCGAGCCCCCGGTGTCCGTTCCTTCAGCCGCCGCAAAGTGCGAGGAACTTTGAACGCGATGTATGCAATTTGGGAGGACCGGAACCGAGCCCTGATGCTCGGCGTCAGCGTTCTGATCACGCTGGCGATCGGGTTGCTGGATTGGTGGACCAAACCCTATGTATTGTTGGGGATTCTGTACCTTTTCCCGATCATGCTCTCGGCCCCATTCGTGCCCCGCTGGGTGACCATCGCAGCGGCGCTTGCCTGTTCCGCGCTGGGTGAGATGTTCAGTTCACTGGGTCGTTCCGGGGCCGAATTCCGGCTGATTCTTGTGGCGTTGGCGCTGGCAGGTTGCGGGCTGTTCGCGGGTGAGTTGATTCGGAACCGAGTTCTCATCGTGGAGTCGCAGGAACGCCTAAGGGTTTTGGTGGAGACGAGTCCCGCCGCGATTGTCACCATCGACAACCACGGATTCATCGAACTCGCCAATCAGGCCGCGCACGCCCTGCTCTGCCCGAGGGACGGAACACTGGTTCGCTATCCCATTGCGTCGTTTCTGCCGGAATTGCACCATGCGCTGCGGCGCGAGGAAGGGCCGCAGTTTCGCACCTCCATGCAATGCCGGGGACACCGCGACAACGGGGAAACGTTTCTGGCGGAGGTCTGGCTATCAACCTATCGCGAGAGGTCGATCCCGAAGCTCGCAGCCATCATCGGCGAGATCCCCGAATCCGCGCAAGCGACTGGCGATGATGCTGCGGACGTCTCATCCGGAGTGGAGCGGACACCGCTCAGCCCGAAGGAAGTGGACGTGCTCCGATTCCTCGTTCAAGGATTGTCGAACAAGGAGATCGCAGCAAGGCTGGGAATCGGGGAAAGCGCGGTCAAGCACGTGTTCCAACAGTTGTTCAGCAAGATCGGGGTGCGCACCCGCAGCCAACTCGTGCGCGTAGCGGTCGAGGAATACCGCGATCTACTGTAGCTGGTATTCGCTCGCCGGTACGATCCTCCGATCCCATGTCCGGAGGATGGGTGGCAGAGACCCGCGCCTAATCCGATCTTCACCTGCCAGTTTCTGCAAGTCTCATATGATAAGCAACTTACGAGCGATCGAGCGATGATCGAACGATCCGACGCACGGACGCAAGATCTCGTGATTTCCGTCTGGCGAGGCGCTACGTTCGAGTTGCGTGCCAACTTCCGCTCATTCATTTCTTCATCCCCAGCCTGCCAGTGCCATTGGCTCGTGGACCGGCCTGCCTCGCCGTCTCAGCGGATTTACGCGCAAGGCGGTTGTCTTGCTCCCGCTGGTCGCTGCCTCGGTGAGAGCGCAAAAGGCGCTTTCGTGGCAGGACATCCAGGCACAGTTCGAGGCCTCCAACCCGGCTCTATCGGCCGCGAAAGCCAACGTTGAAGAGTCCAAGGCGGCCGAGATCAGCGCCTACCTGCGACCCAATCCGAACGTGACAGGGCTACTCGACCAATTCACCCCCTTCTCCTCAAACCCTTCGCCGAACTCCAACTCGCCGGTTTATCGACCCTTGGCGAACGTGCTGCCCTACGGCTCGATCAGCTACCTGCACGAGCGCCAGCACAAGCGCGAGTTGCGCCTGGAAAGCTCCCGGCAGGCGACCGAAGTGATGTCGCAAAGCATGCAGGATTTGAAGCGGAACCTGCTGTTCAACCTGCGCAATGCGTTCGTGCTGACGCTCCAATCCAAGGCGCAGCTGCAGAATGCGCGGAACAACCTCGAATACTGGGATCGGGAACTGGCCCTGAACCGACAGCGGCTAGCGGCGGGGGATCTGGCGGAAATCGATCTCAACCGGCTGGAATTGCTGCGTGCGCAGTTCCAAGCCGACCATGAAGCGTCGATCGTCGCACTCCGGACCAGCAAGATTCAGTTGCTGCAACTGCTCAACAGCCGGGCGCACGTGGACGAATTCGATGTAGACGGCCCGTTCGAGTTCGGGGACGGATTGAAGCCGCTCGAAGAGTTTCGTCAGGCGGCCCTGGCGGCGCGTCCCGACCTGGCGGCCGCGGTCGAATCGGTGAAACTCGCGGAGACCAACCACAAGCTGGCGGTGGCCAACGGCTCGGCCGATCCGACCTTCAGCCTGGACCTCGCGCGGAATCCTCCCCTGACGGCCTACATGGGTTTTAGCGTCAGCATTCCGTTGCGGATCTTCGACCGCAACCAGGGTGAGAAACTTCGAACCGAGATCGACATACGGCGCAACCAGCGCCTGCGGGACACCGCCGAATCCCAGGTCTTCAGCGACGTAGACTCTGCTTACACGACTCTGGAAGGCGCGCTGAATCAGCTGAGGCCGTACAAGCATTCCTATCTGGCGATGGCAGCCAAGATCCGCGACCGCGTTGAGTTCTCCTTCAAGCACGGCGGGGCCTCACTATTGGACTACCTCGACGCCGAGAAGTCCTATCGCGACACCCGGCTTGCCTATCTGAATCTGGTCGGTTCGTATTTGGTGGCCGCGGCTCAAATGAACCTTGCCGCTGGCAGTGAGGTGATCCCGTGAGTCGATTTGTGTCCGCCCAATGCGCTCTCATGGCAGCGCTGGGTCTTACTCTGGCCGGATGCGGCGGCGGAATCCACGCCCAGGGCAAGACCCAGCAAGATACGGGTCCGGACCAGATTACCGTGGTCCCCGAATTGGACCTCAACCGCTTCAAACCGGAGAACCCGGAGCGGTTCACCATTGCCCAAGCCGCCGGGCGCCTGGCCGCGGCCCAACTGGAAGTCACCGGCGTGGTGAACCCGGACGTCGCCCGCCAGGTACCTGTGGTTTCGCTCGTGTCGGGCCGCGTCGTCCAGGTCCACGCCCGGCTCGGCGATGCCGTGAGGAAAGGACAGTTGCTCTTCCAGGTCCGCAGCAGCGATATTGCAGGCGCTTTCTCGGATTATCGCAAGGCGGTAGTCAACGAAGAGCTGGCACGGGTGCAACTGGACCGCGCGCGCCTGTTGTTCGATAACGGGACCATTGCAAAGAGTGTCCTGGAGGTGGCCGAAAACGCCGAGCAGACAGCCAAAGTGGATCTCGACACGACCGCCGAGCACTTGCACCTGCTCGGCTCCGATCTGACCCGTCCGACGGGCGTCGTGGATATTCTCTCGCCCGCCGATGGTGTAATCACGGATCAGCAAATCACCAATTCATCCGGCGTGCAGGCGCTCACCGCGCCGAACCCGTTCACCATTTCCGACCTCTCCCGCGTGTGGGTGCTATGCGACGTGTATGAGAACGACCTGCCGCAAGTGCGTGTCGGCGAGTACGCGGAGATCCGGGTAAACGCCTATCCGGACCAAGTCCTACGGGGGCGTATCGGCAATATCAGCCCCGTATTGGATCCCAATCTTCGAACGGCCAAGGTCCGTCTCGAAGTCGGCAACCCTGGGATGCTGCGGCTCGGAATGTTCGTAACGGCTACCTTCCAGGCGACGAGCAAGGAACGGCGCACCGTCGTGCCTGCCGCAGCAGTGCTGCACCTGCAGGACCGCGATTGGGTTTACAGGCCGCTCGGCAATGGCGAATTTCAACGCCTCGAAGTGCGCGCCGGGGAGACGTTCGGGGACAACCAGCAGGAGATTCTGAGCGGCCTGAAGCCGGGCGATGAAGTGGTGGCAAATGCCCTGGTGCTGCAGAACACGGTGGGGCAGTAAATGATTCAGAGGCTTGTCGATTTCGCACTCAAGAACAGGCTGCTGGTGCTTGCCCTGGCGCTGCTGTTGTTCGCCTGGGGAGCGGTATCGTTCCACCAACTGCCAGTGGAGGCCTACCCCGACGTTGCCAACAACTACGTCGAGATCATCACGCAGTGGCCGGGCATCTCCGCCGAGCAGATCGAGCAGCAGGTGACGATCCCGCTGGAAATCGCCATGAACGGCGTCCCACACGTCAACCACCTGCGCTCCTTCTCGCTGTTCGGCCTGTCGGATCTGAAGCTCGTGTTCGACGACGAAGAGGAGAGCTCGTGGAACCGCGAACGGGTTCTCGAACGCATGTCTCAAGCGGTGCTGCCGGCGGGTGTCGTTCCGCAAATGGGAACCGACTGGAGCCCCGTCGGCCAGATCTACTTCTTCACGCTGCGCTGCACAAACCCGGCCTATGACCCGATGGAGTTGAAGTCCATTGAGGACTGGGTGGTCGAGAAGAACCTCAAGTCGGTGCCCAACATCGTGGACGTGGCCAGCTTCGGCGGACCGACTCGCGAGTACCAGGTGCGCCTCGATCCCAACAAGCTGATCTCCTACGGGTTGAGCCTAGGCCAGGTCGAGCAACAACTGACCAGCAACAACGTCAACGCAGGGGGCAGTTTCATTGAGTCGGGATTGCAGCAGATCAACGTGCGCGAAGTCGGTCTGGTGCACAGCGTGCACGACATAGAAGAGACGGTGATCGTGACGAAAAGCGGCACGCCGGTCCGCGTGAAGGACCTCGGAGTCGTGCAACAAGGCGCCAAGATCCGTCTGGGCCAGTTCGCGAGAGCCATCCGCAGGGAGGACGGCGTCATGATCGACAACCCCGATGTGGTGTCGGCGTGGGTGCCCATGCGCAAGGGCGCGGATGCGGAGACCGCGCTCGCCGGGCTGCATGCGAAGGTCAAGGAACTCAACGAGCGAATTCTGCCGCAGGGAGTGAGCATCGTTCCGTTCATCGACCGCAGCGACCTGGTGCACCTGACGACGCATACGGTAATCCACAATCTGCTCGAGGGCATCATCCTGGTCGTGGTGGTCCTGCTGTTGTTCCTGGGCAATGTCCGGGGCGCCATCATCGTGGCCCTT
Organism: uncultured Acidobacteriia bacterium; assembly: GCA_903909435.1. GTDB lineage: Bacteria > Acidobacteriota > Terriglobia > Bryobacterales > Bryobacteraceae > CAIVVT01. The sequence goes on along the minus strand of CAIVVT010000256.1, from coordinate 4,522 downwards.
ACGATTCCCTTCTCCCTGCTGTTCGCGGCGACTTGCCTGAATCTCAGAGGAGTGCCGGCGAACCTGCTGTCGCTGGGCGCGTTGGACTTCGGGATGGTCGTCGATGGCGCGGTGGTGATGGTGGAGAACATCGTGCGCCATTTAAGCAACAGGGAGGATTCCGGAAAGAGCATCGCCGAGAAGCTCTCTACCGCGGCTCACGAAGTCCAGCGGCCGGTCTTCTATGCCATCGCCATCATCATCACGGCCTACCTGCCGATTTTCACACTCCAGCGCGTGGAGGGGAGGCTGTTCCGCCCGATGGCGCTGACCGTCGGGTTCGCACTATTGGGCGCATTGATCTTCTCGGTGCTGGTGACCCCCGTGCTCGCCAGCTTCATGTTCCCCAAGGGAACGCGCGAGTGGCATAACCCGATCATGACCTGGATTACGGCGACATACCGGCGCGTGCTGCGGTGGGCAATCCGCCTGCGTTTCGTCACGGTGGCAGGCGGCGTGGCCAGCCTCGCCCTGGCTGTATATCTCACGGTTGGCGGCGTGATCGGCAGCGAGTTCCTTCCGCACCTCGACGAGGGGTCGTTGTGGATTCGCGGAACGCTGGCCCCCAGTACCGGACCAACCGAAGGCACCCGGCTCTCGAATCAGGCGCGGCTGGTGCTGTGTTCGTTCCCCGAAGCGACGGAGTGCACCAGCCAGGTCGGGAGGCCCGACGACGGCACGGACACCACGGGATTTTTCAATACGGAGTACTTCGTCGGACTGAAGCCGAAAGAACAGTGGCGTCCCGCCTTCCATGAGGACAAGGAGCGCCTGATCGACGCCATGAGCAGGGAGTTGTCGAAGATTCCAGGCGTGATCTGGAACTTCTCACAACCCATCGCCGACAACATGGAGGAGGCGGTCAGCGGTGTGAAAGGCCAGCTAGCCACGAAGGTCTACGGCGACGATCTAGGCGTCCTGGAATCGAAGGCTGACGAGATCGTGAGCATTATGCGCAGAGTCGCGGGCGTGGAGGATCTCGGGGTCTTTCGCGTAATGGGGCAGCCGAATCTAAATATCACGGTGGACCGCAAAAAGGCGGCCCGGTATCAGATGAATGTCTCGGACGCCCAGGACGCCATACAGACGGCGGTTGGCGGCAACGCGCTCACGCAGGTATTGCAGGGCGAGGCCCGCTACGACCTGGTGCTGCGCTACCTGCCGCAATTCCGCACCTCGCGCGAGGCTATCGAGAAGATCCGTATCTTGGCTCCGACGGGCGAGCGCGTATCGCTGGCGCAAGTTGCCAGGATCGAGGCGCGGGACGGCGCGTCGGAGATCTACCGGGAAAGCAACCAGCGCTACATCGCCATCAAGTACAGCGTTCGCGGCCGCGACCTCGGTGGGGCAGTCGAGGAAGCCATCGCCAAGGTGAAGGCCAAGGTCGAACTACCGCGCGGCTATCAGATCGACTGGGAAGGCGAGTATGAGAGCCAGAAGCGCGCGGAGGCACGTTTGCTGATCATCGTGCCACTCACCATTCTGCTGATCTTCCTGATCCTGTATGCGATGTTCCGCTCGATGAAGTGGGCGCTGCTGATTCTGGTGAACGTGATGCTGGCGCGCATCGGCGGCCTGCTGGCGCTGTTGGTGACCCACACCAATTTCAGCGTCTCCTCAGGCGTAGGATTCCTGGCGCTCTTCGGAGTCTCCGTGCAGACCGGGGTGATCATGCTCGAGTACATCAATCAGCGACGCGCCCAGGGACTCTCCATCGCCGACGCCGCCGTGGAAGGCGCGGTACTGCGGCTTCGTCCCATCATGATGACGATGCTGGTGGCCACGCTGGGGCTGCTACCCGCAGCGATGTCACATGGCATCGGCTCCGACTCGCAGCGGCCGTTCGCGATCGTCATCGTCGGAGGACTGATCTCCGACCTGGTGATCAGCATCTTTCTGCTGCCGACGCTGTACGTGTGGTGGGCGGGCCCGGCGGACCGACTGCCCCCGCCCGAAGAAGCGAAGCTCGAATACGATCCAGTCTGACCCGGGGCAGTTCGCACCGTCTAATCGGGCCGCGCGTGGAGACACGATGAACAGACCGAATCGCGCAGTGATCGCAGTGCTAACGGCCCTCATGCTGATCGCCTCCGCCGCGGTGGCGCTGAAGGGCTGGATTGAGTTGCGGGCCGTGAGGCAGGATTTGAGGACGGCGGCGGAGGCCAACGATTTTCTAAGGAAGACAGTGGGGAACATGACAGTCGCGCTTGCAGGCAAAGACCGGGAGATCGATCGTCTGACGCGCTCGCAATGCGAGATTCAAGTTGGGGATGGAGCGGAGCCCAAACCCGGCGCCTGTGCTCCATCCAAAGCAAGTCCCCAGCCCACGGCTGGCAATCGCCCCAGTCCGGTTCCGAGCCCGAGATCGTGAATTGTTTGAGCTATTCGGGGCCTGCGTAGGAGAGCGACATTCCGTGCAGGAAGTGGGGCAGGATGTCATCCTGCGCGCCGTTTGTTTACCGGCGCTGGCAGGCCCAGTCGCGGGGCCGGCCGGCGGGTTGTTAACCCGCCGCAGGATGTCATCCTACCCCACCCGCAGGTCTCCACGCGTCAGTGCAGCTTTTGAAACCCAATCGCGTTTTGAACTCAGCTACCCCACCACGGTTGTCTCCCCACGGGGCGGGGCTTCGCCACGCGGCGCAATTCGGGTGCGCGTAAACGCCTCGCTCCGAATCAAGCACCTAAGGGCGCTTGCGGGTGATCTTCCGGGCGACGAACTCCTGAAAGAGCGAACCTAGCGCGTCGAAACCGATGCCGATGGTTGAGTTTCGAAGGACTACGCCGGCTTTGTCGCGGTCGGCTGCGGGGTAGTAGTAGTTGGTGATGAAGCCCGTTGCGAAACGGCTGATGAAGCTGGAGTAGCAGAACTGATCCTGCTTGTTGTCGCCGCGGCAGACGAACGTCCGGCTGATGGCGTACAGGGCGCGGGAACCGCTTGTGCCGGTTCCTTTATAGAAATAGCGTGGGTCCTGTTTGAAGATCGTCGTCGTGACGGCCTTTTCGATCAGCAGGCGGGTGCCATAGTCCACAAAAGAGGCGCCGTAGCGCTTGGCATAGCCTTGCGCGCCCTGGCCGAAGCCCTTGTGCGTGTTCTCGGCCTGCCAGACTCCGGCGATGATGCCGCCGATAACGAACGAGGAGGGGTCAAACCAGGTTTTGGCGGTGAGTTCGAGCTTCTGCTTCGAGTTGAGCGGAACGGCTTCGCGATCGTAGGAGGTGAAGTAGTCCGGCACGAGGCCCAACAGACGCTGCTGTTCCTGTACCTTGACTTGAACCTGCGCAATTTCGGCTTGGGTCTGGGTGACGTTCATCTCGGTCGTGATGGACTCGATGACCAACGCCGCCGGCGGGAGATTGAGCGTCTGGCCCGCCAGGACTTCGCCGCCAATCGTCTTCAAGGCGAAGCCCTTCGCATTGAACGACAAGCGGTACGGACCCGGGGCGACATCGGGGAATGAGAAGTCGCCGCTGTCGGCCGATTGCGTCTCCCGATCGGGCGAGCGTCCATCGAACATCAGTTTGATCCGGGCGCGGGCGACCGAGGCACCGCTGAGGTCGACGACGGTTCCGCTGATAGTCGCCTGCTGAGCGAACGCCACCGGAGCCAGGATTAAGAACGAAATCAGAAGTAACCAGCAACTGGAGCGTATGGGGGCTGCGACCCGATGGCAAGCAGTGAACAATTTCATATAAGTGATGGATGTCGTGGAACAAGCCGTGGGCTTACGGGATTGCAGCCTGCGGAAGGGATCTGGCCACCGTCTTCAAAAGCACTATATCGACTCCGGATGTTGCTCGGGCGGAAAGGCGTGTTCCCGAGGGAATCGGCTTCATCCCGAACCTGTCCCGGGATTGCTTTGAGCGTCGCGGTGCGGGAGGCCGAATCCACCTCAAGCAGCCCAAATTATCGAGTTTCGCAAGATAGAGTGATCCGCGGACACTGCCATGTGCGACGGGCGGGTTGGCGACCCGCCCTGCCGACCCTGCGAAAAGGCCGTCCAGGGCCGGTAAACAACCGGCGCGCAGGATGACTCCTGCCCGCGGCCTGGGAAGAGTGTCACTCGATTGCATGAGACTCCATAGCCGCCTAATTCGTGTCTCGGAGACTCATGCCGACAACCCTTCGACCAGCACTCGCGACCGGGGACCGATAGCATCCGATTCTATCGAAGAGCAGGAGTCCGCTCCACGCCGAGCATTCCCGAAAACGGCTGCAGAAGTGACTGGAGATGCGGCGAAAGCAAGGCGAACTTCATTCAATAAATCTGTAGTAAAAGATATAGATTAAAACTTTACGGCCCAATTCTCATAATTGTTTCCAATTAGGGTGAGATTTACCTTCTGTTTATCCTGCGAGCGATACTCTGAGTACGTTCTGTGACGCACCCGCCTCGGTCTTTCAGAGATCGGGCCGATAGACCCGCACCTTCAAATCGCAGATAAAAGGGTTGGACAGCATGGCTCCAGAGAGATCCGGGAGAGT
>CAIVVT010000255.1 GCA_903909435.1 uncultured Acidobacteriia bacterium | reverse complement strand
CCTTCAGCGCGGGTCGATATGAGGCTCGCGTCACCGTCCGGCAGGACAAACAGACCATTACTCGCAGCGTTTCGTTTCGCGTGGCTCGATAGCCGCGAGACCTATCGCAGTTCAAGCACTTCCAGCCGACTGGGCGTGGCGAGCGAGCGCCCGATGCGCTGCGTAGCTAGTTGGAAGTCCTCCGGTTTCGCAAATGGGATGCTCTCGACAAACCGCTGGGGATTGCGATCCACCACGGGGAACCACGAACTCTGCACCTGCACCATGATGCGGTGGCCCTTCTTGAACGTGTGTAGGATGTCGGGCATGTCGTAGCGGATTTCGACGAACTTGCCCGGCGGCAGCGGCTCGGGCTTGGAAAAGCTCTTCCAGAATCTGCCGCGGAACGGCTCGCCGCGAACGAGTTGCTCGTATCCCCCCAGTTGCACGTGCGTCGGGTTCGGTGAAGGTGCCGGAGTGTCGTCCGGATATACGTCGATCAGCTTCACCACCCAGTCGGAATCGGTGCCCGAGGTGGACGCCTCCAGTCGCACACCGACTGGTCCCGACAGGGTCAGATCATGTTCGAGTGGCGGTGTCCGATAGCTCACCACGTCCGGCCGCCGCTCGGCGAAACGCTGGTCGTCGATCATGTACTCGCGTGCCATGCCGGCGGCAATGAACGAAGTCGCGGGTACGGGTTTGGAGGGATCGCTAACGTATAGGTCGAAGCCCTCGGCCTGCTGCGGAGTTTCGAACCCCAGCGCTCCGCCTGCCTGCAGATAGATCGTACGCTTAACTGCCGCCGGCGGGGGCCATGCATCGAACTTCCGCCACTCGTTGCGTCCCGTCTCGAAAACCCACGCAACCGGTAGTTTCGGATCCTGCCCCTCCCGCAGCCAGCTCTCGAAAAATGGCATTTCAATCGACTCCTGGAAGAACGCGGCGGAATTCTGGCCGAAGTCCACCGCGCCCAGATGGTTGCTTTCGCGACCATGCCAGCCACCATGCACCCACGGTCCCATGACGATCGACACTGGCGACTTCGGATTGCGCGTAGAAGCACTTCTGAATAGCTTCAGGGGTCCCTGCAAGTCTTCCGCGTCGAACCATCCGCCGACCGCCAACACTGCGGGTTGGATGTCATGGAAATGCGTCACCAGGCTGCGCGCCTGCCAGAAATCGTCGTAGGCGGTGTGCTTCAAAAGGTCGGTGAAATAGCGGTTGCTGTACTTGTAATACTTCTCGTCGCCGTTAGAGAGTGGTCCCAACGCCAAGTAGAACGCGTAACCGTCCTCGGTGCCGAATTTGAATCCGGAGTCGCGCTCTCGCTCAGGCATTTGTGGAGTCTTGTGTTCGCCGAAGAAGCGGTAGAATCCGAAATTCGCAGCCAGGTAGAAAGCTCCATTGTGAGAGTTGTCGTCGCCCAGAAAGAGATCCACCATCGGCGCCTGAGGCGAGACCGCCTTTAGAGCGGGGTGTCCCGATAGCAGGCCTGCTGCGGCGTAGAAGCCCGGGTAGGACGTGCCCGTCAGCCCGGCCCGCCCGTTGTTGCCCGGGACGTTCTTCAGCAACCACTCAATCGTGTCGTACGTGTCCGTGCTTTCGTCGACATCCAGCGGGGTCGGATGCGTTTCAAGCTGCGGCCGCATCTCCGAGAACACGCCCTCGCTCATGTACCGGCCACGCACGTCCTGGGCAACGAAGATATAGCCGGCATGCGCCATCGCGGGGGACGGTCCCAATCGCGCCGGGTACTTGTTCTCACCGTAGGGCGACGAACTGTATGGCGATCTCGTCAGGAGGAATGGGTAGGTTCGCGAATGGTCCCTGGGGGCGTACACGATGGTGTAGAGCTTCACTCCATCGCGCATTGGGATCCGAAACTCCTGCTTCGCGTAATTCTCCCGTATCCAATCGGTCCCTTGCCCAAAGGCGATCATTGAAGAGGCTGTCAAGATCAACGAGATTCGTCTGTAAAGCATAAAAAGATAGTGTAAACATGGCCGAACGTGTTTGGGAAACCCAGTACTATGGATTACAATTAAAACAAAGCCCACGGGGCTCTCCTCCGATGCCCCGTACCCGCTTGGGCGACCGCATCCTCCTCCAGCGGTCGCCCTTTCAATTTCTTCCCTTACATCTTGTCGGTGCTTCCGTCCCAGCCGTGGTGGTATGCTCCAGCCGGGAGTGTCTATCTTGAAGACGATCATTGAACCATTCCGAATCAAGAGCGTCGAGCCGTTGCGACAGACCACCGTTGAGGAGCGCTCCAGGCTCGTCGCCGGCGTTGGCTACAACCTGTTTTTGCTGCGTGCAAACGACATTCTCATTGACCTACTCACCGATTCAGGCACCAGCGCCATGTCCACTGAACAGTGGGCGGGTATGATGCGCGGGGACGAGAGCTACGCGGGCAGCGAGAGCTATTTTCGCCTCAAGAGTGCAGCCGGGTCTTTGATGGGTTTCAAGCATGTGATCCCGGCTCATCAGGGCCGGGCCGCCGAGCGCATCCTGTTCAGCGTGCTCTGTAAGCCCGGACACATCGTCCCCAACAACACACATTTCGACACCACCCGCGCGAACGTCGAATTCACCGGTGCCCAGGCCGTGGATCTACTCAAGACTGAGGCCCGCGATACGCAGGCGCAGTTGCCGTTCAAGGGCGACATGGACACTCAAGCGCTCGAGCGTTTGATCGCGGAGCATGGACGCGAGCGCATCCCGCTTGTGATGCTAACCGTGACTAACAACTCGGGCGGCGGACAGCCCGTCTCGATGTCAAATATTGAGCAGGTTCGCCAGATCACCCGTAGGCACGGCATCCCTCTGTATCTCGATGCCTGCCGCTTCGCCGAAAACGCCTGGTTCATTCATGACCGGGAACCCGGGTACGCCGGGTGGTCGCCGCGCGACATCGCGCATAAGATGTTCTCGCTCTCCGATGGCTGCACGTTCTCGGCCAAGAAGGACGCCTTTGCGAATATCGGCGGTCTGCTCTGCTCCAACGACGACCGCCTGGCGGAGCTTGAAAAGAACCTGCTGATTCTGACTGAGGGTTTTCCCACCTACGGCGGACTTGCCGGACGAGATCTTGAAGCGATCGCCGTCGGTCTCGTCGAGATCCTGGACCCGCACTATCTCGCTTACCGCATCGCCTCCACTGCCTACTTGGGCCGCCATATCGCCGATCACGGCGTTCCCATCGTCGAACCGCCCGGTGGGCACGCCATCTACATCGACGCCGCCCGCATGCTGCCGCACATCCCCAGGCACCAGTTCCCGGCGCAGGCTCTTGCCGTGGAGCTTTATCGTCACGCCGGCATCCGCAGCGTCGAGATCGGCTCGGTCATGTTCGGCGAGCACGCGCAGAACGAGCTACTGCGTTTGGCCATCCCCCGGCGCGTCTACACCCAGAGCCATATCGACTACGTCGTCGAGGCGATTCTCGAAGTCAATGCCATGAAAGACCGCCTGCGTGGCTACGAGATCGTTTCGCAGCCGCCGGTGCTGCGGCACTTCAGTTGCACCTTCAGCCCACTCGCGTGAAACGCTCGTATGTAGGGCGGCTCTCCAGACCCCGCCGGCCGATGCTGGAGCTTCCGCCGGCTTGAGCGGATCAGTTGCCGGTCCGTTGGCGGAACACTACTCCGTAAGCACTCCGGTAAACTAGAAGGACACTCACTTGGGATGCGACTAAGCCTAGCCACTGCTCTTCCAACCATGTTCGCCCTGCTTGCGCCAGTTGCGTTCGCGCAGCCCGCCGTGGACGATGCCCGCCGCCTTTACAATCGGACCGACTACCGTGGCGCGCTGAGCCTGCTGCAGAAACTCCACGTTCAAAGTGGCTCTTCGCTGGAACTCTCTGGCCGCTGCCGCTTCTTCATAGGTGACTACAAGGCCGCTATTGACGATCTGGAGAAGGCTGCACACGCCGAGCCGGGTCTTTCCGATCACTGGCTCTGGCTGGGTCGCGCCTGGGGGCGCCGTGCCGAAACCAGTGTGTTCTTTCTGGCTGTCAAGTACGCCTCAGAAACGCGCAGAAACCTGGAGCAGGCCGTGAAGTTGGACCCGGCGAACATCGAGGCCGTGAACGACTTGATCTCGTTTTACCTCGATGCGCCAGGCTTCCTCGGCGGAGGATTGGACCGGGCGGCCGCGCTGGCCTCAACCATGCGCAAGCTCGATCCCGTGGAATACCAGTACGCCTTGTCCCAAATCTCCATCCACGAGAAGAATTTCGATGCCGCCGAGGGCCAGTTGCGCAAGGCTGTCGAGTTGGCCCCCCGGCGCGTCAACCGTCTGGTCGATCTTGCTAGATTCCTGGCTGGGCGAGGCAAGCTGCGCGAGAGTGACGCGTTGTTCGATCAGGCTGCCGCCATTGACCCAAATGACAAACGATTGCTATTCGGCCGCGCCGAGACCTTCATAAAGGGGAAGCGTAATCTAGGCGTCGCGCGGCAGAGTCTTGAAGCTTACCTGCTGTCCACCCTGACCCCGGATGATCCGTCGCGTGAAGAGGCTCGCAAGCTGATTCAGCGCGCGTCTTCGGGTGGCGGCTCGGGGGACTGAGCGGCCATGCGGGCCACCTTCCCATTCTTGCGTGAGGCTCTCACCTTCAGCCTGGAGGCTCTCCGCGCAAACAAGGTTCGTACGGCCCTGACTGCCCTCGGGCTCCTGATCGGGAACGCTTCGGTGATCCTGGTAGTCACCATCTCCATCACCAGCCGCGACCTGATCCTCGACAAGATCCGGGGAATCGGTTCGAACCTGGTCTTTGCTCAGTACGACGGTGGTCCGCTCGACGCCACCCGCTACGACGCGGACTTCATCAAGCTGGGCGACGTAGAGGCGGTGCGGCGATTGCTCGGCTCCCGCATCATTGCGGCCACGCCCGTGATGACCTCGAACGACCGCATGAAGATCGAGGGCAAGGAGCGCGACGTACGCATCATCGGGTCGGACGAGTACTACTCCGACGTGCGGAACCTGCAATTGCTCTCTGGCCGGTTCCTCGACTCTTCTGACGTAGCTCTGCGGCAGAAAGTCGTCTTGCTGGACAACAAGCTGTCGACAAAACTGTTTGAATCCGCGCAGGCCAGCGTGGGCCGCATCATCAAAATCCACAACCTGCAGTTCACGGTAATTGGCGTTTTCAAAGAACGGACTTCAACTTTCGGCTTTTCCGAACTCGGCGAAAGCGGAGCGGCGATGATCCCGTTTTCAGTGCAGCGGACTTTTGAGAAGTTCGAGCGGGTGGACCCGATGTACGTGCAGGTTCGATTGGCGGATGACGTTCCCGCCGTCACGAAACAGGTCGAGGATATCATCACCGCACGACATCGGCTTGGTGCGCGCTACAGCGTGCAGAACCTGGGCGGGATTCTCGACGCTGCCAGCGCCATAGCCGGGGTACTGACCGCCGTCCTGGTCCTCGTTTCCGCCATCGCACTGGTCATAAGTGGTATCGGCATCATGAATATCATGCTGGTGACGGTGACCGAACGAACCCGGGAAATCGGCATCCGCATGTCGCTCGGCGCATCGAAAGATGACGTGTTACTGCAGTTCCTGTTGGAGGCCGTACTCATCAGCGTTGGCGGTGGCTTGCTTGGCATCCTCGCCGGAGTGGCGCTCCCGATTACCGCCGATCTGTTACAGGACCAGGTTAAGATCCCAATCTCGGTCCTCTCCATTGCGGTGGCATTTCTAGTCAGTTTCGGCGTAGGAATCGTGTTCGGCATTCTTCCGGCGCGGCGCGCGGCGCGATTGAACCCCACGGAGGCTTTACGTTACGAGTGACGTCATGACACGACTGATTCCCGCATTTCTCGCCCTGTTCGCTAGCCTCGCCCTGGCGGCCGGTCCCACCACGCTGACATTGAAGCAGGCGGTCGATCTCGCTCTTCGCCAGAACCAGGACATCACCATCGCGCAGCTCGATGAGATGCGCGCCGCACTCGATGTGCAGGTAGTCAAGGAGCCGCTGCTGCCGCGGGTCTACGCCGGCAGCGGCATGGCCTATTCCAACGGGTTCCCGATGAGTATCGACGGCTCGGCGCCGTCCATCGTGCAGGCCCGGGCATCGCGTACGATGTTCTCGCGCACTCAGGGCTTTCAGGTCGCTCAGGCCCGTGAGACGGCCCGCGGCGCCACCTATGGCTCGGCCGCTGTACGGGAGGACGTAGCGCTGCGGGCGGCCACGCTGTTTCTCGATCTGGAGAAGACGACGCACCAGTTGGAATTGGCGGCGCACCAGAGTGAAGCCTTGCGGCGGGTCGAAGCCCAGGTGCGCCTGCGCGTCGAAGAAGGCCGGGAGAAGGACATCGAGAACCGCCGATCGGCTTTGAACGTGGCCCGGGCGCGCCAGAGGTTCGGCGCTCTGGAGAGCCAGCGTACTCGCATTTCAGCCGCCCTAGCGGCGCTCCTCGGCCTGGACCCCGCCGTCCGTATCGAGCCGGCCAACGAGCAGCGGCCGCGCCCACCAGTGCCCGCCGGCGCGGACGCCAGCGTGGAGACGGCGCTGAAAGAGAATCCCGAGTTGCGGAAACTTGAATCCGACATTGTCGCGCGCAATTTTCAGGTGCGCGGCTTCCGCGCCATGCGCTACCCGAAGATTGATCTGGTGGCTCAATATGGACTGTTTGCGAAATTCAACAACTATACGGACTACTTCCGTACTTTCCAGCGGAACAACGGCCAAATTGGACTTTCCGTCTCGCTGCCGCTCTTCGTCAACGCACAGGACGAGGCCCAGGCCGCTCAGGCCGAGATCGACGGACGGAGGCTGCAAGCCGAACTGGCCCGGGCGCGTGGACGCATTGAGTCCGAGACCCGCCAGTCGTGGGAGGGAATCCGCGACGCCGAGGCGGCCGAGCAGATTGCGCGCATGGATCTCGACCTCGCTCGCGAGCAGACTGGCATGCTGCTGTCTCAGTTGGAAGAAGGCAAAGTGATGTTAAAGGACGTGGAACTTGCACGTTACGCAGAAGACGAACGCTGGATGCAGCTATACGACGCCACATCTGGCCTGGAACGTGCCCGGTTTCAGCTGTTGAAACAGACTAGAATGCTTGTGGCTGCCCTGCGCTGAGCATCGCCCGAAGGGCGCTTTCGCGGGGCTCCGCACTACGTTCCGGCGTGTCGCCCGTGTATTCTGTTATTGGTCGCTAGATTATGCTGCCGTGTGGCATACGCAACAGTAAGGATTCTATGAATTCCCGCAATCGTAAATGGCTTTGGCTCCTGCTGACGATGGTTCTCGCTTTCCAGGGTTGCTGGCGAAACGCCGAAACCGTGAAGCGCCGGTACGTGGCAAGTGGCGATAAGTACTTTGCGCAGGGCAAGTACAAGGAAGCTTCCTTGATGTACCGCAGTGCCTTAAAGAAGGACCCCAAGTTCGGCGAGGCCTACGCCAAACTGGGCGAAACGGAGCTGCGGCGAGGCGAAGTGCGCGAGGCTATTGGTGCGTTCCGCCGGGCCGTCGACTTGCTGCCGACGGATGACAATCCTGGTGGCCGTCTGGGCGACATCTATCTGGCCATCTTCTCGGCGCCTGGCAATCGGAACTCGGGCGTGAAGGAGGAAGTCCAGCAACTCGCCCTCCTGCTCTTGAAACGTAACCCGAACTCCTACAATGGCTTGCGTCTGTCTGGATTCGTTGCAATTGCGAATAAGGATCTGCCTGGCGCCCGCGCGGCGTTCGAGAAGGCCGATCAGGCTCGACCTGATCAACCCGAATTGTTGTTTGCGCTCGCCCAAACGCTGGCGCAAAGCAAGGAAGCGGACAAGGCCGAAACCGTGCTGCGTCGGATCGTTGAGAAGAGCCCGCATTTCGCACCTGCCTACGACTTCCTGATTCTCCAGTACATGCAGGCGAAGCGGCTCCCGGACTCCGACCAGGTGATGGCCCTGAAGGTCAAGAACAACCCGAAATCGCTGGACTTTCAGATTCAGCAGGCTGGCTATTATTACGCCACTGATCGGCGGGACAGGTATGAGGCGACTTTACAGTCCGTGCTCGGGCGCGAGAAGGAGTTCCCCGAGGCGCGCATGAAGGTCGGTGACTATTATGCCCGTCTGCACGAATACGACAAGGCGCTCGGTCTCTTCACCGAAGGATTCAAACGCGGCGGTCCAAAGGCGAATGATTATCGGGTAAGAATCGCTCTCATCCAGATCGCGACCGGACGCCGGCTGGATGCGATGGAGACGGTTCAAGCCATCCTGAAGGAGGATCCGAAGAACAACAGCGCACTGTCGTTGCGGGCGAACCTGGAACTGGAAACCGGAGACGCCGGCAAGACACAGGCTGCCATCAACGATCTGCAGACGCTGCTGGCTCGTCAGCCCGACAACGCGGTAGTCCACCTCAATTTGGGTAGGGCGTACCAGGCCAGGGGAGAACTGCCGGCCGCCAAGTTGCAGTTCCAGGAAGCGATGAAGCGACCGAAGTTCCTGTCCGCTGAACTCGGAATGGCTCAGGTAACTCTGGCGCAGCGGGATTTCGCGCGCGCCATCGAGGTCGCCAATCTCGCGCTGGAGACCAACCCCGCCAGCGTGCTCGCCATGGCGATCAAGGCCAATGCCCAAATCAACTCAGGCAATTTGATTCAGGCGCGCACCGAGCTTGAACAGGAACTCGTGAAGTTCCCCGATGCCGCGGATCTGCAGTTTCAGTTGGCGCTCGTCAATTACGCCGATCGCAAGTATCCGGAGGCGGAGAAGATATTCCGGAAGCTCCTCGAGAAGCATCCCGACGACCCTCGTTTGAACTTTGCAACCGCTGATGTTCTGCTCAACACCGGTCGTGGCAAGCAGGCTGTGGAGTTGTTGCAGCAGCAATCTCAAAAGTCGCCCAATAACCAGGCGCTGCGATTTGCTGTCGCCACCTACGCGCTGCGCACGGGTGACCTCCCGCTTGCAGAACGGGAATATCGCAAGCTGATCGAACTTCAGCCTAAGAGCTTCGAGCTCTACATGCGCCTCGGTGAGACTCTGCGCCAGATGGGCCAACTCCAACAGGCCATTGAGATGCTCCGCCAGGGGCAGGCGCTCGCGCCCACTGATGCGATGGCTAACCTGCAACTCGGACTGACCTATGAGGCTGCGGGAATGCACCGCGAGTCAGTGCCGTACTACGAGAACGTTCTGAAGGCCAACGCCAACGACCCCGTGGCGTTGAACAACCTGGCCTTCCTGTTGGCCGAGGATGGGCGGGATCTGGACCGGGCCCTGACCTACGCGACCCGGGCCAAGCAACAGATGCCGAACAAGGACGACGTAGCCGACACACTCGGCTGGGTCTACCTCAAGAAGAAGCTCGCCGATAATGCCCTGGGCATCTTCAAAGACCTGGCGAAGCGCAATCCGGGCAATGCCGAGTACCGCTACCATCTCGGCATGGCGCAGTTCATGAAAGGGGACTTGCCCGGCGCAAAACAGTCTTTGCAAACTGCGCTGCTGCTGAAACCGGTTAAGGACGATGAGCCGAAGATCAAGGAGATGCTGGCAAAGCTCCACTGAGCCCAGTCGACCTGACTTCATGCTGTCTTCCATTCCTTCGCGACAGGAGTGCCCTGCCTGAACCGAAAAGCATTACCGTTCGTCGTTCCATTCGCGCTGTTCGTAGTCCTGATCCCTCTCTCGGCGGCTCTCGCTCTGCCCGCACGCTGGGAGTTGTTGGTGCGCCTCATCCTGCCTGCTCTGGCGCTGGCTTACTACTGGCGCTCGTTGCCCAGGTTCCACGTGCAGCGGCCCGTCGCCAGCATTTTGCTGGGCCTGGCCGTCTTCGCCCTCTGGGTGGCCCCGGACTTGTTGATCCCCGGCTGGCGCTCGCACTGGGTGTTCCAGAATTCGGTGTTTGGCCGGCTGAACGTCTCCATGCCCCCGGAAAGCCTGCGCAATCCCCTGGACCTGGCTCTGCGCGTGCTGCGCGCCTCCACGGTGGTGGCAGTCGTCGAGGAGATCTTCTGGCGCGGGTGGTTGATGCGCTGGCTGATTGAGGACGATTTTCTTTCCGTTCCAATTGGCACTTACCAGCTCCGTGCGTTCTGTTTCACCGCCCTGTTCTTTGCTTTTGAACATGGCCCGTATTGGGAGGTTGGTCTGGCTGCGGGCCTCGTTTACAACTGGTGGGCGATTCGATCCCGGAGCCTGGGGGATCTGATTCTGGCTCACGGCGTTACGAACGCCGCGCTGGCCGCATTTGTGATCCTCACGCGCCGTTGGGAATACTGGATGTGAGCGGCCGAAGCAAGGAGGGCAGCAGTGCCGGTTCTAGCCATTGACATCGGTGGGACGAAATTCACCGTCGCCCGCTTCGAGTTGTCGGATTCGGTCTGGAGGATGTCGCACCGTGTCTCCGAGGCTACCGACCGCACCGGCGGGCCGCAGTGGATGACGCGGCGGATTCGCGAGATTTCCGCCGCGTGGAATGCCGCTTTCGACCGTGTGGGCGTGGGCTTTGGCGGCCCGGTTGACTTCGCCACGCAGCAGGTTGTCCTGTCCACGCATGTGGGCGGCTGGGAGGGTTTCGACCTGGTGCAGTGGCTCAGGCAAGAACTGCAGGTTCCCGTCTGTATGGATAACGACGCCAACGTAGGGGCGCTCGGCGAAGGCCTGTTTGGGGCGGGGAAGGGCTACCGCCCGCTGTTTTACATGACTCTCTCGACGGGCATCGGCGGAGGCATTCTCACCGAGCACGGCGTGCATCGCGGCGCGGACTCTTACGGCGGTGAGATTGGGCACATGACCATCCGCCCGGACGGGCCGGACTGCCTGTGCGGCGCCAACGGTTGTTTCGAACGCATGTGCTGCGGGCTATGGCTGGAGCGCGACAACGGCAAGCCCGTGGTCGAACTGCTGCGCGACCCGGAGTTTGTGCGCCGCTACGCGGTCGATTTGTCCCTGGGGTTGAAAGC
This sequence comes from uncultured Acidobacteriia bacterium, assembly GCA_903909435.1. Classification (GTDB taxonomy): domain Bacteria; phylum Acidobacteriota; class Terriglobia; order Bryobacterales; family Bryobacteraceae; genus CAIVVT01. The sequence continues at coordinate 123,128 of CAIVVT010000255.1, read as the reverse complement.
CGCCATCATGCTGCTCAACCCGGCCCGGATCGTGATTGGCGGAGGCATCGCCAAGGCAGGCGACACGTTGTTCGTGCCGCTGCGCGAGGAACTGCGCCGCCGCATCACCGCCTGGTCGCGCGCCCGCATTGATGTGGTTCCCGCCGAACTCGGCGACGACAGCGTGCTGTGGGGCGCGCTGGCACTCGCACTCGAACCGCGCTAACGCTCCGGGACAACTACGATCTTGCCGACGCCGTCGGAGTAGCTCTCGAGCATCTCAAAGGCCTTCTGGACCTCGTTCAGGCCCATCCGGTGTGTCACCATCGTGGTGAAGCGGGCAGGGAACTGCGACAGCATCTCGACGGCCGCATGGCCGGTGTGGTTGGCACGCCGCGAGGTGTAAAAGTTCAATTCCTTGCGCCGGATGACGTGGAACTCGATCGGCACCAGGATCTCTGACGGCACAGCCGTCACCAGTACGCGACCCGCTGTGCGAGTCATGCGCACGGCCTGGTTGATACTGTCTTGCTTGGCTGCGCAATCGATCGCCAGGTCCACGCCGCGTTTGCGCGTTGCGGCTAGAACTTCCGCCACGGGGTCGGCCTGATGGGGGTCGATCGCCTCGTCGGCGCCCAGCGCGAGCGCGAGCTCACGGCGGTGTGCGACGGGCTCGACGCACCAGATCCGGCTGATGCCGGCCAGCTTCAAGGCGGCAATGGTCGTCAGGCCGATCGGGCCTGCGCCGAAGACGGCGGCTGTCTCGCCGAGTTTCGGCTCGGCGAAACGGAAGGAGTGCAGGATGATGCCGAGCGGCTCCCAGATGGTGGCATCAATGAAACTCAGGTTGCCGGGCAGCGGCACCAGGCTGACCGCCGGCAGGTTCACCCGGTCGCGGAAGAACCCCGGCTCCTCGGGAGAACTCATGAACGTGCCGTTCTCGCACAGGTTGTGGCGGCCCGTCATACAGGCCTCGCAGTGGTAACAGTAAATGGGGGCTTCCAGCGCGACGCGGTCGCCGGCCGCCCAGCCGCTGACCCCGGGGCCCGTCTTTAGTACGGTCCCGCAGGGCTCGTGCCCGAGCACCATGGGGTATCGCGCTTGCGTGTAGCCCACGCGCCCCTCGGCGAAGTAGTGCAGATCGCTGCCGCAGATTCCAACCGCCTCCACGCGCACCTGGACTCGTCCGGGCGGAGGATCGGCGAGATCGTTTTCTCGGAAACTGAACTGATGGGGGGCGGAAAGTTCGGCGACGGCCATAACCCGGTGGAACCTCAAACTGCTCTGGCACGCACCTGTCCTCGCTCCCGCCGCGCCTGGGTTAGCTCCCGGTCCGGCTGGCCGCCCTAATGGCCACAACGAGTCCCAGGCTGCACGTGCCTTCTATTTCTTGAATAGATTGTCGAACGCGATACGCGCGTCGTTGGCCGTTTTCGGCGCGGCGATTTGCTGGCCGTTGGCGAACGGCTGCCGCAGCACCGGACCCGCCGGAGCGCTGTCGCGAGCGACGGTAACCCGGGCGCGAAAGAATTCGCACGAGTTGGCGGCGTCCTTGATCGCGATGCGTTCCTTAATGGGCTTCGTGCATTGGAAACGCGTCGAAGGCTCAAACCAACTGCATTGCTTGCAGCAGTGGAGAGCGGCGTTGCACTTGGGGCAGTTGCCGCTGAAATCCAGGTCGCCAGGAAGCGTCGTGGCGCAACTGTAACAACGGGAGGCCGTCACGTTCTCAACCAGCCGTGGCAACCGGGGGCCGGTGACGTCTATCGGCGGTTTGGGCCCTTTGGGCTTGGGTTTCCCGTCGCGCGAGGGCTGGCTATCTCTGGAGCCAGAGGAATCCATATAGCCGCTCTGCCTATACTTGCGGTCACCGTCCATGCAGGATGAACTCCTTCGCTTGCTGTCAATCGAATCGTCGCTCGCTGTTTCGCGGAAATCTGGGACGGGCTGGAGAAGCTACTCCCGGAAAGGTCTATGAGCGAGGAGCGACGAAGTTGGTGTTGCTGGCGAAACGCTGGCACGCACAAGCGATACTCTTGCGGTTCTCAGCAGCTCAACTCTTTCTTACCACGCTTCGCGCCTGGAATCCACAGCATTCGTCCAAATGGGAAATCGGAGCGGCAAGCGGCGGCTTCGGCTTCCTATGAAGAGGACGCCGTCCGAGCCGGTGAGCAGACACGCAGCAAGTTCCCACGTGACATGATCGAGGCAGCAGTGACGGCGGCCGGCCTCGGAGCCGGGCCGATGCTGATAGCCGGGCGAGGATGGTCTGGTGCGTGCATGTCGGATTACGTGCGCGCCGCAGCGTGATGACGTCCGTTGGCCGTGGAGAGAAGTGAGATTTTGCCCTCAAACATAGAATCAGGCAAGCGTAAGCCTGGCAAGTCGCCCCGCCCGAAGCGGCAAATAGGCAAGCCGGAGAATAACGCAACGCCGGCGGAAAGTGCGGTTCCGGTAGCCGTTGATGAAGTCGAGGCGACCATTCCTCCCCGCATCGTCGCCGTGGGGGCGTCCGCAGGAGGACTGGAGGCGTTCACCGAGTTCCTGAGCAATTTGCCGGAGGATACAGGCCTGGCATTCGTGTTGATCCAGCATCTCGATCCGAACAGTCCCAGCCATCTGCCGGTGTTACTGGCTAGAGGCTGCAAAATGCCCGTCCTGGAACTCAAAGACGCCACCCGCGCCGAAGCGAATCACGTCTACGTGATTCCGCCGAAGTGCAACCTGGGTATCTCCAAAGGGGTGCTGCAGACCACTCCGCGGCCGGGCAGCGGCTGCAACATGCCGGTTGATGTTTTCATGATTGCCCTGGCGGCGGATCAGGGCAGCCAGGCCACGGGGGTCGTGCTCTCCGGCACCGCCACGGATGGAACAATCGGCCTGAAGGCGATCAGAGCGGCAGGCGGCGCCACGTTCGCGCAAGAACGGCAGACCGCCAAGTTCGAGTCTATGCCGGGAAGCGCCATCGAGGCCGGCGTGGTGGATTATGAGTTGCCTCCGGCAGGGATTGCACGCCGGCTGGCGGCAATCGCGATCGGCTCAGATCTGCTGGGCGAGCGTACTGAGTTGGTGGCATCGGGGACTGAGGCGGAACTCAGGAAGATATTCCGGATACTGCGCGGCGTCACCGGAGTGGATTTCACAAACTACAAACACAGCACGCTGCACCGGCGCATCAGGCGCCGCATGATGCTGCGCGGTTTCGCCACGCTTCAGGACTACGTCCGGGAACTCGAGCGGAATCACCAGGAAGCTAATGAGTTATGCGAAGACTGTTTCATCACAGTCACCGCCTTCTTCCGGGAGCCTGAGGTTTTGGAACAGCTGAAGAAGACGGTGCTGCCCGCGCTGATTGAGAACAGGCCATCGCAGGACCCCATCCGAATCTGGGTTCCGGGATGTTCCACCGGCGAGGAAGCCTACTCCATCGCCATCTGCCTGGTGGAGTTCCTGGAGCAAGCCGGACTCGGCTTGCCGTTCGAGGTCTTTGCAACCGACATCAGCGAAAACGCGATTGAAAAAGGTCGTGCGGGAAGATACACGGAAGGCGCACTGACGCACGTCTCGCCGCAGCGCCTGGCCCGCTTCTTCACGCGCTCCGAACACGGTTATCAGATTGCCAAGAGCATCCGGGATACCTGTGTCTTTGCGCGGCATGACGTGTCGCAGGACCCGCCATTCTCTAAGCTGGACCTGATCAGCTTCTGTAACGTGCTGATTTACCTGAGCGCCGTCCTGCAGCGCAAGGTCCTCTCGATCATGCGGTATGCCCTGAAGCCCGCCGGGTTCCTGATCCTGGGCCCGTCGGAAAGCATAGGCTTGCTCTCCGACTCGTTTCATCAGGTGGATCTGCTCCACAAGATCTACAGCTTGAAGCCGGCCTTTGGCGTCTTGCCCCCACATGTGAGCACGAGGCGCCGTCCGCAGGATCGCTCCGAGCGCGGGGAGAAAGTGGTCGAGGGTGGGTTTGGGCTGGACGTGCAGCGGGAAGCCGACCGCCTGGTGCTGGCGGAGCACGGTCCTCCCGGCGCAGTGGTGGATGACGATCTGAACGTCGTTCAAGTGCGCGGGCACACCTCGGCGTACCTCGAATTGTCGCAGGGCGTGCCGTCTCAAAACCTGCTCAAAATGGTGCGTGAAGGCTTGATTCCGGGCCTCGGAAAAGCAGTCAGATCTGCCCGGCAGCGGAATGCCCCGGCCAGCGAAGACGGCTTCCGGATCGAGGGCGATGGCCGACTGGTCGAAGTTTCGATCAAGGTGATCCCGTTCAAGGGCTCATTCTCGGCGAACAAGCGGTATTTTCTGGTGTTGTTCGAGGATCTCGTTCAGGCGCCCGGCTTGCGGACGAAGCGCAAACCAGCGAAAGGCGAGGCGGAAAGCGGTGCCCGGCTGCGGCGCGAACTGGCCGCGACGAAGGAGTACCTGCAGTCGATAGTGGAGGATAAGGCTACCACGCTGGAGGAGCTCAAAGCCGCCAACGAAGAAGCTCAGGCGGGCAACGAGGAACTGGAGACCGCCCAGGAGGAACTCGAGTCGGCTAACGAAGAGCTGAACACGATCAACGAAAACCTAAAGTCCAGCAACGTGGAGTTGAACGAGGTCAACCGGGACCTGACAAGCCTGCTGGAGAGTATCAGCATTCCACTGGTTATGGTCGGCAGGGATTTGCGCATCCGCCGCTTTACGCGATCCATGGAGCCGCTGCTCAATCTGATTCCTTCCGACGTCGGGCGCTCCATCACCGACCTTCAGCCGCAAATGGAGTTGCCCGAACTGCGGCGGCTTCTGCTGGAGGCGATGGGGGGAGGAAGCCGCAAACCGCGCGACGTGCGCGATCCCTACGGCCGCTGGTATTCGCTGCGCATTCTGCCTTCGGTTGGCCACGACGGCAAGCCCGACGGCGCCGTGCTGATGTTCATCGATATCGATGCCGCCAAGCGCGGTCTCGACTTCGCCGAGGCGATTGTCGAAACGGTGCGTGAGCCGCTGGTGACACTGGACCAGAACTTACAGATTCTAAAAGCGAACAAGTCGTTTTACGAGACCTTCCACGTCTCCAAAGACGACACCGAGAATCGCCTGATCTACGACGTTGGGAACGGACAGTGGAACATCCCGAAGCTGCGCGAACTGCTGGAGAACATACTCCCCGCGCACTCGACTTTCCGGGACTTCGAGGTGACGCACGAGTTCGAACACGTCGGCCGGAAGGTGATGCTGTTGAATGCCAGCGAGGTCTTCAATCCGAATGCACAAGCCCGAACGATCTTGCTGGCGATTGAGGATGCTACTGTTCGCAAACAAGCCGAGGCCGCGCTGAGCACGACCAACGCCGAACTTCAGAATTTCGCCTATGCCCTGACGCACGACTTGCAGGAGCCCCTGCGGATGGTTGTGAACTTCAGCGAGTTGCTTGGGCGCGAGTATTCCGGAAAGCTCGGCAAAGAAGCGGATCAGTACATTGCCTACGCCGTGCAGGGTGCGCTGCGGATCGAAGCCCTGCTCAAAGCGTTGCTGGCCTATTGGGAGCTGACCGAGCGCAAGTTGGACGGGCTGGTAGCCGTCGATTGCGGCGCGGTTCTCGCCAAGTCACTGCTGAACTTGCAGGTGGCCATCGGGCAGAGCGGCGCGATCATAACCTCGGATGAGTTGCCAACCGTGGTCGCGGAAGAGGTGCTGTTGATGCAACTGTTCCAGAATCTGATCTCCAATGCGATCAAGTACCGCAGCACGGAAACGCCTGGAATTCATGTCTGGGCGGAGAAAGTGGCGGAAGGCTGGATGTTCGCGGTGCGGGACAACGGCATCGGCATCGACTTGCACGACACGGAACGCGTGTTCGGCATGTTCAAACGACTGCACGGGAGCAACATCCCCGGCAGTGGCATTGGGCTTGCAGTCTGCAAGAAGGTCGTCGAGCGCCAGGGCGGCCGAATCTGGGTGGAGTCGGAAATCGGCAAAGGGTCGACTTTCAAGTTCACCATCCTGAGGCGGATCAATCCCGTCCCCGCGACGTGCTAACCGAAATGGAAAACACCGATCAGGATTCAATATCAAACGAGATTCGACGCTTGCGCGAGGCGCTGCAAGTGGAGGTCGAGCATGGCCTTGAAATCCAGCGGCAGTTGGATCGCACGAACGCCGATTTCGAGGATTTCGTCTCGACCTCGGCCCACAACGCGCGCGAGTCGTTGCGAGGCATCTTAGCCTACAGCCAACTCATGCTGGAGACCAAAACCGAACGCCTGGATGTCGAAGGGGTGCAGTTCCTCGGTCGAATCCAGGCGGAAGCGCTCAAAATGCAGTCCCTGCTGACCGGCATTGTGGACTACTGGGCGCTGAGCACTTTCGACCGAAGTGCGACTACAACGGACATGGATGCGGTGCTTATGCAGGCGCTCCTGTTCAAGGACAAGCTAATCATCGAGCGGGGGGCGATCGTCACGTTCGACCCCTTGCCGCCGGTACTGGGCGAGTTCGAGATCCTGACGAAGGTCTTGCGCCAACTGATCAGAAACGGCATCAATTACTGCGCCGTCCCAACCCCGCGCATCCACATTTCGTGCAGGTGCGTGGACGCCGAGTGGGTTTTCACCGTGGCGGACAACGGGCCCGGCGTGGACCCCGAGTTCCAGCAACGCATTTTCGCCCCATTCAAGCGCCTGCACGGGAAGGAATACCCCGGCAACGGTCTCGGGCTCGCGTACTGCAAGCGGGGCATAGAGCGGCTGGGAGGCCGCATCTGGGTGGAGTCCGCGCCAGGCGCCGGGTCGACTTTCTGCTTCAGCCTGCCAATGGCGGACTAACAGCGAATCAGCTTTCGATGTTCTCGCTCAGCGCGCACCCCCGTGCAAATTCTGCCCGTTGGAGTGCAGAAACTGCACCTGCGCAGATCCCTATCCGCAAAGCCCTGGTCACAAGGTAACGCCAACGACCGCCTGAATCGAATGAACTTCCACTTAAGCGGAGAGGCCCGCCCCCGTCCCGACATTGGCCGCCCGATCCGGAGACTCATCACGGCCACGTTCGTATCGGCGGTGCTGAGTTTTGGACAGGCCGCGCCTAGGCCACCCTGCGGCCAGGAACCCGAGCCGCCGGCGGCCGCACTGGGCAGTGCGCCAAACGTGAAGTTCTGGGACAACTCCGATCTAAACCGCAGTTGGAAGCCGCCAGCGTGCACCGGCTGGACCGAGACGGGTTTCTCGACGCTGATCAGTACGAGTGGCCGCTTTCGCTACGCGACCGGGCTGGAGGGGCTGCTACGCCGTGCAGGCGCGATTTCCGAACTCGCGGGGATGCGCTATTGGTCTACCACCCGCGCGCGCTGGCAGGCGCTCATTCCTGAGGCACACGCCCTTGCTGATGCCGAGCCGGACCATCGCCGCCCGGATTTCCGGCCCGACGAGATCAGAGACGGCCAGATCGTGTTCTTCGAACAGGTTGACAATCTCTCAGGCACGGCAGTTTACAGGCTGCACGTAGCTGTGGCCGAGCCGGACCGGCTGGTGTTTGAGGTCGAGAACGTCAGCCTGATGAGCCGATTCTACGTAACGCTGTTCCACCCGGGCGAGATTCAGTCGGTCTATTTTCTGGATCGCGAGCCGGAAGGCGTCTGGCGCTACTACAGCTTGGTGCGCACGGGGCGCAACGCGAGCTGGCTGGCGGCCGGACACGCGTCTTCCTCGATCAACCGGGCGGTGGCGTTCTATCGTTGGCTAGTCGGGATTCCCGCGGACCAGGAACCTCCGGCGGCTCGCTGAAGCAATCGAGTGAATTGCGCCGCCTACCATCTACGGTATCGGGGCAGGGAATCAACAGGAAAGGGGGCGGACGCGATGTGGCCGCCCCCTTGAAGCAGGTCCGGTTTTTACGCTGCGGATCAACCGCCGTTCGGGCCGTTGTGGCAGCTGTAGCAGCCAATGACCGTCCCGCGAGGAAACGCGTGTCCCGCCAGGGTTCGATCTGCTTGCGTCTTCGACAGGATCGTTCCCCGATAGTCCGTGCCGTGGCATGCCTGGCAGGCTGTTGCGCCGCCTGAATCCGCCACTCCCTGGTGCTGGTTCACCCAAGCCGTACCGATGGGGTGCAGCCCGTGGGGGCCGCCCGTGACGGTGGCCGGCGTCGATGCGTGGCAGGCGGTGCACTCCGCGATCATGCCGACATGGCCCTGCAAAGCAGTGCTCTGCACGTTGTCGTTGGCGATGGGAGTGGCATACTCGGCGTGGGTTGAACCATGACAGGTCTCACACTGCAGTCCGCCGTGGCCCTTCGAGAACCGGTACAACGATGTGCCGGCGGCCGGGGTGTTCGGATTGGTGGCGAAGGTCTGGTCCACAGGGACGCGGACGATCGTACCGCTGGTGAATGATGTCGTGTAGGCGATCTGGCCAGCATTGCTGGTGGCTGTGCCGGTGTGGCAGCTTTGGCAATTCGGTTCGTCGAGCCAGCCGTTGCGGGTTGCCGTCGCGACATTGCTCAAGGACCCGTGGCAACTCTGGCATTCGATGACGTTCACGCCGTTGGGATCCTTGAGACTGGCCATGGCTCCGCGAGCGCATTGAGTCTTCGGCCCGGGATGGCAGCGGTAGCAGGAATCGCGAGTCGTTCCGCTGTTTAGCGTTAGACTTGTCGCGGGGTCGATCGCGCTCGAATGGAGGTTGTGCATGGCGGTGGTCAGCGGTTCCACGCCAGCTACCCCAGGCAGCGACAGGGCATTCGATCCGTGGCAGTTGGCGCAGAGAATCGGCTTGGTGCTGGAAGTGGCTTCCAGTCCGGCCGTGCTATATCCGGTCTGCGCAACGGCTGCAATGAACAGTGGGGTGGTGAGGAAGCGCTCGTCGTGCTTCCGGAGAATGTTCAGCTTGATGTCCTTCGCTGCGTCGGCATTGCCCACCCAGCCTTTTACCGGTTTTGCACCGGGGCTGCCGGTATTGGAAGCATGGCAGACCGAGCAGGTCATCTCGTCTGAAACGGGCAGCACGATGTCGGTAGTCGCCAGCACCGTGCCGAGCGAGTCCTTGGCCACCAGGCGCATCATCGGAAAGTAGTTGACTGGATACGGTGCGGTGGGCGCGTCCGCATACGGCATCATCGGAATTCCAACCGCGGTCCAAGTGTTATCCACCGTGGCGAAGGCCATTTTCTGCGGCGTGTTGGCCGCACCCGGCATGGCGAAGCCCTTGAGCCCCATATCCGGGGCGAGCGAACCGTATCCAATTGCAGCCGCGTATTGCCAGAAATTCGTCTTGGACGACGACGTCGTGTTCAAGGTATTCGTCAGCGGGTCGGTCACGCCCTGGTATGTGACTGTATAGGGGGCGTCGGACACGACCAGCATGCCGGTTGAATCGATGAGGTGCGCGTGAATCGTATTGTATGGGGGCAGGACGGAGAAGACGCTGAAGTCCTTACCGTCTTGGCAGTGCATCCCCAGGTCGTTCCAGCCGATGAGCTTGAAGGTGCCCGTTCCGCCACTGCCGCCGCCACCGCCCGTAGAGCCAGAAACCACAAGCGTCACCGCCACGGTTCGGGTGCCGGAACTCGCGGTCAGAGTGACGCTGCCGCTATAGCTCCCGGCGGCCAGCCCGGCTGGGTTGGCGGAAACAGACAGCGTGCGATTAGTCGTCAGGCTGCCTGAGGGTGAGATCGTAAGCCAGTTGCGGCCCTGTGCGGTGGCCGTTGCCGTGAACGCAGTCGCCCGGGGCGCAGTCACCGACAGACTCTGAGCGGCTGGTATGGTGCTGCTTGAAGCCGCCGTGAATGTCAGAGAACTGGGACTGACCGTCAGCGGGCTGGCAGCGCTGGTGACGGTGAGGGTCACGGGGACCGCAGTTGTGCGCTCGTTCGCTCTGAGTGTGATGGTTCCGGTGTAGGTTCCGGCGGCCAGTCGGGACTGGTTGACGGAAACCGTCAGCGTTTGGTTTGTAGTCAAATTGCCGATCGGCCCAATGGTGAGCCAGTTGGTGCCCCCACTTTGCACGGAGATGCTGGCGCTGAATCCGGTGCGGCGTGCGGCGCTCACAGCGAGGCTCTTGGGGGAGGGAACTGAGCCATTCGCGGTTGCACTGAAAGTTAGGGATGCGGGACTGACTATCAGCCCTTGATTGGTTTGTCCCACGGCCATGGTAGACCAGGCGAAGCTGGCGACTAGGCCTGAAAGAAGACACAGGTGGCGTGCGCTCTTCATCGAGGAGACTCCTTGGGTTGTTCTGTAAGTGCTCGACCCAGCGAGGTGATCAACACCTTGGCGCCGCAGCTGGTAAGCCGCCGCCTATCGCGGGTCGCATTGTCCAGCTCATTTGCGTTGCCGGTCGTCCATACAGACGCGAACGCGCTTAGACTGTGGGCGTCTCCCGGCGTGGAGCTGATACTGCCGCTCTTGGTACGTCTGGTGTCGAAGTACCAGAGCAGCTTGACTCATCGTATGCATATATATGCATATAGTCAAGCAAAAATGACCGTGATACAATCGTCGTCAACGTGACTGGAGGAACGCATGGCATCCGAAAAGAACCTCCTCACCAACGAAACTATTGAAGTGGTTGCGCGCAGGTTCCGGCTATTGGGCGAACCAGTTCGCCTGAGATTGCTCCAAGTCCTCGAATCGGGCGAACACACTGTCAACGAACTGGTTGAGGAACTTCAGGGCAACCAACCCAATGTCTCCCGGCATCTCACTGCCCTTTTTGATGGGGGCCTGGTTAAACGACGCAAGGACGGAATCAGCATCTACTACTCCGTTGCTGATCCCGTAGTGTTTAAGCTGTGTGAACTAGTTTGTCAGAGCGCCCGTGCACAGGTGCGCGCTCAGTTGGATGCGATGGACGTGCCACGCTAGCGGCGTAAATTCGCCGCCAGCGTGGCCCTTAACCTTTGACGCCGAGCTTGCGCAGGATGGTCATCATCGGGCACCAGTCGGTGAACGCCGACTGGAACAGGTTCAGCCCGACGAAGGCGGTGAACCAGAAAAAGTACGTGCTCACGGTCATGCCGAGCGCGACGCTCAGCATGATGAAGAGCCCGGCAATCAGTCTTAACCAGCGATCGACTGTCATCAGTTATCCCTCTGCCCTGGAGATGCGATTCAGCGCGCGGGCGTGACGGACTTGCCCGCGGTTCTTTCGTGAAGAACGTAATAGACGATTGGCACCGTGACTCGTGACAGCGCCAGCGAGGCGATTTCGCCTGCCATCAGTGCGATGGCGAGTCCCTGGAAGATGGGGTCGAACAGGATCACCACGCTTCCCACCACCACGGCCGCGGCGGTCAGCATCATGGGCCGGAAGCGTACAGCGCCCGCGTCCACCACGGCCTGATCGAGCGGCATGCCTTCGGCCAGCCGCAACTCGATGAAGTCCACCAGGATGATGCTGTTGCGCACCACGATGCCCGCACCGGCGATGAAGCCGATCATGCTGGTCGCCGTGAAGAAGGCGCTCAGCAACCCGTGCGCCGGCAGGATGCCGACCAGCGAAAACGGGATCGCCGCCATGATGATCAGCGGCGTGAGGAAACTCTGGAACCAACCCACGACCAGCACGTAGATCAGAATCAAAACGGCCGCGAAGGCGATGCCGAGATCGCGGAAGACCTCGTAGGTGATGTGCCACTCGCCATCCCACTTCATGGCGTACTTCGCGTCGTCGAAGGGTTGATGCGCGGTCAGTTGCTCGATCCGGTAGCCGCCGTCAACCGGCAGTTTGGCGATCTCTGGGCCCAGTTTGAGGATGGCGTAGACAGGGCTCTCCATGGCGCCCGCCACGTCGGCTGTCACGTATGTCACCGGCATCAGGTTCTTGTGGTAGAGGTTGCGCTCCACCGTGGAGTTCTCCACGCGAACGAGTTCCGAGAGCGCGACCAAGCCGTTGCGGCCCGCCACTTTCAGTTGCTTGAAACGGTCGAGATCGCTCCGCGTGGAGCGGTCCAGACGGACGGTGATCGGGATGTCCTCACGCGCTGTGTCGATATGCAGTAGGCCCGCGCTGGCGCCTTGCGAGGCCACTGCGACGGTCTGGGCAATCTGCTCGACGCTGACGCCGTTCAGCGCAGCCTTCTCGCGGTCGACGTGCCAGATCTGTTTAGGCTGCGGGTCTTCGACGTACCAGTCGGCATCGACTACCCCCGGCGTGTTGTCGAAGATGTTGAGAATCCGGCCGGCCAGCTTCTCGCGACCCTCCTGGGTTGGCCCGTAGACCTCGGCCACCAGCGTTTCGAGCACCGGGGGACCGGGCGGGACCTCCGCCACCTTGATGCGGGCGTTGTTGGCGCGGGCGATTGCCAGCAGGCTCAAGCGCACGCGTTTGGCGATCTCGTGGCTGGGCGAATTCCGCTCGCCCTTGGACTTGAGATTCACCTGAATGTCGGCCACGTTCGAGCCGCGCCGCAGGTAATAATGCCGCACCAGCCCGTTGAAGTTGTAGGGCGACGCGGTGCCCGCGTAGGTTTGGACGTTGACCACTTCGGGTTGTTCGAAGGTCTTCTCCGCGAACTGTCGCGCGACGCGCGCCGTCTGCTCGAGAGTGGTGCCCTCGGGCATGTCTACGATCACCTGGAACTCGCTCTTGTTGTCGAACGGCAGCATCTTCACCTTCACGAATTCGATGTAGACCAGCGACATCGAGCCGAGCAGCAGCAGGACCACGGTGAGCAGAAAGCTGTAGCGGATGACTGGAACGTGGATCAGCTTGTCCATCAGGTGGCGGTACATCACCGTGAGGCGGTCTTCCTTGTGCTCGTGGTCGCCCGCACTGGCCGGGCGCAGCAGGCGAATGGCCGCCCAGGGCGTGACGATAAAGGCCACCAGCAGCGAGAAGACCATGGCCGCGGTGGCGCCAATCGGGATGGGCCGCATATAAGGTCCCATCAGGCCCCCGACGAATGCCATGGGCAGGATCGCCGCAATGACCGTCAACGTGGCCAGGATGGTCGGGTTGCCGACCTCGTCCACGGCTTCGATGGCGACATCGGCCAGCAGCCGCAACTGGTTGTGAGGCATGCGCGCGTGGCGCACGATGTTCTCGACGATCACGATGGCGTCGTCCACCAGGATTCCAATGGAGAAGATCAGCGCGAACAGCGTGATGCGGTTGAGCGTGTAGCCATACAGGTAGAACACGGTCAACGTCAACGCCAGCGTAACCGGAATGGCCGTAAACACGATCAGCGATTCGCGAAAGCCGAGTACCAGGGCGATCAGGATGCTGACCGAAACGATGGCGATGCCCATGTGGAACAGCAGTTCGTTGGACTTCTCGGCGGCGGTCTCGCCGTACTGCCGCGTGACGGTGAGATCCACGCCATCGCCCAGCAGCGTACCCTTCAGCGCGTCCACTTTGCGCAGGACGTCGCCCGCCACAGTGATGGCGTTGGTTCCCTTGCGCTTGGCGACTGAGATGGTCACGGCGGGTTCGAAGCTCTTGCCGTCGGCGAACTGGACGTACTGGCTGGGTTCCTCGCCGGTGTCCTCCACCGCGGCGATTTCGCGCAGGTAAACCGGGTGGCCGCCCGAGACTGCAACCACCACGTTCTTCGCCTCTTCGGCGTCACGCAGGAAGCCCCCGACTTCGAGGACCGTTTCTACGTTGCCCTGCGAAGCCGCGCCCGCGGGCAGCCGGCTATTGGCCGAGCCTAGCGCACCCAGCACTTGAAGTGGCGTGAGACCAAACGACGACAGCCGGCCGGAGTCGAGCGTGACCCGCAGTCCGCGGCGCTGTCCGCCCAGGATCTTCACCTCGCTGACGTCGTTGGTCTGCTTGATGGAATCGTGCAACTGAGCGGCCACCTGGCGCAGTTCGAAGTCGTTGTGCCGCTTGCTGTGCAAAGTCAGCGCGAGAATGGGCACGTCGTCGATCGAGCGCGGCTTCACCAGCGGCTGCGACGCGCCGGGCGGGATCAGGTCGTAGTTGGCGTGCATCTTCTGGTTCACTCGGACGATCGATTTCTCCTCGTCCTCGCCCACCTTGAAGCGCACCACCACCATGGCGGAGCCGGGCATCGTGGTGGAGTAAACGTACTCGACGCCGGGAACTTCCCACAGCAGTTTCTCCATGGGACGCGTGACGCGCTGCTCCACTTCGTGAGCCGGCGCGCCGGGCATTTGTACGAACAGGTCGATCATCGGCACGATGATCTGCGGCTCCTCTTCGCGCGGCAACATCAGCACCGAGAAGACGCCCAGCAGCAGGGAGCCGCCGATCACCAGCGGGGTCAGCTTCGAGTTGATCCAGGCCGAACCCAGACGGCCCGCGATGCCAAGCTTGCGCGGCTCGTTCACGGGCGCACCTCGATGCGGGCGCCGTCGGCCAGACCTTGCGGAGGCCGGTCGATCACCAGTTCTCCAGCGCTCAGGCCGGAGAGGATCTCGACCAATTCGCCGCTGCGCGCGCCGGTCTTCACCATGCGGCCCCGGGCGGCGACGCCTTCGGCCACGAACAGCCGGTCGATCTGTCCGTCGTGAACCACGGCCGCGGACCGAACCGTGAGCGTTTCGCGCTCCCCAAATTGAAACTCGGCACGCCCGAAAACGCCACTCCGCAAGCCCAGGATGCCCGGCAAACCCACTTTGACGATGAAGCTGTGCGAGCCGGGATCGAGCGCCGGGGCGACCTCATCCACGCGCGCGGCAAACTCCTTGTCGAAGGCATCGAGATGAACCCGGACCGTCATGCCCGGGCGGATCTTCGCGATGCGGGTCTCGTCCACCGAGGCTTCCAGCCGGTACGCACCGGCCTGCTCGATGACGAGAATGGGCGTGCCGGGAGCGGCCAACATGCCCGGCTCGGCTTTGCGTTCGATTACGGTCCCGGCGAAGGGCGCGATGACATTCGCGAAGCTCGCCTGCAGTTTCGTTTGCGCCACGGCTTCGTCGGCCTGCTGCAATTTGGAGTCGAGCTGATGCCGTTTTGCACGCGCCATTTCGTACGCCGCACGAGCCGCCTTCAGCCGCGCATCCGCCTCCTCGAATTCCTGCGCAGTGATCGACTTATCGTCGAACAGCGATTTCATGCGGCGGTGACTGGACTCGGCCAAATCGAGTTGGGCTTTCGCGGCCGCCACACCGCTATCGGCCTCGGGCTGCGCGTCCTGCGCCTCGCGGCGAGCCGCCTCGGCCTGCCGGTGCGAGGTCTCGCTATCGCGTGCGTCGATCGTTGCCACCACTTGACCGGCTTTGACGGAATCGCCCGGCTGGACGCGCACCTCCAAGATGGAACCCATGGTTCTGGCCGAGAGCACCGTGGTGACGCGGGCTCGCACGGAGCCGGTCGCCTCGTACAGTTCGGGGAGCTTGACCACGGCGGCTTTGCTCACCGTGACGGCAAGGGGCGCGTCGCTCTCCACTTTCTTCTGAGCCTCGGTTGTCCCCGGCCCGCATCCCGCCAACACGCCTAAGAGAACGGTCGCGGACACGGCCCGCAGGGTCTTACTTAAGAACATCGGAATCTCCATTCAGTGCGCCGGTAGCGGCTTCGAGTTGTACGGCTGCGGTGCGCTGGTCGTACAGCGCGGCAAGGCGGCGGGTCTTGGATTCGAGCAGGGCAGTCTCCGACCGCAGCAAGTCGGTAACGGTTGCCAGGCCGTTCGAGTAGCGGTTGCGGATGATGCGCAGGCTCTCTTCGGCCTGAGCGACGGTGTCGCGAGTCGTGGTGACACGTTCGCGGGAAGCGTCGAGATTGGCCCCGGCGCGGCGCACTTCCAACCGCACGGCGGCGTCCATCTGCTTCTCGCCGGCCGCCGCTGCAGCCTGCATGTGACGGGCCTCGGCGACGGACGCCCGAGTGCGGTTGCCATCGAATAGGGTCCAGCGCGCCGAAGCGACGAACAGCCAGTTGGCCCCGCCCTTACTCGCGAAATTCTGCCGGTCGGCCTCGAATACGCCGCGTAGTCCGATGACGGGCCAGTACTGCGACTTGGCGGCTGATTCCTGGGCGGCGCCCAGATCCTTGCCGAGCCGCGCGGAGAGTAGTTCGGGCCGCGAACTGACCGCCTGGGTTTCGTGTGCCGTGCCGATGTTGGTTGTGAGTGTGGGTGACTCCATGGGGGTGGTCAGCGTGTGCTGGTCGTCGAGCGGCAGCCCCAGCGCCTCGTTCAAGGCCGCCTGGGCAATGCGCAGGTCAGCGGCGGCGCGGGCGCGGTATTCGCTCATGGAACTGGCGTGAACCTGCACGCTGAGCACGTCGGCCTCGGTGGCGACGCCCGCCCGCAGCAGGCTGCGCGACCGCTCCAGATCTGCATTCGCCGACTTCAGCGACGCCTCGGCCAGATGCAGCGACTCGGCCGTCAGCGCGACGCCGTGATAGGCCCGCGCCACGCCTGCGATCAGCGCCAGTTCGACTCGCCGGCGCTCCTGTTCCGTCATTTGCTTGCCAATCTGCGCGGCCTGAATGGCGCTGCGCGTCGCCCCAAAGTCGTAGACCACCTGATCCACGCTGACCTGGGATTGGAAGTTCGAGAATGCGTCGGGCCGGTTCAAAGTGCCGAGATTGAAGTTGGAGGCCGCGAACTGGTGCTGGGTTAACAGCGACCCGAAGACGAAGACAGGGTTGTTGCCTTCCTGGAAACCCTCGGTATAAGTGGCGCGCGGCAGCCATCCGGCCCGGGCCTGTGCGATGCGCGACTCTGCGGCCTGCACACGCGCCGTCGCGGCTTCGAGGGATGGATGGCGAGTCAGCGCCAGTTTCACGGCCTCGCTCAGCGTGAGAGACGCCTGTGCATAGGCCATCAGGCCCGGCAATAGCAGCAAGATCAGTTTTTGGATTGACATGGTCGTGTTCGGGCCGAGGTGCGACTACGCTAGTGTGGATGCAGTGACGCCGGGGCGGTGACACTCCAGGCAAGGTAGCAGTCCCAAAGAGGCAATTAGAAACCTCATAGGACTGATAATCGGCCAAGCAGGCGAAGAAACCTTTTCGATTTATTAGCTTGAAAAGCGAGTTGGCTGGAATCGGCGATGTGTGACTTGCTCCGGGCCCTTAACTCAGCATCGGCGTGACTAGGAGAGAACATGTCCAATCTAAAATCAGGCGTGCCGGAAACTCCGTACCGCATCGGAATTGCTTCCGACCACGGAGGGTACGAACTACGTCAGTATCTGATCGCGATGCTCCACGGGGCCGGGCATGAGGTAGTCGAGTTCGGCAACTCACAGTTTCAAAAAGACGACGATTATCCGGACTTTGTCATACCGCTCGCTCGCGCAGTCGCGCATGGGGACGTCCAGCGCGGCGTGGCAATCTGTGGAAGTGGCGTCGGAGCGGCGGTCGCCGCGAATAAGGTCGTGGGCGCTCGGGCTTGCTTGATTCACGACTCGTTCTCGGCGCATCAAGGCGTTGAGGACGACAACTTGAACACGCTGTGCCTCGGTGGTCGGGTGATCGGGCACTCGCTGGCGTGGGAAATAGTGCAGATTTTCCTTGCAGCGCGGTTCAGTGGCGCGGAACGTCACAGCAGACGCCTTTCCAAGGTATTGGAGCTAGAGCAGACCCGCTGACCTGGAACGCGTTACGCCGTTCTCCGCCCAGGCCACCGGCAGAACCAATTCAGACGTCGAACTTTCATAAATGGAGGGTCTTGTGAAGAATTGAGACTTAAAGGTATTGAATTCGATTGACAATCCACGGGCGCAAGATAGACTGAATCTGGGCAGCGGTAGCTGTGGGGTAAGGGTCGTCGCGCTGGAGGGCGAGAGACTCGATTATTGGGAGGCTCACAAATGCGGACCGCACTCGTCACGGATCAACCCCTGCTAGCCGAAGGGTTGAGCGCCGTATTTGAGAAGTGCGGGGAGTTTCAGTTGGTGGCGGTCTACACCAAGGTTGCCGAACTGTTGAACATGCTCCCGGCGCTTGCGCCAGAATTGGCCCTCATCGACGTTGGCCTCGACGCCTCCTTCTCTCGTATTTCAGAAATGATATCGGCGGCGCCCTGCTGCAAGACCGTACTGCTGACCAGGGTGCCGACGGCTGAGATGACTTATCACGCGCAGGGCACTGGCGCCTGCGCACTCCTTTCAACGAAGCTGCCAGTGAGTGAGTTGCTGACATGTCTCGCGCAGGTCGAAAGCGGGGGGAGTATCTTCGATTACTCCGGACGGCAGGGGAACCCCGCGGCGAAGGTCGTGAACCTTACCAAGCGCGAAAGCCAACTGGTCGAATTGGTGAGTCAGGGGTTGAAGAACAAGGAGATCGCCGGACTTCTGGGCATCTCCGAGGGTACGGTGAAGACCTACCTGTCGAAGCTGTTCCAGAAAGTCGGAGCCAACGACCGGCTTGAACTGGCCCTGTTTGGCCTGAAGAACGCGAGCGGGTGGCCTGAATCCAAGGCGGGCCGCCAGAGCGGCGAAACGACGCGCAGGCCGACCGCTACAAGTCTCAAATCTCCAGTACTAGGACCCAAAAGCCTATTCCTCGCGCAACCCCGCGCGTTGCGACTTTCGCAGCGCTAGGGGAGCATGGCTAGAGGAGTCAGGTGTTGGCAGACTTAGGCGCCACCATTCTCGGGCAACTGCCGGATTGGGCATTAGAAGAGCTCAAAGTCCCAGCATTTCGTTCCTTGCAGGAGGGAAGAAAAGGGGGCGGGCGGGCGTTCTGCGCTTCCGCAAGCGCACACTTGCTCCTGGTGCTGTACCTGCCGGCGATCATCGGCAGCGTGCCTCCAGACCCCGACAGGGAATTCCAGGCACGGTATGGACCGTCGCTGCGGGCCGCGCTAGTTCTGCGGATGCCCGATCGCATCTACCTGCCGGCCATGCTGGTGCGGCCCGCCCCGCCGGCTGCTCTCTCGCGCCCGGCGGAACCCGGGTCCCAGGCGGAAGCAAATCCGCGTGAAACGGCGGCCGCAGCCGGTCCGCAGCCGGTTCAGTCACCGTTCCGGACCATCCTGATTCAACCTGGGAGACCCATCGCAGCCGACCCACGTCTCAGCAAATTGCCTTCGTTGAGTTTCCAGTCGAACTCCCACCAGCCCGAGCAATCGAAGCCGGCCGAGCCACTAGTTCCCGGTTCGCCCATCGCACCATCGCCAAACACCGAAACCGCGACCGCGAGAAGTGCGGCAAGTCAGTCGCCCACGCCAGTTTCGACGCGGAGTTCCATCGTTCCGGAGAGCACGTCCATGACGCTGGCCCTGCCCCTGCTTCCCCGTCCCAACGCGTGGTCGCTCGTTACAGCCGGAGCATGGGGGGAGACGGCCAGCACGACAGTCTCGCCCCGGACCGCACGCGGAACCGCAGTCTCGGTGCTGGCCATCGCATCGACTGTCCCGCAGGCTGGGCAGAAGGTGGAGATCCCCCCGGTGAGCCAGCCTGTCTTGCCCTCGGGAAGCAGGGCGCCCGTGCTTCAAACGGACTCGCGGACAGCCCACAAGGCTTCCGGCGCCGCCGACAAGTCCACCGCCCCGGGGAGTGCCGGGAGCACCGCCCGACCCGGAGAAACGGGCGTTTCGCCGGGTTCAGCGGCCTCGAAACAGATGGCCGCCCAACTCGGGGCTCAATCTGGCGGGAAGCCAGCCGGGACACAATCCCGTGCCACTCCGCCGGGCACGGTTCGAATGGTCAAAACCACGGCGGGAGTGGTCGAGTTTCAAGACTTGCCGGACGGGACGCAGCAGCTGAAGTTCCCGCCGGGCGGCGCGTTCGACGTCGTAATTGTCGAATCTACCCCAGGCTCGACAATCCCGGAAGCAGAGCGCCTGCTTACGGGGCGGCCGGTGCACACCGTTTTCCTGGACCTTGGGACAGGCCAGGATTGGACCCTTCAATACGCTTTGCCAGGCAGCGGCCTGGACTCCGGCCAGACGGGAATGGTGGTGACACTGCGCCCGCAGCCCAAACTGGATGCCCCGTTCATTCAGCGGGCGGTGGTCCCGGCACCCAAGGTAGTTCGATCCACGCTGCCGTCGTTGTTTCAGGGGTGGCTCGGCGCCAATGGCAGGCTCGTGAGCTTGCGCCCTGTGTTGGACGCAGCATACGCACAACTGCCTGACCTGCTGCCGTATCTCGAGCAATGGCAGTTCCGCCCCGTCAAAGTCGATGGAACGCCTACTCAGGTGCAGGTGCTACTGCTGGCTCCGGCCTTCACCCGGCCCTGACGAAACCCTCAGGCTACGGTGAAGCCGGGAGCCGGTTCCTCCCGGCCGGCACAGCTCAATTCAAGGCGTCGTCTTCGGTTCTTTGAGCACTCGCTGCGAAGTAGACGTTGACAGCGCGCTTCAGGATCGACGCCGTCAAGCGGTGCGTGTCTTCCTCGTAGGAGTTGATACAAGCGGCGATTTCACAAATGTCGCGCGGGTAGCAAGCGCGGAGTTTGTTCCCGCCCAGGCTGCGGCAATACTGCAGCAGGAGGTTGGCGAGCTCTGGGTCGTACTGGAAACCATGTCCATCCGAGGAGCGCCTGAATATCTCGAGGAAGGCTTTCTCGCCAACCGAATGGATCATGATCTTGTTGGGCAGCCTCCGCAGGAAGGCGGGATCCATCAGCGAGTCCGGTTCCAGATTCGTCGAGAAGACCAGCATAAGCTCGAAAGGAACCTGGAACTTCAGTCCGTAGTTCAGGTTCAGATAATCCACTCTGCGGTCCAAGGGTAGAATCCAGCGGTTCAGAATAGTCGTAGGTGGAATGGTCTGGCGGCCGAAGTCATCCAGCACCAGAATCCCGTTGTTGGCCTTCATCTGGACCGGCGCGGCGTAGATATTGGTGATCGCATCGAGCTTCAGCTCCAACATCTCGGCGGTGAGTTCTCCACCTGCGATCACGGCCGGACGCCGGCACACGATCCAGCGGGGGTCCATTTCGGTTTCCCCGATTTCAACGTCGACCCTCTGGTGGACCACCGGGTCGAAGACACAGATGACTTGCCCGTCCACCTCAATGGCGTAGGGTATGACGATGTTGTCCTGGTATACCCGGACGAGTCGTTCCGCGATGCTGGTTTTGCCATTTCCGGAAGGACCGAACAGGAATAGCGACTTCTGAGATATGAGCGCCGGGCCGAGTTGATCGAGAATATCATCCTCCACCACGAGGTCCGAGAAGACGCGCTGCATGTGCTGGCGGTTGATCTTGGGGCGGGCGGATTGCAACTGGACCGCATTCTGGTAGGCGCGCAATGAAACCGGGGCTGGACCGGCGTAATGGCAAACTTGTTGGCGGTCGCTGGCGAGTTTGTGGCCGGCGTTGGTGAGGCTGAGATAGAAACCGCTCTCGTCGCTGCCCTTGATCTCCACCAGCTTTTCCTTCTGGAAATAGCGGAATACGGCTTCGACCACGGCATAGGGCAATTTCAATTTCGATCGCAGCGTGGCGAGGCCAGTGACGCCATCGAGATGCAGCCGCCTGGCCGCCAGATCGACCACCATCGGCCAGGGAATCCCGAGGCTATCCAGGTCGGTCGGCGCTTCCGGTATGAATTTAAGACACGGATCTGTAACTGCCATGGGTGTCTGCCCATAGCTTATCGCCCAGTTCGCACAATTACTACTATAAGATCCGGAATTCTATTTATTGCCCGGATCAAACGCACAGGATTGTGCCTGTTGGGCGATCGACGGGGTTCTGTCCATCACGGGCAAGTTTGGGAGTGCGGGTTCAAGATCCTGGAGCGATGGCGGAGCGTGCCGTGGCGGCTTTTTGTCGGCGGACACCCACTTGGAGGCAAGCGCAGAGTGGGCACTCTCCAAGGTATGATGAGGCAGGTATTTTGCCGGTCTGCCTGCTTCAAGTGCGGCATGTCACGACGCAATGCGGAGATGGTAATAAGGGAACGCTGGCATGGATTGTCACGCGAAGCTAGCGACAGTTGGCCGAAAACGCGGAGGTCTTCCCGCGACAAGGTTTGCTGTTTGCGCCCTGCTGGCTGGTCTGTGGGGTTGTAGCCGGACTGCTTCCGACGGTGCTCTCACGACGGTTAGCGAGATCCGCTCCGCTGCCAAAGCGGAAGAGATTGGGCAACGTAGGGTAACTTTTCGAGGTGTGCTCACACTGGTCGATACCAAGTATCGGACCCTGGTGGTGGAGAACTCCTCGGGTGGATTGCGTGTCGAGTTTCCCAATAATCGCGAAGACCTACAACCCGGACAACTCGTCCAGGTGACAGGTTCCGCCATGGACGGGACCGATCCAATTATTGTCAAAGCCAGCGTAACGATCCTCGGCCAAGCCCCGCCGGCGACTCCCGCCGTGCCTTCCGAGAGCGATCTCCAAAAGGGCCTGTTCGAATACCGCCTGGTGAAAGTCAGCGGCGTGGTCCGCTCCGTCTCGCAGCAGTGGACGGGCAGAACCGCGCTCGATTTGTGGACCGGGCATGGCCTCGTTCAATTGAGGACAATCGGAGGCACCGCCGCGGATTGGAAGACGATGATCGATTCGGAGATCGACGCGGTTGGGGTTGTGAACTCACTGCATGGCGTCGAAGGCACTCCCAGCAAGGTGCGCATCTGGATTACCCAGCCACAGAACGTCCTGGTTCAGCGCAAAGCGGCGGATCCGGCCGGGCTGCCTGTCGCAGCCGTCGGAAATTTGTTGCGGCTCCACCCGCATCAACTCCCGTCCCATGCCGTCCGATTGCATGGCACACCGGTCCGCTCGGCCGGGAGCGCCGCCTGGACTTTGTCGGACGCGACCGGGCAAATCCCCCTGCGCGACGCCGCATGCCTGCCTGCGGGCGAGTCGGGCCAGGTGGACGTTTCCGGGTTCGTCGAACTCGACGCCGGTGCCATCGTGCTGGACCATTGCATTCCGCGCACACCACAAACCGCCACCTCCACAACAGGGACTTTGCCGCTGCTGCAACGCAGTTCCGAGGTTCGCAACCTCAGTCCGGCACAGGCCGCACGGCGATATCCGGTAAGGCTGCGCGCGGTGGTTACGTATTTCGACGTGATTGAGAGGCTGCTATTCGTCCAGGATCGGGATGGTGGGATCTTCGTGGATGTCCCTTCCCACTATGCCGGCAACTTGAATGCGGGCGATTCGATCCAGTTGGATGCGGCGAGTGAACCTGGGGATTTCGCTCCATCGCTCGAGGCTCAGCAAATTACTCCGCTCGGTAAGGGACGGCTACCGGAGCCTGCCTCGACCTCCGTCGAAGAGGTGTTCCTTGGCGGGGCGGACAGCGAATGGGTGGAACTGCCCGGAATTGTCGAGGAAATTTCTCCGGATCAAGGCCAGTTTCTGTTGGAGGTCGCGTTTGGGCAGCACCGCTACCAGGTGCGTTTGCTTGCATCGCCAGCATTTGCGTTTTCTCTATTGAATTCGACGGTGCGCCTCAAGGGAGTATGCGGGACGCAATTCAATTCCCGGCGCCAATTCCAGGGCATCACCCTATTCGTCCCCGGACCCGAGTTCGTGAAGGTGGTAAGTGCGGGGACTGAATGGGCCCGAATGCCAATTAGCCCGGTCGTATCGCTGCTGCAATTCGGCACCGGCAGCGCCAACCTGCAGGCAGCCCGAGTAGCAGGCACCGTGCTCGACAGCCACCCGCAGGGCCCGACCTACATCCGGGATTCATCCGGGGCCGTGTTGATTCAGCATCACGCCTACATCGTTCTTCAAGCGGGAGACGAGGTCGAACTGCTCGGCTTTCCCCAACAGGGCGAGTACAGTCCGGTCATCGATCATGCCGTTGTCCAGAAACTCAGGTCCGGCCCGTCTCCAGCGCCGGTACGCGCCGATCCGGAGGAAATTCTCGACCAAGGCCTCAATGCCCAGTTAGTCGAGTTTGACGCATACCTGGCAAATCAGAATGCGATCCCGATCGATCAAGCGCTGATCCTGCAATCCGGTTCGCGGCTCATCACGGCTCGGCTCCAGGATGCCTGGGCTCTGAAGCCTTTGGAGCCTGGCAGTTTGTTGCGAGTTCGAGGGATTTCTTTGATCGGCGTCGATTTGTCCGCACCGGTCCTCTTGCCGGCCACGCTCAGCCTCCAGATCCGCTCTCCGGCGGATGTGACCCTGCTCAAACCTGCGCCTTGGTTGAATGGTCCGCGCACGCTCCGGATCAGCCTGGGCCTGATTGGGTTGATTCTCGTGGCTCTGGCCTGGGTATTCGTGCTGCGGCGGCAGGTGCAGTTGAGAACCGAGCAACTCCGCCGCGCCAAGGATGAGGCCGAGGCTGCTAACCGGGCCAAGAGCGAGTTCCTGGCGAATATGAGCCACGAGATCCGCACCCCCCTCAACGGGGTGATGGGCATGACGGACCTTGTTCTCGGTACCTCGTTGACGCGGGAGCAAAAGGAATACCTGGATTTGGTCAAGAGTTCCGGGGAGAGTCTGCTCGCGGTGATCAACGACATTTTGGATTTCTCGAAGATCGAGGCAGGCAAGCTGGACATAGAGTCGATTGATTTCAACCTGCGCGACTGTCTGGTTGACGCAGTGCGAGTGGTCTGTCCTCGAGCGCACGAGAAGGGATTGGAACTCGCCTGCGACGTCGCCGCCGATGTGCCCGAAATCGTAGCCGGCGATGCGCTGAGACTGCGTCAGATCCTCGTGAACCTGGTGAACAATGGCGTGAAATTCACCGCGGCAGGCGAGGTTGTGGTGAGTGTCGAGGTGGACCGTTCGGAACCAGCCGGGCAGGATTCGCCACCTGAACCGGCGACCATTCTCCGGTTCTCCGTACGGGATACCGGCATAGGCATTGAGGCCGACAAACAGGAACTCGTGTTCATGCCATTCAGGCAAGCCGATGGGACAACCACGCGCAAGTACGGGGGAAGTGGGCTGGGATTGTCCATCTCCTCACACCTGGTGGAGATGATGAACGGCCGGATCTGGCTAGACAGCACGCCAGGGCAGGGGACCACGGTCCACTTCACGATCCGTTTTCGCCCGAGCCAGGGAGTTGCCCGCGAGGCCGCTCCGCGGGAGGACCGTGAGCTTGCCGGGCTGACGGCGCTAATCGTGGATGACAATACGACCAACCGCCTGATCCTGGAGCGTCAACTCCAGTCCTGGCTGGTCGAGCCCACCCTGGCTGCCAGCGGGACTGAGGCGCTGGACTTATTGGCGCAGCGCGTCCCCCCGTTCAGCATGATCATCACCGACTGCCACATGCCCAATCTGGACGGCTTCGAGTTTGTGAGCCGGATGAAGGAGCGCTGGCCGCACTATCCGCCGCGCACACTGATGTTATCCTCCGCCAGCGCACTGGGAGATGCCGCGCGGTGCAGGAGCCTGGGAATCAACCGGCACGTCCTGAAGCCGGCCAAGCCCCAGGAATTGTATACCGCCCTCTGCCAGATGGTGGCCGATTCCGCCGCGGGCATCGATCGAACGGAGT
Source organism: uncultured Acidobacteriia bacterium (assembly GCA_903909435.1). Lineage (GTDB taxonomy): Bacteria > Acidobacteriota > Terriglobia > Bryobacterales > Bryobacteraceae > CAIVVT01. Next base: position 97,877 of record CAIVVT010000255.1, on the reverse strand, counting down.
CAGCGTACTCCCAAAAAGAATCACTGCCGGATGGGGAAACCCTGCGATTGAGAGTCCTGCTCGCCGAGGACAACTCAGTGAACCAACGGGTCGTGCAGCGCGTGCTTGAAAAGGCGGGGCACTCCGTGGTCATCGTGGATAATGGCAGGCTGGCGGTCGAGGAATTCTACCGGCAGCAATTCGATTTGATTTTGATGGATGTCCAGATGCCCGAGATGGACGGGTTCGAAGCTACGGCTGAGATTCGCGATCGCGAGGAATGGAGCGTGCGGCGCACGCCCATCATCGCGCTCACAGCGCACGCCATGAGCGGCGACAGGGAGCGCTGCCTGCAGGCAGGTATGGACGCCTACGTTCAGAAGCCGATCGACGCGCTGGAGCTGCTCTCTGTGATCGAGCGGCTGTTCTATCCGACGGGGACAGCCTAGCCCGGCGACTCAGTACAATGGCGGGATGAGACGACGCGAGTTTCTGGTTGGCGCAGCGGCGCTTCCGGGCTGGCAATCGGCAGTCCCCGATAAGCTGGCCAAAGTGCGGTTGGGCTACGATGCGTACTCCGTCCGCGACCTGCGCTGGCAGGCGCTAAAGCATATCGACTACGCGGTATCGCTCCAACTCGACGCGCTGCAACTGACCATTCCAAATGACTTTGAAAGCGTGGAGCCCGATCATCTGCACAAGGTTCGGGACTACGCCGCGGAGAAGGGCATTGAACTCAGTGTGGGTGCGGGCTGCATCTGCCCGACCACGCCGGCGTGGAATCCTGGCAACGGGTCTCCGGCCCAGTACGTGGCTCGCAACGCCACAGTGGTGAATGAGCTGGGACTGAAGTACCTCCGGGTTTTCATTGGGGCGCCGACCGATCGCCACGCCAAACTGCCCATCGAGGCTCACATCGAGAGCACGCTCAAGGCTCTGCGTACCGCTCGGGCCCGCATGCTGGACCTGGGAGTGAAGGTCGCCATAGAGAACCACGGCGATCTGACTGCGCGCGAATTGCGCCAGTTAATCGTGGCGGCAGGTGCGGACCTGGTGGGCGTGAATTTTGACAGCGGGAACCCGATGTGGGTCATGGAGGATCCGGCGCTCGCGCTGGAGCTGCTCGCGCCGTACATCGAGACCAGCCACTTCCGCGACTCTGCGCTTTTCGAACATCCCCGCGGCGCGGCCTTCCAATGGGTGGCGATGGGCGACGGCTCGGTGAAACTGCCGGAAGTTGTTGAGCTGTATGGGCGGCTTTGCCCGGGCAAGAGCATCCTGCTGGAGGTCATCACCGGGCGGCCTCCGCAGATGCTACCGTTCCTCGAAGACACGTGGTGGAACGGATTCCGCAACCTGCCTGCCCCTGATTTCGCCCGTTTCCTCTCGCTGGTGAAGCAGGGACGCCCATACCTGGGCGCCATGGTGATCGCAGGGACCGGGCAGAAACCGGAGTCGCTGACGGCCGCCCTGCGCGAACAGCAGCAACTCGATCTGGAGCGGAGTCTGAAGTACTGCCGCGAGACACTGAAGCTGGGAGTTCGGGCGTAGGGCCGAGACGCTTTGGGGTGTAGTCCGTGGATCTGATCTCGTTCGACTTTGAGGCCGCCCGCCCGCTGGACGATTGTTTGGCGGCAGTACCCGATGTTCCGGCCGTGTTTCTCGTCTGGCCTAAGCCGAGCGAGCATCCGGCGCGTCCATATCTGTCGAAGACCAGTTTCCTGCGCCGGCGCCTGCGCCGACTGCTGGGCGTGGACGGTGCCGCTTCCCGCCGGCTCAACCTGCATTCGATCGCGGGCCGCATCGAATACGCTCCGACGGCCTCCAAGCTTGAGGCGAGCCTGCTGTTTTATGAGTTGGCCCGCGGCCATTTTCCCACGGAGTACGAACGCATGGTCCACCTGCGTCCACCGCCCTTCGTGAAGGTTCTGTTGGGCAATCAGTTCCCGCGCACCACCGTCACGAATCGCCTGAGCGTCACCGGCGCCTTTCAATTCGGACCGTTTCGCACGCGCGCGGCGGCCGAGCGATTTGAGCAGGAAGTGCTGGATCTGTTCCAGGTCAGGCGCTGCCAGGAGGATCTGGACCCCGCCCCCGAGCACCCGGGCTGCATCTATGGCGAGATGATGCGCTGCCTGCGGCCCTGCCAGCAGGTAGTCGGCGTGGAAGAGTACCGCAGCGAGGTGCAGCGGCTCGTGGAGTTTCTGGCGAGCGACGGCGAGTCGCAACTCCATTCCATCGCCAGTGCGCGCGACCATTTCAGCGAGGAACTGCGCTTCGAGGACGCCCGCCGCCAACACGAACGCTATCAGCGCGTCGAGCAGGTGCTGCGGTTGCGCGACGAATTGGCGACCAGTTTGGACCGGCTATGCGGAGTGGCCGTCCTGCCGTCGGCCGATCCCGCCACCGTGGCTTTGCGGTTTCTCAACCACGGCGTCTGGCTACCGGAGGTGCCCTTCGGCCTGCTGCAAGGGGGCGACATGGTTCCGCTCGACCGGCGGCTCAGGGAACTGGCAGGCGGGCTGAACGTTCCCCGTGTCAGTTTGCGCGAGCGGCAGGAGCACATCGCACTGCTAGGCCGCTGGTACTACTCTTCCTCGCGCGACGGCGAGTGGGTCCCGTTCCCGGCGCTAGATGAAATGCCCTATCGCCGCGTGGTCCGGGCCATCAGCCATGTGGCGCAGAGCCAGCAGTCTCTGCCGTTTTGAGGGAGGCGCCCGAACTTCAGTGGCTGCCGTCGCTGGAGCGATCCGGCGCCTGGGCGCGTACGGCCAGGATCAGGCTGGATGGACGGCGGCCGGCGCCGTAACCGAGCGAAAAGCCGAGCGGCCGGACCTTCGAGCCATCCTTGAAGGCCTGGGCTAAGTCCTTTTGATACAAACGCTTGAAAGGCTTTATGGGCGCACTATATTCACCGTAGAGCTGAACTTGCCAGGCGGCATTCTGGAAGTAGCTGTAAGGGACGCCCGTGTCGTCCTGCAGGATCAGGTTGCTCTTGGCCAGGATGTAGTGGCGCACTCCGCTGCACATCCTCCAGTGCAACAGGAATTGTGCGGACTTGACCATCGTATCCGGCGTGCCGAGGCTGTCCAGAAAGCGCGCAAAGGACGGATTCTTCTCAAACGCCGGACCGAGGTCGGTTGAGAAATAGTACAACGTGCGCCTGGTCGAATCGCTGACGCCATGGAAGCGAATTCTAACCGCCTTGTGCTTCCGGGTGGGCGGATTGGTCTGCTCTTCGGGACCGAACTTGCCGTTGGCGGAGAGTTGCCCGTAGTCCACTTGCTCTATCGAATCCCCGCTCCGCTCCAGCAGCAGCAGGATCATGGGCAGCAACCCGTCGGCCACACGGCCCCGGAATTCGCTGTCCATCTCGCTGGTCACGAAGAAGCTCCGTTCAAAGATCGAGGAGACGGACTGCTTCCATCCGTTCAACTCGCGGTCCAGAGTCTTGGCGTTGTAACGTTGCGTGACGCGCAGGCTGCCGACCGGCTCCAGGCCCGCCATGACCATAACTTTCCCGGTAGGGAAGAAGTGCGTCAGGTACAGCACGTCCGGGCCGCTGAAGGGGTAGAAGACGTATTGACCGGTGTGCTGAATCGGGCCGAGCTCGCGCTTCTGGAAGGCGTCAACCGGCTTCATCTGGTCGTTTTGGAGTTGGTTCCAGTTTGAGTCGAATTCAGCCGCGTAGGCCTTCCATGGCGCCGTGTCCTCAAGCGCATGGAATGGGCCGTCCGGTCGCCCTGGCATGCCGCTAAGAAATCGGGCCGTGTCGTCCCAATCCGAGCTAGCTGCCGGACGCGCCGCCTGGGGTCGGGTTTCGACGGCGCGCGGGGCACAGCCTTGGGCCACCAAGGTGAAGGCCAGAACGGCCGCACAAGCAGTTGCACGAATCTGGTGTCGAAAGAAAGGAACTTCAGGGGAAATGCGCATGAGTGAGAAAGAGCGGCTCTCGGAACCTGCTCTTATCAGTATACGGGGACGGGTGCCCCGGGGCTCGGCGCCGATCGGGCAGGCAGCCGGGAGCAAGTACGAAACACAGTCATTCTGCAGACATCATCCTGTAACCCTCCAAGCCTCTCCGCAGCTTTCAGAAAGGGTACCAGGCCTGTTCCCGGCTTGCAGCGCGCGAATGCCCGTCCAGACAGACTGGCGAATCCGCTGCCCCAAAGATAGCCATTGTCAGATGTCCCCACGCCGGTTGCCGGTCTGGCTGGACCGCGCACACCAGCTTCAAGGCGTCCAGCATTCCTCGCAAAGTGCCGTCCTCACCCGAACCTCCGCTACCACGGGCGACCTCCAGTCGCCCGTGGTACCCCCTCCAGGGCTGCACTCGAATCACGCCGTTCATGCGCAATCGGTTCTCCTGCCCCGACGTGTCGGGTCAATTCGGAGTCGATGCCATTCGCCTTGCGGCGCGGAAGCCCCGCCCCCGTCTACATATCGACAAACTCGCCGCCAAATTTAGTGATTGGTTCTCTCAAACTGAAGGACCGACCGCAGACGCCGGCATGTGACGGCTCGGGAGACGCAACCTCGGCCGGCAGCGCAGGTGAAGAGCTAGAGCTTTCCAGCGGAGCTGAAGCTTCGCTCCCGTTCGTGGCGCCGTGCTGGTGAGAGGATGCCGCAGTGCCAAAAAAAGCGCGCGGCTCCCACCCGGGAACCGCGCATCCTTTTGGCTGCAATGTGATCTTCGAAACGCCGGGAACTAGCCCAACTTCGGCGGCAGGTCGGTCAACGGACCCATCCACTGCAGTTCCTGGTCGATGTCGTTGTGCAGGCGGTATTTCACCTTCAGCTTATCGACGCTTTCACCGCGCAGATCGATCATCTCGCGCTTGAAATTGCCAACGCCGGCTTTCTCGCAATACTGCAGGTAGCCCATCCAGTCGGGGTTGATGCCCATGCATTCGGTGCCGATGCGGTCGGCGGCGATGTAGTCGGTGGAGGCGATGGCGATCTTCTGGTTCACCGGGGTGCCCTGCGACGGGCCGGCGCCTTCCATGCCTTCGAAACCGTCGAGCACGCCCAAGCCCCAGGCCGGAGCCAGTTTCTGCGCGGTCACCATCACGTCATAGTGCGTCTGGCGGACGCCGCCGTGATAGATTCGCTTGTCGTTGAAGGGCTTTTCCTTGCGGCGGCTATGCAGCGGTGCACCCAGGCACAGGTTCTTGACGTTCAGCGTTGCGATCAGCACGTTGTGCGTCTTCAAAACTCCCGCCGAGATCACGAACGCGTCGGGATCGCACAGGCGCTTGGCCAGACGGCAACTTTGAATGTGCAGATCGCCGTCGAGCAGTTGGACCGTCTCGTACTGGGCCTCCTCGTTCAGGTCCACCATCTTGATTTCGCGGCTCTTGAAATCGCGCACCACTTCGTCGTACTTGAAGCTCTTGTAGCCGTCGAAGGTCTCGCCGGCGGAACTTTCCGCAATGTAAATCGGCCCCTTCCAGCGGGGTCCGAGATAGTCGATGATCCCGCGCAGCGCGTCGGCGTGCGTCGCCGCCAGTTGGCGGTTCGTGGAAACCAGATTCGGCTTGATGATCACCGACTTCTTGCCGACCAGCTTACGCCGGACGTCAGCGTCAATTAACTCCAAGGCTGCCTTGATGTTAGCCGTCCTGTTCTCGCCGCGCACGAGTCCTACCACCGACTTCGGCGAAGCACTCGCGGACGGAACGGATTCCGTCGCGGGAGCGGCGCTCAATTTGGCGCGTGTCGCCAGGTAAAGACCCACAGAGGTCTGGAAAAGATCGCGGCGCGAAAAATGGTGTTCCATAAACCTTCCTAGATCATATAGTATTTAGAGAGCGCAAACTCTGTAAAGGAGAAACTGGATGTCTAACGCTACTCGACGCAATTTTCTCACATCGGCCATAACCACTGGAATCGGCCTGCAGGTGGCCTCCGCCGCACCTGCCACTAAGAACTTGGAAATGCCGATGCGAACGCTCGGCAAGACCGGACTCAAGGTCACGGTGCTGGGCTTCGGATGCATGACGACGTCGGATCCGGCCGTGATCCAGGCGGCTGTCGATTCCGGAATCAACTACTTCGACACGGCCCGGGGTTACCAGAACGGCAACAACGAGCGGATGGTCGGTGCAGCGCTGAAAGACGTCCGCAAGAAGATTGTTCTGGTCACGAAGACCCCTAGTCATAGCGCCAAGGACATGATGGCGAATCTGGACACGTCGCTCAAGGAATTGGGCACGGACTACATCGACATCTGGCATCTCCATTCGCGCGAGAAGGCTGCGGATATCCCCGACGAGTGTTTCGACGCGCAGGACGAAGCCGTGAAGCAGGGCAAAGTGCGCTTCAAGGGCGTCAGTTTCCACGGCGGCCACTCGTTCATGATCCCGTGGCTGATCGAGAAGAAGCGGACCGACGTGATCCTGTCGTCCTACAACTTCACGATGGCCCCCGAAATGGACACGCTGCTGGCGCAGGCGTCGAACGCGGGCCTCGGCGTGGTGGCGATGAAGGTGATGGCCGGCGGCTTCCGCCAGAACAAGCCGGGCTCGTCACTCTATGACCGGTTGAAGAAGGACACGGCTCTGCCGACCGCCCTGAAGTGGGCCGTACGCAACAAGTTTGTCCACACTTCGATCCCGGGCACAACCGATTTGGATCAGTTGGACGAGAACTTCAAGGCGGTCTCCTCCGGTTGGAAGGAAGACGACGCGAAGATTCTGGCGGCGCATCTGGAACGCATCCGTCCGCTCTATTGCTCGATGTGCGGCGGCTGCGAAGGCCAATGTTCTAAGGGACTTCCGGTACACGACATCATTCGTTACGTGAGCTATGCCGAGGGCTACGGCGAGTTTGCGCTCGGCCGCGAGAACTGGAAGCAGTTGAACGACGACCACCAGGCGGTACGCTGCGGCGACTGCAGCGACTGCACCGTGAAATGCCCGAACGGCGTAAAGGTCTTCGAGCGCGTTTCGCGCGCTCAGGAACTGTTCGCTTAACCTCTGATCTGGTCTTTGGCGCATTCTTCTTGAGTGCGCCTCTTGAATTCAGACTTTAAGAGTCTAAAATAGTCATCTAGGTGCTATGGAGCACGGAGGTACTTCTAGCGGGGGAGCCGATTCCGGCTGAAACGGCTCCCCCGCCAAGAAGTCTATACGCCATCCCTACGCCGTCTGGCGAGCGTCACGCTACGAGACAAAAACAGCGGCCAGGCAACTGTCGGACAATGGTGTCGGGAGTTTCAATGAATCTGATTGCCGGAATTCTGCTGTTCGCCGGACTGGCCGCCGCGCAGGCGCCCGATTGCGCAATAGCGCCAGGGTTCAAGCAGGAGGGCGAGGCCCGCGAGTTCAATACCGAAACCCTGTACAATTACATGGACGGCAACTCGGAGGGCTATTTCCTTTACAACTTCGTGCTCATGCGCGGCGTGACCTGCAAGCAGGGCGCGGTGTCGCTGATCCTGGACGTGAGCGAGTTCCAGGACGAGGAAATGGCCTATGGAATGTTCACCTCGAACGTGGATGCCAGACTGCCGCGCGTGAATCTCGGAGCCGCTGGCCAGGTGACCCCAGCCAAGGCGATCTTCGTCAAAGGAAAGTACTTCGTCGAAGTGAGTATGGAACCGCAGGGCGACCACGCCGCGGCCCTTGAGACTATCGCCAAGGGCATGGAACCGCGGGTGCCCGGTTCGGTCGCTGCGCCTAAGGAACTGAGTTTCTTTCCGAAGCAGGGCTTGGAAGCGGGTAGTCCCCGCCTGATCCCGCAGAGCGTGCTCGGGTTGAGAATGCTGAAGAAGGGCTACCTCGGCGGGTACGGGAACGGCCGCCTATTTTTCGTCACCGAGGCCTCGCCGGAAGCCGCTAAAGCGCTGTTCGACAAGCTGAAGGCGCGCTTCGCACCCGCAGGCACGGCTCAGGCCGGCGACGAGGCTTATACCGGCGAGGACCGGCTGCTTGGCAAGTTCTGCCTGTTCCGCAAAGGCGTCCGTGTCGGCGGCTTTGTCGGTGCGACCGAGGGGGCCGATCCTGCGAAACTGGCAGGCGCGTTCGCGGCCGGTTTCAACTAGGCCCGGGCGAAAACCAGTTCACCGTCGAGCCAGGTCCGCACCACGCCGATTGTCTTCGCTGCCGGATCGAAATTGAACTCGACGACATCGGCCCGCTCTCCGGGCTGCAGCCCGCGCTGCCGCCCCGAAATCCGGCCCACGCGTGCCGGGTTGCGGGTGGCCATGGTGATCGCGTCCCGTAGACTCAAGTGCGCCAGGCGCATCAGGTTCTCGATGCCTTGCGGGAATGCCAGCGCACTGGCCGCCAAACGGTCCTCGTGGCGCAAAGTAATCCGTGCGGCCCGCTCGGGCGTGGCGGCGTGCAGCGTAACCTCCACCTCACCCAGTTTGTAGTCGCCTGGAGCGCAGCCGGTGGGCATGGCCGCATCCGTGATCAGAACGGCCCGCTCGACGCCCTTGGCGCGTACCGCGACGTCTAGGAAGTCCTGGCCCAGATGCACTCCGTCAGCTATCAAGGAGGCCGCAAGACGGTCCTGCGCGAGCTGCTGCCAGAGGTAGTTGGGATGGCGAGGCAGGTCCTTGTGCACACCGTTGCCGAGGTGCGTAGAGAGTGTCGCTCCGGCGCGCACGGCCAGTTCAATCTGCTGATGACTCGGCTGCTGGTGCCCGATGGCGACGACTACGCCCTGGCTGACCAGATGCTCAATATAGGCAGGCGCTTCCGGCCACTCAGCCGACAAGGTGACCAGCCTTACGTTGCCCTCCGCAGCTTCCTGCCAGCGCTCGAATTCGTCGATCGAGGGGGGGCGCACCCACGCTTTGGGATGCGCGCCGCGCGGCCCGTCATAGGGCGAAATGTGGGGGCCTTCGACGTGGATAGCCTCCATGGCACGTCCATGCGGAAGCTCTCTGCGGGCCTTTACGATGTTTCTCAGGGCGCCTAGAATCTGGTCTGGGCTATTTGTGATCACCGTGGGGAAGAACCGGGTAACGCCGGTGCTCAGAATCACCTCGATGGCATACTCGATGGCTGCCAGCGGGGTCGTGGGATCGCAGAAGTCGGCACCGGCGTAACCGTTCACCTGAATGTCGATGAACCCGGGTGCGAGGAACGTCCCCTGGGCGGGCGGTGCGCCAATCTGCTCTTCAACGCCATCCAGGACCGTTGCCCCGGAAATCTCGACAAAAGCACCCGTCGTCGCGTCGAATCCGGAACATCTCATAGTACCTCCGTTTTTTTCACACTTTACCCACATCGGGTTCGGCTAAGCGCCTGAAAAACAATGACATTCTCCAGCCAAAATCCTTGTGGGAAACGCACTGAGCCACTTCCGCAACCATCGCCAAGACGCTACATTGTGAAGGTCCGGGCCGCTGCGCCGCTCCATTGTTTCTAAATCTCGGGGGAGGTTGAGAATTTGGGGGTGGCTGGGCGGCCCGGATTTTTTCTGCTCACTGTGGGCGGCGCTTCAGCGCCCGCTCCGGAAACTAACTGGACTCTGTAGCGTCAGTGGCGGCGCTGGAGCGCCGCCCCACTCAGGCCCGCACTGGTTCGGGTGCCGCCACAACCGGGGTCAACCAGCCGTAGCGGTCCTCGCTGCGACCCGACACGATGTCGAAGAACGCCTTCTGGATACGCTCCGTGATCGGGCCTCGACGGCCGCTGCCTACCTGGATCTTGTCGACGCTGCGGATGGGCGTGACCTCCGCCGCCGTGCCGGTGAAGAAGATCTCGTCGGCGATGTAGAGCATCTCGCGCGGGATGGGAGTCTCCACCACCGGGATGTCCATGTCGCGGGCAAGCGTAGCGATGGAGTCGCGCGTGATGCCGGGCAGCACGCTGGAGCCTAGCGGCGGGGTGTGCAGTTTGCCGTCGCGGATTACGAAGATGTTCTCGCCGGAGCCCTCGCTCACGCGGCCCGTATCGTCCAGCGCGATCGCCTCGGCATAGCCGTCGAGATGCGCCTGCATGCGGATCAACTGCGAATTCATGTAGTTGCCGGCTGCTTTGGCCAGCGCGGGCAGAGTATTGGGTGCGATCCGGGTCCAGGATGAGACGCAAACGTCCACACCCTGCGCCAGAGCCTCGTCGCCCAGGTACTTGCCCCATTCCCAGCAGGCTAGGTACACCTCTGTGGGGTTGCCGAATGGCAGCACTCCCATGTTCCCGTAACCGCGTAGGATAATGGGTCGTATGTAGCAGGAGCGAAGCTGGTTGACCCTGACCAGTTCAACCTGCGCTTGCGCCAATTCGTCGCGCGTGAACGGGACGTCGATACGATACACTTTGGCGGAATCGAGCAGTCGGCGCGTGTGTTCTTTCAAGCGGAAAATGGCGGGCCCGGACTGCGTTTCGTAGCAACGGACGCCTTCAAATACGGAGCTTCCGTAGCTGACCACGTGCGAGAGCACGTGGATCTTGGCCTCATCCCACGCGATGAACCTGCCGTTGTGCCATATTTTTTCTGTGGGCGTCATATTGCCATTATGACAGCAGCTTTGCTACCTGGATGCACCGCGGGGGACCGGAGGAATTGAAGATGCGGAAGAGGTTGTTGGCGCTGTTGCTGGCCTGCGCCGTGCTGGCTCTCGCAGCTTCTCAAAAGAAGCTGCCGAAGCCGGGCTGGAACCTGTTCAGCAAGCAGCAGGATGTCGATCTCGGCCGGGAGTACGCGCAGCAGGTCGAGCGGCAGATGACCGTCGTACCGAACAGAGAACTCACCGACTACGTGAACCGGGTCGGGATGCGGCTGGTGCGGCAAGGACAACTGGACGACTACCCGTACTATTTCAGAGTCGTGCAGGAGGACAGCATCAATGCGTTTGCACTGCCCGGCGGACCGATGTACATCCACACCGGCCTGATCAAAGCCGCAGAGAACGAGGCCCAATTGGCGGGCGTGCTGGCGCATGAGCTTTCGCACGTCGTGCTGCGGCACGGCACGCATCAGGCGACCAAGTCGCAGTTCGTTCAACTCGGCGCCATTCTCGTCAGCGGCGCTGCCAGCCGGGGCGGGGGGTTGAGCGGGGCCTTGGCCCAATTGGGAGTCGGTCTGGGCGCTGGTTCCTACATGTTGAGTTTCTCTCGCGGCATGGAGGCAGAGGCCGACCTGATGGGTGCGTACACCATGGCCAAGGCGGGCTACAACCCTGTCGAGTTGGCGCGCTTCTTCGAAAAGCTGGAAGCGCAAGGCGGCAACCAGAACTCCATGGTGGCGCGCTTTCTGTCCGATCACCCCAGTCCTGGCAACCGCATCCAGGCTATCGAAGATCAACTGCCGTACATGCCCCGCGGCCCCTACACGGCCCAAGCTGGAGATCTGAAACAGGCGCAGCAGGTGGTCGCTCAACTGGCGCCCGTCAAGCAGAAGGCCCGATCGGCTGACGCGGGCGGTGCCTCCCCGAATTCGCAGCAACCGACCGCACCCACTGTCACCTCGGTCGTGGAGATGCCGAGGATCGAGGTCAGCGGCCGATTCAAGACCTACCAGGGCGGGGAAGTCACCTTCTCCTATCCGGAAGAGTGGAACGTCACGATTGGAAGCGACCAGTCGCTGATCGTGTCCGATGACAAGGGAATGGTGGGCGGGGCCGTTGGCTACGGCATCATGGCCTACGTCCTACCCGCGAAGGACGGCAGGGTGCAACTGCTGAGCGATACTACGGCCTACTTGAAAGGACTTGCCGGAAGCAGTCCCAATGTACGGACCGAGGCTGAGCCTTCGAGTATTACGGTCAGTGGATCGCCTGCACTTTTGACGCGCCTCACTTCGGACTCGCCCTACAAGCAGCAGCGGGAAACCGACGTCGTGCTTACGATCGATCGGGGGTCAAAGCTGCTGGTGCTCATATTTGTGTCTCCGACCGCTCAGTACTCCACGCTTGAGCAGTGCTTCAAGAAGGTGAGCCAAAGCGTGAGGTTTTCTTCCTAAGTGATTTCAATAAAAGCGCTGTTGTTTGATTTCGATGGAGTCCTTGCCGATACCGAGCCATTTCACTGGAGGGCTTGGAATCAGGTTCTCGCTCCGTATTCGCCCGAGTGGGACTGGGAGACTTATCAGCGCCGCTGCATTGGAACATCCGATCTCGTAATGCTCAATATGTTCAACGAGATCACGGCCATCCCTATTACCGAGGATGAGCTATGGGCGCTTTATCCGCAGAAAAGAGAAATATTCCAGGATTTGGCAACGACTCAGCCAATTATTGACCAACGAGTTGTGGGACTGCTGGCCGGGCTCAAGGAACTGCGGTTGGCGGTGGTTACGTCCAGCAATCAGGCGGAAGTTGAGCCTGTCCTGGTGCAGTCAGGATTGGCGGAATTGCTGGGAACCGTGGTTTATGGCAATGATGTGCGGCACTACAAACCACACCCGGAGCCTTACCAACTCGCGCTGACCCGGTTGGAGGTTCAACCGGCGGAAGCAGTGGTGTTCGAGGACTCGGCATCTGGTATTCGTAGCGGCTTGGACGCAGGCTGCCGTGTTGTAGCCGTGAATTCGCCAGCCGATCTGCTTGGACTGGTTGAAGACCTATTGTCCGGTCGCTCGGTTGGATCGGGTGCAGACGCCCCGTGCCGATCCGATGTTGAAGCCCGCCCATAGGCACCACCTTCTTTTTTTGCCTTCCGTTGTCTGACAGGGCGGCGGATGAGATGGTTTCCATGCTTGCAACTTCTGATAATCGTTATTATGTTAACTTACTGGCACGCTATAGCGAAGCGGCCATCCTTTGCAGCGTCGCTCTGCCGACTGCCGGGGCGAGCATCTTTCGACCGCTCGTCAGAACGTCGCAGGCCCTAGCTTGCCAAGTAACTGAGGATCTTCGAGCTAGGCGACAATCGAACCTAAAGTACTCTTGTTCAAAAGTCCGCTGAATGTTAAGATCTCTGCAAGGTTGCGTCGCTTCGGCGGGTTCGCAGGCGGGTTTCCACCTGTTAACAGTCACTGCCAGTTCGGCGTTTGTTTTCGGATCTGCGGGTTCGGTTGTCTGGTACGTGATCCTGCGGAACGTCGATCGCAATTGCAGTTTGGCCCCGGCCGGCAGGTCCGCAAGTGGTTACTGCGGCGATACGTCAACGCTTGGTTTTGGCAGAGTTCAATTGAATAAGAGGAGGTTACACGTCTTGAGATTAGCAACGTTATTTTGTTTTGTTTCAGCTGCCTCTGCGCTTCTGGCGCAGACGCCTACACCTGTAGTGGCCCCAGGTTCGATTCCGGCGGGCGCCGCTCGGCCAACCGTCTGGGTGAAGGGTCCCGCCGTCGCGTCTCCGCTGCTGACGATTCACCCGAAAAGTGGGAACTGGGTGAATGTCGACGAGATGCTGAAAGTTTACGGCATCGATCAGCTTCCTGGTCAGGGTGCGGGAGCCACGATTGCCATTGTCGACGCCTTCGACTCCCCGGACGTCGAGTTGGATTTGAATACTTTTAGTACGCTTTACGCGCTGCCAGCCTGCACCTCGGCGAATGGTTGTTTCACGAAAGTTGACCAGCGGGGCGGAACCGATTACCCCGCGCGCAACTCCGGGTGGGAGCTTGAGATCAACCTCGATACGCAGTGGGTGCACGCCATTGCGCCCCTGGCGAAGATCATTCTGGTAGAGGCCGATTCGAACTACAACTCCGACCTGTTCACCGCGGAAGCCTATGCGAGCACCGTGGCCTCAGTCGTGTCGAACAGTTGGAGTGGCGGCGAATATTCCGGACAAAGCTTCTACGACGTTGCGTTTGCCCAGCCGAACGTGACATACCTGGCATCGTCCGGCGATTCCGGCGGCTTCATCGGTTACCCCTCCACTTCGGCTAAGGTGATCGCAGTCGGCGGGACCACGATCGGGTTGGATACCGCCGCGAATCACTATGCGATCCTGGACCCCGTCGTCGAGACAGGCTGGAGCGGCTCCGGCGGGGGTTGCAGCGCGGTTACGCCCGCGTTGAGCTTCCAGAAACCACTCGTGCCAACCGCCTGCAAGAAGCGCGCGGTACCGGACATCTCCATGGACGCCGATCCAAACTCCGGCGTTCTGGTGCGGGACGTCCTGAATGGCGGATGGTACAGAGTTGGCGGAACCAGCTTGGCTTGCCCGATGACGGCTGCCGTCGTCGGCATCGCCAACGGCCTCCGAGCCGCTGCCAGCAAGCAACCGCTCAACAATACCCTGAAGCACCTCTATGACTTCGGTCTTTCGGGCACGTACTACCGCGACATCACCTCCGGTAAAGCCGGCGTGTGGCCCTTTGTCTGGAACTCCGGCGTAGGATTCGACTTCGTTACGGGTCTTGGAGCGCCCAAGGCTAATGCGCTGGTCCCGTATCTGGTGTCGCTTCCGTAATGGAAGCAGGTTGCTCGAGGTTTTGTATTGCACGGGGAAAGACCTGCGAGGCCTTTCCCACCGGCCGGTCGTGGATGGGGTCTGTGGGCGTAAACGTCCGAAACTCAACCGCGCCGGTTCCGTTCAAGAGATTGCGTAATGAGGAGGCATTTTCAATGAAGAAGTTTTTCCTGATCCTGGCCGTTGCCTGCCTGTTCGCTGTGAGCAGCGTTTCTGCAGCCGCCGTCTATACACCGACTACCAACCCTGCTGATTTTGCCCAGACCGTTGACTGGTGCCAGCTTGCGACCGCCGGCTGCACCGCGACGGCGCCGACTCCAAGTCCCTGGGCTTCTACGCCGTCGGCGTTGACTGGCATGGCTGGCCTGTTCTACGACACACACTCGTTCTCGGTGTCTCCCGATTCGAGTGGCATGGGGACGATCGCCAACAGCTACGTCATAGGGGCGACTACGTACGTGGACGATATCGCTGTGACGTTCGACACGTCTGCTTATGGCGGTGGGGCCTGGATTGAGCCGGCTTGGTCGGGGACCGGCTACGCCACCGTGTACCTGTTCAACGACGTCTATAACATTCTGGCGGGGTATTCCTGGGGAGGAACGTTGGCCCCGGGCCAGAAGTTCTTCATCGGGGCGACCAGCTCCGTTGCGGAAGTGGCTGGGATCATCTTCGAAGTCACCGACCTTAACTACAACATCCAGAAGTTCTCCATTGGCAAGCTGAGCTTCACTCCTGTACCTGAGCCTGGCTCGTTGGCTCTGATCGCTCCTGCATTGCTCGGACTTGCCGCTCTGTTGCGGCGTCGCGCCCACAGGAGCTAGTTGGTTCCGCGTAACTTCCGAAATGAATGCCGGCAGGGAGCTTTTAGCCCTGCCGGCATTTTTGTGCTTGGCCAGAGGAACTTCGATGAACCAGTAGCCGCGCCGCCCTTCCCTGCTCCGCTGCGGTCGTTCCCTCCTGAAAAAATGGCCCGTCTCCACGGAAGGAAGACGGGCCTGAGGGAAGGATAAAGCTAAATGCAATCGGCCTGGGGCGTCTAGCGGTGAGAAGAATGGCCTCCGCCGCTGCTATGCGATCCGCCTCCGCCCCCTCCGCCGCTCGACCTGGAGGGTGCTGGAGCGCTTTGGTGCGAGCCGCCGCCGCTTCCGGAGGAGTAGCTCGGCGCGGGGCTGCGTGCCGGAACCGAGACGCGCGGGGAGGCTCCGCCGCCTGAGTTCCAAGTTCCTCGACTGGGCTGTCCGCCACCATAACCATAGTTTTCCGAACGCGGCGCAGGGCTTTCGCCGCGGCTGTAGCCGCCACCGTTCGAGCTGCTGCCACCCGTACTCCAGTTGCCGCGACTAGGCTGCCCTACCCCTGAACTCCACCCGCTCTGGCCCGCAGTCGAGCCGCCGGAGGCAGCCGCGCTTTGACCGTAAACGCGCACGTCATTGGGGCTACCCGGCGTCACCCACCCGCTCCTTCCAGACTGCGCCGTGCCGGACGGCGAGCCAAAAGAAGTCCAGCCGCCACGCTGGCTGGCGGTCGAGTTCTGCCCGGCGCTCCGCGGCGAAACGGCGGTGTCTCCCGGGATATTGCGCCCGCCGGCCGGAGTTCCGAACGCACTCCAACCGCCCCGTGCCGTACCCGTGGAGGGCTGAGTCAACCCTGAATTGGCGTTGCTCCCCCTGCCTGCGCCCGCACTTGCGCCGGCGGTGTTACCCATGCGCGTCCAGCCGCGCGCAGCGCTGCCGGCAGCTGTACGGTTGAACCCGGCCGTGCTCCCGGTGGCTCCGGGGGCCTGGATGCCGCCTGCCCGAGAAGCGAAGGGCGTCCGATTCGAGGCCGGCGCGGGCCTGGAGGCGATGAATCGTCCATTGCCCGATTGAGCGGCCCGCGCGGCCAAACTGCCGCTGATCTGCCGGTCGCTCATCCGCAGGCTCTCGCGGCTGGGGTTGACCGGCAGTCCATCGTGGTAGACACTGGCGTTGGCCAATTCGCGCGCGGCCACCGGCACGGCGCGGACGGGCGTGCCCCGGCCGAAGTCCCGTGAATTCATGCCGCTCACCCCGTTGCCTACGCGGGCGTTACGGTAGTTGCTCATGATGTTGACGTTGGCCATCTCGTGGTAACGGTTACCGCTGTGGCCATACCATGGGTGATAGGTTTCAAATGGTGCCAGGGGCACCCAGCCAAACCCGAGCCCCACGCCGAAGCCGCCGTAACCGAAGAACGCAACCAGACCTGGCCGCCAGTAGTGCCTGCCCCCGAAAGCGCCGGGGTACCAGAACCAGGAACCTCCGCTGCAGAACCAACGACCGTAGTGATAGGGGGCCCAGCCCCACGGATCGTAGCTCAGCCAGGTCCAGCCGTAATCGTCATCGGCCCAGATCCAACGGCCCTCCCGGTAGGGTGCCCAACCCGGCGCGACGTAGGGCCGCCAACTCCACCCGTACGGCTCCTGGTTCACCCATTCGCCGGAATTGTCGAGATCCTCGGCGCCTGGCACCTCCCGGCTAACGTACTGATAAGACTTGACGCGCTGCACTTCCTGGTCGCGTCGATCACTGAATTCGTCAAACCAGTCGCGGGGGGCCTCGTAAGACACCTGGAACTCGGGGATGTTGTCCTGAGAGAGGTGCACTCGCATGGTACGGCCGGGTGTCAGGCGGCGGCTGCCGTGCGGAGTGTAGATCTCCGCTTCGCCGCGCCGGACCGTGAACTCGACGGTGCCGTCGTCAAAGGCGGTCACGCGGTAGGAGCCGGGGGCCAGCGGGCGGAGAGACGCCGCCGGCGTGGCGAACTCGATCTGGTCGTTCGTACCCGGCAATGCCGAGAAAATGACCGTGCCGCGCGCCACTTGCACCTGGTATTTTTGCCATTCCAATTCCGAAAACCGGACCTCCGAATCGCTGCCCAGGCGGATTCGGTCGTAGTAGTCAAGCTGGACTTCCGCGCGCGCGCCACCGCCGGTCAGGACACGATCTTCCACCAGCAGCGGCGCATTCACCGCGGCGGCGATCCAGTCGCCGGAGTCGCCCCGCCGCACCGTCACGTCCCCGTTGAGCAAACTCAGCCGCGCCACCCCACGTCCGGAACGGTCTTCTTCCTGCTGCTCCGACGCTTGCCCCAAAGCGATAGCGGCCGGCACGAGAACTGCCGCAAGAATGAAGACTGCCGTCAAAAGTACTCGATGGAACCATGGGCCAAACTGGCACGAGCCAAACTGGCGTCTCATAGATTGGGCCTCCGGGCCTCGAGTGCTGTTATGCAACACATGTGCCAAACCTCAAGGCATTGCGTTTGTTGAAGTTACGCAACACCAGCGCGTTTCCGGTGGTTTGGTTGCACCGTGGTGGTGGTTTTCGGCCACCGCCGCCATTCGCACGCGCCGCGCGGCGACCTTCCGGAGCGAAGCCGAAAGCAGCAGTTGCTCGGGAACCGGACCGCTCTATGCCGTTGACGGTTGCTCTCAAGATACACCGGAACGGGGACGCGACCCTAAGGAGTTCGGGGGGCTGCTACCGGACTTGACCTCTCTCTTTCGCGGCTTTGTGCCGGAACTTGGACAGGTTCTCAAGCTGGGGGTGAGGCTTCGGCAGGCCAATGGGAGATCGGTGCAGGCGTGGTCAGTGCAACCCGGCGCCATTGGAAGCAAAAGGCGTAGAGGCTAAAGGCGACCCCGGTCTGAAGCTGAACCGCGCTCGGGTTGTGCCCGCCGGCTTAGCTGTCATCTCCGTCCTCAGTGCGGCGGTAGCCGCTGGCGCCGACACGTGTTGGTCAGGTCACCTTGATAGGACGGGGCAGCAATTCAGTTTCACATCGCGATCGCCTATGGATCGATTGATAGTTGTCGTTGGCTTGTCTACGGCGTTCGTCATCCACCGCAACAAGCATTGCCTTCGCATTTAGGGCGACTACCACCTTGGACTGAACCGAGTCCGGCGTGTGCCGGCCGGTCTTAACTGTCATCTCCGTCCTCAGCGCGGCGGTAGCCGCTGGTGCAGACACGCGTTGGTCAATTCACCTTGGTAGAACGGGGCAGCAAGTCAGTGTCGTTTGATGATCGCCCGTGGGCTGTTCGTCGATTGTCAATGTCTTGCCTCCTCTGAATCCAAGTCCGCACTTGTTATATCGGTCGACTTCGCGAAAGCGAGTAGGGGAAGCACGTGAAATAAGCGACTATTCTTCGGCCTGCCGGTGCCGCTGTTGAAGCACGAGTGACGATGAAGAGGATGGAGTCCGGCGCGGCGTCAGCCTCGCCCGCGACGGGTGGGAAAGGCTAAAGCAGCCTGCCCGAGCTCGGCCGGGACACCTTTGCCGCCAACCGCGCCTGCCGCTTCTCGAGCTCCGGCGAACGCGTAATCGCCAGCGCGGCCAGTGTGAATTCCAGTGCCAGAGCGGCATTCTTCTCGCGGCGCTCGTAGTGCATGGCCAGCCGTTCGAAGGCCTGCGCCTGGTACGGATTCGCGACGGTCGACAGTTCGCTCCAGCCGGCCAGCGCCGCATCGTGCCGCCCGAGTTTGCGTTCGATGCCGGCAAGTTGCCAGAGGGTCTCCCAGACCAACTCATCGCGCATGGGCTTCTTCAGAGCCAGCTGCATCAACGAAGAGGCCTCTTCCAGACGATCCTCGTTGCGGAACCAGCGCGCCAGTCCGGTCAGTTCTTCGCCGTGCTTGAGCCGTTCGGGCTGCTGGATCGCCTGGGGGATGATCGCTGTCAGGCAAGCCAGCGACAGGATGTCGATGGCGTTGTGGTACAAGACGGGCTCCAGCGGAGCGGCATCGCCGTTCCTCAGGTAATCAAAATACAGGTTGGGGATGAATCCCCCGCCCACGTCGCCGACCCTTTCGTGCCCGAGTATGCGTTTTTCGAGCTCCTGCAAACGGCAGCTTTCCAGCTTAAGCCGCCACAGCCGCCGCGCCCCGTACAACAGATCCACGTGTTTGAGCCGATGGAACGGAGCCTTGCGGCGGTTCATGGTGAAGCGGGTCTCGAGCAGCGGGACATCGAAGCTCTTGCCGTTGTACGTGACGAGCACGTCGAACTCCGCCAGATCGTCCGCCAGGCGTGACAGCATGGACGCTTCCTCGGCCGGCTCTCGCAGGAAGTACTGCTTCAAATCGAAGCCGCTGGCCGAGATTACGCCGATGCCCACCAGGAAAGCCACCGTTCCCGAGCCGCCCGCCAGACCCGTCGTCTCGGTGTCAAGGAAGGCCCAGCGGCCGGGCGGCGCCTCGATCGGGTCGTCGCCTCCGAGTGACGAGAAGATGTCAGCGGGAATCTCGTTCAGCGCGCCGACATCGGACAAGCCGTGACTGTAGTGAGCAGGCCAATTGCGTTCCAATTCCCAATGCCGGCCAAACTCGGTTTCGACTTCCCTGCCCTGGGCTGGATTCCGGTCCGCCAATTCAACCCGGCGGCCGAACAGCAAGGAGCCCACCGCAGCATGGTTGTGCCCCTCGGAGACAGGCTGAGGCTGGTCGCCGTCAACTTGCTCGCGCCCATCCCGCTGATCACGTTGTTCAATGCGAGAGATGCGCTCACGCAATTGATCGAGCTGCTTTGAGAGATCCGACATTCGCTCTTTATTTGCCAGCATAGCGGTCCTGTGCGGCGATCTCAACCGCCACTACGCAAAGCGCTCGAGGCGTATCCACCGTCAGTGCTCGCTCGAGAGGCGGCGTTCAAGGGCCGCGATCTGCTGCTTCACGTTCCCGGCGTCCGCGGCCTGTGGCGAATACTCCAGGTACTTTTTGAAATGCTCGATCGCACCCTTCCAGTCGCCCCGATGGACCAGCACGGAGCCGAGCAGGCTCTCCGCGCGCGGAATCTCGTGCGAACCGTCGTACTCGATGGCGGCCCTGACGCTTTTCTCCGCAGCGTCCATTTGCTTCAAGTTGAAGTGGGCGACAGCGTTGAAAAAGTAGATTCCAGGGAACTCGAAGGGCTTCTGCTCAAGAGCCCGATCCGTCAATTCGAGCGTATCCTGCGTGCGCCCTTCTTCCAGTGCCAGACGCGCGGCCTGCAGGTAAGTCTTCAGGTATTTGGGATCGGCCTGCAGCGCCTTGTCCCACGCCGCGCGCGCCTCCTTCCCCTTGGCCTGGGCGTGCAGCGCTTCGCCCAGATCGCACCACGCCTGCGCGTACTGAGGATACTGCTCGACAGCCTTTTCGAAGCTCTTCTCGGCGGCCGTCCAGCGCCGTTCCGACATCGCCGCCGAGCCCTTCTCGAAAGCCTTGCGGGCCTCTTTAGGGGCATTGAGCGACGTCATAGAGACGGTAGATCCCTCGTGATCGCCCATCCGCTTTAACACGATCACCGCGCCGCTGTGCAACGTCGCGTCCATGGTTCTGTAGCCGGCTAGTTTGATCGTGACCGGGCAGGAGTCGGCGTCGTGCACGTCGTAATCGCGGGAGCGCCAGTTGATCTGGTATTCCACGGTTCCGTTGCCGAATACGTTCAATGCGCACATCGACACAAGGCGGGTTGAGAGCTTGGCGATCACAGTCGGAGCGGAGGGTGTTGGCGTGTCGCCTTCGACCACGATCTTCGCGTGGTAGATCTGGCCTGAAGCCGTTAAGGACAGGAGCAACCCCATCGCGGCGGTTCGCAGAGCCTGGCGTGACACGCCTGTTTCGTGCATCGGTTAGTTCCATTCCGGCGCGAAATCCGCGATCCCTCGCGACCCGCACCATGCGCCTATCGTAAGTGATGACGCCGCCGGGCGCGCGGCTGTTTCGAATGGAGGTGTGAGCCGTTACGAATCGTCCTGGCCAGACGTCATGCCTGGGGTAAACTGAGAATCTGGCTTGAGGCACCCGAATTGGAAAGTGGAATAAGGAGGGGATGAGATGAAGGGGTACTGGATAGGCTTCATTGGCGGGCTGGCTGTCTTGCCGCTGCTGGGCTTTGCCTACTTGAAGCTTGGTTTTGCCCCCGTGGCGACATCGGCTCCGCCGTTTCCGATGGAGCGCTACATCACGCACGTCGCCTTGCAGGCCCGGATCGAAAAGGAGATGCCTAAGAGCGAACCCGTAGCCGCGACGGAGGCGACCTTTCTGGCCGGAGCCATGATTTATCGGGAGCACTGCGCGGTATGCCACGGTCTGCCCGGGCATCCTAAGACTGCACTCGCCAAAGGCATGTTCCCTCCGGCGCCCCACTTGTTCGAACACGGCGTGGCGGACGACCCCGCGGGCGAGACCTACTGGAAGGTCAAGAACGGGATTCGCCTGACAGGCATGCCCGGCTTCGAGAAGTCGCTGACGGATGAGCAGATCTGGCAAGTCAGCGAGATGCTGGCAAAAGCCGACAAGCTGCCCGCGAGTATTCTCACCGTGTTGCAGGAGCCGCAAGCAGCCCCCAAATAGCCGAAGGACGGCTACTTCGCGTCCCGCCAATTCGATCCCGTTCCAGTTTCGGCGAGCAGCGGTACTTTCAGCGACGCCACGTTTTCCATGCCACGTCTGACCAATTTCGACGCTGCATCGACTTCCCCGGGCGGGCACTCCAACACCAGTTCGTCGTGCACCTGGAGCAGCATCCGGCTGCCCATCCCAGCTGCCTTCAGATCGGAATCGATGTGGATCATGGCGAGCTTGATCAGGTCCGAGGCCGTGCCTTGCAGCGGCGTGTTCACGGCCGTGCGCTCGGCGAAATTGCGCGCGTTCACGTTCGTGGACTGGATATCGGGGATCGGCCTGCGGCGGCCGTGCAGCGTCAACGTGTAGCCTCGACCGCGCACTTCCGCAACGATTTTGTCAATCCACTTCTTCACGCCCGCATAGCGCTCGAAGTAGCCTTTGATGTAACGATCCGCTTCGTCGCGCGGGATGCCCAGCTGCGCGGCCAGACCAAAAGACGTCTGCCCGTAGACGATCCCGAAGTTGACGGCCTTGGCGTTGCGGCGCATCTCGGGCGTCACCATTAGCGGAGCCACCCCGAACACCTCCGAGGCGGTACGAGTGTGGATGTCCTCGTTGTGCTGGAACGCGTCAACCAGCACCGGGTCGCCGGAGAAATGCGCCAGCAGGCGCAATTCGATTTGCGAGTAGTCCGCCACCAGCAGCGTCCAGCCCGGCTCCGGGACAAAGGCCGCGCGGATGTCGCGGCCAAGGTCCGAGCGAATCGGTATGTTCTGCAGATTCGGGTTTGACGACGAGAGCCGCCCGGTGGCCGCGCCCGCCGGATTGAAGGTCGTGTGAATGCGTCCGTGCGAGTCCATCAGAAGCGGCAGCGCATCGACGTAGGTCCCCTTCAGTTTGGTGATCTGGCGATAGTCGAGGACGGTCTGGGCGATGGCGTGGAAGGGTGCCAGCGCTTCCAGTACATCGGCTGCGGTGGAGTAGCTCTTGGTCTTGCCCGTCTTGCCTTGCACGGGCAGACCCAGTTCCTCGAACAGCACCTTGCCGAGTTGCTGAGGCGAGTTGATGTTGAAAGTGTGGCCCGCTTCTTTGAAGATGGTCGCGCTGAGTCCGTCTACGGTGGTCTCCATGGACTGCGAGAGGGTGGCCAGCATCTGGCGATCGACGCGAATTCCGGTGCGCTCCATGCGCGCCAGCACGGGGGCGAGCGGCAGGTCGATGGTGTCGTAAATGCGCCGGTAATCCTCGTTCAGCTCGGGACGCAGCTTCTCCGAGAGATCGAGAATCGCAGCGGCGCGGGAGGCCAGGTCCGCCGGCGCAGGCCCGCTCAACAGGCGGGTGCAGAGCGAGCCAAACTCGCAGGACGACGGCTCAGCGTAGACCAAAAATGCGTTGAGCAGGAGGTCGTCCACGGGCGCCGTACGTTCCGTCAGCGACCCGGCCGTCAGCATGCTCTTGTAGTCGTACACGGTGACCGGCCGGTGCGCGAGTGCCGTTTCGAGAGCGGGCAGCAGGGACGCGTCGATGTCCGCCAGGCCGTGCGGAGTGGCAACAGCCGCCCGAATGCCGGCCGGCCGGTGACCGGTCGCGCTGCCGGCGGAAGCCGGTGTGGAGTCCGGCGTGAGTTCACCCTGCGCCGGGGCGTCTGCCGGCGGCGCGCTGGTGGCAAAAGCGACCGCGACCGGGTCCGATTCGGGAATGGCGTCGAAAAAGTGGTCCAAATCCCGCGGTGATTCAAGCGCCACCACTTCGCGCGAACTGGGCGCGGCGGCGGAGGGAGAGGTCGTTTCAAGTTCCTTCAAGAAGCTCAGGAACTCGTATTCCCGATAGAAGGCCTCCAGCGTTTCGCGGTCCGGCGGTTGAACCGTGAGCGCAGTGAGATCCAGTTCCAGCGGCACGTCGCATTCAATCGTCGCCAGGCTTTTGCTGAGCAGGATCTGATCGCGGTGGTTCAGCAGGCTCTCGCGATAGGCCTTGCGCTGAACCTCCGCAGCACGCTCCAGCAGCGCGTCGAGCGAACCAAACTGTTCCAGCAGTTGTACCGCGCCTTTGTCGCCGATGCCGGGCGCGCCGGGGATGTTGTCCACGGCATCGCCGCACAGTGCGAGCAGATCGGCGATTTGAGACGGCGAGACGCCCTTGAATTCCTTGACCTTGGCCACATCGTAGAGCGTGTCGTTCTTCATCATGTCGAGCATGGACACGCCCTCGCCGACCAGCTGAAGCATGTCCTTGTCGCTGGATACGATGACGACCTCGTAGCCCGCCGCCGCGCCGCGCCGGGCCACGGTTCCTATGATGTCGTCGGCCTCGTACCCGGGCGACTTCAGCACCGGCACGTGCATCGCGCCCAGCATCCTCTCGATGGCCGGGAACTGCTCTTTCAACTCGGGCGGCGTCTCGGTGCGATTGGCTTTGTAGGCCTCGAACGCCTGGTCGCGCAGCGTCGGTCCCTCGCTCTCGTAGGCGGCGGCCAGGGCGTCCGGAGCGAATTGGCGCTGGACACGCCGGATCATATTGTGGAAAATGTAGATCGCTTCGGTGGAAGAGCCACGCGAAGTGCGCATGGGTGGTGCGCCCATCCGCTGGCGGGCGTGATAGGCGCGGAAGATCAGATTGAAGGCGTCAACCAGGTACAGGCGCGGGCGAGGCGGCATCATCCAACAGCATAGCCTCAGAATCCGGCGGCGGCTGCGTTTGTGATGCCGGCGCCCCAGGAGCCGCTCTCCGAAGTCGCCCCTAAATGACACCGCCTATCGAAAGAGCTATATCGCGAAACCGGCGATTCTCATTCAGTTGGGCCAGACCGGGCAGATTGCGCCAGAGCAAGAAACCTCACCGAACCAACGATTTAGGTCCATGCGGTGGTTACAGCGACTACGAAGGAAGGGCGAAATGTGGCAACATAACCACATATGAGGATTTGTAAACCGTAGGAAACAAGTAACTTTTCATTCGAGATCGCGCCTGTTACGATGTGAATTCAGTTCGACGCAGGTCATCTATTAGGGAGTTTTGAGTGCGATTTGAAACTACGGTGATGCGTGCAGTCGAGACGCGAGGCGTCGGACTGCACAGCGGCGTGCCTGTGAATCTGAGAATCACGCCTGCGCCCGCAGCCACGGGAATCGTCTTCCGCCGGACCGACCTCGACAACTTTGAAATCCCGGCCAGCTGGCGCTACGTGCAAAAGGTCAGCTACGCGACCAGCCTGATGCGGCAAGGCGTGCTCATCTCCACCACGGAACATCTGCTGAGCACGTTCTATAGCATGGGCATCGACAACGCCTATGTCGAGATAGACAACCTGGAAGTTCCCATTCTCGACGGCAGCGGGCTCCCCTTCGTCGAATTGCTGAACCAGGCGGGGGTAAGGCAGACGCGCCGCCGCCGGCGCTACCTGCGGATCTTGCAGCCCGTGCTGCTCGAAGGCAACGGCAAGAAGATATCGATCTTCCCCGCGGACTCTTTTGCGCTCACGTGCAGGGTCTTTTTCAACCACCCGATGGTCCGGGAGCGGGCCCTGGATATGCAGGTAACCCCCGCGAGCTATGCGCGCGAACTGGCGCCGGCCAGGACATTCGGGTTTGAATGGGAACTCGATCAGATGCGCAACATGGGCTTGATCCGTGGCGCGAGTATGGATAACGCCGTCTGTTTCACTCCCGACAGCGTGATGAACCCGGGCGGATTACGCTTCGAAGACGAGCCCTGCCGCCACAAGGCGTTGGACCTGATCGGCGACCTGGCGCTGATCGGTAAGCCGCTGCTGGGGCACGTCGTGGCAGAGCGGGCCGGTCACGCCATGCACGTGGCACTGGTATCCCGCATCATGTCGGACCCTTCGCTGTACGAAGTGATCACGTTCGACGAATTGGCGAACCGCGTCACGGCGACGGTCACTGCGCAGACCGAATAGCCCCGCCGCATTCTGCAACTTCGCCGCCTGCACTCGGAGACTCGTTTACAGCGTAGAACCGGTCAAACCCGGTGCCAGCCTTCACCAACTGGTGTCGTGATTTCCATTGCCGTGTTTCTGGAGCGCAGCCAGGAGCGCCTCGCGGTTGACCGGCTTGGTAACGATCCCGTCCATCCCGGCGGCCAGGCACGAGAGCCGGTCCTCTTCCAAGGCGGAAGCCGTGATGGCGAGAATCGGCAGATGCCCGCCAGTGCGCCGCTCAATGGACCGGATTGCCGCGGTTGCCTCCAGGCCGTCCATTCCCGGCATCTGCACATCCATCAACGCCAGGGTGTAATCGCCGTGCTGAAATGCTTCGACAGCCTCCACACCATCGCTTGTGACCGTCACGGTGTGCCCGGCGCGCTCCAGCATCCGGACGAAAACCCGCTGGTTGATCGGGTTGTCCTCCGCCAGCAGAATATTATGGTTCGCGCCCGTGTGAGCGGAGGGAGCGCTCCGAACTCCTGGTGAAACGCCGGCGCTGTCGTTCTCGACGATCACCGAGGGCAACTCCACCAGGAACGCCGATCCCTTACCTGGTTCGCTCTCCACGGATATCTCACCACCCATGAGCTTGCACAATTTGCGCGAGATGGCGAGTCCGAGGCCGGTGCCGCCGAACTTCCTGGAGGTACTGGCGTCGGCCTGCTCGAATGCCAGGAATATCGCCTCCAACTTCTCGCGCTCAATCCCGATTCCCGTGTCGGAAACCACGAATCTCAGTAGGGCCTTCCCTGAATCCGGTTCGGTAGCCGATTCGACGGATAGACTCACAGCCCCTTGCGCCGTGAACTTGATTGCGTTGCTGATCAGGTTGGCTAGAATCTGCTGCAACTTGGACGGATCCCCACGCACGCATTTCGGGACCGCGGGGGCGACCAGGAGTTCCAGTTGCAGTCCCTTTTTGCGCGCTTGCGCGGAAAACGAACCGACGGTTAATCGCGCGATGCTCTCCGGATGGTAGGGCTCGGAGGCGATGTCCAACTTCCCCGCTTCAATCTTGCTGAAGTCGAGCACATCGTTCAGCAGGTTGACGAGAGATTCCGTCGAGAACCGTATGGTGGAGACATACTCCTCCTGTTCGCGGCTCAGGGGCGTATCCGACAGCAACTGAACCATGCCAAAAACGCCGTTCATCGGAGTGCGAATCTCGTGGCTGATGTTCGCGACGAACTCGCTTTTCACACGGCTGGCCGTTTCGGCCTTGAGCTTCAGCGCCTTTTCCAGGTCCAGCTGAGCGGCGATGGTCCTGGTCTGCTCCCGGACTTTGCGGTGCAGAGTCACGATCCACACTCCCGCCGCCAGCACGATCCCGATCAGTACTCCAGCAACCGCCGCGACCCGTTCCAGATTCCACCAGGGAGCTGAACTGACGATGCGTATATCCGCAGGCGAGCGAAGCAGGATCTTGATCGACCCGACTGATTCCTGGAGCGTGTCGCCCGCGTTGACACCCGTCAAGTAGATGAGGTCTCCCACTGAAGCTCCCGGCCCCTTCGCAGCCTCCGAACTGAACAACTCGGCGCGCAGCAGCGTGACTCCCGATTGCAGCAGCAGGATTCTCTCGGACGGGCCGCGGGCTTCTGCGACCAGCCTGGCCGCTACCTGGATCAGTTGTCCGTCGTAAGCTCCACTCTTCAGTTGATCGCTCGACACGACTTTGGGCGAGATCCGCAGCGGTTCCCGGGTCTTCTGCACGGAGGCATTGCGCAATACCGGACTGTGGTTGCCCCACGCCGTGTATCCCTCCACGTCCACGTGATCCGAGACCGAAACGGCCGGCGCTTCCGGCGTCAGCACGAGGATTGCGCCGGACGCATCCTGCACGTAAAGCGTCTGAGGGTTGGGTCGTGCCGTGACGATCCCGCTGAGCCGGATCAATCCTCCATGCCGCAAGGGATCGAACTGCAGGACTCGCGAGATCGGCCAGGACTTGTCCGGATCAACACCCTGTTCGCGTCCGATTAGTTCCACGGCACGGTCATCCTGGACGGCGATCACCACACCAGTCAATTGGCGCTGTTCATTGAATCTGGTCAGAGCGACGCCGCGTGCCCGAATGCGTGCATTCAGCAGATCGGGAGCCTTGCGCGCCCGTACGCCTTTCGGGTACATCACCCAGAATTCCAGCACGCCGGACGAAGTATTCAGAAACTGCTGGCCGTCCTCCTCACGGACCAATTCGACCAATCCATCCACTTCGACGAAAGTGCTGTCGTAGCGGCCGGTGAACAGTTCGGAAACGCTGTGGCGCCGCGGTGCGGGCAGCGCCGCACGGCCAATCACTTCCAGCCTGGCGGCCTCGATGACCGGGGCGTAAAGCCCGGGGGCAGTAGTGCCCTCGATTCGCACCAGATCCCCGGCTGTCACTCGCAAGTGACTCTCGTTCTTCCAGTTCACGTAAATCCCAGCAGACGAATCCGCGACCACCAGATCGTCGGGCAAGTCGCTGTAGGTTACGGTCGCCACGACATGGACGGGGATGTGGTTGCGGGCAGACTCGAGGCTCAGTTCCCGGATGCGCGCGATTCTGGTGAGCACTTCGGGAAGGGAACGTCCTGATAGTGAGGATGCCCCAATAGCCAGAAACAGGATACAGATCCCCGCCGGAAAATGCCCGCTAATCTTCCGCCAGTTAGGGTGGAAGTGAGTGGGTATCATACGGTCATCCCGGAAATCCCGGATTGTAAAGCGCTCTCTACCTTGGGAAAATGTCCAGTTATCTGCACTTATAATCTTACCCTCACCGACTGGTCCCGAATCGGGGAATCGCATGCGATTATGCCGCGATTCACTCAATTAGGTTGATGCGGCGCAGCACCGCATCAACTCGCCGGCAGGAGACCATCGACGCTGGTCGTATCCTTTCGGGCGATTTGGGCTTTCACGTATTATAGACCCAATAGTCCGTAATCGTGCCATGCCATGCATAGGGTTTTCCCGTGTGTGATTGCCTGATCAGAGTTGCTGAACCGGCTGACCCCTACGACGGGTCGAAGACATTCGATGTTCGAACTCTCCGCGCCGTGGTCATGGGGATATAATGCCTCGATTAAGGCTAATTCTTGGAAACCAGATCCCACCGGCACGTAACGCGAAGGGGCGTGTTCTTTCTGGTCGCGATTGTCCTCGTCGGCTGCGTCTACTCCACTGCCAGACGGGGCTGCGCGGAGTGGTTGTATGGCGGGGCGAACGATCTCAGACGGGTGCGGATGGGCTGCGAGTTGGAGCCGGCAGATCCCGAATGCGCGTTGATTCGAGCGCAACTCACCGACAAGCTGCCGGAAGCCGCGACTGCGTGGGATCAAGCCGTGCGACTGAGCCCGCGCTCGATGGACGTGCTTGCGGAAGCCGCCGTAGTCCGGGAGATGAATGGTGATCCGGGGGACGCGGAACGGCTCCTGCTGCAGGCCGAGAGCGCTAACCACCTCTGGCTTCCGCGTTGGTCGCTGGCGAACTTCTACCTGCGGCAAGGCCGGCCAGCCGACACGCTGAAGTGGGTCAGGCTCGCCCTCACCAGAGCCTACGGCGACCGCCGGGCCGCGTTTCGCCTGTGCCGCCAAGCAGGTGCATCCGATCAGGTGATCCTGAATGACATCCTAGCCGCCGACGACCCTGAGAATCTCTCAGCGTTCCTCAACTGGATCACTGAGGAAGATCGCCTGGACACACTGGAGCAGGCGGTGCCCAGATACGTCGATGCGACCTTGCACGGCAAGCACGTGGACCCCGCCGCGAGTCCCGCAGTGATCGTTTCGGGTGTAGTCGAAACGCTGCTCGAGAAGAATCACCCCGCGGAGGCGCACGGTCTATGGACACGCCTGCTGTCCGAGCACAAGTTGCCGATTGTGGGCGCGTCCACGCACCAGGCTCTGACGAACCCGTCCTTCGCCCCCGCCATCCCCGGCGCGCCGTGCTTCGATTGGCGAATCCCGGAGTATGCGGGCATTGAAGTGACGCGGGGCGTGCCGGCGGATGGCATTCGCTTCGCCTTGACCGGAGACCAGCCGGAGTCGGCGGAATTGCTGATCCAGGCCGTGGACCTGGGCGCCAGCCGCCGCTGGACGCTGGACTACGAATACCAGACCCGCGACATTACCTCCGAAAGGCACCGGCTGGAGTGGAGCCTCATCCCCTGGGGGAATACCGTGCTGGTTCCCGCCGATCACCCCGCGGGAAAAGCCGGCGCCGGCCCGGATGGATGGACCCACGAGAGCGTGTCGTGGACCATTCCCGAGTCCATTCGCTTCTTCCGGTTGGGTTTTGGGGTGCGCCGGATACTCGGTCATATTCGCATCCAGGGCGAGATTCAATTGCGCAATCTGCGGCTTGCTCCCGAAGAGCCCGGAACTGGAAGCTCCAGATGAGGAAGGTCCCAGCTTTGGCCGCCTACGGGGTGAGCCTGTTCGTCGGCTTTGGGATTCTGACGCTGTTCCTGGCCGCCCGCTGGCCGACCTCCGTCGTGGAAGCGGGGCTGCTGATCCAGGCCGCCGCGCTGCTCGCCTGGGCCGGCTTTCGCGACGTTCGCCTGCACTGGCATCCGGTGCTGTTGCCGGTCGGGTGCACCGCAATCGGGTCCGCCCTGCAGGCGAGCACGGGTTTCTCAGCGGCACCCTGGCTCAGCGGCGAGAAGAGCCTGCAGTACGCCGCCACCTTCGCCGCTCTGTTGCTGATCGCCCAAACCGCGAACAGAAGCGCTTGGCGCGCACGGTTGAGCACGGCTCTGCTCGTCTTTGGAACGCTGCTGTCCCTGGTCACGTTGCTGCATGTGGCCTCCGCCACGGGCAAGGCCTTCTGGCTCTTCGAAACGGGCTACACCGAGCTTGTAGCCGGTCCCTTCGTGTCGCGGAACACCTTTGCGCAATTCGTCGAAATTCTGTTCCCGCTGGCCCTCTATCAGGCGATCCGCTGGCGTCGCAGAGCCCCGCTGATGGTCTTCGTGGCCGGAATCCTATTCGCCAGTGAGGTTGCGGGCGCATCCCGCGCGGGCACCCTGATTCTGCTGGCGGAGATTCCGCTGGTGCTGTGGCTCTCCCACCATCAGGGCCTGATTTCCCGCCGTACGGTTGCGCTGTACATGCTGTGCCTGACCGGTGCGCTCGCCTTCCTGGCGTTCTTCGTGGGTTGGAACTCGCTGCTGGCACGCCTGGGCGAAGACCCCGTGACCGATTTGCGCTGGCCAATCATGAGTTCCTCGTTCAACATGTTGAAGGATCATCTCTGGCTCGGTGTGGGGTACGGCGCCTGGCCTGTGGTGTATCCGCAATATGCCACTTTCGATCTCGGCCTGGTCGTGAATCAGGCGCATTGCGATTGGCTGCAAATGGCCGGCGAAGGGGGTATTGCGGGCCTGGGGCTTTTCGTCTGGAGCATCGCAACGCTGTTCAAGGGCTTGCTGCGCTCCGTGTGGGGAATCGGGTTCTTCGGCGTTCTGTGCCACGCCTGTGTTGATTTCCCGTTTCAGCATCGGCCCGCGTTCACCATTTTCCTGTTCTGCGCAGCGTTGCTCGCGGCCTCCGGCGCGGCACGTCCAACCCGGGTTCACCGGACCAGCCACCGTGGTCACGACAGGCCACGGCACAGATCCAGGCATTCACTTCCGGAGCGATCTGCCGAATTCCCGGCGTAGCCGGTCCGTCGAGAACTCAGGGGCTCCTCCGGAGTATCCTGGTAGCGCACCTCGAAATCCCATGCACAAATCCCTTTGTTTCGCCCTCCTGGCATTCGCGGCCAGCCTGGCCGCTCAGCCGGTAACCCAACTTCCCTACTCCCCCAGCCTGGACCTGACCTCCATGGACACCAGCGTCCAGCCGTGCCAGGACTTTTACCGCTACTCCTGCGGCAATTGGACGAAGCAGAACCCGATTCCCGCCGACCAGGCCTCGTGGGATGTTTACGGCAAGCTCGCGTTCGACAACGAGCGGCTGTTGTGGGGCATCCTGGATCGCGCGGCCAAGGGCGGCGCGGGGCGGAACGAATCCGAGCGCAAGATCGGCGATTTCTTCCAGGCCTGCATGGACGAACCGTCCGTGGAGAAGGCGGGCACCCAGCCCATCGACGCTGCCATGCAACGCATCGCCCGCATCCGTTCGCTGGCCGACCTGTCCAAAGCCGTAACAGCCGGGCATGCCGACGGCACCGGCTCCGGGACGCTGTTCTCTATCTCCGGCGACCAGGATCTCGAGGACTCCCAGAGCGTGATCGCTTTCGCCAATCGCGGCGCGCTTGGCTTGCCGGACCGCGACTACTACACGAAGACGGACGCGAAATCCGTGGAGATCCGCGCGAAGTACGTCGCGCACGTGGCGAGCGTGTTCGAACTTCTGGGCGACGCCAAGTCCGCCGCGGCCGCGCAGGCGAAACAGGTGATGGCCATCGAGACGGAGTTGGCGAATTCCATGCTGACCCGCGTCGAAATGCGCGATCCGCACAAAATGCTGCATAAGATGGACCGCCGGCAGTTCCAGGCGCTGACCCCGTCCTTCGGCTGGGAGGGCCTCTTCCCCGCCCTCGGCATCGAGAGCGCCAAGCTGGTGAACGTCACCGAGCCGGCGTTTTACCAGGCGCTGGAGAAGGCGCTGCACGTGCACAAGATCGAAGCGTGGCGCGCGTTCCTGCGCTGGAACCTGATCCGGGACGCCTCGCCTTATCTGTCGTCGGTCTTCGTGAATTCGCACTTCGAGTTCTACAGCAAATACCTGCGCGGTGTGCCGCAATTGCAGCCGCGCTGGCGGCGCTGCGTGCGCTATACCGACCGCGACCTGGGCGAGCTGCTGGGGCAGGTGTTCGTCGCGCAGACGTTCACGCCCGAGACCAAGGCTCGCACGGTGGCCATGACGAAGGAAATCGAGCTGGCCATGGAGAACGACCTGAAGCAACTGCCCTGGATGGGC
Source organism: uncultured Acidobacteriia bacterium (assembly GCA_903909435.1). Lineage (GTDB taxonomy): Bacteria > Acidobacteriota > Terriglobia > Bryobacterales > Bryobacteraceae > CAIVVT01. Next base: position 65,377 of record CAIVVT010000255.1, on the reverse strand, counting down.
GACGAAACCCGTAAGCGCGCGCTCGACAAGCTGCACTCCATCGTGAACAAGGTTGGCTATCCGGACAAGTGGCGCGACTACAGCGCGCTGAGCATCACCGCGGGCGACTTTGGCGGCAACGTGCTGCGGGCCTCGCAGTTTGAGGATCGCCGCCAATTGGCCAAGATCGGCAAGCCGCTCGACCGGGGCGAGTGGGGCATGACGCCGCCCACCGTCAACGCCTATTACAACCCGCAGATGAACGACATCAACTTCCCGGCCGGCGTGCTGCAGCCGCCCCTGTTCGACCCGAAAATGGACGACGCGCCCAACTATGGCAACACGGGCGCGACGATTGGCCACGAACTGACGCACGGCTTCGACGACGAAGGGCGTCAATTCGACGCCCAGGGCAACCTGAAGGACTGGTGGACCGATAAGGATGCCGCCGAGTTCGAGCGGCGCGCCAAGTGCGTTTCCGACCAGTACTCCGGTTACATCGCCGTGGGCGACATCCACATCAACGGCAAGCTGACGCTGGGCGAGGACGTGGCGGATCTGGGCGGCACCATGCTGGCCTACTACGCCTGGAAACACACGACCGAGGGCCAGGACCTGAAGGCGGCGGACGGGCTGACCCCGGATCAGCGCTACTTCGTCGGAATGGCCCAGTGGGCCTGCGGCGAAGTTCGTCCGGAGACGAAGCGCGAGCGGGCCATCACGGACCCGCACTCGCCGCTGGAATACCGCATCAACGGCGTGGTGTCCAATATGCCGGAGTTCGCCAAGGCGTTCGGGTGCAAAGTGGGCCAGCCGATGGTGCGCGAAAACGCGTGCCGGGTGTGGTGACAGACGTCCAGGGCGGCGTGTTAGCTTTCTCACCAGTTGGACGGTGCCGCTGCACGCTTCGGCCCGCGTCCGGCTTGCATGATCGTGGAAGCAGACGGATCGCCCAAACGCCTCAGTCGTCAGATTTGACCTTTTCTTTTTACAAGCCATCGATTCTAAAGGGCTGAATCTGACAAACCGTCAGATGTGACCTTTATTGTGTTGTGGAGTGCCCCGGAGAGCAGGGGAAGCAGGGACGATTTCGTGGTGGTCACCTCGCCCGTCAGCACCGGATCGCTGCAAGTCCTGGCGTTACTACCGGGACTGGCTGGCTGTCGCCGCGAGCGACTCTTAACGTCGTCACTAGCCCCAAGCGCGTATCATGGAAGTTAGCGCGCCTCTGCGCTTGGAACACGAGGGCCCTCCGATGTTCTTTTCCATCACCGAACTTGAACACCATCCCGTCCACTTTGACCTGACTTACGCGCCGGGAGAGATCGACTTCGGAGAGGATCTGCACCAGAACGGCCTGTTGCGGACCGCCGGCCAGGCCGAGTTACTCAAAAACACGCTGGGCGAGATCCGCATTCAGGCGACCGTGCAGGTGGACTTCGACTGCGCCTGCCACCGCTGCCTGGAACCCGCTCCACAACATATCGACGAGACCGTGGATCTGTTCTTCCGGCCCCAGCCGAAGCTCGAGAATCACGTGGAAGTGCAACTGGAAGAGGGCGAAATCGACATCTCTTTCTACGAAGGGGATGGGGTTTCGCTGCGCATCGCGCTCCGGGATTACATCATCCTGAGCCAGCCGATGCAGTATTTCTGCCAGCCCGAATGCAAGGGACTGTGCCCGCATTGCGGAGCGAATCGCAATCTGACGGCCTGCAACTGCGCCGCGGAGCGGATTGCCAGCAAGATGGCCAGCCTGCGCGAACTTTAGCCGTCCCGCCCACCTGGCATTGGCTTAGGTGACATTCCGGGTACGAGTTCGCTAAAATGAGAAGTCGTTTATTGTCATTACGATTCTGCAAAGTCTACCGTTGCACGGGTTTCACTCCCTGGTAGATCCCGAAGAAAGGATTTCCGATGCCCAATCCCAAACGCCGCCACTCCAAGCGCCGTACCTCAACTCGCCGGGCCCACGATGGACTGGCCCGCGCCGGCGTTTCCGAGTGCCCCAAGTGCCACGAGCAGAAGCTCCCCCATCGCGCCTGCCCCACCTGCGGCTTCTACAAAGGCCGTGAAGTGATCGAAGTCGTCCAGGAGTAATGACTCCGGGTTTTTGCTTCGCGGGAGCGCCTTCATTTCCATGATCACCATCGCCGTCGACGCCATGGGTGGGGACTCAGCCCCTGTTCCAGAGGTGTTTGGCGCGGTTCGAGCTGCCAGATCGCAGGACGTAAATATCATCCTCGTAGGCCGCGAAGAGCCCGTGCGCCAGGAACTGTCTAAATACAGCGATTGGCAGACTTTACCCATTCGCGTGGTACACGCCAGCGAAGTGGTCACGATGGAAGACAACGCGGCCAAAGCCCTCCGCAATAAGCGGGACTCCAGCATCCGCGTCGCCGCCCGGTTGGTTCGCGACGGCGAAGCCCAAGGTCTGGTTTCGGCCGGCAATACGGGCGCGGTCATGGCCATCTCTAAAACGCTCATGGGGATGATCCCCGGGGTGGAACGTCCGGCCCTGGCCTCCGCCTTCCCTACCGTGAAGGGCCGCCCTGTCGTGGTGGTCGATGTAGGCGCGAATGTCGATTGCTCGCCCCAGATGCTGGTGCAGTTCGCCATCATGGGCCAGATCTATTCGCGGCTGGTCTACCACACCGACAATCCGCGCGTTGGCATCCTCTCGATCGGCGAAGAGGAGCACAAGGGCAACGAACTGACCCGCGCGGCTTCGGAATTGCTCAAGTTGATCCCGTTTAACTTCATCGGCAACGTCGAAGGGCGCGACTTGTATACCGGCCACGCCGACGTGATCGTCTGCGACGGGTTCATCGGCAACGTCGCCCTCAAGGTCAGCGAGGGCATGGTTGACGTGTTCAAGCACATGCTGCAGGAGTCGCTGGCAGCCACCCTGACCCGAAAGATCGGCTACTTGCTGAGCCGGTCCGCTTACAAGGACTTCAAAAAACGCGTCGATTACTCGGAGTATGGCGGCGCGCCGCTGCTGGGCGTGAAAGGAGTGGTGATTATCTGTCATGGCCGATCTAACGACAACGCCATCCGTAACGCCATCCGGGTCGCCTGCGAATCAGCAACAGAGCATGTCAATGACAGAATTGCCGCCGAAATCGTCCGCGCGCGGGGCCAGGATCACAACGGCCTCGCCAATTCCGCCTAAGCTCGTGCGCACCATGCGGGTTCTGATCCTGCTTTTGTCGTCTGTTTGCGCCATCTTTGCGCAAAAAGCGTCTCCCGCCCATTGGACCCTGACTCCCTCGCAGCAGCGCATCGCACCCGGTTCCGAGGCTCTGCTGGAGTTGCGCCTCGATCTCGACAGCGGCTGGCACATGTACTCCGTGACCACGCCGAAGCCCGGCCCGACAGGCGGCCCGACGCAGACCACCATCGCCCTGACCGAGTCCAAGGTGGTGGCTACCCAGCAGTTGTACTACCCCGCTCCAGAGCGCAAGTACGATCAGAATTTCCAAATAGAAACAGAGGCTTACGAGAATTCTGTAAAGTTCTACTTTAAGGCTCAAATTGCCGCGCAAGCGCAACCCGGCGATGCGGAGTTGGCCGCTCAGATGCGGTACCAGCTCTGCAACGACAAGCAGTGCCTGCCGCCTAAGAAGGTCACTGCCTCAGCCTCCGTAACCATTGACCCGAAGGCTGCCGCGGCAGTCACCCAGATTCCGTCCGGATGGACCGCGTTCCAGACCGCTAAAGAACTGCCAGCGCCGGGAAGCGTTCCACCGGTCAAGGGCGCTGCGGCACAGGATCAAGGGCTGGGCGCATTCCTGCTGCTTGCCTTCGGCTTTGGGCTGGCCTCCATCTTCACGCCCTGCGTGTTCCCGATGATCCCGATCACCATGTCGTTCTTCCTGAACCAGGGGAACCCGACGCGCGGGCAGGCAGTCCGGCAGGCGCTGGTATTTTGCCTCGGGATCATGCTCTTGTTCACCGCGATCGGCTTTGGATTGACGGCCGCGCTGGGTCCATTCGCTGTTGTGAAACTAGGTTCGAGTCCGTGGGTCAACAGCCTGATTGCCTTGGTCTTTCTGGTATTCGGATTGAGCCTGTTGGGCGCTTTCGAGATCACACTGCCGAGCAGCCTGTTGACGAAACTGAATGCCGAATCGAATCGCGGAGGCTACGCCGGCACACTGCTCATGGGGCTGACGTTCTGCCTGGCCTCGTTCGCGTGCGTTGGACCGTTCATGGGAACGCTCCTGGCGGCGTCGGTCGGCACCAACAAGCTGCAGCCTGTGTTGGGGATGCTGACGTTTTCGCTGGCTCTTGCGTCGCCGTTCTTCCTACTGGCAATCTTTCCGAGCTTCCTCGGCAAGCTGCCCCGGAGCGGCGCCTGGATGTCGCGTGTGAAGGTGGTCCTGGGCTTCGCCGTGCTCGCCGCGATGCTCAAGTACCTCTCGACCGTGGATCAGGTATTGCACTGGAACTTATTGACCAGAGAGCGGTTCCTGGCCGTCTGGATCGTCCTGTTCGCCTGCCCCGGCCTGTACCTGCTGGGACTGCTCCGAATGGAGGGTGTCAAGCGCGACGACAATGTGGGAGCTGGGCGGGCGTTGCTCGGAGTCTTCTTCCTGGGCTTCGCGCTCAGCCTGCTGCCTGGCATGTTTGGTGGGCGACTGGGCGAATTGGACGCCTATGTCCCGGCAGCTACCGAGACCAGCGCTGCGGCGCCGGGGAGCGCGGCGCAGTCGCACCGGGCCATCAAGAACGATTACGAGACCGCGTTCAAACAGGCCAAAGAGCAAAACAAGCGCGTGCTGGTTTCGTTCACCGGCTACGCCTGCACGAATTGCAAGTGGATGAAGGCTAACATGTTTCCGCGCCCCGAGATCGCGGAGCTGATGGACCACTACATCCTGCTGGATCTCTACACCGACGGCTCCGACGCCGCCAGCGAGAGCAACCAGAAGCGGCAGGAGAGCCTGTTCCAGACCGTCGCCATCCCGTACTACGCCGTCTTCGACACCGGCGAGAAGCCCGTCGCGGCCTTCCCCGGCTTGACCAAGGACCCTGTCGAATTCGCGGCGTTCTTGCGGCAAGGCTACGCCAACTAACCTCGGCATCCCTTCCGTCACCGGCGGACAATCCAGCACCCGCACTTCAACACCACGCCTCGAAAAGCAGCAGGAAGCCACGTCTGCTCACAGTCCCTGCATCTGATCGGTCCTAGTTGCAGAAACTACTGGTTGGCTCTCCTCTTCCGCCAATGGTCCGACCCTCGATCTGAATATTTCATCCACAGTCGTGAAACGATTGGCAGGGGCCAATCACTATCACGGTGTGCTCCAACGGAGGATCTGACACGGAGCACACAAACTTCGGAGGATATATGAAGAGAATGTCTTTGGTGAATTTGAGAACCGCGGCACGCAACGCATTCCTGGCAGTTGCGGGAACCGTCATGCTATGCAGTCTCGCTGCTCCTGCCTCGGCGGGAACAGTCCATTTCGGAGTCCGCTGCCAGTCCGACTTCCAGGGAGGCTGGGCTCCCACTATCGATGTCTATGCGTCCTGCAGCGACTTCATCTCCATGATTCAGCCCGTCGAGTACGTGGATTTCTATTACAACCTGCACGGCGCTCAGCCGGCATTTTACTCCGGCCAAGGGGCGGAGACATGCTTGGGCTGCGGCGGGGCGGACAGTGTGGACTTTCTCTATATCTCGACGCACGGCACCGTCGCAAGCAACAACGCCAACTACGCGGGCTATGCGATGTGGGACAACTCCTGCCCGGACACGGCCGCTCCCGGGTGCATTGCCTGGACGCCCAGCATGCGTTTGGGCGCTGCCGGTCATCAACTTAAGGTGCTCGCCACTTTCGCCTGCGACACTTTCAAAGATGACGATGGGTTGTTTTGGAACCGCTGGGGAAACGCGTATCGCGGCGGGCTCAAGATCGGCGTCGGTGGACACGATCTGCTATATACCGGCAACGATACGGGCGCAGCCACAAACTTCGCCTATTATATGCGTCTAAACTACTCCATCGGATATGCCTGGCTCGATTCCGTCTATTACGCCAATACCAGCAACCACCCCACGGTTGCCAACACCGGCGTTAACTCGACCGACTGCTGGAACCGTCAAGGTCTCACCATTAACAATGTAGTCTCCGCACCCGTGCTGCGGGATTGGCAGATCGGATACTACTGCTGGTCGAATTGGAACTAGGCGCGAGGAAGCACAAGGAAATATCAGGAGATCACGAGGAGAAAAGCAATGCAGAACAACAACTTCACTTTCATGGCGGCCGTGGCGATGGCGGCAGGCGTAATCACCGGTGGCAGTTTGGCCAATGCCGAGGCCCTTCCTCGGGCCAAAGCGCACCAGCAGTTTTCGGTCACCCAAGGAGTCGGCCGGTCCTCCCTGCCGGTGCTGCAGCGTGCGGCAACGGCGGACCAGAACGGAGTCAGCGCAGGGCTGATTGAGAGGCTTCGCCCGGCAGGCGAGTACCAGACGACTGCGCTGGCCGGCAAACTGCGCGTTACAGGCGAGCAGTGGTCGCTGGAAGTCTCCACCGACGCTGCCGGGGCCGAGTATCGCGACCATGCCGTTGCGGCGGCGGCCCACTCCCTTGGCCGGCCCGACTCGCAGAAGATGCCCGCAGCCGAACTCGAGCGCAAAGGCCGCGCCTTCATCGCCTCCAAGCTGGCATCCCAAATCTCGCTCGGGAAGGGCGAAGAGCTGGTGGCGCTGCGTGCCGACTATCGTACGGAAGGCGGGCGGGATCTCGTCACCGGCGAAACCACCAGTGCCGTGGTGGCCAACCGGATCGTCTTCGGGCGGACACTCAACGGGGTTCCGGTGGTCGGTAACGGATCGAAGGTGATCCTCACATTCGCCAACGATGGCTCCCTGGAATCGTTCCACTACGACTGGCCGACCTACCAGACTGGAGACGCGCTCCAGGTGGTCGGAGCCGGTGAAGTCCTCACGCGGGTTCAAAAGGTGCTGGGCGTTCGCGGCGGCCTTGCCCCCTCGTCCATAGTGCCGGTCCCGGGTGCCAAGGGCCGGGAGTACCCCGTGGAAATCGCCCCGAATGTCCAACTCCAGTCCCTGGAGTGCGGCTACTATGATCCAGGTTCGAGCGACGCCAAAGCGAAGCTGGTGCAACCCGGGTGCACCTATCTGACGGCGTCACAGGACCTCAATGGAATGCGCGTGGGCCATGCGGGCGCGGTACCCGCCGCAGTCTCCTTTCCCGCGGATGCGGCTTGGATGGAAACCCAGATCCTCACGGCCAAGCAAGTTCAATAAGTGGGTCCGGGGATTTGGTGAGCAGGCCGCAGGGTGTGTGCCGTTCTCGTCTTGATACAGAGAGCTAAGGAACTTGGCGGGCGGCTGGTATAAAGTCGCCCGCCATTTTCGCAGGGGCCGGATCAGAGCCGAATGCTCTCCGCCATGGTAGGCTGAGGCACATGCCCGCCTGGTTGACGCCGCCTAATATTCTCAGTGCTTTGCGCATCCTGGCATCCCCCTGGCTGGGATACGAACTGGCTCGCGGCAACTTCCGCACCGCGTTGCCGGTCCTGTTCCTGGTGGGTATCAGCGACGGCCTGGACGGTTACCTGGCCCGGCGCTACGGCTGGCAAACGCCGTTGGGCGAGAAACTCGACCCCATCGCGGATAAAGTCCTCGCCGCAACCCTGTATATCTGTTTTGCCTGGCGCGGACTCTTGCCTTGGGGCGTTTCCGCCCTCGTTCTGGGACGCGACGCGCTCATTCTGTGCTTCGCCGCAGTAGCCCTAGGAATGGGTCGTGTGCGCAGATTCCCACCCAGTATCTGGGGCAAGCTCTCGACGGTCTTCCAATTGTTGCTTGCTGGAACCTGCGTGCTGCGTGCCGGCTGGCCCGATCAACCCCCGCAGTTCGTTTTCTTGACTGTTATGTGGGTTACGGTTGCAGCGACTGCGTGGAGCGGAATCAACTACTTACGGACGGCCATAGGCATGCTTGCCCGGAATGGTGATTGACGCTTGGCCAGAGGCGCGCATAGCCTGAAGGTAAAGGGATTCCGCGAATGGTCCGATTTTCACCAGCAAGAGTCTATTCGCTAGCGGCACTGGCCGGGATCGCCATGATCGGAGTCTCGGTCTGGTGCTCGCTGCAGTGGTGGCCCGCGTGGATTCCCACCGGCCTGCTGTTGGCGGGAGTCGTGGGCACGCTGTGGCTCGCTTTGCGCCCGGTCCTCGAAATCACCAGCAGCCATCTGCTCGTCGGCCGGCGTACGATTGACTGGCTCGACATCCGGCGAGTCGATCAGACCAACTGGGTTACGCCGATGGTGGTCGAACTCACACTGCGGGAAGGACCCCGGCTGCGGGTGATTTATCCGGGGCGTGAAGAGCACTGCAAGCTGCTGCTCCGGCTAATCCAGCAGCGTGCCTCGCAGGCCCTGATCAACGGCGTCCCGCACCGGCGCATTTTTGGAGACCCGCCCCAGCCGAAAGTCGATAAAACCGGGCCGCCCCGTCCGCGCTTCCTGAGCGACAAGGACGAGGCCGACGTCGAGCGCATGCTCAATATCTTGAAGAGTGCAGGCCGGCTGGACGGCGAGGACCAGTGAACTCCCGCTGACTGCCCCGGGAGTGTTGTGGCCCGTAGTTCTTACCTGACCGGCGAATTCCATCTGCAAGGGCCTGTCCCGTGCGCGGTGGGACCGCAGCTCCCCGTCCAGGTACTAGACTGAATGTTTCACCCCTGATGATCGCTGCCCTCAAAACTGTCTGGCCGTATATGCGGCGCTACCGCCTGGCACTTGTGCTGGGGTTGATTGCCCTGGTCCTCAAGGACCTCGCGGGAGCCGTCATCCCGCTCATCCTCCGCAAAGGCGTGGACACCGTGACGCACGGCGAGCCGCTGACGATGCTGTGGTGGGTGTGCGGTGCGATCCTCGGCGCGGCGCTGTTCAAGGGCGTCTGCATGTACTGGATGCGCGTGATCCTGGTCGGTCTGTCGCGCGACGTCGAGTACGACATTCGCAACGACCTATTCGCCAAACTGGCCACGCTGGGACAGGACTACTATGGCCGTTCGCGGACCGGCGATCTGATGGCGCGCGCGACGAACGATCTGAATGCCGTGCGCATGATGCTGGGCCCGGCCATGATGTACTGGGCCGAGACGTCGCTGACGTTCGTGCTCGCGGTCGGGATCATGGGCGCGGTGGATTGGCGCCTGACGCTGTGGGCACTGTCCCCTACCCCGCTGGTCTCGCTGGTCGTCGTCCTGTTCGGGCGGCGAATCCACACCCGCTTTGAACGCATCCAGGCGCTCTTCTCCGACATCAGCAGCCGCGTCCAGGAGAATCTGAACGGGGCGCGTGTGCTCCGCGCCTACGTCCAGGACGAAGCCGAATTGGAACGCTTCGCCACGCTCAACAGGGAATTCATCGCACAGAATATGCGGCTCGCCCGGCTGTCGAGCGCCTTCATGCCGCTGCTGCAGGCCTTGATCGGGCTCACGTTCCTGGTTGTGCTGTTCGAGGGCGGACGCCGGCTCATTGCCGGATCGCTGTCGCTGGGCAGTTTCGTGATGTTCAACACCTACATGGGGACGCTGATCTGGCCCATGATCGCCTTCGGCTGGGTGGTCAACCTGATGGAGCGCGGCACCGCGTCCCTCAGCCGGATTCAGGAGATTCTGCGCGAGGCGCCCACCATCCAGGCGCCGCTCCATCCCCTGCCGCCTGCTACGCGCTTCGACATCTCGTTCCAGAACGTTGCGATGGATTTTCCGTCGGAAGGCACTTCCCGCCGGGCGCTGGAGGGCATCGACCTCCAACTGCCGGAAGGCTCGGTGATTGCCATCGTGGGGCGGACGGGCTGCGGCAAGAGTACGCTGGTGAACCTGATTCCGCGGCTGTACGATCCTACCCTTGGGCGGCTGACTCTGGGCGGTTTCGACCTGCGGGAATACGATCCGCGCGACGTTCGACAGCTGATCGGCCAGGTGCCTCAAGAGACATTCCTGTTCAGCGCCACCCTCGCTGAGAACATCGGGTTCGGCGTTCCCGGCGCAACGGAAAGCCAGATTCTCCAGGCTGCGGAGATGGCTGGTCTGGGTCCCGAGTTGAGCACTTTCCCCAAGGGCATCCAGACCGAAGTCGGGGAGCGGGGGCTGACCCTTTCCGGCGGCCAGAAACAGCGTGTGGCGATTGCCCGCGCCGCGGTCCGCAACCCGCGCATCCTGATCCTGGACGACGCGCTCTCAGCGGTGGACACGATCACTGAGGAGAAGATCCTGACCAGCCTGCTCGGCTTCATGCGGGGTCGAACCACCATACTGATCTCGCACCGCGTCTCGACCGTGCGTCTGGCGGAGCGCATCTACGTCCTGGACGAAGGGCGGATCGTCGAGGCCGGTTCCCACCAGGAACTGCTGGCCTCCGGCGGCTACTACGCGGATCTGAACCAGAAGCAGATGCTGGAAGCCGAACTCGAATCGATCTGAGGGTCCGCCAACGATCTTCGGGCCCATTCCTGGAACCAAATGCCCGGTCAGGGTTCCAATCTGACGTGCGATTCTTAGTTCTGGTGCCGCTGCTGCTGTGCGGGTTGGGCTGCGCGCACTCTCCGCACAAGCCCCCGGTCGCTCACCCGGACAACGGTGCCCGGATCACGGTAGGCGATATGCTCGGGGGCTGCAATCAACTCACCAAGCAGGTAAGGCCCGTTTACCCCGAGGAAGCGAAACAGAAGCGCGTCCAGGGCACGGTCCACCTTCAGGCCGTCATTACAAAGACAGGCGAATTGGCCGATATCACGCTGCTGCGGGGTGACCCGCTGCTGCTGCCGGCGGCGCTCGCCGCAGTCCGGCAATGGCGCTACACGCCCTGCGTGTTGAACTCGGAAACCCTGGAGGTGCGCGTGCCGATCGATGTCGATTTCAACTTGAATCAATAGCTACAACCGGCTCGCGCCGCGTGCCTTGTCCGCCTGACCGAAGCGGTCCTTGGACGGTCCGGCATAACGCAGGTACAGGTCGTAAAGCCGCCGGGCTTCCACGGTATTCCCACGCGCCGCGACGGCCTCCGCCCGCACGAAAAGCAGGTTCGGGTAGATCAGGAAATCAAACAGCAATCGCTCGTCGGGGTCGAGCAGCGGCCAGGCGCCCTTGAGTTCGGAAGACGCTTCGGAGGTCTTGCCCGCGCGCAGCAGGCACCAGGCCTTCAGTTCGCGCGCGAAACTATCCCCCGAGCCGTGCGGGGTACGAATTGCCTCATCCCACGCCCCTACGGCACGGGCGAATTCGCCGCTCAGCGTCAGGTGGATCGCCGCCAGTTCCGCACGCAAAGCCGGATCGGACACGGCGCTGCTATCCCCTTCGGACAATGCCGTTGCCATGCGGGACAGGATCTGGCTCCCCGTCTTCGGCGCCAGGTCCTTGACTGCCCGCGCCCACTTCTTTGCGCCGTCGATATTGTTGTCCCGCAGATCGGCCAGCATCAGGCGCATTGCGGCGACTGCCGCGTCGGGACCGCCCCGCTGAACCAGTCGCTCCAGTAACGCCCGCGCACCTGCGTTGTTGCCCCACAGGAACTGCCAGCGCGCCCGATGGAAATTGGCCAGCGCGTCTCCGGCTTGTTCGCGGTCGGCCAGGAATTTGTTGGCAAGCTCAGCCGCGCCGCTCGCGTCACCGGCCAGGTAGCGGGACAACGCCGCTTTCTCCAGCGCGACGCCGGCGTTGAACTGCGCACCCCTGCGATAGGACTCCTGGAACCAGGTTGCCGCGCTGGCGAGGTCTCCCGCCATCCACTCGATCTCGCCCCGCGAATCGGGCGGATTCGGGCTCGCATGGGCCAGCCGGTCGTATTCCGCCAGGCTCTTGCGGGCCTCGTCGAAGCGGCTCTGCCCGGCCTGCGCGTAGGCCAGCAGATTCCACGCTTCGGGTTGGTTTGAATTCCTCTCCAGCGACTTGCGATAGAGCGCCTCGGCCTGCACAAAGCGCTGGTTGGCCATCAGCGCCGATGCCAGCTCCGCGACCGCCGCGAGGTTCGACGAATCTGCCTGCACCAGTTTCTCGAGTGCCGCCATACGCAGGGACTCGTCCCCGCGGATGGACGCCTCGATCAGGTCCAGCCGGGACTTGGAGGCGGCCGAAAGCTGCGTTCCCTGCTCCCTGGCGCGGGCGAGCACGGTGAGCGCCTCATCCTTCTTACCCGCTTCGAAAGCCGAATTGGCCCAGCGTTCCCAGCACCAGATTGCCTGCGGGTCGGCCGCGGCGCATTCGGCGAACTTGCCGGTCGAGAGGAACTCCAGCGCCTGATCGTTGTTGACTCCGGGCGCCAGCCGCGATGGCCCCCCGGTTTCCGGCGCGACCAGCGTGGCCAGCGCGACGGTCGACTTCAAGACCGGGCCGCTGTTGCGCACCCGGCGCAGCACCGCGTGGCGTTGGGAGTCTTCGATCGAGAAGCTGTATGTCACCCAGCCCGGATGCGCGGCCGGACCCATTCCGGACGGTCCAGCCCACTCCGGTTCCAGCTGGCCGTACACCAGATGGGTCGCCTGGCGGGCGGCCGCATCCCCCGCATCACGCGCCAGTATTACGCTCGGCTGATCCCCTTGGACCGCGCCCTTGCCCAACTCCAGAATTGCCGCCTGGCGGATTGCCTCGCCGGCCCAATTCAAGCGCGGATCTCCGGTCTGATTGTCGATGGGGAGTATCGCGACGCGGCGCGCCTGCCCGGGTTGGGATGGAGTGGGCGCCCATACGCGCCACGTCACCGCCATTCCCACCAGGATGAGTGCAACGCCCGCCAGCAGCAGGCCCAGCCTGCGCCTAGAGAACACGCGGCTCCAGTTTCATCAGGTCGTCGAAATCCGGCAGCTTCCGCAGCTCGGCGAAGTCTTCTTCTTCCAGGAACTTCTTCTTGTCCTTGAACCCGCCTTCCAGCGCCTTGCGGATGTATTGCAGTGCCAGTTCGTTCATGCCCTTCTTTGCGTAAACCTTCGCCATGTAGTAATTGAACTTCGAACGCTCCTGGATGTCCCGCTGCTCCAGCATTACTCCATGGCTGCCATGCCGCTCGAAAACCTGCGGATCTATGGCCAGTGCCTCATCGTAACAGCGGGTGGCTTCCTTGTAGTTGTGCCGTGCGAACCAGGCAGTGCCCAGGTTTGAGTAGACCGATGACGAGCGCGGCTGAATCGCCAATGCCCGTTTGTAGAACTTGGTCGCACGCCGGAAGTTCTTGTTGGCGTACTCCAAGGTCCCGATGTTGTTGATCGCTTCGGCGTAATTGGGCTGCAGTTTGACGGCCCGGTCGTAGTATTTCCTGGCCGAATCGAAATCGTTCTGCTGTTGATAGGCGATGCCGATCTTGTTCAGGACCACGGCGGTCTGGGGCGACACCTGCTTGTAGGCTTCCACGGCCTCGCGGTACATCTTGCGTACCCCGTAGATGTCGCCGCGGTCTTCGAACGAAAGCGCCTTCGTTTGCGGGGCGGTCTCCTGCGCGGCCAACGCGCTCGCCGCCGCCGCACCGCCGATCAGCACGAAGAGGATACCCGAAACCCGGACTCGCCGGTGAGAAGAGACCATATCCGCCTCCCGATGACCTGGGATAGACACCGCTTTCCGGGCTCCCCGCCCGCAACTCGCGCCGTCCCTTAAGCCTACTTAAATATACCCCTGATCCGGTCCCAGAAACTCCTCTTCTGGGGTGGTTTGGCGGCCTCGGGAGTAGCTGGCTTGCTAACTTGCGGCGAAGCTTCCGGGCGGTGCGGTTGACGCGCGCCAGAGGTAGCCGCGGCGGCGTCGCCCGGGTGCGGATTTGCGCTATCGCCTTCCGGCGCGCTCCAGTCGGCGATCACGGTTCTGCCGCCGCCGCCATGCAGCGGGCAGTAGTCCAGCGGCTGCGTGCCGGCGAGGAAGACCTCGGCCTGCGACTTCGGACAGGCCGGCGTCGAGAGCTTGCCGCTGAGCGGGTCGATGTCCGCCGTCACGATCCCGTCGGGAGCCGGGAACTCGGACACGTTCTTGTACTCCCGGTAGTGATGGGCGCGCTTCATGAACTCGGTCCAGATCGGCAGCGCAGCCTCAAAGCCTTGCAACGGCAACTCCGTGTTGTCGTCGAAACCCACCCACACCACGCACAGCAGGCGCGTGGTGAACCCGGCGAACCAGGCATCGCGCGAGGTGCCCGTTTTGCCGGCCGCGGGGAGCAAAAAGCCCCTGCTGCGTGCGCTGGCTCCCGTCCCGCTGCGAACCACCTCTTCCATCAGGTTCGTCACCATATAGGCGACGCGCGGATCCAGGACCTCCCTGGATACCGGCTTGTACGTCCAGATGGTTTTGCCGCTCTGGTCGCGTACTTCCCGGACGATGTTCTGGCGCATCCAGACGCCGCCGTTGGAGAACGTGGTGTAGGCGCTGGCCATTTCCAGCGGACTGGCTTCGTAGGATCCCAACGCCTCGGCGGGGGTGGCTTTCGTATTCTCGAGGCCGGCGTCACGGGCCAGTGCCGCCACGCTGTCATAGCCCGCCATCTCCGCGAACTTGACCGTCGGGATGTTCATGGAGTGCGCCAGAGCATAGCGCATGCTGACGTTGCCCTTCCACTCCTCGTGGAAGTTGTTCGGTTCGTAAGTCCTGCCGTCGTACTCGAACGTCGTCGGCTCATCCATCACCATCGTTACCGGCGTCAGGACGTTCGATCCGCCCAGCAGGCCGGTGCGCAATGCCGCGGCATAAACGAACGGCTTGAACGAAGATCCCGGCTGGCGTTTAGCCAGGGCCCGGTTCAACTGGCTGGCGCCGTAATTGCGCCCGCCCAGCATGGCTTTCACCTCGCCCGTTCGCGGGTCCATCACGACCATCGCGACCTGCGCCTCGCCGTACTTCTTTCTACGCCTGGCCAGCAGATCGTCCACTTCCTTCATCCCGATCCGCGCCGCCTCCACCGCATCGCGTTGGAGCTTCATGTCGAGCGTGGTGTAGATGCGATATTGCGTGGTTTGGAAATCGACGTCCGCGAAGCGATCCTGCAATTCCTCGTTCACCAGATCGACAAAGTAGGGCGCGTCGGTCGATTCGATGCCGCCTTCCGCCAGCTTGATCGGCGCCTTGACGGCCTCGACGTACTGCACGTCGGTCAGGTACCCGTTGTCGCGCATCAGGCTCAGCACGGTGTTGCGGCGGCGCAGCGAGCGGTCCTCATGCCGGTACGGGTTATAGAAGTTGGGCAGCTGGATCATGCCCGCCAGCAGGGCCGCTTCGTCCACCTTCAGATCGCGGATGTCCTTGCCGAAGTGCACCCGCGCCGCCTCGCCAAAGCCGCGCACCGCAAAGCTGCGGCGCTGCCCCAGGTCCACCTGGTTGGCGTAGTACTCGAAAATCTGCTCCTTGCTGAGCTTGGCCTCCAGTTGGAGCGTGATGATGGCCTCGGCCAGTTTGCGGCTCCAGGTCTTTTCCTGACCCAGCATCAGCATGCGTGCGCACTGCATGCTGAGCGTCGAGGCGCCCTGCGCTTTGCGCCCTTCGCGCACGTCCTCAAAAACCGCTTTGACGATACGCAGCGGGTCGAAGCCGACGTGCTGGAAGAAGCGCTTGTCTTCGACGGACGTGACCGCATCGACCAGCACCTTGGGGATGTCGGCATAGTGCACCACGCGGTGCTTCTGGCGCTGCCGGTCAAACAGGTTGCTGATCAGTTCCGGTTCCAGTTCGTAAACCGTGCGCTCCGTGTTGTCGCGGTTGGAAACGATCCGCGTCACGACGCCGTTTTCGAGAAAAATGACACCCGGCTCGCTCTCCGGCGACGCATCGACGCCCGGAAAGATCTCCACGCCGTCCGGGCGGACCTTGTACCAGCCCAGTCGGTTGGAGCGATTGTCGGTATAGCCCCTGAGCCGCAGCGTCTCGGTCAACTCCGCGACCGTCATGGCGTCGCCCCGGCTGACCGGCTCCGGAGCGGCAAAGATCATGGCTGTCTGCGAAAACGGCCCGGCGCGCAACCGCTCGTCAACGAGATTGGAATAGTGGACCCAGGTCCAGGTGACCGCGACCACAATCAGCAGGACCAGGAATGCGATGGCAGCCGCGAAAAAACGTCCGAATGGGCCTGAGAAGAAACCTCTTCTGGGGGGTTTGCCGGCGGTCAATTTGCTCACCTTAAGGACAACTCTCATCCGCCATTGTCGCATGCGGCATCAGAGCGGCTCCGCGCGATCGCAGGCGTGGCAGGCAGATGTTACGGTCCTTGAGTTGTGGGCCGATGTGCAAATCGGACCTTCCGATTCAGATTCGCGCGGGCAGGGGGTCGCAGCAACCCGGCTCCCCATGATAGGTTGGGTGCCGGAACTCCCATGCCCGACTGGCGCAGCGTTTACGAGCAGAAGAAGACCACGGCGGAGGCGGCGCTCGGCGTGCTCCAGAGCGGCCAGCGCGTGTTCATTCACATGGCGGCCGGCGCGCCGCAGGCCTTGATCGAGGCGCTGTGCGGCAGGGTGATGGCGCTGAGCGGCGTGGAGATCCTGCACTGCATCAACCTGGGTCCGGCTCCTTACTGCGCGCCGGAATACGCCCCGCATTGCCGCCATAACGCGCTCTTCATCGCGGCTAATACCAGAAACGCGGTGCAGGCCGGCCGCGCCGACTTCATTCCGGTGTTCCTGCACGAGGTCGAGAGCCTCTTCAGCAACGGCGTGCTGCCGCTGGATGTGGCGCTGATTCAGGTCTCGCCGCCGGACCGCAGCGGCCATATGAGTCTCGGCGCGGCCGTGGACATCTCGCTCAGCGCGGCGCGCGCCGCACGGCACCTGATCGTCCAGGTGAACCCGCGCGTTCCCCGTACGCTCGGCGACTCGTTCCTGACCGCGCACGACATCGCTGCCATCGTCGAGCAGGAGCGGCCCCTGCCCGAGTTCAGTCAGGGCGAAATCACCGCCACTCACGTCGAAATCGCCCGGCACGTGGCGGCGCTCATCCCGGACGAAGCGACTCTGCAGATCGGCGTAGGGGGCATCCCGGATGCCGTGCTCGCGCAACTCAAAGACCGGCGCGACCTGGGCGTGCACACCGAGATGTTTTCCGACGGCTTGATCCCGCTGATCGAATGTGGCGCCGTGACCAACGCCAAAAAGACGCTGCATCCCCACAAGGCTGTCGCTGCCTTCGCCATGGGCTCGCGCGCCCTGTACGATTACATTCACGACAACCCGGTCTTCGAGTTCCTTCCGAATCAATATGTGAACTCACCGGCCGTGATTGCAGCCAACCGCCGCATGGTGGCGGTCAACTCGGCCCTGGAGATCGATCTGGGCGGTCAGGTGTGCGCCGATTCCATCGGTTCGGTGCCCTTCAGCGGGATCGGCGGCCAGGTGGACTTCGTTCGCGGCGCGGCCCATGCCCCGCAGGGAGTCGCGGTGATTGCGCTGCCCTCCACCGCCAAGGATGGGACCATGTCCCGCATCGTGCCCCGCCTGAAGCCAGGCGCGGGCGTGGTCACTTCGCGCGGCGACGTGCGCTGGGTGGCCACGGAATTCGGCGCGGTGAATCTGTTCGGGCGAAGCGTACGGCAGCGCGCGGAGTTGCTCATTTCCATCGCCCATCCCGCCTTCCGGAGCGAACTCGAACGCACCGCGTCGAAGCTCTGGATTCGAAGCTGAAACCTGCGCAATGCGGGGCGGCGCTCCAGCGCCCGCAAACCAGCCAATGCGGGCTCTGGAGAGCCGACCCAGCCGGGCTCAATTTCGGAGCACCCGCTCTTGATAGTTCCAAATCGGCACGATCCGGTGTAGAGTTTGTGCGGAGGTCCGATATGCCTCTTAGCAAGATCCTGGTTCCCGTCGATTTCTCCGAGCGCTGCAGGGGTGCGGCCTTCTACGCCGAGGCGCTTCACGGCATCTTTGGCAGTCACATCACCCTGTTGCACGTGCTCCCACCCGCGCACTACGAGTTCAGCGCCATGGAGGTGGCCGGGCCGCTGCTTGAGGAGCAGTACCGGTTTCGCGCCGAGCAGGTGGAGCAAGACCTGCAGGCGTTCATGACCGGGGAGTTGCCAGCCGCTCACACGGACCGGCTGATGCGCGAAGGCGATCCCGCCGGCACGATCGTCTCCATGGCCCACGAATCCGGGGCCGGATTGATTGTCATGCCGACCCACGGGTACGGGCCGTTCCGGCGCTTCATCCTGGGTTCAGTCACCGCGAAAGTGCTGCACGATGCGGACTGCCCGGTCTGGACCGGCGTCCATCTGGATGCGTCCTCCTCGCAGAAGGTCCAGTTCCGGCAGGTGACCGCGGCGCTCGACCTGGGGCCGCAAAGCGAACGCACGCTGATGTGGGCCTCACGCTTTGCCCGGGATTCGGGGGCCAAACTGGCACTGGTCCACGCGACACCGGCTTTCGACGGCCACGCGGGCGAGTATTTTGACCCGGAATGGCGTTTTCAGGTCGAAAGTGCAGTCAAGGAGGAGATCGCGCAACTCCAGAAGCGGCTCAATGTCGAGGCTCCGCTGCATATCGGAAGCGGGGAGATTTCGCGAACTGTCTGCGATCTCGCTGGCGACCTGGAAACCGACCTGCTCGTGATTGGACGCGGGTCCGCCGCCGGAGTCTTCGGGCGATTGCGGGCCAACGCGTACTCGATCATTCGCGAGAGCCGGAGCCCGGTGGTCAGCGTTTAGGCCAGCACACGCGCGAGGCTTCGATTAAAGTCTCAAGCTCGGGAGCGTCCCTAACGATAAGGACGCTATGGGTGGAGTGTCAGATTCCTGCAACCCGGGACGAGCCGCGCCGATGGCCGCAATGCCCAGCGTCTCGACTCTGATTGACCTGTTGCAACCCCACGCCACCGCCAATTGGGCCGTGCCCGCGCTGCCTTCCCGCGATCAGCCGGCGCATGCCGCCAACGCACCGCCGGCCCCGGGCCAACTGCCGGGCCAATCGCCGGTGGATCTCCTGGCCCAATCCCAGTTGCAGACCCTCGCGCTGGTGTTGAACCAGGCTCCGTCCCAGATGATCATGAATGCCGCTCCCAGGACGTCTGCCGGGAACCCGGCAGTGGGCGGCGCCCCGGAGTCAAAAGCCAATGCCAGAGCGACCAGGAAAACCGCAGCCACCAGACAGTTCCAACTCGCCCGCAAGCTGTACGGCAGAACGCCATCCGGTGAAACGGACGACGCATCCCCTCAGTTCTCGTTCATGGGCTGATGCCCGCAAACCGCTGAGATTTAGCGGTTTGCAGGAAATGGCTGTTTCGCTTCAGTCACTTACGGACCGGGCCCGCTAAAATCAGCGGTTTGGCCTTTTCGCAACCGCCGCCGGGCGGCAACCCGTCAGGCGACCAGCAGCGTGCTACTTCGTCCCGCCGGTCGCGGGCGTCAAACCGAGTTCGCTGAGAATCTTGGGAGACTCTTCGTCCTCCGCGAGCTTCTTGTGGCACGTATCACAGTCCATGGGGATGGTCTTGTTCCCCTTGTCACCGGCGCGCTCGTCGTGGCAACGGAAGCAGCCAGGATAGTCGGTGTGTCCCAGGTTGTTGGGGTAGACGCCCCACTTCACCCGCATCTCGGGAAACACGTTCTCGGCAAAGGCCGCCATCACGGCCTTGGCCGTGCTTTCGATGGCCGGGCGCTTCGACTGCCAGAGCGCGGGGTAGGCCTGCTGGTAATAAGCCATGAAGCGCTTCGGGATCTCCCGCTCGCTGTCGGCCGTGGTCGCGTAATCGACCTTGATGATCGAGAGGGCGGTCTTGCGCACGAAGGGCAATGAGGCGTCCATCAGACCTCTCGCCAGGGCCTCGTCCACGGCGCGTTCGGGCAGTTTGTAGCTGTGCGCGGGCCGGGTATGGCAATCGATGCAGTCCATCGTGCGCATCTCCAGTTTGCCCATGTCGGCGTCCTTGAAACCCTCCGCCTTGAAGATCGTCTTGTCCCCATTGCGCGAATACTGGACCCACGGAATGGTCTGGCGCTTCTCGTCGGAATGGCCATAGGTGACCTCGACGCCGGGGCCCATATGGGCGCCGTGAATGCCCTCGTAGCCGCCGCCGCCACCGATCTTCAGCATCAAAACGGTTTTCAGGTGCCGGGTCTGTTCGTCGTCGGTGAACTTGTCGATAATGTGTACGCGATTGCCGGCGAACTTCTGCGGCCAGTGGCAGACTTCGCAGGTCTCGCGTGCCGGCCGCAAAGCCTTGACGGGGGTCGGGATCGGGCGCTGATACAAATTGAAGGTCACTGAAATGACCTGCCAGGTGCCGGACAGTTTGCTCTTCACGAACCAGTTGGCCCCCGGGCCGATGTGACAGCTCACGCACGCGACGCGCGCGTGCGGAGAGTTCTGGTAGGCCGTGTACTCCGGCTTCATCACCGTGTGGCAGGTCTGCCCGCAAAACGTGGCGGACTCCATGTAGGACACGGCACGGTAAGAGAACTGCGCTCCGATGATCAGGTTCAGAATCGTCGTCACGCCCACGAACATCAGCAGCCGGCGGAAGCGCTCGTTCTGCAG
This sequence comes from uncultured Acidobacteriia bacterium, assembly GCA_903909435.1. Classification (GTDB taxonomy): domain Bacteria; phylum Acidobacteriota; class Terriglobia; order Bryobacterales; family Bryobacteraceae; genus CAIVVT01. The sequence continues at coordinate 44,914 of CAIVVT010000255.1, read as the reverse complement.
GTCGATATCGGGAAAGACCGGCGGCAGTTCGTTACGGTGGCCGACGCGGTAGAAATGGATGCCCAGGGGGATCAACACCAGGCCGGCGAAGAACACGCCCGGCAGCAGCATGAACTCGAGAATGCCCGTGTAGGCGTTACCCGGTTCGCCCTTGATGAAACTGGGCAGCAGGAAAAGCCACAGCACGGTCGCCGTGGTCACCAGCACGACGCCAATCAGGCTCGTGATGTTGCTCGACAGGTAGACGAGTGGAGCGACAAACTCCTTCAAACGGCGCATCCAATACCCTCCCGGAATCGAATCGGACTCATCTCGCTCAATCACCCGCGTGTTTGCTCTCGTGAGCCGATCCGTAGGCGCCCTCGCTCATGGGCCGGGGGCTATGCCCAGTCCACCAGCCGGGGTCCATCGGATAAACGTCGGGGTCGAAGATCACGGTGTACATGTGCCAGATCACGATGGCGGCCGTGGCCAGAACGGCTTCATAGTAATGGATCGAACGCATCACGTCCATCCACACCTTGGGCATCGCGCTCAACGTCCAGTTGTTGAACCAGAGCACCATGCCGGTCAACGCCATCACGGCAGTGCCCCAGACCAGCGCCCAGTATTCGATCTTCTCGATGTAGCCGTGCGCTGAGTAATACGGCTTCTCGGACTTCATGCCCAAACGCCACATCAGCCCTTCCATCATCTCCCGGATGTCTGACACGCGCGGCAGGAACTCGGTCCAGTGGGTTCTTAGCTTGCGGCTGAATACGATGGTCAGCAGGTGCAGAATCGCCGTAAGCACCAGGATCGTCCCGGCGGTGCGGTGCACGACTCCGCGAATCGGGTAGGTGTGCTCGAAACTGAGCAGCGGACGGGCCCACCACGCGTCGGGATAGTGCAGCGCAAATCCGGTGTACGCCAGCACGATGAAGCTGAGCGACAGGAGCCCGTGCTCAATGCGCTCCAGGACATACATCCTGTGAGTGAAAACGACGGGGCGCAGCATGCGCGACGGCACGTTCCGGCCCTGGAACCGGAGCTGCGTGAGCTTGCGCAGGAAGTCGCCGAGGTGGTGAACCGCCATGAACGCCAGCGTTCCGGGGATCACGAGCAAGTAAAACAACTGCACCCACTGAATCGGCAGGGGGGCCTTGTCGCCTTCCCGGGAATGAATGGAACTGATGGCGAAACGGCTGCCCGCACCCGGGTGGCATACGCCGCAGGTGTGCGCCAGGTTCTTGGGGTTCGTGGGCGACTTCGGGTCGCTGGAGGGCAGAATGCCGTGGTACCCATGGCAGGAAGCGCAATCGGCGACGGTCTGGGAACCGGACTTCAGGGCGAGCCCATGGAAGCTGGAATTGAAGGTGGTGATGCGGTCCGCCGGGATTCCGAAGCGGCTCATCAGGCGGACATCGCCGTGGCAGCGTCCGCAAGTCTCGGGCACCTTGTTCGCGAAGACGCTCGACTCCGGGTTCTTCGGACGCATGATCGAGTGGCTGGTGTGGCAATCGGTACAGACCGGCGCGGCGGTGACTCCGCGCTCCACCGCTTTGCCGTGGACGCTGGTCTTGTATTCGGCGGCTTGTTTGTCGTGGCACATGCCGCAGGTGTCCGGGCTGCCCTTTTTGAACTCCTCGGTCTTGGTGGAGACTATGTCATGGGTCGAGCCGTGGCAAGTGTCGCAGTTCGGCGCGGATTCGTTGCCCTTCTTGATCTCGCCGCCATGCACGCTTTGCCAGAAGTTCTGAACTTCGAGTTGATGGCAGTTCACACAGGCAGGCTTGGGCACACCCTCCGGATGAGGATACTCCTCATGCTTCACGTGGCACGAAGTGCAAGCCTGGCCGGAATGCGCCGACTTCTTCAGGTTCGTCTCAACGTCGTGGCACTCGGCGCATTTTGAATTGGGAACCGTAGCGGTGGCCGGAGTCTGCCCCCAGGCACGAACCGCGGCTAGTACGAGCAGGCACAGACAGGTTCTTAGAAAAGAGCTAGGCACAAAGATATCCTCACCGGCCATGACCTCGGATACTCCTTGGCCTGCCTCCATCACACCCCAAGCATCAGGGACAAAGGGTGGGCTAACGGGCTAGTCGACCGAACGCCCACCCCGGCAAATCTATTTCGCGAACATGTCCTGGCTGGTGAACAATGCCCAGCCGTACAATCCGGCCATGATCAATCCGCTCACCACCAGCAGCACGGTCAGCCACTTGCCGGCCGCCTCGATGGTCGAGAGCTTCTTCGCCACTTGGACCTGCGAGGAAATCGCGGCCACCTCGCCGTCGCTCAGCTTGATGGTGTCGTCCTCTTCGCTGGCGACCTTGCTACGCACAATCGCCAATATGACCACGACGACAAGCAGCACCACCCACGCAATCGCATATGGTAAAAACTTCGATTCCGTCATGTCAGTACTCCTACCCTACTCAGACACTTCGCTTGCGGACCTCAGCGCGCATCCGGAGGATCCTTCGACGGTCGCCCGGTGACATGTCTTGGGCTCATCGAGCCGCTGCGCAGACATGCCGACAAAATCGCGAGAACTACCGTATTGGGCGGATCCTGCTCGCTGACGACTGAATTGACGCCGGCTTCCCACGCGTCTTTCAAGTGATTGGGATCGTTTTGTGTGATAAGAACCACCCGCTCGGGAAAGGCCAGCGGCGCAGGGATCATCCGCATGTGCGCGGGGTCCACCACTACCACGCAAGCTTCCTCGATGCAGGGCTTGTCCACACAGCGGACCGGCAGTTGGGTGCTGCGGGATAGCAGACTGCGCAGCAGATCCGCCTTCGCCGCATTACTCAATGCCAACTGGATGCAATTCATACAGTGGTCCTTCCGTCGTCTCCGCAGCGGCAACGAGCCTTGTGCCTGACAGTACGCGTTCTCCTTGCCGGTGCGGAACCCGCCGAACCGCGCCGATGAATCCAGAGCCTTCCGGCCAGGGGGCATTTCACCACGGGCCGCGCTCATGCATCCGGACATGCAATCAAAGGGCCAGTGGGGATCTTGCTGAGATTTCAAGTGGATGTGGGCGATTCCACTCTGTGCCGCGACTCCCGAGCGACCTTTTCCCCATTGCTGGTTCACAAAATTGCGTGAATTGCCCCATTCCGTACTCGCTTGTCCGCTTCTTACAAGTTACAATCAGGCATAAGATGGGGCGTCCCGAAAGCATGGCAAAGCTCACGACAGGCTGGCAGAACTCGAAGATACTCGGTCACGTCTTCGACCAGTTGTCTGATGCCCTGGTACTCTACGACGCCAACCACGTCATCACCGGCGTCAACGCGGCCGCGGAACGCATGTTCAGCATCAGCGCCGAGGACATCGTTGGCCGGGATTGCCGCGAGATGTTCCACTGCCAGATGTGCGACACCGGCTGCGGCATGCAGGCTGGGCTGATCCAGGGCAATGGCCACAACGCCACCGTCCGGCTGCACACCGAATCCGGGCTGGAACGGCTGGTATTGATTCACACCTCCCAGTTGTTCGCCGACAACGGCACGCTGGAGGGCGCCGTCGCCACCATTAAAGACGTTACCGCCGAAGTCGAACCCCAGAAGCGCGAGATCGTTTCCGAGTCGCCCGGCATGCGCGACGTGCTGAACTTCGTTCGCCGGGTGGCCATCAGCGAAGCGACCACGGTTCTGATCGAGGGCGAGAATGGGACCGGCAAGGACCTGATCGCCAAGTCGCTGCACTACCAGAGCACGCGGCAGGCCGAGCCCTTCATCGCCATCAATTGCGCCGCGATCCCCGAAACCCTGCTCGAAAGTGAGCTTTTCGGGTACGAAAAGGGAGCGTTTACCGACGCCCGATCCCAGAAACGGGGCATTTTCGAGCTCGCCGACAAGGGTACGCTGTTCCTGGACGAAATCGGCGAGATTCCGCTGATGCTGCAGGCCAAACTGCTGCGCGTGCTGGAAGAGCAGGAGTTCCGGCGGCTGGGCGGGTTGAAGGACATCAAAGTCGATCTGCGCGTTGTCGCAGCGACCAACAAGAACCTGCGTGAGGCCGTCAAAGAGGGCGCATTCCGCCAGGACCTGTACTTCCGCCTGAACGTGATCCACATTACGATTCCCCCGCTGCGGGAGCGCCAGGAAGACATTCCCGCATTGGCCAACTTCTTCGTCCAGCACTACAACAAGAAGTTCAAGCGGCAGATCCAGGGTCTCACCCCGGAGACAATGGACCTTTTGGTCCACTACGATTGGCCAGGCAACGTAAGGGAACTTCGCAACGCGATCGAACGCGCGATGATTCTTGAGGATTCGACCCTGATCGGAACCACCAGCCTCCCGATTACGGTGAGCGAGGATGCCTCCATCCACGTCGCAGGGCCCGACGGAATCGCCGTCCGCAACCCCGCTCCGCCCCGAATCCCCGATGAAGGCTTGTCGCTCGAGGAGAGCGAACGCCGGTTGCTGGTGGGCGCTCTGGAGAAGACGGCGGGCAATCAGACCCAGGCGGCCCGGCTGCTGCGCATCACGCGCGACACGCTGCGTTACAAGATGAAGAAGTTCAACCTGCGCTAGTCCCCGCTTTTCCCGCGCAAGCGCCTTTGGCGGGGTGAAAACGTCGCCGCAGCACGGACAACGTGGCATCCTGTAATGGTGCCTTTGGCTCAAATATTCCCTTCATACCGCAAACTGGCCGCGCTGGTAGACGAACTCCACCGGGAAACCGAAGAACTCCGGCTGCAGACGCTCGACATCCAAGCGCAACGCAACAAACTTCAGGCCCAATCGGGGCGCCTTGAAAAGGAGTTGCAGGAATCCAGGCAGCGCGAGTCCGAACTGAAAGACGAAGCCCAAAAGGTGGTCGCCTGTCAGTACGAGCGCGACGCGGTTCGCGTGCTCTACGAAAAGCTGCTCGAGGAAAAGGACGCGCTGGACAAGGATCTCGGCGAAGTTCGTGCGGAGCTCTCGCTGCTGCGCGACCGGCTGTGGGCGCCGCCCGGCCATGTCCACTCTCCGGTGACCGATCCCAACGACCCCTTCGTCCGGCGGGCTGTTTCGGCCGATGGGGAAACCGGCGCCCTGACCGCGCTGGCGGACCGGCCGGACCTGCCGATCGACGAGCCGGCCCAATTGGCGCTGCTCGGCTGGCTGGGCGAACATGGGCCCCGCTTCCCGTTCCGGGGCGGCCCCGCGCCGGATTGGCGTTACTACACCCAAAACGGTCATTTCGGTCACGCCGACGCAGCGCTCATGTTCGCGATGCTGCTGGAATACAAGCCCTCGCACCTGGTCGAAATCGGCTGCGGCTTCGCCTCGCTCCTGGCGATGGACGTGAACGACCGTTTCCTCGATCACAACCTGGACTTGAACTTCTTCGACCCGCAGCCGGAGGGGGTCCTATCGCTGCTGCCGCCGCTCGATTCCTACCATGCGCGCGTGCACGCCCAGCGCGCCCAGGAAGTGCCGGACGAGGTGCTGGCGCAGTTGCAGCGCGGCGACATTCTTAGCCTGGAAACGTCGCACGTGGCCCGGACGGGGAGCGACGTGTGCGACATTCTGTTCCGGATTCTGCCCGCGCTCGCGCCCGGTGTGCTGGTGCACGTCCACGACATTTACTATCCGTTCGAGTACCCCGAATCGTGGGTGCTGCAGGACAACCGTTCGTGGAACGAGACCTACATCCTGAGGGCGTTCCTGCAGTACAGCAGTACCTTCCGCGTGCTGTTCTTCAACGACCTGATGGTCCGCAAGTACCCCGCCGAGGTGAGCGCCGCTTTCCCCGGCCTGGAAGACACAAACGCCAGCAGCCTGTGGCTTGAAAAGCTGAAGTAGAACGACCGTAAGCGCGCCCGGCGTAAACTACTTGCATGGAGATCCCGGTTTACCAGATCGACGCCTTCGCCCGCACTCCGTTCAGTGGCAACCCCGCCGCCATCTGCCCGTTGAAAGCGTGGCTGCCGGACCACACCCTGCAGGCCATCGCCGCGGAGAACAACCTCAGCGAGACGGCCTACTTCATCAGGCAGGGCGACACCTACCATTTGCGCTGGTTTACGCCCGGGGTGGAAGTGGACCTGTGCGGGCACGCGACGCTGGCTTCGGCCTGGGTCATCTTCGAGAAGCTGGAGCCTGGCCGCACCGCTGTGACCTTCCAGACGCGCAGCGGGGAGCTTCAGGTGACTCGCAAGGGCGACTTGCTGGCGCTCGACTTCCCTTCCCGCAGGCCCGAACCCGTGCGCGCCACGCCGCCATTGCTGGAGGCTCTGGGCGGCAATCCCGTCGAGATTTGGGCGGCTCGGGATTACATGGTGGTCTACGAATCGGAAGAGGACGTCCGTGCGCTGGATCCGGACATGACCCTGCTGTCGAAGATCGACCGTTTCGCCGTGATCGTCACCGCTCCGGGAAAGCCGGGCGAGCACGCCTGCGACTTCGTAAGCCGCTTCTTCGCTCCGGCAAAGGGCGTGCCGGAAGACCCGGTCACGGGCTCGGCGCACTGCACCCTGGTCCCGTATTGGGCCGAACGGCTCGGCAAGACGCACATGTACGCGCGGCAGATCTCGAAACGCGGCGGCGAACTCTACTGCGAGCTGCACGGGGACCGGGTCACCATCGCCGGTCGCGCGGCGCCGTTCCTGGAAGGGATGATCCGGCTGTAGGGACCGGAGCGGTTTACCTGGACGCGGCGCCGATCAGCGGGATTTGCGGAGCCGCACTCACGGGCGAATCCCCTCTCAGGCGCGGATCGGGAGCTACCTCCACCGCACGCTTGTAGGCTTGAAAGCCCCATTTCAAATAGAACTGCAAGGCGTTGGGATGGTCCAGCGTGCAGGTGTGCAGATGCACCCGGCGCGGCTTGTGCGACCAGGCCTGCTCCAGCGTGTGGCGCATCAGCTGGCTGCCCATGCCCTGCCCGACCAAGTCCGGCGTCACGCCAAAGTAAGCGATTTCGATTTCGGGAAGCACTCGCCGGTCCAGCTCGGCGAATCCTTTGTCCACTCCGTCGACGCTGAGCGCGTGGATCTCGTTGGCGGGATGGCGGATGCGTTCCGCCAGTTCCTCGTCCGGCATGCGCAGGCGGCCGAACCACAGCCACTGCTCCCCCACCGCCCGGTAGAGGCTCCGATACCAATCGGGCTCCGGTGCTTCCACCCGCCGGATCGAGCATGTCGCTGCGCGCGCAGGCGGCAACTGCGGCGGCGTCGTCATCTCGAGGAAGGTCACGACGGCGGCCAGCCTGCCGTGCGGAACCTCTACGTACCCATCCTTCAGTACCGGGCCACTACGGAGCATGCCTCCAGGGTAATCCTGTATCGCCGTGCCACCGGGCCGCGAACTCGAGTCCGCTGACGGCATTGTGCATTCGCTCTCGCTGCTCCAACGAAAACGCTTCGGATTCCGGCTTCTGCCGTGCAGCCCCCCGCGTAGGATTAGAATGCTAGTTGCCTGTGCGCGTTCGGGAGGGAGTGCCAGCCGCTATGCCCAGACCTATTCACCGCCGGGAAATGCTGTCGGTTTTGACCGCAGCCGGGACGGCCGCCGCGCTGCCCGGCGCGGCTCAGGCGCAAACAAATACCGAGCCCCCGCGCGCCCGCCTGCTGCCCGGTCTCTGCGCCTACTCCTACGGCAAGTACCTGAAGGCGGGATCGATGACGATGGAGGACTTCATCGTCAAAGCAGTGGAACTCGGCGTCCTCGGCGTCGAAATCACGACCTATTGGTTGAAGTCCACCGATGCGGCCTACCTCGCCACTCTGCGGCGCTTCGCCCAGCGGCAGGGCATGCCCATCTCGGGTTTGTCGATTGGTGCGCAGATGTGCCAGCCCGACGTGGCCAAGCGCAAAGAGATCGTCGAGACCATCGTCAAATGGGTGGACGCCACGGAGCATCTCGGCGCGTCCCACCTGCGCGTGTTCGGCGATGCTCCACCGGCCGGCGCCACGGATGCCCAGGGTGTCGACTGGGTGGCGGAGACCATGAAACCCGCTTGCGATTACGCGGGAACAAAAGGCATCACGCTCGGCCTCGAGACGCACATGGGTCTCACCGTCAAGTCCTCAAACGTCGTCGCGATTCTGCGCCGCGTCAATTCGCCGTACGCCGGCTGCACGCTGGATATCAGCAATTTCCGCGACACTCCGTACGAACATATCGAGACCTGCCTGCCGTACGCGACCAACACCCACATCCGCGATTACTGGGGCGATGCGAAGACGCCGCTCGACCTCGACCGCGTCTGGCGGATGTTCGTGAAACAGGAATTCAAGGGCTACCTGTCAGCGGAATATGAAGCGGACGAGGACCCGCTGACGGGCGTGCCCAAACTCGTCGAGAAGATCAAGACCCTATGCAGAAAGTATTCCAGCGCCGGCTGAGCGCGCTGGGGAGGTAACTATGCCGAATCGCAGGACTTTTCTTACCCAGATGGCCGCCGGAGCCGCCGCCGTGGCGTCTCCCGCACTCGCCGCTTCCCGCGTCATTGGCGCGAACGACCGCATCGGCTTCGCGCTGATCGGCGGCGGCGCCAGAGGCAAGGAGATCTTCCGTGCCGCCATGAAGTGCAAGAGCGTCGAACCCGTCGCCGTCGCGGACGTTTACACGCGCCGCCTGGACGAGGTGAACGCCATCGCGCCGGGCATCCACACCTATCAGGACTACCGCAAGCTGCTGGAAGACAAAGCGGTGGACGTGGTGCTGATCGCCACGCCGCAGCACCAGCACGTGTTGAGCTTCGTGGCTGCGATCCAGGCCGGCAAGGACGTCTACCAGGAGAAGACCCTGGCCTTCAACCCGGGGCACGCGCGCCGCATGCGGCAGGCCCTGAACGGCTCTGGCCGCGTCGTCCAGGTCGGCATGCAGATGAACAGCGGCGAAGGGCTGCGGAAGGCGCGCGAGATCATCGCCAGCGGCAAGCTGGGCGAGTTGACCGCCGTGCAGGCGCACCACTTCCGCAACGCTCCCTACGGCGGCTGGCTGCGGCAGGTGCCGCCCGATTGCGATCCGCAGCACATCGACTGGACGCTGTTTCAAGCCGAGACCAAGCCCTATCCGTTCGACCCGCAGCGCTACATGAACTGGCGCTTCTACTGGGACTATTCAGGCGGCAACGTGTTTGAAAACATGGTGCACCAGGTCGGGTTCTGGACCGCCGCGCTGGACCTGGACGTGCCCAACATGGTCAACATGACCGGAGGCAACTTCCGCTCGCCGCAGATGCAGGTGCCCGACACCATGAACGTCAGCATGAGCCACTCCGGCAAGCTGATTTTTAACTGGATCTCGATGTTCGGCAACGACTACTTCGGAGAGACCGACGATTACGCCTTCGGCAGCCAGGGCACGCTGATCCACCGCCAATCGGACCATGTGGAGTTCTCGCCGCAGCCCGGCCATTCCGTGCACAGCGCCGCAGCGCCCGCGACCGCCGACGCGGAGTATCTCGACTTCACCGGCCGCCACATGCAGAACTTCTTCGATTGCGTGCGCAGCCGCGAAGCGACCAATGCGCCCTTTGAAATCGGGTTCCGCGCGGCCGTCGCCTGCCAGATGGCGATCACTTCCTACCGCCGCCAGACGCCCGTGCATTGGGACCCGGCCACCGAAGAGATCATCTGATCTGGTAGCAGGGCGGATCTCCGGTTCCGCCCAGCTTTTTCGAGAGCTTATCCTGTGCCGATCAACCCAATGGACGCCACTTCCGCTAACCCGCCCGAGGCTGCCCACCTGCTCCACCGCATCCTCGGGCGGACCAGGCTGCTGCTGGTAGCGGGCCTGCTCGTGGCGTTCATCCTGTTTCTGGTCTTTGCCTGGGTCACGCGCGACGCCATGACGGCGCTCCCGTTCCTCAGGAAGCAAGCTGAGGCGCGCCGCCTCGCCCCCGGGCAAGTCCACGTGGATCTGCGCCCCTGGCAGACGGCCCATGCCATTGCTTCACTCGCGGTCACGGCGGAAGAAATCGAGTTCGCCAGCCAGGCACAGCGCTTCGCCGACCATGAGGTAGACCAGGCGTTTGCCTTCGCCCTGCGTCAGGCCAACCTGCAGCAAGGCAAACTCACCGGCGAGGCGCTCGCGCTCTCCCAGCGGGTCCAGCGCATCGAAGAAATCGTCGGAGACGACAAAGCGCTCGTACAGAGCCTGACCGACCAGATTGCCAACGCCAAGCCCTCCGCCGCCTTGGAGTTGGGAGACGATCTCGAAATCGCCAAAGCACAACTCGCACTCGACTCGGACTTGCTCGCCGACGCGCAGCAGGACCTCGCTCGCGCCGGCGGCGACGAGCCCGGTCGAGTCCAGGCGGAGCTGGCCGCGCACGAAGCCGAAATGAAGGACTACGACTCCAAAGTGGCGTCGCAAGGCCAGGTTGCGACGGTCGCCGCCAAGGGGCACGGCACGCTCGCCAGCCGCGTCACCGCCTGGTTCGAACAGCGCACCCGCTACGTACTGGTTCAACAGGCCATGCAGCGGGCGCAGGATGACCAGGCGACGCTCTCCAGACAGCACAACGACCTGGTGAACCAGATCAAGGTGTCCACCGCCTCGGCTGCCGCCCTATCCAGGTCCGCCCGGCTCGCCAGCCTCAAGAACCGGACCGCCCTCAGCCAGTTGCTCAGCATCTGCAACGACCAGATCCAAAGCCAGCAGCAGCTCGCGGGCGTCTACAGCAAATGGTCGGCACAGATCCTGCTGCAGCATCGCATCGTCTTGCACTTGATGCTGCAGTCGTTTTCCCTGATCGCCTTCATCCTGATTTGCGTGATCTTCTTCGACTCGCTGGCGCGCCATCTGATTGAGCGCCACATGCTGGAGCGCGGCCGCGCGCACACGCTCCGCATCCTCTTCAAACTCGGTATTCAACTCCTCGGAGTGCTGGCCATTCTGTTCGTCATCTTTGGCGCACCCAACCAGATGCCCACCATCCTGGGACTGGCGACGGCGGGAATCACCGTGGCCTTGCAGGACTTCATCGTCGCCTTTTTCGGGTGGTTTGTCCTGATGGGCAAGAACGGGATTCGCGTCGGCGACTGGGTCGAGATCAATGGGGTCGGCGGAGAAGTGACCGAGATCGGCCTGTTCCGCACGACGGTGCTGGAAACCGGGAATTGGACCGACAAGGGCCATCCGACGGGCCGCCGGGTGACCTTTGTCAACAGCTTCGCCATCAAAGGCCAGTACTTCAACTTCTCGACGACCGGCCAGTGGATGTGGGACGAGATCCGGTTCACTGTCCCGGTTGGCGGCGACATTTACGCGGTGATGGCGCTGATCCACAACGCCGTGATTGAAGAGACCGAGCAGGACGCCCGGCTCGCCGAAGTCGAGTGGAAGCACGGCACACGGCGCGATGGCGCCGGCCAGTTCTCCGGCGTCCCCGCCGTGGACATGCGGCCCGGTCCCACCGGAATCGAGATCCTGGTCCGCTACGTCACGCGCGCCTCCACGCGCTTCGATATTCGCAACCGCCTGTATGCGCGAGTACTCGGACTGCTCAACCGGCCGGCGGCGATTCCGACGGATTCCGGCGAGCCAGAGGTGGAAGCCGCGCCCGGCGCGATTGATCCGCCGCCCGCTCCGGACAGCGCCTGATCACGGCCAATTATCAAATCAAATCTTGCCCGGCAGGGCCTATGTTCGCCGTTCGATTGTGGGGCACGATGGTATCCTGCGGCGGGTTGGTAACCCGCCCGGCGCAGCTCGTTTCTGTCAGCGCGGCAGTAGCGAACTCGGCAGCAGCGGAAACGCCGGCTCGTCGTCGTCTCCCGCCAGAAACGCCTCAAACAGCCGGCCCGTCGCCGCCCGCCTCGTCGCCATCTGTTTCCGCCGCTCCCGCAGGAAAGCGAAGCGGCAGGGCGAGTAAGCCTCCAGCGCCGCCACGCATCCGGGCGAGTAGAACTCGTCCAGTTCGCCCACCGAGCGGATCACCACAGTGCGGGAACTGGTACGGATCAGATCCTTCAGCGGGCCGCACCAATCCACTCCGTCCCCATTGGACTTGGCGTTTGGCAGGCCGTCCATGCACTGCATCACGTGCGTCCCGAAGTGCAGCGTCTTGGCGGTCAGCGCGTCCAGCGGCTCGCGCCCTGCCGCACGCGTGAACAGCGTCGCTGCGCCGTCGTCCAGGTCCTCGCGCAGGTCCTGCAGATCGTCGGCCAACTGCAGAAAGACGCCCCAGAAGTAGGCGAAGCGCTCCGCTGCGGGCGAGAGCCCGGGGGAGGCCAGCCGTGCGTCGGCGAGCACCGACGCGCCACCTTTGTCGAAACTGACGCGCAGCAGCGCCTCCTCGTCCCCGCCCGGGCCGCGCCGTTGAAAGCGCACGCTCTCCTGCTGGGCTTTGTGGATCCCGAGCAATCCGGCATACACCCCCCAGCTGCTGCCGCGCGGGTACTCCGTTTCGATCATGGCCACCAGCCGCCAGATCTCGATCTCGTGCCGGTTGACGGGCGTCACGTCTTCGCCGCACAGCCGCCGGCCGAAGCGCAGGCTGAACCCAAGCTTCTCCTCGCCCGCGATGCCGCCGTCGTCCAGGTAGTTGTCCGTCGCCGGATACAACATGCTGTAAGCGAAGATGGACGGCGTCAGGCGCATCTTCTCGCCCAGCAGCAGTTGGAGGCCGCACGCGGTCCAGGCGTTGCGGCTGGCCTGCAGGATGTCGGCCACCGACGCAGGCACCTCCAGGCGCCGGGCCTGGCGTCCCAACCGGGTCCCAATCGCAGAGAAGCCCCCGTCCAGCAGCAGCCGCAGGTGGTCGCCGTTGAGGTCCAGCCCCGCGCTCGCCAGCCGCACGAAAGCGGTGCTGATGCGGGCCTGCGCGGCAATCCGTGCGGCCCGGTCGGCCGGCACCGCGGTCAACTCGGATTTCACGGATTGCAGGAACAGGTCGAATTCCCGCTCGTGCAGCGCCTGCAGTTCCGCGCTGTAGGTCCGCTCGGGGGATGCCGGCGCGGGGTCGGGAAGCGCCTCGGAGCAGCCCCGCCAGATCGCGATTACTTCGTCGAGTAGTTCAGACACTTGAAACACATACTACGCGGCGACGGCGGGCCGTGTTCCGGCGAAGCGTCATTTGCCACGCTTGAGGTAACGTTTGGACTGTGTCTGCGCCTTACAATCAATTGAACCCTAGATGACAGGGAGCACCGTCTCAAGCTGAAGCTGGGCCATCCGCTTCAGGTTGCCGGCGGCCCAATCCCGTTCGACGTTCCGGAGTCAGATCCTTGCATCAACCACTTCGAGTGGCCCTCTTCACAGATTCGTTCCACGAGACCAATGGCGTCGCCAGGGTTTCGCGTGAGTTCGCTGCCTTCGCCGGGCGCGCCAATCTCCCGTTCTTCAGTGTCCACGCCGGGCCGGAAACCGCGGTTTCGCGCAATGGCACGGTCTACTCGATGGACCTGAAGCGCAGCGTGGCGTCGTTCCCACTCGACAAGGACCTGAATTGCGACCCGCTGCTGAACCGCTACCGCAATCGACTGCTGCGCGAGATGGCAGATTTTCAGCCGGACGTGGTGCACATCACGGGCCCCGGCGACCTGGGCGTGCTCGGGTTCTGGATCGCGCACCTGCTCAAGATCCCGCTGGCTGCCTCGTGGCACACCAACCTGCACGAGTATGCGGCGCGGCGCTTGCACGGAGCGCTAGCCTTTGCCCCGGCGCGCGTGCGCGGCTCGCTAGCCGGAGCCTCCGAGCGCTGGAGCCTGAAGGCGCTGCTGGCGTTCTACCGCCTGGCCCATTTCACCATGGCCCCCAACCCCACCATGGTGAAGATCCTGCAGGCCAGTACCGGCCATCCCTCCTACCAGATGGATCACGGAGTGGATCTGCGCCAGTTCACGCCCGCTGCGGAGCGGAGACGCTCAGGGCCGTTCCGCATCGGCTACGTCGGTAGGCTGACCCCGGAGAAGAACGTGCGGGCTTTTGCGGACCTGCAGGCTCAGTTGCAGGCTGCCGGTCAGACCGGCTTTCAGCTGGTGCTGGTGGGGGATGGCCTCGAGCGCGACTGGCTGCGGCGGCACCTTCCCGGCGCGGAGTTGCCCGGCGTGCTGCACGGCGACCAACTGGCGGCCGCATTTGCCGCGCTGGACGCGTTCGTGTTTCCTTCCCGCACGGACACTTTCGGGTTGGTGATCCTGGAGGCCATGGCCTGCGGCGTGCCCGTCCTGGTAACGCCTCAGACCGGCGCGCGCGTGGGCATCCGGGATGGCGTGGAGGGCTTTCTCTCGGAGGACTTTGCCGCTGGGATACTGGCCCTAATGGGGTCGGAGACGCGCCGCCTGGAAATGGCGCGCGCGGCACGGGCCTTCGCCTGCACCAAGGACTGGGACGGAGTCTTCCAGGCGGTTTACCAGACCTACGCCGATGCCATGCTGACCCGTGCCGTGCGCGACCGGCTGCCCCCCGGTCTCTTCACCGACGTTGCGGCTGCAGAGCCGGCCCGGCTCAACGCCGGACAGTAGCGGCCACTACGCCGGCATCCGTTGTACGGAACGTGGCCGGAATCCAAAACCGTCAACAGTTACGTTGCTTGTCCGTAAGTGATTGATTCAACATAGCCATTTTCTGCAAAACCGTCACTTCTTACGGTTTTGGCATTCCTGCCACAGGCAGTTAAGCCAATTCTTGTACGGACTCTCCCGCTTCCGCCGCGGCGCGCCGCGCGACCACCCCGGCGGCCAACAGACGCCCGCATTTCAAGACGCTCGCCACCAGATGCATGGCCACGGCGGAGTGGAAGCCGGCGCCTTCGGTCGCGTCCAACTGCAGCAGAGGAACCACGGCCAGCGTCTCCAAAACCTTTAGCCAGGCCGGATCGCTGGAGCAGCCTGGGAAGACCACGACGTCGAGCGAGTCGGGGGCGATGGAGCGTGCCAGCAGCGCCGCTACGGCCGCCGTGAAGTCGTCGGCGAAAACCGGCAGGCGCTCGAATGCCGCAGCCAGGATGAAGCCGGTCATGGCCGCCAGTTCCGCGCTGCCCAGGACGCGCAATGCGGACAACGGCGCAACCGTGTCCAACTGGTGGCGGGCCAGCGCGCGCTGAATGGTGTTGCGCCGCGCGGCGACCTGTTCTCCATCGCGCAGGTCATCGACAAACGTGACATCGGTTGCGGAGCGCCCCGTCAGGGCCCCCAGCACCGCCGAGGCGCTGATCCCGCCGCCCGAACCCAGTTGCGTGATCGCTACGAAATCGTGCCTCTGTGCGGCCTCGGCGGCCAGGCTGGCGCCGACGTCCAGGGCGGCGTTGACTTGATCCTCGGTCAGCGCGGCGGTGACGGCGAAGTTCAGCGCCCCCTCGCACACCCGGTAAACGTGCGTTCCCTGTTCCGGCTCGCCGCTCAACCCGCAGTCCACCACGATGCGGTCGATGCCGAATTCGCGCGCGATGACGGCGGCAGGCAGTTCGCCGCGCAGGAAATTGAGCAGCTCGCGGCGCGTGGCCTCGGGGCCTTCGGCTCCGCCGGGCTCGGCGCAAATCCCGTGGTCCCCGCAAAAGACGTACAGGCCCAGGCGGTCGGATGCCGGCAGCATCGTCTCCCGCACCAGCGCGACGTGCTTGGCGGCGTACTCCAGGCGGCCCAGACTGCCCGAAGCTTTCGGCAGCGAACCCCAGAACTCAGCCAGCGACTGCGCGGCCTGATCGTCAAACAACGGCCGGATGCCCTCGGCCAACTCCCGAATGCGAGCGGAAATCATGCTAACCCGGTCCTCCCACGACTCGTGCACACCGCCATGTGGGGCAGGTTGTCAACCAGCGGCGGGTTGGCAACCCGCCCTCCCGACCCTGCGAATGAGCCGTCCAGCGCCGGTAATCAACCGGCGCGCAGGATACCATCCTGCCCCACATCCCGGGTGTCACCAGATGACGCAAACCTCAACAGGTCCTGCCACGATGCGTGCTTCCGATTCTCTCAAACATCCTGTCACAGCCACAGGCTGCGGCGGCGGCTCCGCAGCAAGGCGATGAAACTCGGGCCACCCACCAGGGCGGTCAGGACGCTCACCGGCAGTTCCACGGAGAAAATGGTGCGGGCCACGGTGTCGCAGACCGCCAGGAACGCCGCTCCGAACAGGAACGAAGCCGGCATCAGCAGGCGGTGGTCCGAGCCGAGTTTCAGGCGCAGCGCGTGCGGCACCACCAGCCCGACGAAGCCGATGGGGCCGGTGACGGCAGTCACCGCGGCTGACAAAAAAGAGCCCGCCACGTAGCCGATCAGCAACAACCGCGCCGGGGAGACCCCGCGCGAAGCGGCCCACTCCTCACCGACGGCCATCAGGTTCCAGCGGCGCGCCATCAGGCACAGCCCGAGGGAAGTGGGCAGCACCGCGATGGCCAGTGCGATCAGCGTGAACGGCTCCGGCGGATCGATGTTTCCCATCAGCCAATGCACGATCGCAAACGACTCCCTCACGCTGGCCAGATTGTGCAGCAGCATAATCAGCGAGGTCACCACGCCGTTGATCATCACGCCGCCCAGCAGCAGCGTGAACGACGACATGCGGTTGCCCTCGCTGGCCACTGCCAGGACGATCAGCAGGGTCACGGCCGCGCCCAGCAGCGCCGCGCCCCAGATCCCCGGCAGTCCGGCGATGGTGTGGAACCCGAAGCAGATGGCGACCACCGCGCCCAGCGAGGCCCCGCTCGACACGCCCAGGGTGTACGGCGTGGCCAGTGCGTCGCGCAGCAGCGCCTGAAACAGGCAACCGGCGATGGACAGCGCACCGCCGCAGAGCAGCGCCAGCAGGACGCGCGGCAGGCGGACTCCGAAAAACATCTGGTTGTCGGGCCACTGGCCGGCGAAGGCGCGCTGCAGGCTGAGCGTCGAAGGCCCAATCAAGGGGCAAATCAGGATGCAGGCCAGCACGGCTGCCAGGCCAACCAGCAGGACAATCGTCAGGCGGCGCGGCGTGACGACGTGGGCTTCGGTGGGCGTCACAGGGAAGCGTCCCCGGCGCGATCGTCAAACGTGATCCAGGCTCTGCCGTCGGCGCGGTGCACCCACTCGGCGCGCACGTGGAACACCTCGTCGATCTTGGCCACGGAAAGCGCGTCACAGGGCACGGCGTCGGCCACCACGCAGCCCTTTCGCAGCAGCACTACCCGGTCGGAGTAGGAGGCCGCCAGATTCAGGTCGTGCGTCGCGGCAATCACCAGAATGCCCTCTCCGCTGAGCCGCCTCAAGAGCGAGTAGATGGCGAACTGGTGGGCGAGGTCGAGGAAGCTGGTGGGTTCGTCGAGCAGCAGTACCTGGGGCTCCTGGGCCAGCGCCGAGGCCAGCATCACGCGCTGCCGCTCGCCGCCGCTGAGTGCACGGAAATCGCGCGCCGCGAACTCGCCCATGTCGGTTAACTCGATCGCTCGCCGAACCGCACCGCGGTCCCGGTCCGACTCGAAAAAGCCGCCCGCGTGCGGCGTGCGGCCCATGAACACGACCTCTTCTGCGGTGAAGGGGAAATCCAGCTTCAGGCTCTGCGGGACGAAGGCGATCTTGCGCGCGAACTCGCGGCGCTTCCAGCGGCGCACGTCCTTGCCATAAGCGCAGCAGGTGCCACTGTAGCCGGAGCGCAGCCCCGCAACGATGCTCAACAGCGTGGACTTGCCCACGCCGTTGGGACCGGCCAGCGCCACCATTTGCGGCACGTCAAAGCGCAGGTTGATGTCTTCCAGCACCTGGAGCGGACCGAAGCTGATACCGATGGAGGCGAGTTCCAGAATCGCGCTCATGGCCGATTCCCTGCGCCCGCTTTGGGCCGAAGCTCGGTTTGAACGGCCTCCGGGTGAACCAGCGCCAGCAAGGCGCGTGCCGCCTCCGCCATGCGCGGGCCGGGCCGGACGAGCACGTCCGAAGAGATTACCTGTACGCCGTGGCCGTGCACCGCGCGCAGCCGTGGATAGGCGGCCCACAACGCCAGAATCTGGGCCTCCGGCTGGCCAGGACGCCCCTCGGCGTGCGCGAAGTCGCCCATGTCGAGGATGACCTCCGGATCGCGCGTCAGGATCTGTTCCAGCGAAACGTTCGGGTACTGCATGGGGGCGCCGGCCAGGGCGTTCGAAGCGCCCGCGATCTGCATCAACTCGTCGATGAATGTGCCCGGACCCACCCCGACCATGCCCTGCAGCGTGCCGGTGGAACGGCCCACCAGGAACAGCGTGCTGCGGCGCGGCCGGTTAGCCGCCGCCCGGCGCACAGCGTCCAACTGAGCGCGCAACGAACCCGCCAGCCGGCTAGCCTCGGCCTGTCGCCCGGTGAACGATCCGATTTGCTCGATCGAGTTGAGAATATCGCCCACTTTGTCCTGGTCCACTTCCTCGGCGCGCAGGCCCAGCGAACGCAGCTTCTGCGTGACGCCGATGGGGTTCTTGATGACGATCACCAGATCGGGGCGCAGGGACAGAATCCGCTCGTAATCGGGCTGCAGGAAGGTCCCGACTTTCGGCTTGCCGCGCGCCTCCGGGGGGTAGGTGCAAAACGTGGTGTCGCCCACGACTTCGGGACCGAGTCCCAGTGCGTAGAGCGTCTCGGTGATGCTGGGTGCGAGGGAGACAATCCGGCTGGGCGGAGCGGCGTGCGCGAGTCCGCAGCTCAGCAGCAATAGCAAGCCTAGCCAGCGCAAAAGCACTCCCTGGCGGCGGCTACGAATCGTTCGTTCTCCGGCCGCGTGCGGACCGCAAACTGAATCGCTTCTCCCGCCACGCCGGGCATGCCGGTGCAATTGCGAAGCAGAATCTGGCGCTCCAGGAACCACTCGTGCACCCCGGCGGCGGGGCGGCCTGTCCGGGCAAACAGGAAATTGGCGGCACCGGGGACCACGTGCAAACCGTCCAGCCCGGTGAGTTGCTCCAGCAGCCAGCCGCGCTCCTCGTTTACCAGTTCGCGTGTGCGGACCGCGTGATCGACATCGGCGAGCGCGGCCCGGGCGGCGACGCCGGCCAGCACGTTCACGGTCCACGGTTCGCGGCGCCGGCGCAGGCGCTCGATCCAGTCCCGCGAGCAAGCCAGGGCACCCACCCGCAGACCCGCCAGAGCCTGAAAACTCGAAAGCGAACGCAACACGATCAGGTTAGGAAGATCCTGGCACCACCCCACA
This sequence comes from uncultured Acidobacteriia bacterium, assembly GCA_903909435.1. Classification (GTDB taxonomy): domain Bacteria; phylum Acidobacteriota; class Terriglobia; order Bryobacterales; family Bryobacteraceae; genus CAIVVT01. The sequence goes on along the minus strand of CAIVVT010000255.1, from coordinate 25,880 downwards.
GCGGATTCCAGGGTCGTGAACTCGATGAAGTTCTCATCGACCAGGACCGGCCCCTCGCGGGCAGCGATGGCCTTCCGCATCTCCTCGGGCGAGCACGATTCGCCCGTAGGGTCGGCGGGCTGGCTCAATACGAGCAGCCCTCGCAGGGGCCAGCGCTGCGGGTCGTTGGGCGGCAGCCTGAGCGCGTGCGGGAATGCCTGGTGCAGTTCGGACCAGGCGGGCGTCACGATGGCGCTAGGCCCTTGCCAGCCGACTCGCGCCAGGAAATGCACCAGTCCGGTTGCACCCGCGCCGGCCAATACCAGCTCCGGTGAGATGCCCCACGACTCGCCCAGCACCGTCTCCAACTCCTCGGCCGAGGAGCCTGGATCGGAGCCGATCCGGTCGAGCGCGGCTTCCAGAGCGGGCCGCACCCCGGGCGCGGGGCCCAGCGGGTTGATCCCGGTGCTCAAGTCGAGCACCTGACGCCAGTCCCAACCGCGCGCGCGGCAAATCGCGAATAGGTGCTCAGCGGGCGTACTCGTCAATAGGGTTCCTCCTGCGGTGCGTCCATTTTCCAAGCGCGAGGTTCTGCGCGCAAGCGCGGCGGCAGTGCGCCCCGAACGGTCGCTCCGGCACGGGCCTGGAGTAGGCCGGAGACTGCGGCGCCGCCAGCGGTCTCCAGAAACTCTTACTTTACTACGAGCCGAGGCAGCGTTCGCGCAAACGGCGGATACCGGCCACACGCTCCAGCCACACGGCCAGCGCTTCGAGCGCGGTGTCGTCGGGCTCCGGTGGCGCCAGACGCCGCCCCAGCAGACGGGAAACGGTCCGGAAATCCTGCAGTTCGCCTGCCTGCACGCGTTCGCCGTCAACGAGATTCGAACCCGCGCAAATCACCCTGCAGCCCTGCGAGCGCTGGCGTTCGATCCACGCGTCCAGCCCGACCTCGGCCAGCCAGCGCCGGTCAAAGGCGGGGTCGGAGGTGGCCGGCAAAAGCACGTACTGGAACAGCCCGGCCGGCGGACTGGAGAGCCAGACTGCGCCGCGGAACAGGCGGAAGTCGGCGAAATTGCGCAGATTGGGGAGCGAGCAGACACCCACGTGCGGCGCGTTCGCGAAGGTCCATTCGGGCAATTGCGCCACCTCGGCCGGAATCTCCGGGAACAGAACCGACGCGTTGTACCAGGGAGCGTGCAGCATCTGACCGGAGACGGAATCCAGGATCTCAATGCCGGAACCGGAGGCATTGCACAGTTCAAAGCGCGGCCCGGGCGGCGGCTGAAAGCCGGGGCCGCAATCGATCACCACGTATTGCCAGTGCTCGAGCAGGGCGGCAAGCTCCTCAGCGCCACCGCTCGGCGCGGCCTTCTCCAGCAGGTCGGCGGCGCGCGCCAGCACCTGCAGCGAGCGCCAGTCGGACTTGGACGTTCCCGGTGCGGAGAACGGGCAAACCGGGTGGTGTTCGCGGCGCATCCAGCGGCAAATCGCCGCGGATATCAGGGTTTTCCCGGCACCGGCGACCCGGCTGGTGACTGCAATGGTGTGAGCGGGCATTCCACTTCCTAGTGTGCCGATTCAGAGACGTGGCGGACAAGGCGAACGGCCAACAGTCCATTATCGCCGGATGGTTCCTGGATGCACGCCCTGTCCGGCAGCGGGTCCGGGTGATGTTGACGCCCGGCAAGCAGTCCAGTGCCGCTCGCGGCCGGGTGGCGGCGCCCAGCACGACGACAACTGACGCCGATTGGAGACAATGGAACTCTATGGCTGACGAGATCTGGCTGATCCGGCATGGTGAGACGGCGTGGAGCACCACCGGGCAGCACACGGGACGCACCGATCTGCCGTTGACGCCGGCGGGCGAAGCGGAGGCACGCAGCCTGTCGAATCAGCTGGCCGGCCAACGCTTCGACAGCGTACTGTGCAGTCCGCTGGTGCGGGCGCGCCGGACGTGTGAGATCGCGGGGTATCTGCCGCAAGCCGTGATCGACCCGGACTGCCAGGAATGGGACTACGGCGACCTGAACGGGATCACGCGCACGGAGTACGTGAGCACTCACCCGGGCTGGAATATCTGGGACGGGCCCGTGCCGAACGGGGAAACGCTGGAGCAAATCGCGAGCCGCGCCGCGCGCGTCCTGGCAAGCATCGCCGCCACGCCGGGCCGCACGGCTCTTTTCTCGCACGGTCACTTCCTGCGGATTCTCACGGCCACCTACCTGGGGCTGCCGCCCTGGGCGGCTAAAGGCTTCGCATTGGCGACTGCGCGGGTCTCGGTGCTAGGGCTCGACAGTATCTACCCGGCCATCCTGCGTTGGAATCTGTAAGCCTGCACTGCGCTTCGCGCCCGACCCTCGGATCGGGGTAGGATGGTCTTTCCCTATGCGTCTCAATCGCCGTCAATTCATTTCGACTGCCGCGACCGCACCACTGCTGGCCGCCACCAAGCCGGAACCGGCTCCCGCCGAGTACCCGCTTTACATCGGCGCCTACACGAAGGGTGCCAGCAAGGGCATCCTGGTGGCGCGCTTCAACGCGAAGACGGGCGCCATTTCGCAACCCGAACTCGCCGCAGCCACGCCAAACCCGACTTTCCTCGCCATTCACGTCTCCAAGCGTTTCTTATACGCCGTGAATGAAGTTGATTCCTGGAAGGGCCAACGTTCCGGCTCGGTGAGCGCATTCTCGTTCGGGCCTAACAACCAGCTCACGCTGCTGAATCAGGTTTCTTCCAAGGGCAGCGGCCCGTGCCACGTCGCACTCGATTCCAGCGGCAAGGTGGCCGTAGTCGCCAACTACGGCAGCGGCAGCGTAGCCTCCTACAAGATTGGAAAGGACGGACTGCTGAGCGAGCCCGTGAGCAGTTTTCAGTACACCGGCTACGGGCCGAACAAGCACCGCCAGGAAGGGCCGCACGCGCATTCGAACCTGGTCTCGGCGGACAACCGCTTCGTGGTCAGTTGCGACCTGGGGACCGATCGCATCCACATCTTCGAGCTGGACACCAACGCGGGATCGCTGACGGAGCACAACCCGGCGTACGTGCGCGCCATTCCCGGCGGCGGTCCGCGCCACGCCACGTTCCATTTGAACGACAAGTTCCTGTACGTCAACAACGAAATCCTGAACAGCGTGACGGTCTACGGTTGGGACCGTTGGCGCGGGCTGCTGACGGAACTGCAGACCGTCTCCACGCTCCCCAAGGGCTTCACGGGAGAGAGCACGACCGCCGAAATCCGCATCCACCCGCTGAACGGGCACCTGTACGTGTCCAATCGCGGCCACGATTCGATCGCGTCGTTTGAAATCGGGAAGGACGGCAAGCTGACGTTCGTCGAGGCGACTCCGAGCGGCGGCCACACTCCGCGCAATTTCAATTTCGACCCGACCGGCAAGTGGCTGCTGGCCGCGCACCAGGATTCGGGCAACATCACGGTATTTGAAGTGACCAAACGAGGCACGCTCAAGGCCACCAAGAACGAGGCCAAGTGCGGCGCGCCGGTCTGCCTGCGCTTCCTGGCGTGAGGGACGAAGTCTGATCGCTCCATGCGCCACGCCGCTCTCGCGCTGCTGGCCTGCATCGGCCTGCTGGCGCAGTCGCCCGCACCTCAAAAACCGCTGGACTTAGACACGCTCGGCGCGCAGGCGTTTCGTGCCGGCTACACGCTGACCGCCATGGCGGGGTGGCGCGACCGCTACCTGAAGGCGGGCGGCGCGATGAATCATTTTCAGCACCAGCGGGAGATTCTCTCCGCCTTCGCGGAGGAGCTATATCCGAGCGAGGACACTCTGGGATCGACCGCCTGGGTGGAGCTTGCCAACGGCCCAGTCACGCTGAACGTGCCGGCCACGGGCTCGCGCTACCTGATGCTCCAGTTCGTCAGCGCCTGGGCTGAGACCTTCGCCATCATCGGCCGCAAGCAGCTGGACGGGCGCGCGGCGACTTTGCTGCTCACGCCCCCCGGGTGGACGGGCACGATGCCCGGGGGCGCGCGCCGGATTCCCTGCCCCACTTCGATCGTGGCCGTCTCGCTGCGGCTGTTCGTGGCCGGCGAAGGCGACGTCGCGGAGGTGAGAAACTTGCAGGACCGGTTCGTCTTTTCCAACTCTCCGCCTCCCCCGCGCCTACCCGATTCGTACTTCGATGCGCTCGGTAAACTGCTGCCGGCGAATCCCCCGCCCCAGTTGCTGTCGTCCGTATTCGAGCGACTGACGCCGCTGGGCCTGAGTCTGGACCGTGGCGTCGATCCGGCGGCGCTGGACACGGAGTCGCGACGGGCGCTGGATGCCGCCATCGCACTATCCCGAAAAGACATCCCGCGGCCGACGCGGCAAGCGCGGAGAGTGGATGGCGGGTGGGTCGTGCTGGACGCCGGACCGCCGATCCCCAGCACGCTGGAGGAGCGGATCGCGCGCGCCCACAGTGGACCGGAGGTGTTTGCCGCAATGCCCCGCAGCGAGGCGCTGTACGCGGTCGGCTACGCGGATTCCAACGGTGAGCAACTGCGGGGCGACCGGCGTTATGTGGTCACCTTCGACCCCGCTTCCCTGCCCCCGGTGGACGGCTTCTGGTCCTTCACGGTGTACACAGCCGGCGGCAGGCCCGTGTTTGGCGCGCGCCATTCCATCCGCTCCTCCGCCTCGTATCTGAACCGGACCGCCAGCGGCGCCATCCGCATCACATTGGGTCCGTCGCTGCCGCTGGCGGAACAATACAACTGGCTCCCGGTGCAGCCCGGCGAAGGCGTGCGGGTGATGCTGCGGCTGTATCAGCCGCGCCGTGCGGCACTGGACGGGTCGTGGCGCCCTCCGGCAATCGTACCGGCCGGGCAAGCGGGGCCGTAGCCGCCGCTGGATTCCGGTTAAACTAAATGAACTTCACGCACGCACTTAGGCAACGGACGAATGAGTAGAACTGCAAAACGGCTCACCGGCATCGGAGAGTCCTGCATCCGCAACATGACGCGACTGGCGGAAGCCGCCGGCGCCTTGAATCTGGCCCAGGGCTTCCCCGATTTCCCACCGCCCGACTCGCTGGTCGAAGCTGCCCATCAAGCCCTGAGCGACGGCCACCATCAGTACGCCACCACCTGGGGCACGGCGAATTTCCGGGCTGCGCTGGCCGCCAAACAGACGCGCTGCATGGACCTTTACATCGATCCCGACCTGCACCTCACCACTACCTGCGGGAGCACCGAGGCGATGATGGCGGCGATGATGGCGGTCATTAACCCCGGCGACAAGGTGATCCTGTTTTCGCCGTTTTACGAGAACCACATGGCCGACATTCTGCTGAATGGGGCGGAGCCGCTGTTCGTGAATCTCTACCCGCCGGAGTTTCATTTCGACGCGGATGAACTGCGAGCGGCGTTCGAGCAGGGTGCGCGGGCGCTGATCATCTGCAACCCCTCGAATCCGACGGGCCGGGTGTTCAGCCGCGCGGAACTACAGGTGATCGCGGACCTCGCTCAGGAGTTCGACGCGTTCGTTTTAACCGACGAGGTCTACGAGCACATCGTGTACGAACCGCACCGGCACACTTACCTGGCCTCGCTGCCCGGCATGTTCGAACGGACGCTGTGCTGCAGTTCGCTCTCGAAGACGTACTCGATTACAGGCTGGCGGCTGGGCTACGTGCTGGCGTGCCAGGAACTGACCGGCGCGGTGCGCAAGGTGCACGACTTCCTGACCATCGGCGCGGCGCACGCATTGCAGGAGGCGGCCGTGGTGGCACTGCGCTACCCCGAGAGTTACTACGCGAACCTGGCCAGCGAGTACCGGCGCAAGCGGAACATCCTGCTGGGCTACCTGGACGAGATCGGACTGCCGTACACGACCCCTGAAGGCGCGTACTTCGTGATGGTGGACGTATCGAGGTGCGGATTTGCGGACGACTTCGCGTTCACGCACTGGCTGATCCACGAGATCGGCGTCGCGCCCGTGCCGGGCTCGGTGTTCTTCCACAGCGGCGAAACGCGCTATGTACGATTCCACTTCAGCAAACGCGACGCGACGCTGATCGAGGCCGGCGAGCGACTGCTGCGCATCAAGCAGAAGGTCTAAGACGCTTACCAGTCCACCACGCTGCCGTCGTCGGCATCGTAGGCTTCCGGATTCTTCCAATCGTGGCCGAGCTTGTTGGCCAGCGCGTTTTCGTCCAGCTCAACCCCAAGCCCAGGCGCGGTGGGCAGATTCAGATATCCGCCCGAGACGGTGAAGGGCTGCTTCACATAGCCTTCGCCGAGCGAGACCTGTTCCTGAATGAGGAAGTTCGGAATGGACGCGGCGATCTGAACGCCTGCGGCGAGCGAGATCGGGCCGAGCGGATTGTGCGGAGCGATGGTGGCATAATAAGCCTCGGCCATGCCGGCAATCAGCCGCACCTCGGTGATGCCGCCGGCGTGACACAGGTCGGGTTGAAGCACGACGGCTGCCTTCTTTTCGAGCACCTCGCGGAAGCCCCATTTGGTGAAGACCCGCTCGCCGGTGGCGATGGGCAGGAACGTGGAACGCGCAATCTCCGCCATTACATCGTGGTTCTGCGCCTGGCAGGGCTCCTCGATGAACATGGGCGTGTACGGTTCCATGGCCTTGATCAGCATTTTGGCGTGGGCGGGTGAGATCGCCCCGTGGAAATCGACGGCGATGTCGATGTCGGGGCCCACCAGTTTGCGGAACTCCCCCAGTTTCTCGCCGGCGTAGGCCACCGCCGAGGGCGACTCGATGAAGCGCGCCGGGTGCTTCTTTGCCGGACCCGTCTTGAACGCGGTGAAGCCCTGCGCGATGGCCTTGCGTACGCTGTCTGGATTATCGACGCTGGCGTGCGCGTAGACGCGGACCTTGTTGCGCGTGGGGCCGCCGAGCAACTCGTAGACCGGCACGCCGAGGGCCTTGCCCTTGATGTCCCACAACGCCTGGTCGATGCCGCTCAGGGCGGACGTGAGGATCGGGCCGCCGCGATAGAACGCATGGCGGTAAATGGCCTGCCAGTGGTGCACGACGGCGCGCGGGTCCTTGCCGATCAGGTACGGCTCGATCTCCTTCACGGCTTCGGCGCAGGTGAGCGCACGACCTTCCGTGATCGGCTCCCCGAGCCCGACGATCTCCTTCACGTTGGTGTGAATCTTGAGGAACAGCCAGCGGGGCTTGACGAGAAACGTCTCGACTTTGGTGATCTTGAGCGGCTCGCGCTGTCGAATCGGGGCGTCCTTCGCCACCTGCTCAGCACGCTCTTCTCCCATCAACGCCATTGCGCCCGCGATTGCGCCAAACAGGGAACGCCGTCCGATTCCGGTCGAATTGCTCATGCTTTATCCTTCCAATCCCGTGGCTACCGGTCCCGATCGATGCGGGAGACGCCACGGGGGGTCGATGAGATTCTATCGAGGATCGAGACGCGACGTGCGCGAGACGAGACAGAAACGTTCGGCGTGCGCGGTGGCGTGTTCCGAGATCGCTTGAAAAGGGAGCTCGCGATGCCTACCGCTTCCTTACGGTCGCGGCTCCGGCCGGTGGGAGCCGCGACCGTAAGGAAGCGGTGGACGTAGGCCCAATCCGCTAGCCGATCAGCTTCTCGACGTTCGAGTAGACGTCGTTCAGGGCGGCCGGTAAAGCGGCAGCGTCTTTTCCGCCAGCCTCCGCCAGATCCGGACGGCCGCCGCCTTTGCCGCCGACGGCCTGCGCCACGGCACCGACGAGCTTGCCGGCATGAACCTTCACGGTCAGGTCCTTGGTGACGGCGGCGATCAGCGCGACGCCGGATTCGGTAGTAGTGCCCAGCACCACCACGGCGCTCTTCCACTTGTTGCGCAACTGGTCGGCCATGTTGCGGAGCTGGTTGCGATCGACACCTTCTACCGTGGTCGCGACCACGTGAACGCCGTTGATCACCCGCCCGGCCGCCTCAACCTCGGCTGTCAGCGCTACGGCGACTTTCTCCTTCAACTGGTCCACCTGGCGCTCGAGCAGACGCTGCTGTTCGCGCGCCTTCTCAATCTCGGCGTTTAGCTCGCCCTTCTCGGATTCAAAGCGCGAGAGCACCGCCGAGGGGCCGGTGATGATCTCGATGCGGCGCACGCCGGCCGAGATGGAGCCTTCGTAGACGATCCTGGCAACCCCGATGTCGCCGGTGCGGGAGACGTGGGTTCCGCCGCACAGCTCGCGCGAAAAGCCCGGGACCGTGACCACGCGGACCTTATCGCCGTACTTCTCGCCGAACAGCGCCATGGCGCCAGTCTGGAGCGCGTTGTCGAGGTCCATGACTTCAAGACCCACCGGCACGTTCTCGAGAATCTCGGTGTTGATCAGCCGCTCGACTTCGGCGCGTTCCTCGGAGGACAGGGACGCGTAATGCGTGAAATCGAAGCGCAGGCGCGAGGGCTCCACAACAGAACCGGCCTGCTTCACATGTTTGCCCAGGGTCTGCTGCAGAGCCGCCTGCAGAAGGTGGGTAGCCGTGTGATTGCGGCGGATGGCGGACCGCGTTTCCACGTCGACCTGGGCAAAAACCGGGGCTCCGGCCTGCAGCGGCGCGACGGTCCGAATCCGGCTGACGTGCAGTCCCTTGATGGGCGAGTAGGTCCCCAATACCTGGGCGAGCTTGCGCTCCTGCGACTGGTCGTAAATTGCGCCTGTGTCGCCGACCTGGCCACCCGATTCGGCATAGAAAGGCGTCGGGTCGAGCACAATTTCGGCGTCGACTCCGGCGGGCAGTTCCGCCATGGAAGCGCCATCTAGAATCAGCGCCTCCGCCTGCGCCGCTCCGCTCATCTGGTCGTAGCCGATGAAGCGCGTCGCGAGGCGCGCGTGCACTTCCTGGTAGACCGGCGCAATCTGCGTCTTTTCGGCACCCTTCCAACTGGCGCGGGCGCGCTCGCGCTGCTTCTGCATCGCCTCCTCGAAGCCTTCCGTGTCGATGCTCAGCCCCAACTCGCGAGCGATCTCCTCCTGCTCGTCGAGCGCCATTCCATAGGTGTCGTACAGCTTAAAAGCGGCCGGGCCGGGCAGCACGCCGTTGGTGGCCGACTTCGCCTCGTCGTGGAATACGCGTTCGGCCACCTGGAACGTGGTGGCGTAGCGCTGCTCTTCTTCCTTCACCACGCGGGCGACGCGGGGTGCGGATTCCAAGAGCTCGGGATACGCGGGCTGCATCCACTCAGCCACGTAGTCCGTCAGTTTGTAGAGGAAGGTATCCTGCACGCCGATCATGCGGGCGTTGCGCAGCGCGCGGCGCATGATCTTGCGCAGCACGTAGCCGCGGCCCTCGTTGGAAGGCACAACGCCGTCGTGAATCAGAAACGCGGCGGCGCGGGCGTGGTCGGCGCAGATGCGGAGCACGGTGTCGGCGCGCTGATCCTCAATCGAACCCGTACCCGCGAGGTAGGGCTTGCCGAACAGCGAACCAGCCTTTTCGACAATCGACAGCAGCAGGTCGCAGTCGTAGTTCGAGAGCTTGCCCTGCATGATTGCGGCCACGCGCTCCAGCCCCAGGCCCGTGTCGATGGAGGGACGCGGCAGCGGTGTCAGCACGCCGTGCGAGTCGCGGTCGTACTGCATGAAAACCAGGTTCCAGATCTCGACGAAGCGCCCGCCGCCGTCCTGCGGGAAACGCTCGTGCTCGCGCCCGGGTTCGGCCGTGCCTTCACCGAGATCGAAGTGGATCTCCGAGCACGGGCCGCACGGGCCGGTCTCGCCCATTTGCCAGAAGTTGTCCTTCTCGTCCAACCGGAAGATGCGGTCCTTGGGGACGCCGGCCACCTTCTGCCACAACTCTTCGGCTTCGTCGTCCTCACGAAACACGGTCACGTACAGGCGGTCCTTGGGCAGCCCGTAGCCCTTGGTCACAAGCTCCCAGGCGAAGTCGATGGCGTCGGTCTTGAAGTAATCGCCAAAGCTGAAGTTGCCCATCATCTCGAAAAACGTATGGTGGCGGCGGGTGTAGCCGACGTTTTCGAGGTCGTTGTGCTTACCGCCGGCGCGGACGCACTTCTGAGCCGTGGTGGCGCGCGAGTAGTCGCGCTTTTCGTTGCCCAGGAAGACGTCCTTGAACTGGTTCATGCCGGCGTTGGTGAAGAGCAGCGTCGGATCGTTGGCGGGTACCAGGGAAGAAGAACGGACGATACGATGATTTCGGGCGGCGAAAAAATCGAGGTATTTCTGGCGGATTTCGTGACCTGTCACAATCCTCCCATTGTGACACGGAGCTTCTTTGCAACCGGTTGTCAGCGCAGGCGCCCGGGTACGAGAAGCGCAGTCGCCGCCGGAAGCGAATGGAAGCGCGAGTCGGGGTCGCAGCAGTGCTTCCCAGCAAGCCCTCAACGGCGTATAGCTATCTTTGGATGCATGAGCTTGTGGTTTCAGGACGAACAACTCTGTAAATCTGTTAATATTTCTGTGGAAGTCGAACTGTAGAGTCCGTTGGGTCTCTCTCTTCCAACTTAGCTGTGCTTCGCGGCGGATATTCCTCCTAATCCTCCTCAAATTGTCCGCCGCGAAGTTTTTCACCCACCAAGATAAATCCTCCCGGACCGAACGAACTCCGCGTTTCGAACGTATAAGTGAGCAGGGTTCGACCACCTTGCGCCGCAGGCGTAGAAATGAGGAGCGGCCATGAATTGCTTTTTCTTCCCCGGATTTCATTTCCTGTTCCGGGGCGGCGAACTGTTTCTGGTTATTTTGATCGTGGTAGTGCTGGTCCGGCTGGTGTCGGAGCCAAGACCCCACTTCCCGTCGGCATATCAAGCGGGCGGAGCCGCCGGCCAATTCTGCACCCGCTGTGGCTCGGCATTCCGGGAGACAGCCGCGTTCTGCGCAAATTGCGGTCTGAAGCGGTCCTGAACCCGGGGGAAGGCCGGCCGGATCGGCGGCTTTGGCCTATTGGATCCCAGTTAGAGAACGGGCCATCGACTACAGTGAGCCTCCACCGGCGATTCGTTAAAGCAGGCGCAGAAGTTCGGTTTGAATTTCGCCTGTAACCTCAGCGGACGACTTCCCGCGATACACGTTCACTTCGCTGCGAATCCCGAAATCCGGGAGGTAGACCCCCGGTTCGACCGAAAAGCAAGTGCCAGGAATGACCAGACGCTCGTCATGAGTTTCGTAGTTATCCATATTGGCCCCGTTGCCGTGCACTTCCTCGCCGATGGAGTGCCCGGTGCGATGGAAGAAATGCAAATCCAGCCCGCGCTCCCGTAGGAAGTTCCGGCAGGCGTCGTCAACCTGGAAGCCCGCCAGCGGTTCGCCCTCGTCCACGGCATTCTTCACGCAAGCGACTGCGGCATCGCGGGCGCCGGTGACGGCGGCGAAGACGTTCAGCATTTCCGGCTTGGGCGTCTCGCCGCAGTAGCCCGTCCAGGTGATGTCGTAATACACCGCGCGGGGTTGTGCGAGTTTGGCCCACAAGTCGATTAGCAGCAAATCGCCGGCCTGAATCGGCGAACTGTGCTCGCGATCCGGATCGTAATGCGGGTTCGAGGCATTGCCATTCACGGCAACAATCGGACCGTGATCGTAGGTGAGGCCGCTACGGGTGAAACCGTCACAGATGAACTGCTGAATCTCGAACTCGGTAACGCGCGTGCCCGCACGCAAAGCGTCGGAGACACGGGCAAAGGCCGCGCGCCGTACCGCGTCCACCAGCGTTCCAGCCTGTTTGTGAGACGCAAATTGCGCCTCGCTCCAAACGGCTTCAAAGATCTGGATCAAATTGGCCGAGGTCACGACCTCCACGCCGTAGCCGCGGACCAGCTCGACGGTGCCCGCATCGACGTTCGAGACGTAAGGTACGGCGCAGTTGGGAGAATACTGCATCGCCACGCGCTTGCAGCCGCCGAGAAGTTCCGGCAGGTGCACCCGCTGATCGCGCCAGCCCGAGTAATATGTGGTCGATCCGCTGAGCGGGTCCAGCACGTTGGGCTCGATCTTGTGCACCAGCTTGCGCGGCTCGCCTTCCGCGGGTACCAGGTAATACCAGCGGCGGCTGACGGACTGGGCCGGTTCAAACTGCAGCACGCGGTAGGCCAGCGGATCGCGCCGGTGATGGTCGAAGAACAACCAGCCGTCCAAACCCTCGGCGCGGAGCGCCTCCTGAATCGCGTCAATCAGAGCCATTCACCTACTTTATACGACTGAATCGGGGAGTGAAGGCGATTCTCGGCCGCAGGGAGGAAGAGGGGCCGGGGTCACGCCGCCTTTGCCCCGTAAAGTGAGTTCACAGAGGCGAGGAGTGGACGACTTTCCGTCCGATGGTGGCGGCCAGTCGCTGCTAGCGGACTAGAGCGCGCCCAGTCGTTCGCGACCCGGCGCTGAAGGGGGTTGGGGAGGCGCAAGCGCGACTCCGGCTGCACCGGAGTTCACCTAGGCGCAGGAGCGCATTTCGAACTTCAGACAGGGTCAAAGCCCCGTGCTAAACTGGTGATTTCCCATGCAGTTAGAGAAAGTGTACGAGCCCCAGCGCTTCGAGCAGCACTGGGCGCAATGGTGGATCGATCAAGGCTTTTTCACGCCTCCGGCGGCTCTGACGTCTCCGGAGCGAGAGGTGTTTTCGCTCGTCATCCCCCCGCCTAACGTGACCGGCATGTTGCACATCGGCCACATGCTGGAGCACACCGAAATCGATGTCACTACGCGCTGGCACCGCATGAAGGGCGACCAGACGCTGTGGCTGCCGGGCACCGACCACGCCGGCATCGCCACCCAGATGGTAGTGGAGCGCAACCTGCGCGCGACCGAGAAGCTCACGCGCCAGGACCTCGGCCGCGAGGAGTTCGAGAAGCGCGTGTGGGATTGGAAAGAACAGTACGGCGGCACGATCCTGCGCCAGATGCAGCAGATCGGCGACTCGTGCGACTGGTCGCGCAACCGCTTCACGATGGACGAAGGCCTGTCGCGCGCGGTGCGCGAGGTTTTCGTGCGGCTCTACGAAAAGGGCCTGGTCTATCGCGGCGAATACATGGTCAACTGGTGCCCCAGTTGCCACACGGCGCTGTCCGACCTGGAAGTGGTGCACGTCGAATCCCAAGGCAAGCTGTGGCACATCCGCTACAGCGTGAAGGACATGCCCGGACGCTACGTCACGGTCGCCACCACGCGGCCGGAGACGATGCTCGGCGATACCGCCGTGGCCATTCATCCCGAGGACGAACGCTACCTCGACCTGCACGGCAAGAGCGTGATTCTGCCGCTGCTGAACCGCGAGATTCCGATCATTTGCGATACGCTCGCCGACCCTCAGTTCGGCACCGGCGTCGTGAAAGTGACGCCCGCTCACGACCCCAACGATTTCGAAGCCGGCAAACGCCACAAGCTCCCGCTGATTGTGGTGATCGACAGGAACGCGGCGATGACCTCCGCGGCGGGCGAGTTCGCGGGCCTCGACCGCTTCGAAGCGCGCAAAGCCGTGCTCGCGCATTTGGAGGCGGAAGGCGCGCTGGTGCTCGCCGAGGACTACAAGCTCAACGCGGGCACCTGCCAGCGCTGCAAGACCGTGGTGGAGCCGCTGGTGTCTACGCAGTGGTTCTGCAGCATGAAGCCGCTGGCCGAGCCGGCCATCAAGGCGGTGGAAGAGGGCCGCATCGTTTTCGTACCGGAGAACTGGTCGAAAACCTACTTCGAGTGGATGTACAACATCCGCGACTGGTGCATCTCGCGCCAGTTGTGGTGGGGCCACCGCATCCCCGCCTGGCACTGCGCGAATTGCAGCGGAGTGACCGTCTCCCGCACCACTCCGGATGTGTGCGTGAAGTGCGGCTCGGACAAGATCACGCAGGACCCGGATGTGCTGGACACCTGGTTCAGCTCCGGCCTGTGGCCCTTCTCGACGCTCGGTTGGCCGGAACAAACCGAAGAACTGAAAACGTACTACCCGACTTCGGTGCTGATCACCGGCTTCGATATCCTGTTTTTCTGGGTGGCGCGGATGATCATGCTGGGCATCGAGTGCATGGGCGACGTGCCGTTCCACACCGTCTATATCCACGGCCTGGTGCGCGACGCCGAGCGCCAGAAGATGTCCAAGACCAAAGGCAACGTGGTGGACCCGCTGGTGGTGACCCAGATGTACGGCACGGACGCCGTGCGCTTCGCTCTGCTGCGCGGAGCCGCGCCGGGCACCGACATCGTGTTCAGCGAAGAGCGCATGAACAGCTCGCGGGCCTTCGCCAACAAGATCTGGAACGCGGCCCGTTTCATCTTCATGCAGATGGAGAAGCTCGAGGTGGAGCAACTCCAACTCGACTCCATCGAGGCCCTGGCCCCTGCGCCGCTTGCGGCCAGCGGAGCCGTGGCGCTCGAAGACGCCTGGATCTTCCACCGGCTGAGCGACGTCGCCGCGAAGATGGATCACGCGCAGAAGACGTTTCGTTTTCACGAGTGCGCGGATCTGCTGTATGGCTTTTTCTGGGACGAGTTCTGCGACTGGTATGTGGAGTTCAAGAAGCTGCGCATCAACGAGGGCAGCGACGCGCAGGTGCACCTGACGAACCTGCTGCGGGTCTTCGAGTGCGCGCTGCGATTGTTGCATCCGGTCATGCCGTTCCTCAGCGAGGAGCTGTGGCAGAGGCTGGTGCAGCGCGGCGCGGGCATTCCTGAATCGCTGTGCATCGCCGCGTATCCGCAAGCCAACCCGGCGGCAGTCAACGACAATGCGGCCAGCCAAATGGCGCTGCTACAGGAGATGATCACGGCGGCGCGCGCACTGCGGGCGGACCAGAAACTCGATCCAAAGCAACGGCTGGAAGGCGAATTGTACGCGCACGACGAGGCCACCGCCGCGCTCGCCAAACGTGAATTGGCAGCGCTCGAAGCGCTCACCAATACAACCTTCACGCTCGCCTCGGCGGGCGAAGCTCACGCCGCCGGAGCGTCACGATCCACGCCCGAATTCGACGTCGTGCTGAAGCTCTCCGGAGCGCAAGCCGACGCCATGAAGCTGCGCCTGCAAAAGGAGATTGAGCAGTTGACTAAAGTGGTGGAGAACACGCTTCGCCAACTGAGCAACGAGAAGTTCACAGCCAAGGCTCCAGCGCACGTGATCGAAGAAATGCGCACGAAGCTAGCCGATTACGAGACGCAGATCGAGCGTAGCCGCGCCGCATTGGCCGGGCCGGAAGCCTAGCCGCCGCTTTTGCCGCGTTTGTGGCGCAAGCTTTAGCGTGCAGTGCCGGCACTCTTGCCGGCATCTTTCCGGACGTGGACCTGAGTGTCCACACAGCACGCTAAAGCGTGCGCCACGGGCACGCCGCCGGTTGATTTTGCCCGAGGAGGCATGACTCATGTTCGACTTGTCGCATCCCGACGTGATCCGCGCCGTGCAAGCCGCGCTGGCGGAGGACATCGGGACCGGAGACATCACCACCACGCTGACCGTGCCCGCCGGCCGCGACGCCTCTGGCGCATTCTACGCCCGGGAGCCGATGGTGGTGGCGGGTACGGAACTGCTGCCGCTGATCTACGGCCAGATGACCGGAGTCGCGAGCGTCGAATTGCTGAAATCGAGCGGCGAGCGCGCTGTGCCGGGTGAGTGCCTGGCGCGTGTGCACGGCTCCGCGCGAACGCTGCTAACCGCCGAACGCACGGCGCTCAACTTCATCCAGAGGTTATCGGGTGTCGCCACGCTGGCACGCCATTTCGCGGATGCCTTAGCGGGAACGAAGTGCCGCGTCCTGGACACGCGCAAGACCACGCCGGGACTGCGCGTTTTAGAGAAGCTGGCCTCGGCCGCCGGGGGCATCACGAACCACCGCCAGGGCCTGTTCGATGCAATTCTGATCAAGAACAACCACATCACGGCGGCCGGTGGAGTGCGGGCCGCCCTCGCCGCTGTTGCGGGCCAGGCGATCCCCGTCGAAATCGAAGTGCGAACAATCGCGGAACTGGACGAGGCGCTCGAATGCGGAGCGCAGCGGCTATTGCTCGACAACCTCACGCCAGAGCAGGCGCGCGAGTGGATCGCGAGAATCGGCGGGCGGGCGAGCATCGAGCTATCGGGCGGAATCACGCTCGAGACGGCACGGGCTTATGCCGAAGCGGGAGCGGATTTCGTTTCCGCGGGGGCCATCACGCACTCGGCGAATGCGCTCGATATTAACTTCAGGCTGGCGCTGGAATAATTGCGCCCTAGTCCGCCGCATCGCTCACTTCGTCCGCTGGCTTGCCCGTTCGCCGCTTCTGCTTGGAGGCAAAAAGCACTCCCAGGGCCGTAGCCACCAACCCCTGCAACGGCCCCAGCCACAGGTTGGCGGTGTGCATCAACTCGACCGCTCCCTTCCCGGTCACTCCCTCAGGCCGGGTCGGCGCAATCAGGATCGTGAGCAGCACCAAGACCAGGTAGAAGGCCGAGATCCATAGCGACAGCAGGGAGAAACTGGACCGCACCATCGCATGCGACCGGTGCGGGTCCAGCGCGGTGTAGCCGAGCCCCGCCAGGATGGTTCCCAGTGTGGGCATGAGATTGGGCATCAGCCACGTCCAGGCCTCCTGCACGTGGTCGCCATAACGGCCGTTCAGCGTCTGCAGAACCACCAGCAGGAGAATCAGGCAGGCGCCCGAGAACCAGACAACAGCGAGCTTGGTGCGCACCGAATCCAGACCCTGAAATCCAGCCGTGTCCAAATCGTCTGCGCGGGAATTCGACCCGCGTTGAACTGCAATTCGAGTCACCGTACTCTTCCCTTCGCGGCTAGCACCGCCATTTAGTGCGCTCCAAAGCCGCGCCAGATCCCCGACTTCACCAGGTGCGTCATCGCATCCAGATGTCCGGGCGACGAGAACTCCGTGGCGGATGAATCGGCGCCGGGCTTGCGCATGAACTCGTAAACCAGCGCGGTGCAGTTGGCGTCGGCGGTGAATTCAATATCTCCGACGTGCCTGTCGAGTACGCTCTGGCCCGAACTCACCCAGACGGTTGCCTCGGCCTCGGTCGGCCGCGCGCCGGAAGCCCGCAGCGGAATGTCGGTCACGATGAACACGATCACACGGTAGAACCCCGGGACGCCCTTCAGCAGGGCCTTGAGGTAGTCCATCGGCCGCAGGATGGATACCGCCTCCGGTTCGAGTGCAAAGCGCGCAGGGGGCATTTTCGGCGTACCGTCCTCGTTGATCTGCTCGATCCGGGTGGCGAGTGCGAATCCTCGCGGGACGGAGTAGTAGTTCTTCGCGCTGTATCCGCCAGCCGCCAGCGCCGCGACGAGCATGCGGTCAACATCCGAGTAGCGGATCTTCCGCGAATCGTCCCCGAAGATGTTGTGTGGCAGAACGTACTCCTCCGAGGGATGCGGCGGGGGCCATTCGAAAGCCGGCATCGGATCGGAAGAACCCGTCGGTTGGAGATCAGTTTTCGGCACCCCGGAAGGGGGAGGCGGAGGAGGCGGGGGAGGCGGAGGCTCAGGAACTTCCATGCCGCCCTGCGGCGCGCCCCGTCGCTTGTGCCGGGCCCTGGTCACCGCACCACCGCCACCCCCGCCATCAGACTTAGGTTCGGGCTCCACGGTTGCCGGAGCAGGCGACGCGGGAGGGCTTTGTACTGCCTCGGGAGGCCGCCCCAGCTGGGCCTGCCTGGCGCCACTGCAACCGCACAAGAGCACGGCGAAAACCAAGGTGAGCGGTAGCCAAACCGCAATTGTACGGCTCGTATGATCGGGATGCGACAGCGCCAAAGGTACGGGGGCTCCTTCTGAAAACCGGCCACTCAATGAAGCCGGATAAGCTGGTACGGAATAAACGGCAGGAGTGAATTGTAACCTGTCGGTCCGCTGAATACAAAGTGAATTCGAAGCCACGCTCCGGGGCTGCCCCGCGCGCAGTGAGGACGCCGCATACCTGGCGTAGCCAGCCTGGCCACTCGTGTTGCTACCCTCTAGGCATGGCTTTCGATCTCGAACAAGTGCGCTCCCGGATGCCGGGAAACCGCATTGAGTGGCATCCCGAGATCGACACCACGATGCGGGAGGCCGCCCGTCTGGCAGGCGAGGGCGCGCCCGGTGGGACCATCGTTGGCGCGGAGTTGCAGCGGACCGGCCAGGGGCGGCAGGGACGCAACTGGCACTCGCCCGAAGCCGAAGGGCTTTACTTCACCCAGATCCTGCGCATCGACCTGCCTCCGAGGCGTCTGCCGGTGGTCACGCTGGCACTGGGCGTGGCGGTCGCCGACGTGTTGAAAATGCTGACCGGCCTGTCGCCCGACCTGCGCTGGCCCAACGACGTAATGATCAACGAGCGGAAGGTGTGCGGCATCCTGACACAACTCCACGACGGCGCGATTCTAGCGGGTGTTGGGCTCAACGTGAACCAGACGGAGTTCCCCGCCCCACTGCGCGAGATCGCGACGTCCCTGCGAATCGAAACCGGCGACACGTTCCGCCGCGAGGCGCTGCTGGCCGCGCTCGCGACCTCGATTGACAGCAATGCGAGGATTCTGGCTACGGGCGGCGCGGTCCCGGTGCTGACACTGTTTTCCGCCGCTTCCAGCTACGTCGAGGGCAAGCGGGTAGAAGTCGACATGCCGGGCGGGCTGGTGCGCGGCATCACGGCCGGGCTGACCGCCGACGGCTTCCTGCGACTGCAATCGGATGACGGCAGTGAGACGGTGGTTACTGCGGGCGGCGTACGGCCGATATACGATTGAGTCGCCCTGGAGTTGATACCGGGCCAGCGGATTCCGCCGGTGGCGTCAATGCGACGGTGGCTATGATGTTACAAGATGCTTCTCGCACTCGACGCGGGCAATAGTAACGTCACCATCGGCGTCTTCGAAGGCGAGCGCATCGTCACGAAGTGGCGGCTGCGCACCGACCGGGACCAGACCGCCGACGAGTGGGGCATCCTGATGCGCAACCTGTTCTCGCTGGAACGGCTGAATCTGGCGCAGGTGGATGGCTTCATCGTTTCCAGCGTGGTGCCCATTATCGACGCGCCGCTGAAGGCGATGGCGCTGCGCTACTTCAACACGAAGGCGTTCTTCGTCGGACCGTCCACAGAAACGGGGCTCGACAACCTGTACGACTCTCCGCGCGAAGTGGGCGCCGATCGCATGGTGAACGCATCGGCGGCTTTCCACAAGTACGGCGGGCCGTGCGTCGTAGTGGATCTGGGAACCTCCATCAATTTCGACGTCGTTTCCGAACAGGGCGAGTTCCTGGGTGGCATGATCTGCCCCGGCATTGGAATGGCGATCACCGGCCTGTTCTCCAAAACCGCCAGACTGCCAATGGTTGAATTCCGCGAGCCCGAGAAGGTCATCGGCACGAACACGGTGGGCAGTATTCAATCGGGGTTGTATTACGGCATTGTCAGCATGATCGACGGTCTGCTGGAGCGCGTTATTGCCGAATTGGGACCACACACAAAGCGGATCGCCACGGGCGGACAGGCCTCTCTGATTGTCGCTACCTCAAAGTATATTCAGCATCTGGACGAAGATCTGACCCTGGACGGCTTGCGCTTGATCTGGGAGCGCAGGCCCAAGCTGAAATGAGCGACGATTCTCAAGATTGGCGTCTGAACTACTTCAACTACTTCACTGAAGTGGAAGAGCACTTCCAGCAGGCCCGGGGTACGGCCCTGTTTCTCATGTCCCCGCTGGATTGGGCGCTGATCGAGTCCTGGAAGAACGGGGGCGTGCCGCTGGAGGCGGTCTTGCGCGGCATCGACGCGGCCTTCAATAAGTGGCGTCAAAAGAAGACGCGCACACAGGCTGTGAACTCCCTGGCCTATTGCGCACAGGCGGTCTTGAAAGAAGCCGAGTCCATGGCCAAGGGATTGCCTGCGGGTGAGGGCTCAGCCCCGGCGGAGAGCCCGTTTCCGCCCGAACTGGTTCGCACCCATCTCGAAAAAGCGCTGGCCACCGTCGCTTCGCTGGCAGGCTACGAAGAGATCGCTGCTTCAATAGCGCGACTGCTCGACGTGCTGGAAGAGCAACTGCGCGATTTGCAGCAACTCGATCAACGGCTGTCCGCGATTGAAGAGAAAATGGCCGCCATCGCCCGGACCCGGCTGACAGACGACGAGTTGTTTGAGATGCGACGTGAACTGGACCTCCAACTCAGGGCCTATCGCAGCAAGATGTCCACCGATCAGCTGATGCGTCTGGAAAAGAGCTTCCTGGACAGAAAGGTCTACGAGAAATCGGGCTTGCCCAGGCTCAGCCTTTTCTTCATGGTCTAGTGTCGCAGGGAGTGCACTGCGGTATGCGGGTACGTAGTACTAACCGCTGTGTTCAGCGCTTGACACCTATGTTACGATCCTTCCCAGAGCGTACTCTTGGTACGAGCTGCCAGCTTTCCTCCGATTTAGGCTGGCGATTTTCCGGCGTGGATCTTCCTCCGAGTCCACGCCGGTTTTTTGTCTTTAAAATCAATCATTTATAAATCAATCTAATGGCGTACCCGCATATGCCTGGTACAGGTGGCTACGCAGTTTTGACCGTGCGGCGCGGCCGCGGTAGCCGTTTGCCAGCAAGCAAAGAATCCAGCCTGGCTTGAGAACTTATCTTGCGCTGGATCTTTCGATGGGATCGATTCGCGTATTGTCTTGTCAAAAATGACCCCAAGTAATTCCGCTGGCGAGGAGGCGAAGGGAGAGCGGCAAGCGATACCCTGACCTGTATGGACGTTGTAACGGGTCACGTCGGATGGATCGAGGTCGTCTGCGGGCCCATGTTCTCGGGCAAGAGCGAAGAACTGATCCGCCGGCTGAGGCGGGCGATGATTGCCCGCCGCCGGGTGCAGGTGTTCAAACCTTCCATCGACGTGCGCTATTCCAACGACGAAATCGTCAGCCATGCGGACACGCGCATGAAGTCGGAAGTTGTGGACGATGCCGGTCAGATCCTCACGCTCACCGATCCGCGCACCCAGGTGATCGGAATTGACGAGGCGAACTTCCTGGGACCGGGATTGGTGGAGGTGGCGCAAACGCTGGCCGATGGCGGAAAGCAGGTGATCGTCGCCGGTCTGGACACCGACTACATGGGACGTCCGTTCGCCCCTCTGCCAGATCTTCTGTGCCTGGCCGAATCGATCACGAAGACGCTGGCGATCTGCATGCGCTGCGGCAATCCGGCCAAGCACACGCAGCGCCTGGTCGAGAGCGACGCCTTAATTGTGGTCGGCGCTTCAGGCCTGTACGAGGCACGCTGCCGCAGGTGTTTCGAGCCGGGAATCCCCGCGCAGGAGTATCTCGAATTCGCGAGACCGCGCATCCAGGCCCGCCCGGATGCCCCGGAAACAGGGGAGTAACTCCCCCAAATCCAGGGGATCAGCCGAGTCAGGAGAAACGGGAAGGTTATTGGCTGCGTCCCCGGTGATAGGATGAAAGCAAACCGCTCTTTCCATGGAAAGAAGCCTAGCGGGCACCATAAAGCCTGGCGGTTTCGCCCGTAGTCCGTCGAAGGAGAGACCTTTCAGTGTCACAGACACCCTATACCCCTCAGCCCCCTCAACCCGGCTACACACTGCCGCCCAGCCAACCCGACAACTCCGGCCTGAAGACGGCGATCCTGTTTGGAGCGGTTATTGCGCTCATCATCGCTAACATCTTCCTGTATTTGCAGATTGACGGATTGAAGACGCAGTTGGCCAAGGTCCAGGATTCGCTGCTCACCGAAGTGGGTCGCGTGCGTGAGACCGGCAACGTCACGAGCGCCGCCGCGAAGAAGAACATCGAGGACTTGCAGACCCGGCTGACTGAGGCCAAGAAGGAAGCGAATCAGGCAGCGGGCCAAGCCAAAGTGGACGCCACCAAGCGCGCAGAAGAACTGACACGCCAGTTAGCCGAACAGCAGCGGGCAGCGACCAAGGAAATGGAGACCCAGATCACCAAGGTTGAGGAGAACGCCACCACAAAAATCGGCCAGGTCTCCTCCGACGTATCCTCCGTTAAGACGGACGTCGCCTCCACTAAAGCCGAGTTGGACAAGACCATCGCCAATCTTCAATCCACGAAGGGCGATCTGGGAGTGCAAAGCGGCCTGATCGCCACCAACGGCAAAGAACTGGCCGCGTTGAAGGCGCTCAACGATCGCAACTACTTTGAATTCAATCTCGGGAAAACGAAGGCCCCGCAGCGCGTCGGCGACATCCTGCTGTTCCTGAAGAAGTCCGACCCCAAGAAGAATCGCTATACGATCGAAGTCACTGCCGACGACAAGAAAACAGAGAAGAAGGACAAGAGCGTCAACGAGCCTCTGCAGTTCTACACTTCCAAGGCTCGTCAGCCGTACGAGATCGTGGTCAACGAAGTTAAAAAGGACCAGATTGTTGGCTACCTAGCCACACCAAAGGTCCAGACCGGACGGTAGTTCAAACTCGCACCAGCAAATAGATCGAGAAAGCCGCCATCGCTGACAACAGTCGGTGGCGGCCATTTTTTGCACTCAAGACGGCAGTGCTGCCAACATCCGGTCGATGTCTTCCGCGGAGAGGTAGAAGTGCGGGGAAAGCCGCACCCAACCCTGCCGGGGTGCGGCCAGGAATCCCTGGTCGCGCAGACGGGCATGCACCACCCGCGCGTCCAACTCGGGATGGCGAATGCTGACGATTCCTGAGCCTGTCGTGGCTGTGCGGGTCGGACCGCAGACCGCGTACCCGAGTTTGGCAGCGCCTGCGGCAATCTGATTACCTAATGCCTCGACCGCAGCCGTGATCTGATCGACGCCGACCTCAAGCACAAAATCCAGGGAAGTTCGCAACCCGTGCAGGCCGATGGTGTTGAGTGTGCCGCATTCATAGCGACCCGCATCGTGGCGCGGAGTCATGTCCCGCGAGGCGTAATCGGCGAAGCCCGCCACTGTGGTCCAGCCAAACTCCACAGGCTCAATCCGATCCTGCCAGTCCTGCTGAACGTACAGCAAGCCCTGCCCCTCAGGGCCGAGCAGCCACTTGTGTCCATCGGCGGCGAAGGCCTGAATGTTCATCGCCCGCACGTCCAGCGGAAATACGCCGAGCCCCTGAATCGCATCCACGAAGAAGAACACGCCCTCGCGCCGGCAGATGTCGCCGATGGCGGCCAAGTCGGCCCGGTAGCCGCTCAGGTACTGGACAAAACTGATGGCCAGCAAGCGTGCTCCCCGCGCAGCCCGCTCGATGTTCTCCAGGGAGTCGAAGCAGGAGAGCCACTCCACCTGAACGCCTTTCCACTCCTCCAACTTCTTCCAGATGTAGAAATTGGCGGGAAACTCCTCCTTGAAAGCGACGATTTTGTCGCCCGCCTGCCACGGGAAACCCAACGCCACAGTCGCGATCCCCTCCGAGGTGTTTTTGACGAAAGCGATCTCGCCGACCGACGCGTTGACCAGACGAGCGGCGGAAGCCCGTGCGCCCTCGCACGTGGCCATCCACGCCGGGTAGTGGAACGAACCATTCAGGCAGGCGTCCTCCGCAAACTCCTGCATCGCCTTGGCCGTGCGCCGTGGCAGCGGAGCGACGGCGGCGTGGTTCAGGTAGGTGAACCGCTCTGCCACCGGGAATTCGGCTCGATATTGCGTGGAAAGCGTGGTATTCTTTGCCACACCGGAAAGTTCCGGCGGCTGCATCTGTTGATTGTCGTAACCCATCTATCTGAATGTACGTTAGAGACCATAGGGGCGGGAACGGGTTCAGGGTCGTATCGACTATACTGGGTCCAGATTCCCAAGCCCGACTGGAGAGCGCCATGAGTCTTCGGGGTTTTCGTCCGATTCTCTCGATCCTGGTTATCGCCGCGATGACCGTGGTCGTGCTGCCTGCCGACGACAAAAAGCATGATCCCGACGAGATCGGCAACCGCAAAGTCGATGGCCGGGTGAACTGGTATTCGATGGAGAAAGAGATCGCCATGGGCAAGCAGTACGCCATGGAGATCGAGCGCCAGGCCAAGATCGTGGACGACCCGATCATCACGGAATACGTGAACCGCGTCGGCCAGAACATCGTGCGCAATTCCGACGTCAAGGTGCCGGTCAGCATCAAAGTCCTGGAGACCGACGAGCCTAACGCGATGGCGTTGCCCGGCGGTTTTTTCTTCGTCAATACGGGACTGATCAAGCTGGCGGAAAACGAAGCCGAAGTCGCGGGCGTGATGGGCCATGAGATCGCGCACATCGCGGCGCGTCACGGCACGCGGCAAGCCACGCGCGGCGGCATCGTCAATCTGGCGACCATCCCGCTGATATTTATGGGCGGCTGGGCCGGTTATGGTATCCGGCAGGCGGCGTCCATCGCCATCCCCGTGGGCTTCCTGAAGTTTTCCCGCGAATTTGAATCTGAAGCCGACATGCTCGGCCTGCAGTACATGTACAAGGCGGGCTACGATCCGAACGGCTTCGTCGAGATGTTCGAGCGCCTCGAATCCATGGAGAAGCGCAAACCGGGCACCATCTCGAAGGTTTTCATGAGCCATCCGCCGACCGGCGACCGGATCGTGAAGGTGCAGGAAATGATCGCTAAGTACCTAAAGGAAAAGCCCGAGTACGTCGTGACGACTTCGGAATTCGACGATGTCCGGGACCGGCTCCTGATGCTCGAGAATCGCCACAAGGCCACCCCCGACGATCCCAACCGTCCGCGTTTGCGCAAAGCTCCGGGTGCTGGCACGACGACGATCGACGGAGACGACACTTCCAACACGAAGACCAAGGAAGATCCCGACGAACGTCCGACCCTGAAACGCAGGGACTAACCTGGCAACGAATCAGTGGCGGTTTCGATTTGCGACGTTTGCACGGCGCAGGGCTTAGCTCTGCGCCGTTTCAATTTGCTGCCCGCGCTTACAGCTCCGCGACTTCCAACCGCATTCATCCCGCATTTCAGCGCCATCTGATAGGCTGAGGAAATCATCGGCTTGCTCCGAAGGGGTCCCCTTATTCGTATGAAGTCTCGGCTCGTTTTATTCATCCTGGCGTGTGTTTGCTGTGGCTGTGGCGTGCGATCGTCAAGACCGTCCAACGAGACGGCGCCGGGGCCGCCTGAGAAGCCGCTCGAACGCCGCGCTACGGGATCGGGCGAGTGGGATGCGACGGCCAAAATGATCGCCGGCCTGAGCGCGCCGTCGAACGCGAATCTGACCGCCGAACAAAAGGCGGAATGGAAGAATCATGCCCGGGCCGCCGACTCGGAATGGAAGTTGCTGAAGGCGCGTTATCTAAGCAAGATCGACGCCTGGGCCAGTCAGAACGTGGCCAATGCGGCGAAGGATGGTGTCGCGTTCTATCCCTTTGGTGGGCCCGATGCGGCGACGCTGTTGGCAGTGTATCCGTCGGCCAGCGAGTACATCATGATCGGACTCGAGCCGGCCGGGAAACTGCCTGACTCCATCGAAGGATATACCCCCGCATACTGGTCTGGGGTGCGCCAGAGCCTGCGCTCCGCAGTTGCCCTCGGCTTCTTCAAAACCGAGGAGATGGAAGAGGATTTCAGCGGCGACGGGGTGGGCGGCATTACCCCGGTTTTGCTGCTCTACATCGCCCGTAGCGGATTCACGGTGGAAGATCTGATTCCGGTTGAGGTCACATCCCGGGGCGGTCTGGTCAAGGCGCCTGATGCCCCGCCCGCGAAGCGTGAGGTCCGCGGAGTCACGATCTTCTTCTCAGACGCCAACGGACGCCAAAGCAAGCTCACCTATCTCGGACTGAACCTCAGCGATACGATCAAGAAACGGCCCGCCGCCATGCGCTATCTGGAGCAGCTGCACTCGGTGAAGACGCTGCTAAAATCGGCATCGTATTTGATGCACAAGCCGTATTTCTCAACCATCCGAAACGTCATCCTGCAGCAGAGCGACGTAGTGGTGGAAGACGACTCGGGCATCCCGTTTCGCTTCTTCCACGACAACGAATGGGACGTCCAACTGTTCGGCACTTATTCAGAGCCGATCAAGCTCTTTGCCGACTGGAAGCAGGACGACTTGAAAGACGCGTATTCGTCTCCAGG
>CAIVVT010000254.1 GCA_903909435.1 uncultured Acidobacteriia bacterium | reverse complement strand
CAAACATGAACAGCTTGTTCTTGATCAGCGGTCCGCCGAAGTTGAAGACCGGGTTCCAGGTTTTGTAGGAATCCAGCGTGTTTTGGTAATACAGCGCCTTGTTGTCGTCGAAAGGATCCAACTCCAGTCCAACGCGCGGACGAGCCTGCATGGCGTCGTTGTTGAAGTAGGTTCCCACTTCGCCATGGAACTCGTTCGATCCGCTCTTGACCACCGCGCTCACTACGCCGCCCATCGCGCCGCCGTACTGCGCTTCGGTTACGCCGTTCTTCACCTGCAACTGCTGAACGAACTCCACCGGAATCCTGTTCTGGCCGTCCAGAACGCCGCTCTGAATGCTGGTGACTTCCATGCCGTCCAGGTAGTAGGTGTTCTCGGAACCGGAAGCGCCATCGATCTGGACGCCGCCGCTCTTGCCTTCGGCGCGCGCGCCTGGGGCGATCGAAATCAGATCATAAAAACTCCGGCCCTTCGGCAGCATGTCGAAGAAACTGGAATCCACCGTGACCGCGGACGAACTGGAGGAAGTATCGACCATCGCTGCGTCCGCTGCGACGACGACCGTTTCAGTGATCTGGCCGACTTCCAGTTTGACTTCAAGAAATGCGGTAACACCCACAGTCACCGACAGGTTCGACTTGGTTGCGGTTCTGAAGCCCGAGGCTGTGACCGACACCTTGTAGCCGTTTCCAATGGGAACCTGCGAAAACGTGTAATCGCCGCCGGTCGTCGTCACGACAGTGTAGCCGCTGGGCAGAGCGCCGCCCGACAATTCGACCTTGGCATTAGGAACAGCAGCGCCGGAAGGGTCGAGCACGCGGCCCGCTACCTTTCCGGTGGTCTCCTGTCCAAGCAATGAGAAAGAACACAACGCCAGGAGTGCCAGCGAGATCAAAACCGTCCCGCGAAGGCCCCTGTTGACGAGGGACATAAAGCAATTCACTCAGACCTCCCGAAGAATTCTAATTACGCTATTGGCGGTGGGCCATCCGCTCTGATTGAGTCCTGAACGGTGGACTCCGTCACGACGAGGTGCGCTTTCTGCGCCCGGGAACTAGCCTCGAACCACATTCCGAGCCTGTAAAATGTAATCACTGTAACACGGATTTGAGACTTTTTGTACTGATTACCTGAATTATGAAACGGGTTTCACGGCGCGCCCGTAGCGGGGCAACGTCCCCGCCTAGTCTTTGCCGGTAAGTCGAGACCAAGTCAAAGCTCTCAGGCCGCCCTGGTCCGAGTTGTTATGTGATTGATGGTGATTGACTTAGCTGGAGCAGACCCGCCGGTTCAGCACTGTCCGTGCTCGCTTCCGGAGACAGGCTCGGGTCGTTGACCAACCTCAGTACGTGAAAGCCGGAGCTATGCACCACTTCTAAGAGGTGTATAAATAGACCATCTACACTGCTAGCTTATAGAAGCATTAACCAGCCCTATTCGTAGCGTAGCGTTTCAACCGGCATCAGCCGGGTAGCCGAGCGGGCGGGGTGTAGTGTAGCCAGCAGGCTAACCGCCATCGCCGCGGCCGAGATCCACAATGCGTCGATGAAGTGCGGTTCGAACGGCACGTAGGCGATTGAGTACAGTTCCTCGTCCAGGGCGATCCAGCGGTAGTGGTCCGCTAGGAAGCTCAGGCCATATCCGCCCACCAGGCCCAGCACCACGCCGCAGGCCCCGATCAGCAACCCCTGCGCAATGAAGATGCGCGCAATCTGCGACTGGCGCGCACCCAAAGACATCAGCACCGCAATGTCGCGGCGTTTCTCCATCACGGACATTACCAGCGCCGTCAGGATGTTGAGCGCCGCGACCAGTTGAATCAGGCCGATGGTGATGGTGGATACGGTTCTCTCGAGGCGCAGGGCAGTCAACAGTTGGCGGTTCTGTTCCATCCAGTTCGTCGCGCCGAGCTTAGGCCCGATCAGCGCCTCGGCCCGCTGCGCGATGGCCGGCGCATCATCGACATGGGCCACCCTCAACTCGATTGCGTTCGCCAGGTCGCCCGTCGAGAAGAGCTTCTGGGCCTGCTCCAGCGAGACGAAAGCGAACTGGTTGTCGAGATCGTAGAATCCGGATTCGAAGATGGCCGCGACGCGATACTCGAATGTGCCGGTGCGCAAGCCGAAAGGCGTCATTTCGCCCTGCGGGCTATCCACGCGCAGTACTGAGCCTGGCAACATGCCCGTCTTTTCAGCGAGATGCGAACCCAGAACAATCGTCGGCAAGCCGCGCACGTCCCTCCGCAAGTCGTCGAGCGATCCCTTCTTGATGTTGCGGCGCAGTTGCTGCATCACTGCCGCGTCCAGGGGTACCCCTTTCAGCGTGACTTCGGCCGACCGCTGTTGCGGCCCGGTGGCGAACACCTTGCCGTACAGCGCCGGCTCGGCCGACGTCACCCCGGGCAACCGGCGCAGCTTCTCGCATAACTCTCGCCAATCCGCGATGCCCGAAGACGGCTCCTTCTCGAGAATCACGACGTGTGGTGTCGCGCTCAGCAGGTTCGTTTCGAGACTTGCGCGGAATCCGTTGTTCACCGCCAGCGCGATTACCAGGGCCATCACGCCCGCCGCGACGCCGAGCACGGAGATGATGGTGATCAGCGAGATCACCGACTGCTGGCGCTTCGCTTTGAGGTAGCGCGCCGCGACGAACAATTCGAAGGACTGTAGCATGGCGCGTAGCCCTACACCTGCGGGGCGGGTGTGGCCACTGGTTTGTCGGTGGCTTCACGCAGCCATTGCGCGATTCCGATTTCGCCTTCGGGCCGCAGTTGCGGAAACAGAATCACGTCCCGGATCGACTTCGAATTGGTCATCAGCATCACCAGTCGATCCACGCCCAGGCCCTCGCCGCCTGTGGGCGGCATGCCGTAGCACAGCGCGCGCAGGAAGTCCTCGTCCATCTGGTGCGCTTCGTCGTCGCCGCGCTCGCGCATGGCTAACTGACTCTCGAAGCGGCGGCGCTGTTCGTTCGGATCGTTTAACTCGGTATAAGCGTTGCCGATCTCCATGCCGGCCGCGAACACTTCGAAGCGGTCCGTCATCGTAGGGTCGTCCGCGTTTTGCTTGGCCAGCGGGGACACTTCCACCGGGTATTCGTAGATGATCGTCGGCTGGATCAGCGCCTGCTCGCTGTGCCGCTCGAACAAATCCATCAACTGTTCACCAGGAGTCGCTTTGCCGCTCTTCGAGGCCAGCCAGGCGGCGTCGCGGACTTGCTCCGGTGTAGGCTTGTCCGGCCCCTGCCAGAACTCGACCACCGCCTCGCGCACCGAGTAGCGGCGTACGCTGCCGAAGTCCAACTGCTGGCCCTGAAACTCCACCACCGGACTCCCGGTGGCGTCGATGGCGAGTTGCTTCAGCAGTTCGCAAGTCAGGTGCATCATGCCGCGATAGTCCGTGTAGGACTGATAGAACTCGAGCATCGTGAACTCGGGATTGTGCCTGGTCGAGACGCCCTCGTTGCGGAAACTGCGGTTGATCTCGAACACGCGTTCCATCCCGCCCGAAATCAGGCGCTTCAGATACAACTCGGGCGCGATCCGCAAGAATAAATCGATGTCGAGCGTGTTGTGATGTGTGACGAAGGGCCGCGCTGCGGCGCCGCCGTACAGCGACTGCATCATCGGTGTCTCCACCTCGATGAAGCCGCGCTCTTCGAGTTGCCGCCGTAGTGAGCCAACCACTTTTGCGCGCGTGCGGAAAACCGTCTGCACTTCGGGGTTGGCGATCAGGTCGAGATAGCGCTGGCGGTAGCGGATCTCGACATCTTCCAAACCATGGAATTTCTCGGGCAGCCCCATCAGATTCTTCGAAAGGAAGGTGAGTTTCTCCACGTGAACCGACAGTTCGCCCGTTCTGGTACGGAACAGGTAGCCTTCCACTCCGATGACGTCGCCCAGGTCCAGCAGCTTGTAAAGCGCGAATTCGCTCTCCGTAAGCGCGTCCTTCTTGATGTAGACCTGGAGCTTCTCACCGGCCCCCTGCAGGTGCATGAACCCGGCCTTGCCCATACGGCGAATGGTCAGCACGCGCCCGGCCACGCGCACCTCGGGGTGGGCAGCGTCGATCTCTTCCGCCGTCTTGGCGGCATAGTCCGCCAGCACCTGGGGCACCGTGTGAGTGAACTCAAAGCGCTGACCGTAGGGCCGAAAACCGAGCGCTTCGATCTCGCGTATGCGTGCAAAGCGCTGCTCGAACTGCTCCTGCTCAAGGGACAATTGGAAACTCCTTCAAAACATCATTATAATTTCTGATTGCGCTCGCTCTCCATAATCGTTCCCGCCTACAACGAAGAACGCCGGCTTCCAGCCACGCTGCAGACCCTTTGCGCGTACTTGGAGCAGCGGCACTTCGACCAGGCGGAGATCCTCGTGGTCGATGATGGTTCAAGCGACGCCACGGCCGCGCTGACCCGCGATTTCAGCACACATTCACCCGTCGTGCGGTTGCTAACTAATCCACTCAATCACGGCAAAGGCTACGTCATTCGCCAAGGCTTGCTCAAGGCGCGCTACGAGTGGGTGCTGTTCACCGACGCCGATCTCTCCACCCCCATCGACGATCTCGCGCGGTTGGAGGCTGCGGTCAAGGCTTCCAGCGCGGACGGAGCCATCGGCTCGCGCGCCCTCGACCGGACGCTGATCGGTACACATCAGCCCCGCTGGCGCGAATTCAGCGGACGCGTGTTCAACTTCGTGATGCGCCTGGGGACGGGACTCCCCTACCGCGACACGCAGTGCGGGTTCAAGCTGTTCCGCCGCGAGGCCGCCCGGGCAATGGCGGCACGCCAACTCCTGAACGGATTTGGCTTCGACGTGGAACTGCTTTTCATCGCGCGCCGATTGGGCTACAAGTTCCAGGAAGTCGCCGTCAGATGGAATAATGCTGAGGGCACCAAAGTGAGTCTCTGGAACGGCATAGCCGCCTTTGGCGATCCGTTGCGAGTACGTTGGAACGCGCTCTGCGGGCGGTACCGCTGAAAGCTTCGTTCCCTCCTGAATTGGACGGGTATGGAACGCTCACCCCGGGACACCAGTCCCTTTCGGCGCTCGTTCGGCACCGGTTATCCACCCTCCCAAACCGTCTGGGAGCGTTTCGTTGACTTCGTGGTACGGTAGGCCACACTGAAGGGGAATGCCATACCCCGAACATCTCATCTACCCCATGCGGCAGGAACTCGCCGTGCTTGGCGCGGTCGAGACCCGCACACCTTCCGAAGTTGATCAGGCGCTCGCCGCTCACGAGACCGTGCTCGTGGTGGTCAACTCAGTTTGCGGCTGTGCCGCTGGCAAAGCCCGGCCAGCTATTGGGCTGGCGCTGAAATACGGCAACGCCAAGCCGGACGCGGTCGCCACGGTCTTTGCGGGAGCCGACGTCGAAGCCACGGCGCGGGTCCGCGAACTGCTCAGCCCTTTGCCGCCTTCCTCGCCCTCCATGGCCATCTTCAGGAATGGCAAGCCCGTGGCGATGATTCACCGGCACGACATCGAAGCGCGCCAGGCGCCCGAAATCGCAAAGCTGTTGATCGACGCTTTTGAAAAGCACTGCGCCAAGCAGAGCGCATAAACTCGCGTGGAGCGGGCGGGCGCGGGTGCGCCGCCCCGCCGAACCGGGTCGCTTGTATGATGGCTACACCATGCGAAGGCGTAGTTTCATCTCGTTGGCCGCCGCTCCTGGCGTTCTGGTGCCTGCTCTTTCCGGAGCCGCCGTGACCCGGCCTCCCGAGCAAGTCCACCCCGGCGTCTGGAAGTTTACGCTGGGCGTGCCGGAGCAGATCACGCCAGTCTCGTCGCGCCACTATCCGCCGGCTGCCGATGGGCTGCGCAAACTCGGGACGCTCCACGCCACTCCCGTGACTCCCGAGGGCGTTCCATCCAAACGCGGCTTTCTGGTACGCCTGCCGCTGGCACCCGGCGAGATCGTCTATGGGCTTGGGCTCCAACTGCAGTCCTTTATCCAGCGCGGGCTGAATAAGAAACTGCGTGTCAACGCCGATCCGCGCATCGATTCGGGTGATTCCCACGCCCCCGTGCCGTTCTACGTGACCACGCAGGGCTACGGCGTCCTGGTGGATACGGCGCGTTATGCGACCTTCTATTGCGGCAGCACGCGGCACGTGGGCGAGCCGCCGTCCACGGCCGGCGCGGCAAATCCGGACGGGCCAACGGCCGGTGACTTGCCCGCCGTGTTTCGCGAACGGGGCATGGGCGAGAAGGGCGAGATCCTGGTCGAGATCCCGGAGGCGGGCGGCGTGGACGTCTACGTTTTCGGCGGCCCCACCATGCGTGCCGCGGTCCAGCGCTACAACCTGTTTTCCGGCGGCGGTGCGCTGCCTCCGCGCTGGGGGCTGGGCATGTGGTATCGCTGCGACGGCCGCTTCAACCAGCAGGAAGTCCTCAAGATGGGCGCAGACCTGCGGGCGCACCGGATTCCGTGCGACGTGCTCGGGCTCGAACCGGGCTGGCAGAGCCACGCCTACTCCTGCACCTTCGTCTGGAGCGCCAAGTTTCCCAATCCCGGAGAGTTGGTCCGCCAGCTCGGCGCGAGCCAGTACAAAGTGAATCTCTGGGAACACGCCTACACCAATCCCGCCTCGCCGCTGTATGACCAGCTCAAGAGTCACAGCGGCGACTTCGCCGTGTGGGGCGGTCTCGCACCCGACTTCCTGCAGCCCGAGGCGCGCCAGCTTTTCGGCGACTTTCACGACCGCGAGCACGTTTCGCTAGGCGTCTCCGGCTACAAGCTGGACGAGTGTGACAACTCCGATTTCACGGGCAGTTGGTCGTTCCCCGAACTGAGCAAGTTCCCTTCGGGCGCCGACGGCGAACAGATGCACTCAATGCTCGGCCAGCGCTACGCCGACGCGATTCAGATCGCCTTCAATCGCCATAAGACGCGCACCTACGGGTTGGTTCGCTCCTCCGGCGCGCTGGCCGCACCGTATCCGTACGCGCTTTACAGTGATCTTTACGACCACGCCGAATTCGTAAAGGGTGTCGCCAAGATCGGCTTCTGCGGGCTGCTCTGGACCCCCGAGGTGCGCGACGCGGAGACGGACGTGGAACTCATCCGGCGCCTGCAGAGCGTCGTGCTTTCCCCGCTCGCGCTGATCAACGCCTGGTACATCAAGAATCCGCCCTGGATGCAGATCCACGCCGACGCCAACAATGCTGGCCAGCTCGACCCGAACTGGCAGTGGATCGAATCCGCCTGCCGCACCGTCATGGAGTTGCGCATGCAACTGGTCCCGTATCTGCACGCGGCTTTCGTCCGCTACCACCGCGAAGGCCTTCCGCCATTCCGCGCGCTGGTTATGGACTACCCGCAGGATTCGCGAACCTGGACCATCGACGACCAATTCCTGGTGGGCGAAAGTCTGCTCGTCGCGCCCGTGATCGGCAGTGCGCTGGAACGCGAAGTTTACCTGCCGGAGGGGGAGTGGTACCACTACTGGAGCGGCCAGCATTACGCCGGCAAGCAGAGCGTGAAGGTCGCGGCCCCCATCGAGCAAATTCCGCTGTTCGTGAAATCGGGCACGCTGCTGCCGCTCGCTCAGCCCACGTTGCACACGGCCGATCCGGCGAGCTATCGCCTGACGGCGCGGGCGTATGGAGCAGGTTCGTCCGCCGCATCGGTGTACGAAGACGATGGCACCTCGCCGGCGGTGTTGACCGAGGTGCGGCTGAGTTGGGACGCCGCGAGCAAGTCGGGATCGGTCAAGCGCGACGGCCCCGTGCGCGGGCCGCAATATGAAGTGGTGGATTGGAAAACGATCGGCTGAGGACTGGCACCAAAACGCGGAGATGACTGAGGAATCAGACCGATCCATCCGGAAACAGCTAAAATAAGAACATGCGCACTCCTTTGATGGCCGGCAACTGGAAGATGTATAAGACGCCGGCGGAAACCAAAGCCTTTTTCGAAACTTTACTCCCGCTGGTGGCGCAGTCCACGCACGCGGACATGGCCATCTGCCCTCCTTTCGTGGACATCGCCGCTGCCGTTGAAGCGGCCGCCGGTTCGCGCGTCGCCGTTGGCGGCCAGAACTGCGAATACCGCAAGGAAGGCGCCTACACCGGCGAAATCTCGGCTCCGATGCTGAAGGCCGCCGGCTGCTCTTGCGTGATCATCGGCCACAGCGAGCGACGCCAGTATTACGGCGAAACCGATGCCACGGTGCTGCTCAAGACCAAGGCCGCCTTGGAGTCTGGTTTGCAGGCTATCGTATGCGTCGGCGAGTTGCTGGCGGATCGCGAGGCGGGCAAGACCAACGACGTTCTCACCACCCAGTTCGACGGCGGCATCGCCGGTCTCACGCCCGAGGAATTCGCCAAAATCGTGATCGCGTACGAGCCCGTATGGGCCATCGGTACGGGCAAGGTCGCAACCCCTGAAATCGCCGAAGACGCTCACAAGGTCATCCGCGGTCTGGTTGCCGGGAAGTTCGGAGCGGACGCGGCCGACAAGGTGCGCATCCTGTACGGCGGCAGTGTGAAGCCCAACAACGTGAAGGGGCTCATGGAACAGCCGGATATCGACGGCGCGCTGGTGGGCGGAGCGGCGCTCGAAGCGGTCAGCTTCTCGCAACTCGTCAACTTCTAAGTCAGCGGCAAAGCGGACCTCGTCCGCAGGCGACAAACGAGAAAACCGCTGGTTTTGGCGGTTTGCGCTTGCTGGCCTGGTCCACTAATGGCCATTCGTGAACGGGTGGGCGCTCCACAGCGGAGTGCCCGCCCGTTCCGTTTCCCCCACGGATTCGATGGTTTCCGACCGGAGGGATCATGAACGGCCGGGCCAATTCAAGACCATGTTCAGACGCAAAAATACCGGGCGCCAGGAGGGGACTCCGGCGCCCGGGGCTGCATCCCATGGAATTGATTGGGGAGCGGGAAGGGCAGCTTGCGGAGCGATGCGCGCTACTTGGGCAGAATCACGCTGTCGATCACGTGGATCACGCCGTTGTCGCAAACGATGTCCGTCTTCAACACCTTCGCGTTGTCGATCATCACCTCACCGTCCTTCACCACCACCTTCACCGAGGCGCCTTCGACGGTCTGGGCAGAGTCGAGTTTGACCACGTCGGAGGCCATTACCTTTCCCGCCACCACGTGATAGGTCAGGATCTTCTTCAACGCTTCCGGATCCTTCAGCAGACTGGCTACCGTACCGGCGGGCAGTTTTGCAAACGCTTCGTCGGTCGGGGCAAACACGGTGAACGGTCCGGCACTTTTCAAGGTCTCGACCAGGCCCGCCGCCTTAACCGCGGTGACCAGGGTCTTGAAACTGCCGGCAGAGACGGCGGTGTCAACGATATCGGCCGCGCTGGCTCCGAGAGCAGCGAATGCGAGCAGAGCAATTGTGGGCAGAATGCGTTTCATAGCGACTCCATTCGAAAGTTGCGCCGTATACTGGCGACTGTTCCTGGATGAGAAGTGCCTTGGCGTAGCTCTAAAAAATAATGGATTGTTTATTCAAGATTGAGCCACGCGGCCTGAGTCGCCCATCCTGGCCGGTGGCGCGTGTTCGTGGGCGGGCGCATCGACTGGCCACCTCCTTTGGACCATCCCGATCTGTGAAGATGGACAGAGCCGGGCAGATACGCAAGGCGCGCTCGATATCGTGCATCTTGCGCCTCGCGCGTGAATCCTAAAGAATGCTTGATGTTTTGACTGATGCGACTTCTATACGATTTCCAAACTGCGGCGGGGCTTGCACTTGCCTCCATTCGCGCTCACAAGCTCAGGAGCTTTCTCACGCTGCTCGGTGTGATCATTGGCGTCTGCAGCGTCGTGATTGTGGGCGCTGCGATCGATGGACTAGGAGCATACGCCGAGCAGACTACGGCCAAGACCCTGGGCAGCAATAGCTATCAGATCGGGCAGTTGTTGCAACTGGGCCGCATGTCGCGCAAAGAGCGCTTCGAGAAGCTGAAGTACAACAAGCGTATCCGGCCCGAGGACTACACGTTTCTAAAAGAGACGACCGGCGAACGGATTCTCTACAGCCCGTACCGGGTCAGGAACTCGGACGTCAAGCACGGAACGCAAGTTCTGGAGAGCGTCTCGGTGATTGGGGTGGCCGCCGCCATGGCCGAGATTCGCGAGGTGGATCTGACCGAAGGGCGGTTCTTCACCGAGCAGGAGGAACGGAACCGCGTGCCGGTGGCCGTGATCGGCGAGGATCTGCGGACCGAGTTCTTCCCCGACGTCACACCGCTGGGCAAGGAGATCAAGGTACAGGGCTTCGACATAACCGTGGTCGGCGTTCAGGAGAAGATCGGCAGCGGTGGCGGCAACGGCCAATCGCAGGACAGCGTGGTCTATGTGCCATCGACGGTCTTCAACCGCATGTTCGGGCCGGAACAGAGCATGCTGGTGTTCGCCAAGGCAAAACCCGGTGAGGGGCTCAATCTCGACCAGGCGCTGGACCTGAGCCGGGTGGCGCTGCGCAACCACTTCAAGACGCGCCCGGGCAAGGCAGACAACTTCGACACGCTCACCCCGGACTCCATTCGCGAGTTCATCGGCAGCATCATCGGATTGATCAGCGCGGCTGTGGTTCCGATTACGGCCATCTCGCTCGTCGTCGGCGGCATCGTGATCATGAACATCATGCTGGTGAGCGTGACCGAGCGGACCAAGGAGATAGGCCTGCGTAAGTCGCTCGGAGCAAGGCACAGCGATCTGATGCTGCAGTTCCTGATGGAAGCGGTGTTCCTGTCCGCGTTCGGCGGCGGAGTGGGGCTGGCTCTAGGTTGGGCAATCGCCAAACTCGCGTCCGTCTTCGCGGGATTCCCGTTGGGTGTGAGCCCGTTCTATGTGTTCCTCTCGCTCTTCGTCAGTTCGGCGGTCGGCGTGATTTCGGGTTGGTATCCAGCGTCACGCGCGGCCCGGATGGACCCCGTAGAAGCGCTGCGGGCGGACTGAAGCGGCCGGTGGATGGGGTTCAGAGTCTGAGGTGATATGCAGGGCATAGTCGCAAACTTGGCGGGAGAGAATCTCGGGATGGCGCTCGATGCGGTCTGGACGCACCGCTTTCGCAGTGCGTTGACGATTCTCGGAATCGTCATCGGCATCACGACCGTGGTGACGGTGGGCAGTCTCACCAGCGGTCTCAAGTCTGGAATTGAGACGTTTTTTCTCGAGTTTGGCCCGGACAACATCTTCGTGCAGCGGGTGGCCAAGGACCCCAACGCGCCTTTGACTCCCAAGGAGCAAAAGCGCAAACCGATCAGCCCCGACTACGCGCCGTTGATCAAGCAGTCGGTACGGGACGTGGTTGACGTCTCCACCTGGCTTTACATCACATCTGAAGCGAACGGGCCGATCACGGGCCGCGTACCGGGCTTTGAAACCGACAACATTTTCTTCGTCGGCGCCACGGCCAACAGTCTCGATCTAGCCCCCCGGGATCTGGCGCAAGGCCGTTTCTACACGCCGGACGAAGAGGCGCGCGGCATGCGGGTTTGCGCCCTCGGCTCGCTGGTCGCGGAGGCGCTGTTTCCGGACGGCAAGCCGCTTGGCCGGACCGTCAACGTGGCCGGCGGCGAGTACACCGTAGTCGGCGTTTTCGCCAAGGCGAAGGGCGGGTTCTTCGGGCAGAACGGCGAGGACATTCAAGTCATGATCCCGCTGGCCACCGCCCGGCAGCACTTCCCCAACGAGGATCGCTATGGCATTACGGCCAAAGCAAAGCCGGGCAAGAAGGACGATGCGCAGGAGGAGATCCGGCAACTGCTCCGGCGCACGCGCCGCACGCCAATTGGCGCCGAAGACGACTTCGGCATCACCACGGCGGATCAGATCGTGAAGCAACTCGACAAGATTCTCAATGTGGTGGTGCTGGTGTCCATCGCTCTATCGAGTTTGGGCCTGCTGGTGGGCGGCATCGGCGTGATGAACATCATGCTGGTTTCGGTCACGGAACGTACCAAGGAGATTGGCATCCGCAAGGCGTTGGGGGCGCGCAGAACCGATATCGTGACGCAGTTCCTGATGGAAGCGATCATGTTGACGGGGCTGGGCGGAGCCTTGGGGGTGGTGTTCGCCGTGCTCATCACGCTGCTGATCGGCCTGCTGGTGCCGGCCTTGCCGTCCACGGTGCCGACGTGGGCGGTGACCATGGGCTTTGGCGTGTCGGTTACCATCGGGCTGTTTTTCGGCACGTGGCCCGCGGTGAAGGCGGCGGGACTGGACCCGGTGGACGCGCTGCGGTACGAGTAGCGGCGCAACCGGCTTTGCGCGGACAGTTGCGTCGGACGGCCTGCCGCTTCGAACCTGGCATCCCCGCAATGTACATCGGCGTCGGTTGCCGCTTGCGGACTGTCCGGTCCGGTTGCATCGTTCGACTGGAAGCCTTCGCACTTGTCAGTACCAGCGGATCGGACCCGCGATTTCCCATCGGACGGAGGCTCGCGCCAGGCGCTGAAAAGCCAAACCGCTAGTTTTAGCGGTTTGGCTTTTCAAGCTATTGATTATAAAAGGCGAATTTTCAAAAACCGTTAAAACTAGCGGTTTGGCATTTTCCGCTCGTCCACCGGACGCTCAGAAGTACACCGCATCGCTGCGATCACAGCTCCTCCACTCCCCAACGCAGCACCGGTCCGCGATGGAAAGTGAGCGGACAAGACCTCGGGCAATGATAGCTTCTGAATGGTAAAGGCGCGGTGCCGGCAGGGGCTCCAGGCG
The DNA here is from genome assembly GCA_903909435.1 of uncultured Acidobacteriia bacterium. Taxonomy (GTDB): domain Bacteria; phylum Acidobacteriota; class Terriglobia; order Bryobacterales; family Bryobacteraceae; genus CAIVVT01. The sequence continues at coordinate 39,046 of CAIVVT010000254.1, read as the reverse complement.
ACGCGAGCCAATTGGATTATTGCGGCTTGACGATCTTGTGGTTGTCCACGACCTCGTGCAGGAAGTGCAGGATCATCTCCGAGTGGTAGTTGCGGGAAGGCTCGAGTTCGCCGTTGTTCGTGTTGCCGACCGAACTGCCGTCCGAGGCGAGGAAAGCCGCGGCCGGGATGCCCTTGTCCAGATCGACCTTGAGCGTTTTCGCAATATCCATCTGCTTGTCGAAGCGGCCGAGATCGACGCCGACGATCTCAAAATGCGCGTCAACATAGGCCTTGGTCGCCGGTTCGTCCAGCAGCTTGTGCAGCACGACGCAATCCTTGCACCAGTTGGCGCCAAAGATCACCATCACGTACTTCTTAGAAGCCTTGGCGCGCTGCTCCGCGGCCGCGATGTCTTTGTGGGCGTCGGCGGTGGTGTCGTAGGGACCGGCCGGGGTCTGTGCGCCCAACGTCAGGATTGCCAGCAATCCTGAGAGGGCGATTCGTCGGGGGATAGACGAGAGAGGCATCGGTTATTGGATCCAATCGCGAACCTTGGACTCGGGCGACGCAGCCGGTCCGTCAAAAGCTCAGTATCCCATGTCGAGCAGCCGCTCGACCGATAGCTTGGGCAAGGCGGGCGCCCCGGCCAGTAGCTTCTCGACGTACTTGGCCAGGATGTCGGTTTCGAGATTGATCACGTCGCCCGGACGCCGCGCGCGCAGATTCGTATGCTCCCAGGTGTGCGGAATGATGGCGACGCCGAACGTCCCGTCTTCGATGGAGGCGATGGTCAGGCTGATGCCATCGATGGCGACAGAGCCCTTCGAGACCAGGTAGCGATCGATTTGCGCGGGGTAGCGCACGCTCAGCCACCAATTGCCGTCTCCCAGCGGGCGGGCTTCGATCACGTCGCCGGTTGCATCCACGTGTCCCTGCACGATATGGCCGCCGAGGCGCGAAGTAGGTAGCAGGGCGCGCTCCAGGTTGACGATGCCGCCGGGCTGCAGGTGGCCCAGGCTGGAACGGCTTAACGTTTCGGGTGAGGCGTCGGCATCGAAACTCGAACCCAGCAGGCCGACCGCCGTCAGGCACACCCCGTTCACCGAGACGCTGTCGCCCTCATGCAAGTCGGCACATACCAGGGGAGCGCGGACGCGTAGGCGGGCCGACTTGCCGCCCATGAGGATGGATTCCACCGTGCCGAGCTCTTCGATGATGCCGGTGAACATGGCCGCTATTTCACGCCGGCGGGCTTGGAAACCAGTCCTTTGATCACCGTGCCCTGCACCGCGAACTCGTCCGGCGTGATGACGTGCAGGCACAGATCGCGCAGCTGAATCGCATCGGCGCGGCGCCTGCGGCCGATACCGCCGGCGACAGGCAGCGACTGCAGCCCTCCGAGAATCTTAGGCGCGTAATAGAAGAATATGCGGTCCGCGACGCCATCCTCCAGCGCGGTCCAATTCACTTTGCTCCCGGCCTCGATCATCAGCGACAGGTACTTGCGGCGGGCCAGTTCCTCGACCACGGCGCTCAGGTTCGTCCGGCCACCGGGACGATTGGCGACCAGCACTTCCACGCCGCGCTCCTCCAGGGCTGCGCGCCGGGACGCGGGAGCGACCGAGGTGCAAACGAGCATCAGGTCGCCCATGCAACTGGTGACCATCTTCGAGGTGAGCGGGATCCGCAACTGCGAGTCGAGCACGATCCGCAGCAGTGGCCGCGAACGCTCCAGTCCGCTGCGGTCGGTCAGTTGGCAATCGTCGGCCAGCACCGTACCGATCCCGGTCAGAATGGCGTCGCTCATGTGCCGCATCTGCTGCACGTGAGCGCGGGCCTTTTCCGACGTGATCCAGCCGGAATTGTCTTCGGGCGCCGCGATCTTCCCGTCGAGCGTTAAAGCCGATTTCAGCGTGACCAGCGGCCGGCCGGTCCGCATGAAATGGAAGAACGGCGCGTTGAGCGCCTCAGCCTCCGGCGCCAAGGCCGCATCGATCTCCACTTGTACGCCGGCTTGCTCCAGCATGGCCAGACCACGACCGGCGACCAGCGGATTCGGATCCCGCTGGATGGCAACCACACCGGACACACCCGACTCGATGAGGGCCGCCGCGCAGGAGCCGGTGCGGCCCTGGTGGGAACACGGCTCCAGCGTGGTGTATAACGTGGCGCCGCGGGCCCGTTCACCGGCTTGCTCCAGGGCGGCGATCTCGGCGTGTTTCACCTGCGACCACGTGTGAAATCCGCGACCTACAATTTCGCCATCCCGCACCAGCACGGCGCCAACGGCCGGGTTCGGGGATGTGCGGCCGGCGCCTTGCCGGGCCAGTTCAAGCGCTTCGGCTATGTATGGAAGGCTCATGGTTCGAATAGAGAGGCAATGAAGCGGTCGGGTTCGAAGGGCAGCAGGTCTTCGGCCTGTTCTCCAACTCCGATAAAGCGGATCGGTAGATTCAGTTCGCGCGTGATCGCAACCACGATGCCGCCCTTCGCCGTTCCGTCCAGTTTGGTCAGAATCAGGCCCGTGACGCCCGCCGATTCCGTGAACTTGCGGGCCTGTTCCAGTCCGTTCTGCCCGGTGGTCGCGTCCAGCACCAGCCAGACTTCGTGCGGCGCGCCCGGGATCACGCGGCTGGCGATGCGCCGCATCTTCTCGAGCTCCGCCATCAGGTTGTCTTTGGTGTGCAGGCGACCTGCGGTATCTACCAGCAAAACGTCGATCTTACGGGCCTTAGCGGCTTGAATCGCATCGAAAATGACCGCGCTCGGATCGGCGCCCTGCGCCTGCCGGATGACGTCCGTGGCGGTGCGCTCGCCCCAAATCTGCAGCTGTTCGATCGCCGCCGCGCGGAACGTATCGGCGGCGCACAGCAGTACGCTCTTGCCGCTGCTCTTGAAGCGCGAAGCCAGCTTCCCGGTCGTGGTCGTCTTGCCTGATCCGTTCACGCCCACCAGGAACACGACCGTCGGCGGCTCGGCCGCAAGCTTGAAAGGCGTTTCGGACGCTTCGAGAACGGTTAGCAAGTGCTCGCGTATCAAGCCGCGCAGTTCCGAGGGATCGTTGATTTGATTGCGGTCCACTCGCTGCCGGATGCTCTCCAGAATCTCCGTGGAGGTGCGTACGCCCACGTCGGCCGTGATCAGGGTGTATTCCAACTCCTCCAACAGATCGGCATCGATCTCCTTACGCCCCAGGAGAACGTCTCCGACCTTGTCGACAAGACCGGCGCGGGTCTTCTGAATCCCGAGTTTGAGGCGTTCCAGCAGCCCGGCAGGCTGAGGCGCGGAAGGCGTCTCCGGGTCCGGCTGCGGAGAAGATCCAAATAGCGACTGAATCATGAGTAAACGAAGCTTCCCTCCAATTGTAGCGGGAGAGAGGTCAAAATCCGATTTCAACGCGCAGCGAATCGCCTTCTCTGGAGCGGGCAGAGCGGCGCGGCGGCTTTATTCGCCGATGATCTTGACCAGGGCGCGTTTTCGGCGCCCACCGTCGAACTCGCCGTAGAAAATCTGTTCCCACGGGCCGAAATCGAGCTTGCCCCCGGTGATCGCCACCACCACTTCGCGGCCCATGATCTGGCGCTTCATGTGCGCGTCGGCGTTGTCTTCGCCGGTCCGGTTGTGCCGGTACGATGCAACCGGTTCGTGCGGCGCGAGTCTTTCGAGCCAGACTTCGTAGTCGTGATGCAGCCCGCTCTCGTCATCGTTGATGAAGACGCTGGAGGTGATGTGCATCGCGTTGACCAGACAAAGCCCCTCGCGCACGCCGCTCTCGCGGAGGCAGTCTTCGACCTGCGGCGTAATGTTGAGAAACGCGCGGCGGGTGGGGACGTTGAACAAAAGTTCCTTGCGGTAGCTGTTCATAGCTGCTTAGTGCCAGTTATCCAACAACGTCTCCAAAACCGCAAGTGCGCGCACCCCGGTTGCCCCCGACCCTGGACTGAATCCGTCCAAGGTCGCTGGAAGATCCATCCAGCAGTTCACGGAGCCGTCATCCGGACTCCCGCGATATCTCGCGACGATTGAGGCTCCAGCCGATGCGGCTGCTTACTGACCGTAGTTGAAGACCAATACCGTCATGAACTCGCTCACCGCGCCGTCCTTTGAAAAAGGCGTGAATTTCCATTGCCTGGCTGCAGCGATGGAGCTGTTGCTGAACATCATGTTGCCCTTCAGCACTTTGACATCGGTGACGTCGCCGGTCTTGCTGACGGTCACCTGGAGTTCCTGCGCTCCGGCGATGTGCAGCTGTTTCGCCGCCACAGGGAACTCAGGGGACACTTTCTTGATGGCCCGGACCATTGCATTGGCCGTCGTCATCATCGGAGTCTCGTCGGCCCGAACCGTCGTACCCGCTGCAACGGCCAGCACCGTTGCCAGCGCCAGGAGTTTCATCCCATTCCTTAATGTGCGCATCTCACCTTCTTTATTCCCCCCCAACTTCGTGACACGAGATCCCGTACCCCACTCGTCGTGAACGAGTTCAGAGCATTGGACCGGGCCTGGGGTACTGTGTCGTGCCAAGTACTATATCGACAGGGTGAGGGCGAGCCTCAGTCAAAATGAAACTCAATTTGCCTGGAATGCCGCGACAGGGATGCCAGAACGGCTGGGCCCCAGCGCAGTAGTCTCTCGAAGTTATTGAATAACAAAGAGACCGTGCCTCTGAGGAGCGCCGGTTTAATCGGTTTCCCGAGTGCGCCGAAGGCGGCTCAGCGAGGGCGATGAGTGCGGCGGACTAACCTGCCTTTTCCAGCGTGATGAGCGCGAGCCCGGCGTCCTGCGGATCCCCCAAGGCGGCTATGCGCCCCACGCCCGGAGCGTTGAACGGCCCGAAGCGCACGGTTGCGCCCAGTTGTTTCGCCTTGGCCACCGTCGCGTCGCAGTCGGCAACGACGATATAAATGCCCCAGTGCGGTTCGGCCGTGCCCCACTCCGGGCCCATCGGGAGCAGTCCGCCGCGGTCCTGCCCGTCCGTGCTGAACTCCACGTAGGTCTCCATCGACGCAGCGCCTTTGGTCTTCCAGCCGAACAAGCCGGTGTAGAACTCGCGTGCCTGCTCGGTGTTCCGGGTGGCCAACTCGCTCCAGCCCACGGCGTTGTTCTCGTTGATCACGCCCGCGCCGATGTGGCGCTTCGCCTGCCAAAGCGAGAACCGCGCCCCGCCCGGGTCCTTGCAGTTCGACATACGCCCCTCACCCATCACGTCGAATGGGGGTTGAACGACGGTACCGCCGAGTTCGGTCACCTTGGCGGTCGTTGCGTCCACGTCCGGCGTGGCGAAATACAGGTTCCAGCGCGCGCCGCCACCAGCGGTGACGAGTTTGGGGGGCAGAGTGTACGCCGAGGCGACGCTCCGGCCATCCAGTTGGAACATGGTGTAGAACTCGCCGGGTCCCATCGGGATGTCTTCCGGATGCCAGCCGAAAACCTGACTGTAGAATTCTTTCGCGGCAGGTTGGTCCGTAGTCGCGAGTTCAAACCAGCAAGGTGTGCCGAGCGAGTATCCGTTCACAATTGCCATGGCGCCGAGTCCTCCGCCGGAGAAGTTTAGCACGGGAAGCGCGGAGCCGGACCGCACAATGATACGGAATTTACACGGCGGCGCGCGGCAAGGCTTTCAGTGCGAAATCGGAGCGTAGCTTCGATGCGGGCCGCTTGCGACCGTGAACTTCCAGCGCTTCCGAAATGCCGATTCGCAGGGCTATCCAAAATGTTTCTTCTCTCAATCTAAATTATTGATTGGACTGGGCCGGGTGCTCCCGAATAGCCTTAACCGTCGGCTTGCCATTCCCGTCCAGGTTGGTGGACGAGTGCCGGAAATGTTCAAATCTACCTGTACTCCCGTTCGCAGAACATGGGAGAAACAACCCACATCGGCCGAGCGCTTCGGAACGCTGTCACCAGGGGAGATGTATTTCAAGAAGGACGGTATGTTCGATGAAGAAAGTGGAAGCCATTATCCAGCCCTATAAGCTTGAGGAGGTGAAGGCGGCGCTTCAGGGAATCGGGATCGAAGGACTCACGATCATGGAAGTGCGCGGCCACGGCCGCCAGAAGGGGCACACCGAGGTCTATCGCGGCCAGGAGTACCGGGTGGACCTGCTGCCGAAGGTAATGCTCCACACCGTCATCGCCGACGACAAACTGCCCCAATTGTTGGAAGTGCTTCAGGCCGCGGCCCGCACCGGCAAGATCGGCGACGGGAAGATCTTTGTCACCACGGTCGAGGAGGCCATCCGGATTCGCAATGGCGAACGGGGCGACGCAGCGCTTTAGCCCCCATCGGAACGGAGGTTGCAGTCGAAATGTTACAACCGGTTGATCAGACTGGCCACGTATCCGCCGCCGAAGCCGTTGTCGATGTTCACCACGCTGACGTTGCTGGCGCAGCTGTTCAACATGCTGAGTAGGGATGCCAGCCCGTGGAAGTGGGCTCCATAGCCGACGCTGGTCGGAACGGCGATCACGGGGCAACTCACCAGGCCGCCGACGACGCTCGGCAGAGCGCCCTCCATTCCGGCGCAGACCACGATCACCCGGGCGTTCTTGAAGTCGTCGAGATGCCCGAACAAGCGGTGGATTCCGGCGACCCCGACGTCCTGCACCAGCACCACCTCGTTGCCCATGATCTCTGCCGTCACCACGGCTTCCTCGGCCACAGGCAGATCGGTGGTGCCGGCACTGACTACGGCCAGCTTGCCTTTCCCGTGCTGCTTTTTGTCTCGCAACACGCGCAGCGCGCCTGAGCGCGGGAAGTACTCCGCCTCGGGGAAGCTCTCCTTCACCAGTGCGTAGGCTTCCGGCGTGGTGCGCGTGGCCAGCACGTTCGAACTCCTGGCGAGCAGCCGGCCTGCAATCGTGGCCACTTCCTCGGCGGTCTTGCCTTTGCCGAAGATCACCTCCGGCATTCCGACGCGGATCTCCCGGTGGTGGTCGATGTTGGCGAAGCCCAGGTCCTCGAAAGGCATATGCCTCAAACGGTCCAGTGCCGCGTCAACTTCGAGCCCGCCGGTGCGGACCTCTTCGAGCAGCGCTTTGAGATTCTCTCTGTCCATTCCCTCTCCCGGCCGTTTAAGCAGGTTATCCCCGTGCGGGTTAGCCACCCTCAGTACGCGTCACTACTCGCACTAGAAATCGATGATCTGGCCTTTTTTCAGCCCGTGTTTCGCAGCCTGCCCGGCGCCTAGTTCCAGGACGTACATCGCCCTTTCATGGCCGCCGTAAGAAGGGCAGTTCTCGGCTTCAGGCGGGCAGGGTGGGACGTTCGCGGCGATTTCCACGATGTGCCGCCCCTGATCCATCCAGATCATATCCAGCGCGATCTTGCAGTTCTTCATCCAGTACGGATTGAACGACTCGGACGTATGAAAGAAGAGCATGCCCCGGTTGGCGGCCAGCGACTCGCGGTACATTAGGCCTTTCGCGAGTTCCTCCGGCCGGACCGCAGTCTCGGCCAGGATCACCTTGTCGTCGGGCAATCGCACCTCGCGCGAGTTGAGGGCGTTCAAACCATCGCTCTCGCCCCCGCCGCAACCGGTCATTACCGAAGCTGCGGCCAAGGCCAGCAGCAAGGCTAATCCATAAGTCGAAAGCAGCTTTCGGGCCATCGAATAAGATAGTAGCTGGAACTTGGAACCAGTGCACTGTTTCCTGGTGGCCGCTTTCGATAGACCCGAAGACCCGCATGTCCACATTGCCCGCATCCACACTCTGGCGCCGTTTCGTTCTGACGCTGGAGATGATCAAGTTCGAGCACTCGGTTTTCGCCCTGCCATTTGCGCTCACCGGCGCGTTACTGGCCTGGCGCGATCTGGCGTACTCGACGCAGGGCCTGGGACTGCGCCTGCTCTGCATCGTTATCGCAATGGTCGGGGCTCGCTCCGCGGCCATGACGTTCAACCGGCTGGTCGATGCCGATATTGACTCCCGCAACCCGCGTACCAGGTTGCGGCAACTGCCCGCCGGGACGCTTAGCAAAGGCTTTGCGTGGGCTTTCCTCACCGGCAGTTGCCTGATATTCGTCCTGGCTGCCGCCGCGCTGGGGCCGCTCTGCCTCAAACTCTCGCCGGTCGCGCTGGGCGTGGTCCTGTTCTACTCCTGGACCAAGCGTTTCACGTCGCTGTCTCACCTGGTGCTCGGATTCGCGTTGGGCATTGCGCCGTCCGCCGCTTGGATTGCGGTCCGGGGATCGCTGGATTGGCGCATCGTCTGGCTTACTGCGGCGGTAACGCTCTGGACGGCCGGCTTCGACATCATCTACGCCTGCCAGGATTACGAATTCGATCAGCGTGAAGGTCTTTTTTCGCTGCCTGCGCGGCTCGGCATTCCGGGGGCGCTCTGGGTGGCGCGCCTGTTTCATCTTTCCATGCTCGCCAGCCTGGCGGCGCTGGCTTTCTCACTGGGGCTCGGACCGTCGGCGTGGCTCGGCGTGGCGGTCGTTGCCGGGCTGATCGTGTGGGAGCACCGGCTCGTCCATCCAGGCGACCTGTCCCGCATAGACGCCGCATTTTTCACCATGAACGGCAATATCAGCGTGCTATTCTTCGCATTCTGGGCCGTGGATATCTTATTGCAGTGGAGGCGTTTATGATCGATCTCCAGCCGCAGATCGACGATCGCGGGTTGTTGCCGGTTTTGGAAAAAGCGAAAGCCGGCGAGCGTTTGAGCTACGACGACGGGCTCCGGCTGTTTCGTTCGCCTGACCTGTTGGCACTTGGTTACATGGCCAACCTCGTGCGCGAACGGATGCACGGTAACGTGACGTACTTCAACGTCAATCGCCACATCAACCCGACGGACGTCTGTGTGGCGTCGTGCAAACTGTGCGCTTTCGGCAAGAAGTCTAAGGACCCGACCGCCTACACAATGTCGCTGGAAGAGATCTGGCACCGCGCCGGACTCGGCTATTCCGAGGCCATCACGGAGTTTCACATCGTCGGCGGACTGCACCCGGAACTGACCGTGGACTGGTTCTGCGACATGCTGCGCGGACTGAAGCAACGCTTCCCGAACGTGCATCTGAAGGCCTTCACGATGGTCGAGATCGCCTACTTCGCAAAGCGCTTCAAAATCCCGGTGGAGGAAGTGCTGCGGCGGCTGAAGGAGGCCGGTATGGACTCGATGCCCGGCGGCGGCGCGGAGATCTTTAGCGAGCGCGTGCGTCGCATCATCTGCGATCACAAGATCGACGGCGGCGAGTGGCTCGACATCGCCCGCATTGCGCACAAGATGGGACTGAAGTCGAACTGCACCATGCTGTATGGGCATATCGAGAACGAAGAAGATCGCGTTGACCACCTGGTCAAGTTGCGCGAAGTGCAGGATGAAACCGGCGGCTTCGTCACCTACATTCCGCTGGCTTTCCACCCCGATAATACGGCACTGGAGCATGTCGGGCGCACCACTGGTTTCATGGACTTAAAGAACATCGCGGTGGCCCGCCTGATGCTCGACAACATTCCGCACATCAAGGCGTACTGGGTGATGATGACGCCGAAAATCGCCCAAATCGCCCAGCGCTTCGGGGCCGACGACATCGACGGCACGGTGGTGGAGGAGCGCATTTATCACGACGCCGGCTCCGACGTGGTGCAAGGGCTGAGGCGCGGAGAACTGCTCCGGTTGATCCGTGAAGCGGGCAGGGAACCCGTCGAACGCGATACGGCCTACCGCAGGGTGGAACGCAAAGACGAAACTTCGTTCGCCATTCTGGTTTGAGTCGCCAGGCCGAACCGAAGCCCTCGCCACGAGGCAGTACAATTACCTGCTTTTGCACCCGCTCGGGATACAATTGGGGTTTGCCTGCAGGTACGGCTCTCTGCCCAACAACCTGCCAAGGAACCGACCGCTCTTGATCAATCGTCTCGTTTTCGAAAACCTACGCCACCGCAAGGTGCGCACCGGACTCAGCGCTTTATCTATTGGCTTCCAGGTCACGATGATCCTGGCGATCGTGGGCTTAAGCCAGGGCATGTTGAAAGACTCCGCCGACCGGGCCAAGGGCGTTGGCGCGGACATCTGGGTGAAGCCTCCCAGCACGTCGGCCATTCAGCTCAGCAGCGCGACAATGCCGGAGAAGATGCTCGACGCCTTCATGCTGCAGCCGCACGTGATTCGGGCGGTTGGATCGTACACGGTACCGCTGAGCGGGCTCAGCACTCTCACCGGCATCGACTACCAGAAGTTCACCGGGTTGAGCGGCCCCTTCAAGTTCGTGGAAGGCGGTCCGTTCCAGGGCAAGTTCGACGTCATCGTGGACCGCTGGTACCAGGAGACTTATCACAAAGGCGTTGGCGATACGGTAAAGGCGCTCGAAAAGGAGTGGCACGTTTGCGGTGTGGTCGAGCCGGGCAAACTGGCGCGAATGTTTGTGCCGCTCGCCACTTTGCAGGACGTCATGAGCAATCCCGGCAAAGTCAGCCAGGCGTTGCTGAAACTCGACAACCCGAAGGAGACGTTCGCGGTGATTTCGGCGTTGAAGGTGGAGTTGCCGGAGTACAAGATCTACTCCGTCGAGGAACTGGTCAGCCAGTTCTCTGTCGAAAACGTCCCGGGGCTGAAGGCGTTCATCAACGTTATAGTCGGGCTATCCATCATCGTCGGATTCCTGGTGGTTTCGCTCACGATGTATACGACTGTATTGGAGCGCACTCGGGAGATCGGAATCCTTAAGGCGCTGGGGGCCTCTCCCGGCGACATCATGGGCATCCTGGTGCGGGAGACCCTGCTGTTGGCCGCTGGCGGGTGGTTCGCAGGCATCCTACTTTCTTTCGGCGCAAACTGGGCCATCAATCACTTCGTGCGCGCCAGTATCCAGTCTGTGATTACGCCGGACTGGTGGCCCATCGTGGCGGCCATTGCGGTGGTGGCGTCGCTGCTCGGCGCACTCTATCCCGGTATGCGCGCAGCCCGGCAGGATGCGATTGAAGCCCTGTCTTACGAATAAGGACGAGCATGTCGGATTCCATAATTTCGGTCCAAGACTTACGCAAGGTTTACCGTGTCGGGGAACTTGACGTGGCCGCCTTGCGCGGAGCCAATCTGGAAGTTCCCAAGGGCGAGTTTCTAGCGATTGTAGGCCCCTCGGGCTCGGGCAAGTCGACGCTGTTCTACATTCTCGGCGGTCTGGCCAAGCCCACCTCGGGCAAGGTTGCTGTCGGCGGCGAGGATCTCGCCAGTTTGACGGATTCCGGCAGGACCCGCCTTCGCCGCAGCAAGGTGGGGTTCGTGTTTCAACGCTACAACCTGCTGCCCACGCTTACCGCCTTGGGGAACATCGAGATTGCCCGCTACATTGCAGGCCGCCAAACCGGGCCGTTGGACAAGTCCTTTTTGGAGCTACTCCGCCTGCTTAGGATCGAGAATCGGCTGGACCACAAGCCGCGCGCACTCTCCGGCGGCGAGCAGCAGCGCGTGGCGATCGCCCGCGCCCTGGTGAACCATCCGGCCATATTGCTGGCCGACGAGCCGACCGGCAATCTTGACACCGAGAATGCGACCGCCGTGTTGGATGTCCTGCGCGACCTGAACGAGCGACTGGGTCAGACGATTTTGATGATCACGCACAACCCGGAGGCCGCGGCCTACGCGCACAGAACGGTCCGGATGCGGGACGGCCGGGTTCTGGACAACTGAGCTTGTCACCGTTTGGCGCTGGCCGCATCCCGGGAGTAGGGAGGAAGGACTGAGCTTATGGATTGGATTGTGCCCGTCCTGGTGGTCGCCGCCTACATCGTGATCGTGCGGTGGGTTCTACCGCGCCTCGGTGTTCCCACTTGAGCGTCCAACACCTGCGACGTCGAGTCTCGACGTCATCCCCAGCCCAAGTCTACGACCGAATCTTCCGATCCTAAGGCCGCCCCGCCGGCCTGATTGCGTGGGGTGGCGGGCGTACATTCTCGTTCCCGCACGCAAGCACGCCGGCATGAATGCTGGCATTGCGAACTAACGCCCGCGCAGCAGGCATCCGCGCGACCCTCTTATTACATTCCTGCCTGGAAGCACTGAACGCCTCTGTCGACTTGCAAGCAACCGGCGGGGCGTTTTCAGCCTGACGTGACTGCGTACGACCGCCCCAATCAGCGATAGAATGCAGTCGCTGCTTTGCATGTCCCGATTGTGCGGTCCGGGCGTGGGTCTCCTTCAGAAGAGCGGCGAGAACGAATCACAGAGAACTGACGGAACGAGGTGAACGATGGGCTGCGAAGCTGAAGAACTCAGACATGTCCCGCTCTTTGCATTGCTGGACGAAGACGAGACTGCGGTGCTCGCCGGGCAGGTTGAAATCAAGAGCTTCGCGCCGCGTGATCGCATCTACAAGATTGGCGCCCGGCGGGTCAGGCCTATGTGATGCTGTCGGGCAAGGTGCGGGTGACCACTATTGACGAAGATCAGCAGGAGGTCATCGTGGACGAGCCCGCACACGGCGACATCTTCGGCTTCGCCTCGATGCTGCAGCAGACCGACCACCAGACGGAAGCAATCGCGCTGGAGCAGACGGTCTGCCTGGAGGTCGGTCGCGACGATATTCTGGTCCTGCTACAGCGCAAACCGCTCGCCGGGTTGGACATGATGGCCGTGCTGGCGCGCCAGTTTCATGCCTCTCAGCAGTTGGTGCGCGCTCGGGCGGCACGCAACCCGAACGAGTTGATTGAGGAGAAGGCCACCTTCGGCGAGCGGATTGCCGATCATGTGGCGCGCTTCGGCGGGTCCTGGAGTTTCATCATCGCCTTTGCCATCGTGCTGGTGGCCTACACCGCCGCAAACGTCATGCTCGGACAGAAGTCATGGGACCCGTATCCGTTCATTCTGCTCAACTTGTTCCTTTCCATGCTGGCAGCCATTCAGGCGCCGGTGATCATGATGAGCCAGAACCGTCAGGATACGAAGGACAGGATGCGTGGTGAACTGGACTTCGAAGTCAACCGGCGGGCCGAGGCGGAGATTCAGAACCTCGCTCAGAAGCTGAACCTGATCGGCGAGAAGATCGATGACGTGGAGGAACTGTTGCGGTCCAGGAGTGCTGGGGCTGCGGTTGAGGGCACCGAGAGCCGTCCGGACTGATCCCCCTGATGGCTGTGAAAGCAGTGCGGCTTCGCCCCGAACGAGGATGGGGGAAGTCCCCCAGATGCGCAGCGACCTTGGGGCAAATCCCCCGCAAGTTTCCTTAATAATCCGTATAGAAGATCTGAAACTCGTTGAAATTGCGTAGGCGCCGAGTTTGGCACACGAGTTGCAATTCTATCTGTCAATTAGAGTCGTCATCGACTTACTTGCATCCCTGCAAAGAGGCCCAGCTCTTTGCAAGCCCCTCTGACGGAGGCCCACCGGAATCCCAGTCCTGCGGGCCTCCACGCCTTTTTAGGCGTCTATTTCAGCCTTCCCAAGATTGACTCCTCATTCCCGGCACACTTAGTTTCGGTGCGCAGAACCTCGCGCCGGCGCTGGAGCCGTTTGGAAGGAAATCAGGGATTCGTTGGACACGGGCTGCGGGCTGCCGGCGCGGGATGAGACGCAGGTGGGCACGCCCATTCAGGAGCCCCCGGGTAGTCCCAGGGGCTCGCGCTCACTCGCGCCAGTCCATTGCGGTCCTATTTGGCGGAGTCGATCTGGGTCTCCCCCGACTGCAGTCCCTCGGAAGAAGCAGTCACATGGATTCTGCCCGGCTTGCCATTCTGCGAGCGCACGATCAGCAGCGCCAGGCCATTGAAGGCCTTGCGGTAGTCGGCTTGGAACGGCTCAACCGAGGCCGCGTTGCCATTGTCCACGCCTGCGACGGTCGCCGGACCATCCAGCTTGAACTTCACCAGGCTATCGGCCAGTGGGCAGAAGTTCCCCTGCTGGTCTTCAATGCGAACCGTTACGAAAGAAAGGTCTTCGCCGTCTGCACCGATCGCCTTGCGGTCCGGCGAGAGCACTATGCGCGCCGGCGCGCCCGCAGTCTTCACAGTATCCGCCGCGAACTTCTTCCCCTCCCGGTAGCCAACAGCCCTCAGCTCTCCCGGTGCGTAGGGCACCTCCCACATCAGACGGAACTTGCTCGTGAACTTCCCGTCCTTGCTGATGTTCTTCCCGACCGGCATCTCGAACGTGTCCACGCCCAGTTTCTGGCGGCCCAGCGACTTCCCGTTCAGGAATAGCTCGACCTCCTGCGCATTGGTGTACACCATCACGGGGATCTTCTCACCTTCATGCCCGGTCCAGTTCCAATGCGGGAACAGGTGGACGGTTGGCTGCGAGGTCCAGAAGCTCTTGTAGGTGTAAAAGCGGTCTTTGGGGAAGCCGGCCAGATCGACAACGCCGAAGTACGAACTGCGCGACGGCCAATCATTGCGGCTGCCATACGGAGTCGGCTCGCCAAGGTAGTCGAAGCCCGTCCAGATGAACTCGCCCAGGATATTCGGGAGGTTCTTCTGGAATTCGAATTCCACGTCCGGGCAGTAGGCCCAAGGTGGTGCCTGGATGTCGTAGCTGCTGACCTGCAGATCAGGCGTGCGTCCCTCCAGCTTCATGGGTAGGTGGTAAACGCCGCGCGAGCTCACGCACGATTCGGTTTCCGACCCATACATGACCCACTTGGGGTGCGCCGCCTGGAATTCCGCGTAGCGCGTCGGCTTATAGTTGAAGCCGGGTACGTCCACGTTCGCCGCCAATTCGTTCTTGATCGCCTGGTCGGGCATATTGAACGCCGATGTCGTCGGGCGCGTGCGGTCCTCTTCATGACAGATGTCAGTCAGGCGCTTGGCGAGAATGCCACCGTCAGCCTTGGCCTGCTCGGGTATTTCGTTGCCTATGGACCACATGATCACGCTCGGATGGTTGCGATCGCGGCGGATCAAGTCGCGCAGTTCACGCTCGTACCATTCGTTGAAGAACTTGCTCAGCCCGTTCTTCACCTTCGGGATGCGCCACATGTCGAAGGACTCGTCCATCACCACCAGGCCCATGCGGTCGCACAGTTCCAGCAGTTCGGGCGAGGGCGGGTTGTGGCTGGTGCGGATGGCGTTGACGCCCATCTGCTGCATGATCTGTAACTGCCGCTCGGTGGCGCGGCGATTCACGGCTGACCCCAGCGCACCTAGGTCGTGGTGATTGCAAACGCCGTTGATCTTGCGGTAGCGGCCGTTCAACAGGAAGCCCTTCTCGCGGCTGAATTCGATCGTCCGGATGCCGAAGGGCGTGACGTACCGGTCCACCAGCTTGCCGCCCTGCTTGATTTCGGTGACGGCACTGTACAGGTAGGGGTCGTCCATATCCCAGCGGTGCGGGTTCGGGATCTCAAGTCGCTGCGAGACGCTTTGCTTGCCGGTTGCTGGTGCCAGCGCCTCGCTCGATTGGTGGGCGACACTCTTGCCGATCGAGTCGACAACGGAAGTGAACACCTGGAACTTGGCCTCATTCGGGTCTTCGTTGCCGATTTCCGTCGTGATCGCGACGACGGCCTTCGACGCAGTCGCTTCAGGGGTGGTGACGTAAGTGCCCCAATGCGCCACGTGCAGCGGCCCAGTGACCGTCAGCCACACGTTGCGGTAGATGCCTGCGCCGGGATACCAGCGCGAAGATTGCGGCTCGGGCGTCAGTCGCACGGTCAGGACGTTCTCTCCGTCCCAACGCAGATTGGGCGTCAGGTCGAAAGCAAAACTCGCATACCCGTAGGGCCGCGATCCGAGTTCTTTGCCGTTCAGCCACACGTGCGCGTTGGACATGGCGCCGTCGAACTCGATGGAGAAATGGCGGCCCTTCGCGCTGGCGGGCAGCACAAAGTGCTTGCGGTACCAACCCGTGCCGGAGATAGGCAGGCCGCCGGTATTGGGGTCGTGCTGCTTCTCAAACGGTCCCTCAATGGCCCAGTCGTGGGGCAGGGCGAGTTCGCGCCAGGAACTGTCGTTGAAACCCGGGGTCTCGGCACCAGCGGCTTCGCCTTTGAAGAAGCGCCAATCGTTCGTGAAGAGGATTCGCCTCTCGTTCTTGATTTGCACCTGGGAAGTGGGCGCGCTGGTCGCAGCGGCGCAGACGACAGGAAGTGAGAGGCTCAAGGCCAGACAAAATGCTCGCGAAGTGTTACTGATCATTGGTGTTTCCCTGTTCCAGGTTCAAGCGCTCGCTCAATCGAGAATTTTAGCGGCTCCGGTCAATCCGATGCTCTTCGTTATGACTTCGGTCGTTGCGGCATCCAGCAAGCCGTGGAATCCGGGCTGCTTGCCGCCCACTGAGATCTCGTATTCGCCGGGCGTTACTTCCCGCTTGTTATCCGCGCCGATGGCGGATAACTGCCGCGCGGTGAGAATGAATTGAAGCTGTTTCTTCTCGCCGGGCCGCAGCATGACGCGCTCAAAGCCCTGCAACGAGCGAATAGGCGCACTATCATCAGCAGCGGTATTTCTAACGTACAATTCCACGACTTCTTCGCCGGTCACCTTACCCGAGTTTTGAACTTCAACCGAGAGCTTCACGTCGGCGCCCGCGGCGACTTCCTGCGGGACGTCCAGCTTGCCATACGAGAACTTCGTGTAGCTCAAGCCGTAGCCGAACGGAAAGAGCGGCTCCCCTTTAAAGTAGCGATAGGTGCGGCCCTGCATGGCGTAGTCGGTGAACGGCGGCAGCTGGTCAGCGGACTTGTAGAAGGTCACCGGTAGCCGGCCGGCCGGGTTGTAGTCCCCGAACAGCACATCGGCAATCGCGTTCCCGCCCGCCTGCCCCGGATACCATAGTTCGACAATCGATTTCACGTGGTCACGCGCCCAGTTTACGGCCACCGCGCTGCCGTTCATCAGCACCAGCACCGTGGGCTTATTCAACCCGACAATCCGGTGCAGCAGGTCGTCCTGGAGCTTGGGCAGGTCCAGGCTGATGCGGTCGCCACCCGAAAAGCCTTCGACCTGTACCTTCATCTCCTCGCCTTCCAGACGGGGCGAGAGCCCGAGGAACAGCGCCACGACGTCGGCTTTCTTCGCCGTCTCGATGGCCTCCTGGGGGTAGTCCTTGCCGGGCACGGCCCACACTAACTGCATGTTGGCGTCGTTCAGGTAATTGTGAAGCTGCACCGTGATGGGGTAGAGTTTGCCCGCCTGCAATTCCACAGTGCCGTAGTCGTAGGAACGCTCGTGGATGTTGTTGAAGCGGGCGACCTGCTTGCCGTCCAGGTAGATTTCCCAGGCGTTGAAGCCATACCCGCCGAGGCGGTACGTGCCGGTCACGGGAGGCGCAAGATAACCGCTCCAACGCACGCCGATGTCGTCGTCGGGGATGCGCGGGTCGGGCGAGCCGTCCCACCATTGGAAATCAACCTTCGGGTCGATCCGAGTCAGCACCGGCTTGGGGTCGGCCAGCGTCGCCAGCTTGCCCGGTACGAAGAAACTGTCGCGGTGGACCCGCGGTAGCTTGGGGTCGAAGTTTGCCGTAGCGAAGTACTCGCCCTTCAACCCCGGTTTGCGGTCCGGTCCGTTTGTGGTGAACAGCGCCGACGTGGGAACGACTTCGTAGACAGGCATGTTCTCCGCCTGGTCGCTGCCGCGTGCATAGAGCACCATCGCGCCCGGCCCCAATTTGCGGCGAATGCCCTGCAGCGGCGTCACCGGCGCGGACGGGTCGCCGTTGTAGTTGCCCAGCATCACATCCACGTCGTCTGCGTTCGGGCCGATCACCGCAATGGTCATTCCCGTCTTGCTGAGCGGCAGGAGGCCGCCGTCATTCTTCAGCAAGACGATCGACTTGCGCGCGGTTTCGAGCGCCAGCGCTTTGTGCTCCGCGCTGTCGTTTGCGCGGTAAGGGATCTTCGTGAACGGCACGAGGGCCGGCGGGTCGAACTCACCTAGCTTGAAACGCGCCAGCAGCAGGCGTTTCAGCGCCGTGTCGATTTCAGATTCCTGAATCAGACCTTGCTTTACGGCCGGGGCGAGTGCCCGGAATTCCTGACCGCAGGTGAGGTCGGCGCCAGCCTTAACCGCGCTCGCGGTTCCTTGCTCGGCGTTGGGCGCGGCTTTGTGGGTCGTATAGATGTCGGTGATCGCTCCACAATCGCTCACCACGTAGCCCTTGAACTTCCACTCGTCGCGCAGGATGCCGGTAAGCAGTCGCGGGTTTGCGCACGCCGGCTCACCGGCGAGTCGATTGTAGGCGCACATGACAGAGTAGGCGCCGCCTTCCTTAATCGCCATTTCGAACTGCGCAAGGTATGTGTCGCGTAGATCGGCCTCGCTTACCTTGGCGTCGAAGGTGTGGCGCTCGCTCTCCGGCCCGCTGTGCACGGCGAAGTGCTTGGCTGTGGCGACGGTCTTCAGGTACTTCGGATCGTTGCCCTGCAGCCCGCGAATGAATTGAACGGCCAGCTTGCCGGTGAGATAAGGGTCCTCCCCATAGGTCTCCATGCCGCGGCCCCAGCGGGGATCGCGGAACAGGTTTATGTTCGGCGACCAGAACGTCAGCCCCTGGTAGATGTTGCGTTTGCCGAGCCGTACGAACTCGTTGTGCTTGGCGCGTCCTTCGTCGGAGATCGCGGTGGCCACGCGCAGCATGAGCTTCTGGTCCCAGGTTGCCGCCAGCCCGATTGCCTCCGGAAAGACCGTCGCACGCCCGGCGCGCGCCACCCCATGCAGCGCCTCATTCCACCAGTTGTACGCCGGAACCCCGAGCCGTTCGACGGCCGGCGAGGCGCTCATCAATTGCGAGATCTTCTCGTCCAGGGTCATGCGCGAGACGAGATCGTCCACGCGCCTCTGCATGGGCGCCGTAGGATCCTTGTAGGGTGGAGGACTCGCAGCGGTGCATCCAAGAGCGAAGAGACAAGCGACGCCTGCGGATCGGCGAAATAGTGAATTGGAGAGTTTTGCACGCATTACGTTTTGGCTGCAGCGAGCGGCTGGGAGACAATCAGTATTCTATGCCACCAGACACTCGACTCGACGCTCTGCCGGGAATTCCTCCTAGCGATAGAGCAACGGTCCGCCGCTTACCCAAACGTGCGGTATACGACCAGGCGCAGATAGCGGCGATTCTGGACGAGGGGCTGATCTGCCATGTTGGGTTTGTGGTGGATGGGCAACCCTACGTCATTCCGACGGCTTATGTTAGGGCGGATAACCAGATATACATCCACGGCTCAGCCGCCAGCCGGATGTTGCGTTCTCTGGCGGGCGGCGCGGAGACTTGCGTCACGGTCACCCTGCTCGACGGGCTGGTGCTGGCCCGCTCCGCCTTCCATCATTCCATGAACTTTCGCTCTGTAGTCGTTCTGGGGAAAGCTCGGCGGGTGTCCGACCCGGCAGAGAAGTTGGAGGCCTTGCGCCTCTTCACGAACCATGTGGTCCGTGACAGGTGGGAGGAAGTTCGGGAGCCGAACGAACAGGAGTTGAAAGCGACCAGCGTGCTGGCGCTGCCGCTTACGGAAGCCACCGCGAAGGTGCGCCAAGGTCCTCCCATAGACGACGAAGAAGATTACGCGGTGCCGGTGTGGGCGGGTGTCGTGCGAATGAATATGGCAATTGGTCCACTCGTGGCGGATGACCGCGTACTGCCTGGGATGCAGCCAGTTGGCCGGGATCGATTCCCATGCTTTCGACTAGGCAACGATTGACGCGGCTCGCCTGCACTTTCCATGCCGCAGGGCCGGGTGGTGCCCTGCTACTCTGCGCCTAGCGGCGAGCATGCCTGCTGGTGAAGGGCGTCGATTGGGCGTGCCTGTTCTTTGGGCGAGTCCAGATTTCCGCTCCATGAAGGAGCACTGCGAGTTGATGAAGGTTGATGCAGTTGTTATACTTTAGACGTCCACATGCAAGTGGGCCTGTGGCGCAGTTGGGAGCGCGCTTCCATGGCATGGAAGAGGTCGTCGGTTCGAACCCGACCAGGTCCACCAAATCCAACAAAATAGGCTCTACGCCAAAGTCGGGGGATCCGGTCCCGAATTTCCTTCCAGTTAACCACACAGCACCTTCACCCGAAGTCCGTAATTGTCGAAGTTGCGAAAACCGAAGGCCTGGCGACTCAGGGTTTCCATGTTGTTGTGGAAACCATCGGTGATGCCGTTGTTGCAGGTGAAACGCCACATGGTGGCGATTTACTCTTTCCAGCTATCCAGCGTTTGGCCCAGTTGGACGGCTTCCATGGAACTTCTCTACGTGCCGTTCATCCGCGAAAAACAGTACCTTCTCAACGTTTCTCCCAGGACCGTAGACCGCTACCGTTGGGCCTGACGGCTTTGCCGCGACCAGCGGGCAGGAGCACCTGGTTGGGGCCCTTGATCGAGAAGGCCAGCGCGTGGAAGTCATCTCTATATAGGCGCTTCCCACGAATCGGATCGCGTTTCGGCTTTGTCGTAGTCTTCTCAGGCTAAGGGGAGTTGGCATACACGGGCGAAGCGCAGCAATCATCAGCACCCATCGCGGGTCATTCAAGGCAAGGCTCGGCTCGTCTTCGTCCGCACTGTCACTTAGCTTCGGGGAGCTTCACCCCACGGCGCTCGAAGATGGCCTTGGTCTCCGCCGCGAAGGATGCGTGGCTCTGGGTGACAAGTCCAAAAATGGTGCGCCCGAATTCGGTGAAGCTGGCCGGGGAGTCCTTCCTGATTTTCGCAACCTTCCACGCCTCGACCAACAAGGGGTCAGCGTGCTCACGTCCAAGGAGGGTCCGCAACTCCCAGAATGCTCCGCTCCACCCTTCACCGATCTGCTGCTCGGAAGTCCCCTGGCGGGGGGTGTCCAGGCGCAGGGTGTTGACCATGTTACGCACATAGCCGTTCGCGAACATCTGTCGCTTGAAGATTCGGTTGAACACTGGCGCGGACTTGGCGCCGAACAGCGGATTGTTATTAAAGCTACAGGGCAGATAATCGGACAGACCGGACTGAATGGCCGTCCAGGGAACAGCCTTTTCCTTCGCGTCCTTGAGCACATGGTGGGTGTATTCGCGCAGCACAACGTCGGGATCACCGGCCAGGACTTCGGCGATCACGATCCTTCCGGGCTCATAGTAGGCGTTATCCTTCAACTTCGGGTCGATGAACACAGTGACTGGCTCGCCGGGAAGGCTACCGATGCCAGCAAGCCAGGTCCGGTAACGGCTCAATGCATCCTCAAGGGATGCCTTCAGTGCTGGGGTCAGAGCGTCGGATTTCTGAAAGCCGACGAATTGCTCGATCCGATTCACCTGCGCTGCGATTTCCCGTACGCTATGCTCAATCCCGGCGAGTTCGGTGAATCGTACGCGCAAGGCCGCCAACTCCTCCTGCAGGCGTGTAGCTTCCTGCATTTGGTGCTTGATCGCCTCGGCCGCCTCCTGCATTTGGCCGTTGATCGCCTCGCGCCCCTTCTGGACCCTGTCTCTGAAGTCGGCGTAGGAGCGAATGCCCAACGTAGCTAGTACTACAGCTAAGACGGCTAAGGGAGCGCCAAGAAGCAGGGCGAAGGCTTTGGCCCACGCGATAAGCCGATCCGCGATCGCCTCTGAAATCTCGTATTCGACTAGCTTGCTGTCTTGCGGACGCCGCTCGCTGGCGTCGTTAATTCTGGCGTCGTGCACTGGCGGACTTGCCGTTGGGCCGGACTGGACTAGTATCATCCTCTGGACTGGAGTCAGGATGTCGTTAGCCTTTTCAGCGGTTGCGCGTTCGGTTCTCGCGATTTGCACGCTCAGTTCTTCAATCCGCTGCAGAACCTGCTCGGGTGCTTTGAAGTCGGCTGGCTCGGCGATCTTCCCGCGCTCCAATCGCAATCTGTGGGCCTGTAATTCTGCGATCATCGGCGCTTCCGCGATTTGGCTATCCAACCGCAGCAGTGTTAGCTGGCGGACCTGATCTGCAGTCAATCGTAAAGCCTCGACCCGGGCGAGCACAGAGTCGATTGGCGTGGGTCCCGCTCCAGGCAGCGCAGCGCTCTGGGCCGTGAGCGCCGAGATCTGCACGCACAATAACAGCGCCAACTGTGCCAAAGTGCGTCGCGGCTTAGTGGCCCATAGCTTGCGAGCTTTTGGTGCGACGGTCGCCATATTGTTCGGTGTCAAGTATAACTGATACAGGACTCGGCCTTTCGCCACGATTACTTCATGTCAATCTCACGGACGATATCGAATGTGAGCTTCGTTCCGGGCATAAGGATCCAAGCTCCAAGGGCTTTTGAGAGCGAGATTTGCGCGGGCCGTTTGAACAACTCCGCACCCCGTTCTGCCGATCATGCCAGGAACACGCACAAACTGGAAGCTGGCCGACTCCAGTCAACCCGTCGCAAGGTCCGGTTTGACCAGCTTGGAACTAGCGGTGAGAGCATCCGGGCCAGCAACAGGGGCGTCGTTTTCCATCCCTAAGGCTTGAGCAGCCCCACTTGATCCGGCGGCTTCTGGTTTCTGCTTTTCTGGCGGACTCAATCCAACATATCCACTCATTGCGCGCGAGCGGTGTAATGCCTTCCCATGTCGTTAACGCTTGCGGATCGGATGTAAGTGCCTGTTTCAAATCTGCGGGCACTTCGTGCACCACACCGCCGGATATCGTTTCTTGCGATATAGACTAGCTCTCCTTCCTTAAGCCCCAGCGGCGCGAATTTCTGTTGTTGAACAAAGGACGCGGGTTGTTCGGCCATTCAGCGAGTCCTGACACTCAGGTTAACTGACTAGGTATGGTCGTGTGACCCGCTACTCTTAGAATCCCGATATTACGTGCCTAGAACGGGATCATGAACGAAACTCCCTTGCGCCCGCCGATCGAGTTCCATCCGTTCGCAATATCGGTAACGGGGCCCGCAGGACTACCGGAAGGGGTCGAGTGCCGCTGGCCCAATAACTACGACATGCCCCTTTACGCCTATTGACCTAGTGCGTTTGGCTGTCCGGGCTAAGCTGTCAAAGGCCCTCCGTATAGTCGGAAGTCAGATGACCCAGCCCATACCTCCGGGAGTTATGACCCTCGCCCACCTTAAGGCAAAACGGAGTACGGACCGCCCCTGCCTGCTATCGCTTGAGCACGTCGCCGGGCGCCGTGATTCCTGGCCAATCATCACTTCGAAATGGCGAGGCGGGCAAACCTGCACTGTTGGCCAGGTTGCCGTCCGGATTGTCGGCCCAATCGTAACGGACCGCCACGGGTGCGGGGACGTGCGGACTGGAAGTCACGACACTATCGCCGTCGAAACGCGCAGTAGCCCAGTAGAACTTGCGATCCGCGCCGGCAATCGCGAAACCGCGCAGAGTCGATCCCGAACTGAGAATGAGGCCGGTTCCGGTGTGCTGGAAATGAAGCTTGATGACGCCTGCCCCTACCACTGCGGAATCGAACACCGGTCCTGAGAACTCGCCGCCACGGCCATACGTCGTTCCAAGAGCCCATAGCGCCAACCGGTCGGCGGCTTCGAGCTTGCGGTTCGGGTGAACATTGCCCGCTTCGCCCAGTCCCATCGCAATGGCCAGTCCAGTATTCGGCGCAGTCTTCAGGGTGAGCAACTGGGCCTCTCGCAATTCCGCCCAGGCGCTCTCGGAGGGTTGCTCCCGGCGCGCTCCGAATTCAGGCAATTGCACGATGAGGAAGGGAAAGTCTCCCTGGTCCCACTCCTGGCGCCAACTCCCGATCAAGGCAGGTAGCAGCGTGCGGTACTGGAAGGCCCGGCCTGCGTTGCCCTCCCCTTGATACCAGATGACCCCGCGCATGCCGTACGGAGCCAGCGGCGCGACCATGCCGTTGAACAGCGACGCCGGCGGCAGTTGAACCGGGCTGGCAGCGCGCAAGGGGAGAATCCGGAAGCCGGTCAGCGCACTTGTTGTCAGCGACTGCTTCACGCCCCATCCCGCCTGTTTCAAGTCTGCAAACCGAATTATCACAGGCTGCCAGTCTGCGGTAGACAGAATGGCTGGGACGTTGAACTCGTCAGCGTCCCGCACGACTTTCTCCAAAACATCGAAGCGGTACGCTCCCTGCCCCCGGCAGTAGAAGCGAAGTGCTTCGTATCCACTGAGGTCGCGCTCAGCGTGACGGGGCGCGAAGCTGCCGGTGAGAGCCGGAGATTCGTCGGCTTCCAGACTGCCGCTGAGTCGTGCGGCCAGCCCAAGCCCTGGGCGACCAGAGTCGATCAACTCGAAGTGCGAATTGCGCACGCTATCCCAGTTGAAGCTCCATTCGGGATGCATGGGTTCCGCTCTGCCATCGAGGTGCACGAGTTCAAAGCCATCGACGTCGAGTTGGAAATCGGCGGGCTGGGCGGCCAACCCATGGGTTAGATCGCTCGCGGACTCCCAGGCTTGCAACAGGGGCTGCAATTCCGGACTGCGTGCTAGAGCCGCGTGGGAGGTCCACAACTCGGCAGCCGTTCCAGACCACGTAGTTTGGATCATGCCGACCGGCACGCCCAGTTCCTTATGCAGCCGGCGTGCAAACAGGTATCCGACGGCGGAGAAGCCACGCACCGACTCCGGAGTCAGTTGGCGCCACGCGGCATCCGGCGTGGTTTCGAGCGGCTGGAGGACGCTGCGCTCCTTCAACTGAAAGAGCCGGATTCCGGCGTAGTCGGCGTCCGGAATGTCCCGTCCAGCGGTGGCCGCGCGGTCGAGCGTGAAGGCCATGTTCGACTGACCGGCACAAATCCAGACCTCGCCGACCAGCACGTCGTCGATAACCACCGAACGGTTTCCCTGCACGGTCAGACGGTAGGGTCCTCCAGCGGGCAGCGCCGGGAGTGCCAGGCGCCATCGTCCGCCCCCATCGGCAGTCGTCTGGCGCGAGTGGCCCAGGACCGAAACCGTGATGCGCTCTAGCGGATCGGCCCAGCCCCAGACCGGTACCGCCCTCCCCTGCTGAATCACCATATGATTGCCGAACAGCGGGGGAAGCGTTGGGTTGGCGTACACGGACGCGGTGAGCGATAGGAGGACGACAAGGAGTCTCATACTCTTCGCCTATCAGACCACGCGAACGTTCGAGCCCGCTGGCCAGATGGGGTGCGCGACGGCCCTCCGGGGGCTCGGAGGGGAAGTGACTCACTCGAACACCTGACCTCCGAAACGTCGAGGCTCTTTGGAAAACGCGAGCAAGGCGCGTTTCGCATCCTTCGCGCGGGTGTGAAACATGCGGCCCTGATTACTCCTGACTTGGACGCGGTCTTCTTGCTCGCCGGATGGCTAGCGATCATACAAATCTTCGCTTGAAAAACCTTCACTGAGAATGGCTTACACCCACGCGCAGGTTCCTTTGTCGGCGTGCGCACGCCCCTGTCGTCAGCTTGATTCTGCGTTGGGCGCTGATCGCTGAGAATGAGAGCCGCCGATCTATCTGGAGATCGCGTTCAGTTCACGCCAAAACGCCAATCAGCGAGCGCTACCCCGTCGGGCTAACTTCAGCGGACTGGGCTCCGAGCGCCCCTGATGAATCCGCTCTCGATTCCAGCTCAGCGCAATTCCTCGGAATGGAATACGTGTTCAAAAACCCGCGCTATCCGTATCGGAGCGCCCGATTCCGGATGCAGGACCAACGCCAACGGCGTCTCCAGCCGATAGTGGATGTCGGAGCCCCCGCGTCTCCACTCGATGATGATCACCCCTTTCTCGCCCGGCACTGGCAACCGCCCCTGAACCCCCGGCAGGGAGCCAGGGCGAAGCAGCAGCGTGTAATGCAACCGGCCGAGATGGAAGGCCGGATGAAGGCCCAGCAGGTAGCGCGACATCTGCCAGGTGGGGCAACCGGACCACTGGTGGCAATGGCTCCAGCGCGTATCGAAAACTTCAAGCCAGGTGGTTCGGCCATCGCCTAGCGCCCATCCCCACGCCTTGCGGTAGACGTCGAGCACGAAGTCCATTTCTCCGTGGCGAATCAACTCCGGCAGCGCATAGTGGGCAAAGTAAGGCGTGAACAGCCGCGACGTCGATGCCGACGGATCGCTAAGTCGCGGACCCGCCGGGTCCAAGGGAAAGCAACTAAGAATGTGGCGCTTGATGGCGGCGACCGCTTGGTCTCCACACTTTCCACTGAAGAACCCCAGCCTCAGACCCAGCACTGCGCGGTGCAGTCCGATGGTTTGCCATGGGACGGGAGTGGCGAGGACATCCTCGAACCACCTGGCGAGCACCGCCTGTTGACGAGCGGCGAGTCTGGAGTAATACTCGCGCCGCTCTGGATGCCCAAGCACGTCACACCAGCGCTCCATATCGCGCAGCGCGGCATGGAAGTGCAGGTTGACGCCGATGTCGCTTGGTCCGGCATTGCGCACGTAACCCCAATCGACGAAGCCCCAGCCGATCTCGTCGGAGACGCCGGCCGGCGTAACGTGGTGAACGAACGCAGCCATGTTTCGCTCCGCCGCCGGCAGCAGTTGTTCGAGCAGGCCGATGTCCCCGGTCATCTCCCAATAGCGCAAGCAGGCGGAAACCCATTGCGCGGCATAGGTTGACAGGTAAGCTCGCCCGCCGGGACACAGACCTGCCACCAGGCCGTCGTCGCGTGCGCAACGCGCGCACTGTATCAGTCCGCGCTCGAACAGGCGCAGGTCGCTGTAGCCGCAGGAGGCGATTTCGATTCCCACGGAGGCCACGTCGCCCGCCCATTGTCCGCGCTCGCGCGTCGGGTTGTCGATTACTGCGTCCTCGGAGCAGCCGCGATAAGTCTCGATGCCCGTCACCCAGATGCGGTCGAGCAACTCGTCGCCGGTCGCGAGCGATCCCTCCGGCGCACCGTGGTAAGTACGTTCCACATACTCTGCGCGGTTGAACCGCACTGCCGCGGGCGGGGCGATCACATGAACTTCGAGGAACCGCCCGCCCTTCGGAGCCAGCGGAAAGAACTCCTGCTCGCCGCCGCTTGCAATGAAGTGGTCCAGGTTGCAGGATGCGCCGGCCGAGAGATTAATCCAGGGATTGACCCGGCCATTCTCAAGCGCCTCGCTGTAGGCGATCTCCACGACCGCGCCCGCGGGCAAATCGACAAGCAAACGCGGCCTTCCCAACCGCACGCGGCCTAGGTCGTAGCGCCGCCATACGCCCTGTGCGGGCAGGTCCCCCGGCTCGAGATGGCGCAGGAACAGGCGCGCGGGTGGATCGTCGAGTTCGTAACCGAAATACTCCGCCAATTCGCCGGCGGCTACCTCGTGTAAAGGATGCACGGTGGCTTGCACCTCGCCGAGCCGCAGCGGCGCGAGCGCGCCCAGTCCCGGATGTGCAACTGAGGGCGGCGCCCAACCTGCATCGTCAAAGTCGAACTGCTGCCAATTCTCCGGCACCTTGCGCGTGTCGGACCACTCAACCCACCCCAGTTGCTCATTCACGCGCCGTACGCGAGGACGATAGCCTTCCAATCGCAGTGCTCGCCACTGGACCGGTACTGAACCGGCCGGGCCCGCGACATCACAGGTCCAGAAGGGTGGGATGTCTTCCAGCATGCGCGTGGCGACACCCTCGTAGTGGACCTGGGCTGCGATTACGTGCCGCCCCGCTCCCATGCGCAACCGGAGGCTTTGGAACTCGGGGAATTCGCGCACGAACCGCGCGGGTCCTTCGCTGCTGTACACGCCGTCCACCCAGAGGACGAACCAGGATGCGCCCAGGAAGCGCAACTCCACATCTCCCGGCGATGCGATAGAAAAGCTACCGCGAAACGCCGCATGGCTATCGGCATCCCGGGTTCCAGCGGGCCAGAGGCAATCTGCCTGCGGCGCGGCGAAGTGCATCCGCGTCGCGGCAAGGCCACCGGGGAGTTGGAGAAATGCCCGGCGAGAGCACCCCGCGGAAATCAGCTTCATCGATGGTTTGGTCCGCCGTTCATTCGAACACCTGGCACCGTGCTCCGTCAAGACGAGCCGGGGTTCGACGCCGTACAGGCTCTGGTCGACCATCCCTTGGGCCGCGATGGGCCGTCGGTGGATCGAGACACTCGATGTTGTCAAAAGACGTGCACGTCAACTCCCACAGGCACGCTGGCTCGCTTCGATAGAAAACCCAACAGCGTCAACGATGCCGTTCTGATGGAGCAGTATGCTGCCGAAGCTGTAGCGAAGGCTGCAGGAACGCGCATTCAATTCCGGGACGCCTGATGATCGGGCCGAAGCCACGGTTGCGCTGGTGGAGCGCGAACTACCCGTGGTCGAAAGCTTCCATTCTCGGTTCGGCCGCGGCTTGCGCCTTGCGTCCTCGCTGGTTCCTTCCGGGACCGAATTGTGCCCACCCTGAACCCGAACCTCATCGAGCCACCGACTTCATTGGAATTGACTGCAGAGATCAGGGCATTACTTTGCTTGGCTGGCTCAAGGCAGTAGACCGTCCGAAGCGGCCAGATTGAGAACAGCGTGCTGGAGAAAGTACCGGATCGAGCCGATCTTGGGTTTGCC
Source organism: uncultured Acidobacteriia bacterium (assembly GCA_903909435.1). Taxonomy (GTDB): domain Bacteria; phylum Acidobacteriota; class Terriglobia; order Bryobacterales; family Bryobacteraceae; genus CAIVVT01. The sequence goes on along the minus strand of CAIVVT010000254.1, from coordinate 10,779 downwards.
CTCGTGCACACCGGCAGCTACTTCCGGGGGCCTGGGTCGGAACAGAAGAAGCTGGCGGCCGCATGTTCATCTCCGACGCCGCGATATCGCGCTACCTGGGGATACGGACATACGGGACGCTGAACGTCAACTCCGCCGGGTTTCCCGCTGGCTAGGATCGAGTCTGGGGGGCTCCCCTCTTCCACCCATTTCAGCAGCGCGTCCATTGCTTTGAACCCGGACAGTCCCGGACCTCCACCGCAATGCGCCATGCCGGGGATCATGAACAGCCTGTAGAATTGGTCGGTTTTGCGCCGCACATCGGCCGCTGCTCTCGCGCCGGAATGCTGCCGTTGGTGCGCCAGCACGGCTTCCCGATAGTTGATCGCCTCGCCCGGAGTCACCAGCGCATCGGCCCAGCCGTGATACACGATCAACTTGTGGCCGCGTGATTGAAACGCACTCAGATCGGGGCTCAAGGCATTCACCATCGGACCCAGTTTGGCGACCATCGCCGCATAGTCCTGATCGAAATCAAAAGCTTGCCAGCTCCAGTCTGCGCCCAAGCCCCATTTGAAGATTGCTTCGAACGGAGGTGGAGCGGCTTTGCCTGGCTGAGGGCCGAATATGCCCCAACCGAGTTCAGCCCCGGCTGGCACGCCTGGGTAGATCTGCTGCTTCGTCCGAGGATTCGCAGGGCCGCTATAGATCCGGCGGGCGGATTGAACCTGGGATGCCGCCAAGCAGCCTTCGCTGTCCTCGCCCTTGCAGGCGAGGGTCGCGGGATCGAAGTGGCAAAGGCGCGGGTCAGCGATCACTCCGTCTTTGAGTCCATCGACGGCATCGCACGCCGCGAGCACTGCGGAAGCGAGTAGAGAGAGTTTGGCTGACGGCAGGTAATCCGCCGGCTCGCGCTGCGTCACCACGTAATTCCAGAGGATGCTGGTATGGACTCCCGTGCGGTTGTTGGCGGCTGCACCACCGAGGATCCCATCGTAGTCATCCGGGAATCTCTGTGCTTCCATGAGTGCCTGCTCGCCCCCGGTGGAGCAGCCCGAGAAATAAGAGTGTTTAGGAGTGGACCCGTAATACGACTTGACGAGTGATTTGGAGACCACCGTCATCTCGTGTGTGGAACGGTAGCCCCAATCGGCCCACTTCTCGGGATGGCCGCTGAAAGCGCTGGCGTCCGAGCCGGCTGGAGGGCGCATTCCCATGTCCGTATTTGCGACCGCGAACCCGCGCCGGAGCTCTGCAGCCAGCGAGCCCCAACTGATGCCGCCCGCAAAGCCGCCGTTCCCAGTGCCCTCGAAACGCTGATTCCAGCCGGCCTCAGGCATCCAAAGCTCAACTCGGATCTCGGAGTCGGCGGTCGGCGTCATTGTAGCAGCGACCCTGCAGAATGCCGGCAGGTCGGGAATTGTCGCCCCTACAGGAGGGACGAATGTTCCCGCCGGCAGGCGCTGAGCGAGAGTGATGGTCGTATTGGGCAGTTTTAGATCGGCGAGTCGCTCGCATGCCACGGTCTCAGCCGGAGATTCACCCGCGTGTATTGAAGCTGCGAACAGCAGCGGAACGATAAGGCGCAACATTGCAGCCCTAGTAGTATCACAAGTGGCATGGATGCCCGCACTTACCCAAGTTGCAGGTAAGACGCCCGGCGATATCGTAGATCCCAACGACGATTTCAATCTTCGGTTCCGTCGGAAAGTACCGTCCCGTCGGACCTGCGCAACCCCTGCCAGGCATGCCCGGGAACAACGGCGGGCCGATAACAATGCCACGGTAGTGCCTCGGTGTCAACAACGCAATTCGCAACGAATATCACAAGACATCGCTGTGGTATATTCGCTACGCATTGAGCGCGAACGCAGCAGCGCGCGACAGAGCGAACTCGGTCCGCGGGAACCGGGAGTTCGCCACGCCCATACTGGCCGTCTTCGGTCAGGTCGCCTCGCGGACCTGGCCCGAGATGGGTATTGATCCGTTGCGCGCCGTGGTGCTGGCTCTCACACCTGCCGAGAAGAGGGATGCCCCATTGAGCATATGGGAGATCTCAGCCTGTTCCGGCCCCATCAGCGTCGGCGTAGATGTACATTCCGACGCCATTCAAGTGAACCGGCTTGAGCGCAGCCTTCACTCGCTGCCTATCGCCTCGGGCCGTGTGAGCATGGACCTAGGCGTGAACGGTTTCTCCGCCGTGCGTCCCCAACCCTAATGGCTGCTCTTTCGCACTCTCGCGCCTCTTCATCTCGGCCGGTCTCCCACCGTGGCCGCATCTTGCGCGGCGTCTTGACCTTGATCTGCGCGATCCTGATGCGACCTGGCGGTATTCATGGAGCTTCGGTTAGCCTGTTCCCCGCTAACGCCGGCGCAAGACTGGCCGACTGGCAGATCGCTTACCACTCTCCGGCAGAAAGTGCAGCTGAGGGACTCCCTATTGGGAACGGACGCATGGGAACGCTGGTGTGGACCGAACACGATTCCGTCCGGATGCAACTCAACCGTGTCGACAATTTCACGACCAATCGCATGCATGGCGGCACGCAGATCTTCTTGGAGAAGGGGAATACGACCCCAACTGACCAGCTACTCTCGCTGGGCGCGCTGCGCGTCACGTTCCCCGACGGAGCACTCAAGGACCGTTTCGAGCAGACGCTATCAATCGCCGACGGGGTCATGCAGCTGAATTCCAGCAGGCTGGAAGCACTGGCTTTTGTTTCTGCGCAAGACGATGTCCTCTGTCTTGAAGCGCGGCATGCGGGTCAGGCAAGCGTAGCGTTTGAGTTATGGCGGCCGCTGGATGCAATCGTGGGCACTCAACATTGGAGCCTCCGCACCTACGAAAAGAACGGGAGGCTGTTTCTCGTCCACACAGTGACCGAGGGTGCCTTCGTGTCCAGGTACGCCGTCGCCTTGGTTGCGCAGGGCGCAAACGTGCAAGCAGAGAGGGACGACCGCACACTTCACCTCAAGATCGAGTCGCAGGGTGAACCATACCGGATCCTGCTTGCTAGCGCGACCTCGCAGGATCCCGCGGTTGATGTTGCGGCTTCCGCTGCGGCGATTCTCGAACGCGCTCTTCGCGATGGCAGGGCAAGAATGCTACAGCGGCACCGAGCCTGGTGGGCCAGGATGTGGAATCACTCGTTCCTTAGCGCGACTTCGCCCGACGGCATCGCAGACTATCTCACGCGGTTGTATGCGATGCACTTCTACTTGATGGCGAGTTCTTCACGCGGAGCGTACCCGCCCAAGTTCAACGGCTCCATCTGGATTCACGAACAGGACAGACGCGAGTGGGGCTCGCAGTTCTGGGTGTGGAACACCGAATCGCTCTACTACCCGATGCTGGCGTCGGATCAGATCGAGCTGAGCGAGCCTTTCTACAGGATGTACTCTGCGCAGTTGCCGCTCGCTCGAATTGCTGCGCGGCAGCGATGGGGGGCCGAAGGCGCATGGTTTCCGGAGACCGCCAGCTTCGATGGCCCGCGCGAATTGCCCGAGCGAGCCGCCCGCGAGATTCTCGAGGTCCTGGCACGGGGGACGCGCACTCGAAATCAACTCAGCTCCTTGGCAATGTCTGTCTCAGGATTCGATTCCTCCCTCGCTGCGCTCACCAGGCAGGATGAGCGGTACGTCAGCAGTGGCAGGTTCTCCTGGATCACGCACATCCTCACTTCCGGGAGTGAACTGGCGATAGAGTTCTGGCGCCGGTATGAGTACACGCAGGACCGCGGGTGGTTGGCGAAGCATGCGTATCCGCTGCTTCGCGACATGTTGGAGTTCTATCGTTCCTATGCGCGGTTGGAAGACGACGGCAGGTATCACATCGATTCTTCGAACGCCCACGAATCCTTTTGGGGGGTGAACGACTCCATCTCGGATCTCGCTGCAATTCGGGCCCTGGTTCCGCGGACGATCAGAGCCTCTGAGATCCTCGGCTGCGACGCGCCCAAGCGCGCTGCCTGGCGGCAGTTCGCGGAACGGCTCGCCCCCTACCCCGACGGTAGCAGCAAGGGTGCCATCGAGCTGGGCGGCAGCTTGGGACCCGGCACATGGGCTGCCGGATTGTTCGGCCATGAAGCTGGCCGTAAGAACATCGAGGAGATTTGGACGTTCCCGGTGTTCCCCTTTGAAGTCGTAACCCTCGATCGGCATAGCAGCGAGGATTGGGCAACGGCAAACGCAACGTATCTCGCCATGCCGCAAAGGCGAGCCCTGGAAGGTGATGCGCAGGATCTCCTGAAAAAGTTTGCATTTCCCGAGCACGCCCGGCTTCCCATCCTCGCAGTGCGGCTTGGGCTGGAAGAGGAAGTCCGTACCACGCTGCCTGTGCTGGCAGCGCTGACCCAGCTCCGGCCGAATGGTCTCCCAATCGGTGCATACGCATCGACGGAGACGGTGTTTCCGGAAAGCCTGGGCATGATCGCGTTCACCATGCAGGAGGCGATGCTGCAGAGCACGGATGGGCTAATCCGGCTGTTCCCCGCTTGGCCGGGCAGTTGGGATGGTCGGTTTCACCTTCGAGCACGTGGCGGGTTCTTCGTCTCCGCCGAGAAACGTCGGGGGCAGGTTGTGGCTGTTGAAGTGACCAGTCCGACCAGCAGGTTGTGCCGCATCCTCAACCCTTGGAACGGCGCGGTCCTCCTTGAGCGGGATCGCAAGGTCTGGAAGCGGATTCGGGGAACGGTGCTGCAGTTCAGGGGCGAACCAGGACATTCGTACCTGCTGAGAAGCGTCGAGATAGGGCGGGTAACGGCCGAGGCCATCATTCCACCAGGCTCGACGCCATTCCGGGTTTCGATCAAGGTTGGTTCAGGGGTCGTTAAGCCTGGGCTGGGACGCGACTAAGCGGGTGCTTTCGTCAGGGACAAGACAACGCGCCCGAGGCTCCGTTCAGAGCGTTACTGGATCGGGAGAGAAACGGGACTCGGTCTTCTGCAGCAAGACTTCGGAACTCGGGTCCACAAGTGGTCTCCACGGCGTGCAAGCACACCTAATCCGGCCAGAAGGGCTAATTGCACGCTGGGTGTTCTACAGGCTGCTAGCCGCGTCCTTCGAAGCTCGAGCACAAGAAACGTGTTAGCTCCCGAGGTGAGCCACGCGGTTGTTGGCAATCTGCACGCCCGGCCGGATCCCTCCTCAGATGTCGCATTCAGCACTGCGACTTGCCTTCGTGCCCTGACCTGCAGCACGGATGCCACAGACACGGCAATTCAACTTACACCATCTCCGATTTGCTTCAAACTTGGGGCGATTCTGTCAACCGGAACGCACAAGCGCCCGACCGCCAACGCTTGCCCGTTGCGCGTTCGAACCCCCAACGGTTGCCAGTTCTTGACACATCTCTCCTGACGCATCGGATAGGCTTCTTGTGGGTACAAACAGATCGCTCTGGCACTCAACAATAGGGCACTGAGGCAAGGAGATAACTGTAATGGCCTGGATAAGCGATGTGAAACGGCGGGACTTTCTGGCGACCGCGGCGGGCGTGGCCGCCGTTGGCGCTCAGTCTTCCTTAGCTGGTCCACGGCGTGGTATCTGGATCGATCCGAAGCTAGCCTCCTTGCCGGCGCGGCCGTGGCGCAAGGCTCACCTGGACTTTCACAACACTCCCTGGATCAAGAGCATCGGCGAGAAGTTCAACGCGGATGAATTCGGAGACCGGTTAGTCGCGGGCAACGTGAGCGGCATCGTCGTATTCGCCAAGGACATGCATGGCTACTTCTATTGCCCGAGCAAGTTCATGCCCGTCCATCCGGGTCTGAAATTCCATTTGCTGGGACAAAAGGTTGAGGCGTGCAGCGACGCGTGTGTTTCTGATCAACCAAACGTACCAGTACAACTCCCAACTGATTGGGCGCAGGTACAGGGCTTCCACGAAGAAGGCTTCGCTCCAGGCGGCTGAAGCGGTTGAACGCACGATGCGCCTGCGCCACGAAAACGGATGGGACGACGTCAACAAGAAGCAGGCGCGCGAAGCGGCATAGCGTACCGTCGCCGAGGGGGCTGCCACGTTCCGGGTCGAGTACGAAGTGAAGCATCGGGCATGGTGAAGGGTGCGGGCATGGACTTCCTCACCTTCTTCTCCGATGGCACATGCCTTGAGGAGTTTCCCATCGATGGCCACGACAAAATCGACATCGCGATGCAGCGCGCTAATTTCATGAGAATGTGCTGGGGCTCCTATCGGCCCACCGGGGCTAACGCGGGCTTCACAACCATTGGTCCCAACTCCTCGAGCAGTACCGTCAATACCAGGACTTTCCAACTCACAGGTGATGGGAGACTCGTCTATGATAAGGTCACTCACGCTAGGATGAGATCCTGTGACGGGCTCCGTATGAACGGCGCCTATCGCCGCGAAGACTGGCAGTCGCTCTATTGCACGGTCCGCTCGTTCATTCGCTCCCTTCGCAACAGCCAGTTCGTGGAAGAGTGCGTCAGTTCGGCCACCGCTCTTGATCCCTTCGACGCGGAGGGTAGGCACAGCAAGAATGACCTGCGCGGCGGCTCGGGCGTCTATGTGATCCGCCAGTACACGCTTACGCTTATCCGTTCAGACGGCCGCGGCAAGAATTTGTCCTTCCATATCGAACCCGGCGTTTCGGAAGCCGAGCCTCCGTCATCAACCTTCATCACTATCGCTTCGCAAAACAGTGACTCTCAACACGCCGGAATCTCTCGACGGCACAGGCGGCTGGTCCGCTTGGCCGGGGCGCCCGCCCTCGCCGCGGCTATTGCCCCCCACGCGACGGCGGAACCAGCCGCCGAACCTCCTGCAGCCAGTTGACGACGACGCGGATCCGCGGCTCCGGCGCTCTTTCCCGCTGTGCCTCGCGGATGACGAGAAACCTCCCGTTCGGCGCAATGCTGTAGGCGCGCGTCCACCAGTCGCCGGGCTCTGCGAAACCGGGCCCCTGCACTTGACGCAGCGCGCCCCCGCATCCACCTCCGCGGCAAGGCACTTCCATCAGGGCGTGCCTCGGGTCCAGGAAGTACAGCCCGCCGCCGTCGGGCGCCCAGAGTGGGTCACTGCCTCCTGCTTTCGAAATCTGTTGAGCCGGTGAACTCTGGTCGAACCTCTGGACGAACACCTGGCTCTTTCCTCCCGCGTCGCTCGCGTAGGCGAACCAGTGCCCGTCCGTCGAGAAGGCGGGAGCGCGGTCCACTCCCTTGCTGGCCACCAGCGGGCGTGGCTGCCGCGGGCCCTCGAGAGGCAGCGTGTAAACATCGCTCTGTGTTCCCACGTGGACGCCCGCCGTGAAAAGAATCGCGTTCGCCGCACCCGACCAGGCGTTCGGGAACTCCCCTTCGTTCGGCGCCTCCAGAAGGCGCTCCGGACTCCCTCCCTCCCTCCCCACCGGGAGCCGGTACAGGTTCACGAACTCTGCCTCGCGGAACGCCGCCGAGACCACCGCCGACTTCCCGTCGGGACTCCATGCCATTCGCGGATACGGCGTGTCCTGCTCCAGCAGTCGGTCCCACGCCCCGGATCGCAGGTCGTGGATCCAGACGGTCCACAGTTCCGGGCCATCGCGTCGGACGATGGCGATCCGGCTCCCGTCCGGCGATACTTCGGCCTGCTCGTAGTTTGCTTCGGGCGACGCTAGAGGCGTCTCGCGCCCTTGTGCGTCCACCCAGACCAGGCGGTTCACAGGCCGCTCCTGCTCCAGGTAGACCAGTGTGCCGCTCTCCGAGACGCCTGCGTTAGGCCCGCGCCATCCGTTCGGCGCAACGTTGGTTGCCACCTCGACGCCCGACCCCGCCAGCTTCATGCTCCGCCTGTCGAAGGGCGCCGCAAACAGTTTCCCCTGCCAGTAATAGAGCAGATGCGAATTCGACATCAGTTGCCCGCCCATCGCCCGCTCGACAACTTTCTCGGGCCGCGAACCGCCGTCGGCAGCCAGGCGGCTGATCCAGCGGCGCTTGGGGCCGCTGTTGGCGGAACACAATAGGGTCGGCGGGTCGCCCCCAAGAACCTGCTGCGGAAAGTAGAACGGGCTCGCGCTGGCGCTCGCCTCGGGTTTCAACACTTGGCGCGGAGCCGTCCCGCCTCGAGCCGCCACTTTCCAGATCCCTTGCTCCGGAGTCGTGTAATAGATGGATTGGTCCTCGCCCCAGATCGCCCGGCGCAGATCGAATTCCTCGGGAATATGAACCACATCCCGGGTGCCGTCTGGCTGTTCGACTCGGATGCACCCGGGCGCAAAGAAGCCGATCCCAGTTCCATCCGGTGAGTAGAAGGGTTGCGTCCCGCCCTCGGATCCCGGGATCGGCCGCGAGTCCTCCTCCTCCAGCGAGCGCCGGTAAAGGCCGCGCACGCCGTTTGCCACCGCCTGATACACCACCTCGTCGCCCTTCGGCGACACGACCACCACCTCCGGCACGTGACCCGGCGGCAGCGCCAGGTACGAACGCACCACCGCCGCACTCTCCACTGCCTGCCGGTTGGGTCCGCGCAGCGCGATCACGCCGCCTGCCAGCAGCGCGAGGGACGCCGCCGCGATCCCCAGCCGCCGTCTCCGCTTCTTCCGCTGGTCCGGGCGTGCGGGGAACGCGGTCGGCCCTGCCGCTTCCATTGTCTTCCGGACGCCGGATGGCGCAGCCTCGACGAGTTCCGGCCCTGGTAAGGGGATCGGCAGCACCAGTTCCACCGGCGCGATGAACCGGTACCCCTGCTTGGGCACAGTCTCGATGTATCGCGGCTCCGCCGCCGAATCCCGCAAGGCGCGCCTCAGCCGGTTGATCGCCGTGTTCAGGCCGAAATCGAACTCTACGTAGGTTCCGGATTGCCAGATGGCGTCTTTGAGTTCGGCTCGCGTCACCACCATGCCGGCACGGTCCACCATGTATGCCAGCAGCGTTGCCGGCTGCTGCTGAAGCCCCGTGTCCCTGCCGTTGCGGGACAGCTTCAAATGCGTGAGGTCGAATTCGAACACCCCGAACCGTGCCACACGTCTGGAGTGGTATGTCTGGCTCGCCCCCATAGGACGGCATTATCGCAGGTTGCGCGACAGTGCTCGGAGGAGGCGTGGAGACAGCGCGGAGGCGTGGCCCCCGCGCCGATTTTCCCTGGCGGAGTGCTTACAGTTTGCTCACCAGGTTGTCCTTCATGTCCGCCACCCAGATGTTGGTGCTGTCGAAGGCCACGCCGGAAGGGCGGGAGCCCACCGGGTAAACCCCCGTAGCCGCCCCGTCGCTCGCGCGCAACTGCGTCACAGTGTTGTCGGTGTTGTTCGTCACCCAGATACTCCCGCCGTCGAAGGCGACGCCCCACGGGCCGCCCCCGGTCGGGAACGTGCCTTGAATGCGGCCGTCGCTCACGCCGATCTTCGTCACCGAATTCGAGGCGAAATTGGCTACCCACAGGCTCGCCCCGTCAAAGGCCAGCGCGCGGGGGTTCCCACCCACCGCCACGGTCTTCAACACGGCGCCGCTGGAGCCGTTGAGTTCCGACACGCTGTTGCTCGCGAAATCGGCCACCCACAGGTTGGAGCCGTCGAAGGCCAGCGCCACCGGTTTGCCGCCGACCGTGTAGGTGCCCAGCGCCAATCCGTCGCTGGCCCGCAGTTTGCTCACCGTGCCGTCACCCGAATTGGCCACCCAGACGTTGGCGCCGTCGCACGCCACCGCCAGTGGGCTCGCCCCCGCCGGATAGGTGCCGAGCATCGCCCCGTCCGTGGCTCGCAGCTTGGTCACCGTGTTCGACAGGATATTCGCGGCCCAGATGGCGGTTCCGTCGAATGCCAGGCCGAACGGTGTCGACCCGGCCGGGTACGTGCCGGCGGCTACACCGCCGTCGACCTGGATCTTCGTGACGGTGCCGTCGGAGTAGTTCCCCACCCAGACATTCGCGCCGTCGAACGCCAGGCCCGTGGGTGTGTTCCCCGTCGCCACGCCCGTTTGGTATCGCGGGAACCACTTCATCGCACCGACGGCCTTGCGCGTTAGGTCCGCTGCCGCCCGGCCGGGACCCGGGATTCCCGTGGTGCCCGTCGGCCCCGGCTGACCCTGCGACCCAGGCGGGCCCGCGTATCCCGGCGGCCCGGGAACGCCTTGCGGCCCCTGCACCCCCAGCAGCCCCGGAGGCCCCATCGGCCCCACCGAGGCCGTCGTCACGTCCAGGAATGCCGCGTGGCTGCTTCCGGTGGACTCCTTACTGTCCAGGCTCAGTGCCGTATTTGGTTGAACGGCCGACGCCGTGATGGCAATCCCGTTGTTCACCAATTGGCCGGAAGTCCACTGCTGAACCAGGACCGTGAGGTCCACGCTCAAATAACCGGGGCCGCCGGCGGTAGCGTTGCTCGAGATCGGTGGACCCGTCACCGGCCCGTTCTGAAACGTGGCGTCCGCCTCGGTCCATCCGCTGGTCACCGGGGCGATATCGATGCTCCCCGGCGTTTTCACCGAGCTGACGAACACGGTCAGGGTAGCTTTCCGAATCGCTGGCGCACCAGGTCCCGCCGGGAGGCCCGACAGGTCGAACCGGAGCAGCGCAGTGTTTCCGTTGCCTACTTGCAGCGCTCCGGAGGCTCCGAAATTCGTCGCCGGGTTGGTCGAACTCGTGTAGGTGTCGGCGGCGGGCGCCGCGTTGACTGCGACGGCGTCCGACGGGTGCCAAGGGTCGCGAAACGCCCTGGCGTTTAGGACCAGGGCGACCTCGCCCCGCAGGCGGCGGACCTCCTCCATCACCATCTCTGCCGGGGTCCGCGCCTGCCCCCACTCCCAGCCGCCGAGGCCCCACCCGATCCCCCGTGCGTCCCCGGCGCCCGCCCCCGCGCCGGGGCAGCTACT
>CAIVVT010000253.1 GCA_903909435.1 uncultured Acidobacteriia bacterium | reverse complement strand
GCCCGGGATGTAGTATCGCCGGAGGGCTTGCACCGACTGCTTCCGGAGCCAACTCCGTCGCCTCGGCTTTGGGCAGCCTCACCAGGCGCGACCCCGGCAAGGCTGTGCGAACATACCATGAGGGTCGCGAGCCAACCCTCAAAACCGGAACGTTCTACTTGGCTGGGAATAGGAACTTTCTATTTGGCTCCGACACTGCCTTTTCGCGGACTTGCCTTTTCGCGGACGGCTTAGTGTGTGATCTTTCCGAGGGAACCCCGAACATCGCGAGTGCATCATTGAAAGTGGACTTGAGAAGCTGTGCGCGGGGGGGCTGCGAGAGTCATGCCGGGATCATGCTGATTTCGGATCAACCCTCCCCGAACGTCACTCCGGGTACCTCAGAAAGCATGCACTCACTTCGGAAGTCCGGCAGCGTTAACCAAACCGCCTCGCTCTACTCCCGCCGCCAATGGTTCGCATCTGCGGCCGCGTTTTCGTCACTACCCGTCTTCGCCGCCCAGGACCAGGAGCCAACTTTCAAGACCGGGGTCAGAGTAGTGAATATCCTGGCGACGGTCACAACCCGTAAGGGCGAGATCGTACGCGACCTGGAGCAGGCTGATTTCGCGGTTTTGGAGAACGGGCGCCCGCAGGAGATCGGCTATTTTTCAAAGGAGACTGGCCTGCCTCTAACTTTGGGATTGCTGATTGATACCAGCATGAGCCAGCGCCGCCTGATGGAGTCGGAACGCGCCGCCAGTTTCCGCTTCATCGACCGCGTATTGCGCGAAGACCGGGACCAGGTCTTCCTGATGCAGTTCGATCTGGCTTCGTTCGTGCGCCAGCCGCTCACGTCCTCCCGCAAGGAATTGGAAGCGGCGCTCAACCTGGTGGACACGCCGACGATGAACGAGCTGCGCGTGGGGGCGGGCGACGGCACGTCGCTTTACGACGCCGTCATCAAAGCTTCAAACCAGATCATGAAACTGCGCCAGGACCGCAAGGCGCTAATCCTGCTCACCGACGGCGTTGACAATACGAGCGAGGCGACTCTGGTCGATGCGGTCGAAGCCGCGCAGCGGGCGGACACCCTGATCTATTCGATCTTGTTCGCCGATCCCGAGGCCTACGCCTTTGGCGGGCGGGACGGACGCGGCGTGCTGCAGCGGCTGTCGAAGGACACCGGCGGTGGGTTCTTCGAGGTCTCAAAAAAGGAGCCCATCGACCAGATTTTTGCCGCGATCGAGGACGAACTTCGCAGCCAGTACAGTCTCGGGTTTGTCTCGGATCAGCCCGTACGGGCCGCCGAGTTCCGCAAGCTTCACGTCTCAACCAAACGCAAAGGCCTGGTCGTCCGTTCCCGCGACCGCTATTGGGCCACCCGATTCTAAGTTAAGGCGGGGTAGCGCTCCAGCGCCGGGTGGGCTATTTCCTGATCGCGACCACTGGTTTGAGGATCGCCGCCACCTTGGGTGCCAACTCCTCGTAGGTCAACCGGCCGGGGTGATATAGCCGAACGATACCGAGGCGGTCGATCAGGGCCAGGGTTGGCGTGGTGCTCGCGCCCCAGGCTTTGAAGTTTTCTTCACTAACCGGGACAGTCATGCGGGGGATCTGCCCGTAATACTTGGCGCGAATGGACTCGATGTAGCGGGACTCGGCCTCACGGGACGCTTCTTCCCCACCTTCGACGTAGCCGTAGTGCTGCGTTGGACCGACGACTACGAGACCTGGGTTCTCCTTACCCAGCCGTTCCACGATACTCGACTCCGCCTTGCAGTCGCCGCACCAATGCGCCCAGAAAAACAGCAGCACCGGCTTACCTCGAAGGGCCAGGAGGGATGGAGGGGGGCTTCCCAGGTATTCCTTCGTTTCGAGACTTGGTGCCCGCCGCCCCTGCAGCGTGATGAGGTTCAAGTTCTTCTGAATGCGGGCGCGAATCGGTGTGGCCCACCAGGTCTTCACCTCGCCCTGCAGGAAAGCAACAGCCTCGGTTTTGCGCCCGGTCGAATTCAAGATCTGCGATCGGACCTCGATGGATGCGCCGAGTGCGAGGGGCAAGGATGAATCGTCGTTCAGCTTGTGCGTCTTTAACAGGTCGAAGACACCGGCACGGGCAAGCGCCGCGTACTTATCAGCCGCCGGGTAATCTTTAGCAGCGAACTCGCCGCGCGCCACCCAACTCACCGCCTCAAGGTACGCCCCATCCGCTCCGGCGGCTGCTCTATGCGCGGCCAGAAGTTTGTCGCAGTCCGCGAGGCGGCCCGAATCGAGGGCCTCCCGCACCTGCCTGACGATTTCAGGCCGCTGCGCGCGAGCGGGTTGTGGCACGATGCTTATCAGCGCAATGAATCCGAGGATCGAAAAGAACAGTCGCATGAAACTACTGCCTCAGGCTCTATCCAAGTTTTAAGAAATCGCGGGTCCAGCGCATCGACGCCTCGAAGTCTTCGCGCTCCACCTGTGCGGTCTGCTGCTTGGGTACACTGGGCGGCGGAGGCTGCGGTTGGCCCTTGGAGGCGATGTCGAGAAAGCGCGAGAACTCCCAGGCTTTCACGGTCCGGTACCCTTCCCAGAATTCAGGCTTCCGCCACGCGAACATGCGAGGGCCGGTGACAATCACCTCTAGCGACATCGCCTTGCCGGGGCACAATTCCAGATAGCGCTTCATCAGGCTGCCGATTTGCACGTTGCCTTCGCCCATGCGTACCCAGCGAACTGCGGTTCCCTCGTCTGTGTTCCAAAGGTAGCTATCGCGAATGTGCGAAGTCAGAACATACGGCGCCAGGGTCTCCAGGGTGAGGTGTGGATCCTCGATGGTCCAGCAAGGGTTGCCGGAATCGAAGCAGGCGCCGACGAACTCCTTGCCCGCACCTTCGATCAGCATCTTCAGCTCTCGCGCCTGCATATCGCCGGAATGGTTCTCGATTGCGACCTTCAGGCCGGCATCCATCACCTGGGAGCGCACGTTGCGCAGCGTCCTGATTGCGTTTTCGATGTGCGACTCGATCGGCTCTTTGGTGCTCCCGGGCGCGCCTTTCAGGCGGTCGTTGGAGGTGCCGAGGAAAGCCCGCACCATCTTCGACTTGGCGATTGTGGCGGCTCGCACGACGCGCAGCAGTTGCTCTTCGGCCGTGCCCGCTTGGGCGTCAAACGCGGACGAAGTCGGACAGATCGAGCGCATGCCGATTTCGATTTCAATGCCCAACCGGGCCGCATGCTCACTGACCTTCCGAACGTGCTCGTCTTCCAGGCTGCCGAGGAACCGGATTTCCGAAAAGTGGATCGCCTGAACCCCGAATTTCGAGCAGTAGTCAAGGAATTGGATGGCGTCCCAGCCTTGCGATCGCAGGCTGAAAAGGTCCACTCCTAGCTTTGGTTGGGGATCGGCGAAAGCTGCCGGTGCGGCGGCAGTGGCGATCATTCCGGCTAAGAACTCCCGGCGTTGCATGCCTAGCATTATCGCTTATTTGCCTCTTTTCACATTTCGCTTTTCTTTCGCCACTGCATGAGTTATCCTGCCATGGTCCAGAACTTGGGAGGCAAAGCCATGACACCGGATGACATCTCTATCTCGGTTGAAACCAACCGGGATTACTTTAACCGCTCGACTCGCTCGCTCAAAGAGGAGAATTCGGCCTTCGTTCCCGCGCCCGGGTTGTACACCGCGGCGTCGGTTGTTGCGCACGTCGCGCAAACCGTTGACTGGTTTTTCTCGGGTGCCTTTGCAGAGGCCGGCTTCGATTTGGATTTCGAGAAGATGGACCAGGACGTGCGCGGATGCACCTCGCTGGAAGAGGCGCGCACATGGTTTAACGAGGCTACCGACCGGGCGAAAGCGGCAACCGCCGAGCACACGGCCGAGGAGTGGGCTGCCCCGATACCTCCAGGCCCGATCATGGGCGGCCTGCCGCGCTTCGCGATTGTGAGCGCACTGACCGATCACACGGCGCACCACCGGGGCGCGCTCACCATTTACGCCCGACTGCTCGGCCTGGTACCGCCGATGCCCTACATGGAGACTTAATGGCAATCACGAAATCAATCTTCTCGGTCCTCGGCAGTTACGTGCTGAGCATCATCCTGGTAATGGCCACCGACCCGCTGCTGGCAGCGCTTTTTCCCAACGACTACAAGAAGGGACAGACGATTCCGGACGGTCTGCTCGGGCTGAGCACCGTGCTCTTCACCGTAATTTCCATTCTGTGTGCCTGGGTTTGCGCCAAGCTGGCACCGTCCAAAGTTCGTGTGCACGTGATTGCGTTCTTTGCTCTTGGGGAGATCATGGGCGGAGTCGCTACATCCATGAACTGGGGCAAGGTTCCCCATTGGTACTCGATTGCGTGGCTATTGGTGTGGATTCCCGCCATCTGGGTTGGCTGGAAGCTCGCCGGCCGCCAGCCCGAGGAGCAGTAGCCGGAATGGGGCCGCGGCGGAAATGGTGAGGGGCGGCCGGCAGTTGTCTCCTACCACCGCTCCCTCACGGTCGCGGCTCCGACTAATCCGCTAAGCCGCGCAGCGTCTGCCAGAATTCGGGGAATGAGACAGACGCCGCTCCGGCGTTCTCGATCGTGCACGGCCCGTTCGCCCGTAGTGCGGCTACGGCGAAGGCCATGGCGATGCGATGGTCTCCATACGAATCCAGTGTGGCCGCTCTGAAGACCTGCTTGCCCGGCAGAACGAATCCATCCGGCCTGGTCTCAATTTCGATACCCATGCGCCGCAGATTCGAGGCCATGGTCTCGATCCGGTCGGTTTCCTTAATCCTCAGCTCCGCCGCGTCCCGTACCGTCAATCCGTCCTCGCTCAGCACCCCCAGGATTGCCAGAACGGGGATCTCATCAATGAGTGCGGCGGCAGTCTGTTTCTCGATAACTCCGCCTTTGAGCGTGCTGCCGCGAACCAGCAAGTCGCCAACAGGCTCGCCATTGTTCATGCCCATGTCCAGGATCTTGATCTGGACGCCCATGGACACAAGAAAGTCGATTAGCGTTGCGCGGGTCGGGTTGAGCCCGACACCCTGCAGGATCACATTGGAGCCGGGTACGAGGGCGGCCGCCACCAGGAAGAAAGCGGCGGAGGACAGGTCGCCCGGTACGCTTAAATTGCGTGCCTCCAACTTCGCCGGACCGTTGACGCGAGCCCAGCCGCGCCCTGTTTCGATTTCAACTCCGAACTCGCGCAATGCCACCTCGGTGTGGTCCCGAGTCTTGGCGGGCTCGTGCACGGTGGTCGCTCCATCAGCGTAGAGGCCCGCGAGCAATACGCAACTCTTCACCTGCGCGCTGGCCATGGGCATGTCGTAGTCCAGCGGCCGTAAGCTGCCGCCGCGAATCTCCAGCGGTGGGAATTTGCCGTCGTGCGCGGACAGCGTCGCGCCCATCTGTGCCAGCGGACCCATAATGCGCTGCATCGGGCGTTTCGAGAGCGAGTCGTCGCCGCCGATGCGAGTGGTGAACGGGTGACCCGCCAGGATGCCCGACAACATGCGGATCGTGGAGCCGGAGTTGCCCGCGTCGAGCTGCCCGGAGCACTCGCTCAAGCCGCGCAATCCACGACCATGGACGGTGACATCGCGGCCGTCTTCCGTGATTTCGACGCCCAGCGACCGCAAGCAGCCGAGCGTGGAATGACAATCGGCGCCCGAGGAGTAGTTGCGAATCACGCTCGTACCCTCGGCAATCGCGGCTAGCATCCCGTAGCGGTGAGAAATGGACTTGTCGCCGGGCAGACGCACACTGCCTTCAAGCGGTCCACGAACGGGGTGTATGGTCTCTGTTGTCATCGTGTCGTCATTCCTGTGGTCCACTGAGCAGCTTGAGCGGCGCGGACTCCCAGGGCAGCAACTTGTGTTTCGCTGGACCCGCGCACAAGAATAATGGGTTAAGCGTCAGGCACAGGCTCAGTTTCACCCGCATCAGTCCTTCCAGTCTACCGGACGCCGAATAGGAGACATTCAATGCGTAGACGCGACATGCTTCTCGCCTCGGCGGCGCTGCCAGCGACGGCGGCATCCCTGGGACAAAGCGGTACCGGCGGGCCAGTTAAGAACACCGTGATTTCCAGTGCTAACGGACTCGCCGCCTGCAAACGGGCGCACGAGATCCTGGAGGCGGGCGGAGACACCCTGGAGGCGGTCGTTTCGGGCGTCACCCTCGTCGAGGACGACCCTGAAGACTCCAGCGTCGGATACGGCGGCCTGCCGAATGAAGAGGGCGTTGTCGAACTGGATGCGAGCGTGATGCACGGGCCGTCGCGGCGCTGCGGCGCGGTTGGGGCGGTGCACAATATCAAGAACGTGGCGCGCCTGGCAAAGCTCGTCATGGAACAGACGGGCCACGTGCTGCTGGTGGGCGATGGCGCCACACGGTTTGCACGGACATGGGGCATCCCCGAGATCAACCTGCTCACCGAGAAATCGCGGCTGGCCTGGGTGGCCTGGAAGCAGTCGCAGCGCGACTCGTCGGGCCACACCAACTGGACCAACTGGCTGGACATGCCAGACGACGCCCCTCGCAAGCAGGCCCAGAACTCGCTGCGCAGGCAGTTTCCCGAGGCCAGCGACGAGTTGCTCGCGTGGGCGTTCAGCGTTGCGAAGTACCCACCTACGGGGACCATCAATTGCCTGGCAGTGAACGAAAAAGGTGAGATGTCCGGCACCACCACCACCTCCGGGCTGGCCTGGAAGATCCCTGGCCGGGTGGGCGACTCCCCCATCATCGGTGCAGGCCTGTTTGTGGACCAGGAAATCGGCGCCGCCGGTTCCACGGGTTTAGGGGAAGAGAACATCCGCATCTGCGGAGGCCATACCGTTGTCGAGAACATGCGTCACGGCATGAGCCCTAAGGACGCTTGTCTGGACGCTATGAAGCGGATCGCGCGCAACTACAACGGCGACTTGAAGAAGCTCTCGCGCTTCGACATCAACTTCTACGCCCTGCGCAAAGACGGCGTATTCGCCGGGGCATCGCTGTGGAGCGGGCGCATGAGCCACGGCTATATGTCCGCGCCGAAATTCGCAGTGAACCAGGGTGGCGAAAGCCGACTGGAGGAGTGTGCCTATCTGCTGGAGAGAAAGGTCTAGCAAGGGCTTAGCGCCGTTTTAGACTTCGCCCTTTCGGAGTCGCGCGAGACAACCGCGTGGCAGGGCTCTAGCCTGCCTAATACCGCTCCCTGACGGTCGCGGCTCCGATC
>CAIVVT010000252.1 GCA_903909435.1 uncultured Acidobacteriia bacterium | reverse complement strand
GAAGCCCGCCGTCAAAGGCCAGAAGCTCCGTACGCGGTCTATGTCCACGTACCGTTTTGCCGGTCGATCTGCAGTTTCTGCGCATTGTACACCCATGCCATGGGCCCCCATCCGGACCGCCTCCTGGATGAATACACGGATCTCGTGCTGCGATCATTGGAGTATCACCCATGGACGGGATCGAGCACGCCTCCGGTAACAGTGCACTTCGGCGGCGGAACTCCGCTCTCTCTGGGAATCGCGCGATTTGCTGCCGTCGTACATCGGCTGGTCGAGGCGTTCGGGACCGCTCCCTCATGCGAGTGGGCGATCGAGACTACGACATCGTCGCTGGATGAGCCGACGATCGATGCCTTGGAAGAACTTCGATTCAGGCGGATTCACTTAGGCATCCAGACGCTCGACGATGCGACTAGAGCGCGGGTGGGCCGGAAGGAATCGGGCGGCGCAGCCCTGAAGCGGATCAGCGCGCTTGAGTCCCGCGGGTTCTTCACTTCGGCGGACTTGATCCTTGGTCTTGAGGGCGTGGATGAAGCCATTGTGGAGCGGGATCTGCGGCAACTCTATGATGCCGGCGTCCGGATGTTTTCGATCTGCGAACTGCGGGAACGCCAAGTGGCTAGGCCGCTCGACGCAGGCGCCTGGGCACTGCGAAATTATTCACTCTGGGAAACGATTTGGAGATTTATGGAGACATCCGGGCTGATGCCGATCCACTCCGGACAGTTCGCTCGCGGCCCAGAAGATAACCTCTATTTCACCCACCCAGCGCGCGGGGAAGATTGTGTCGCGATTGGCCCCTACTCCCACGGCGCCGCCGCGGATGTGTCGTACGCGAACCACCTGCTGCCCGAATACTATCGCGCAGTCCGCGCCAGCGAGTCTCCGATTGCGCTGGGGGTGCATTATCGAACCGGCGAAGATGTTCTGTGCGCTCTCGAGCGAGAACTGCTCAGTCATCGCGTTTCGAAAGCTGCGCTTGGCGGCGTTTTGACAGTGCACCCCAACTTCGGAAATCTGCTAGATTCCTGGTTTGCGCGTAACCTCCTGGACGAATCAGGTGGGGGATTTCGATTGACCATGGCCGGAAGCTGGTTCGTGGGCAACATGATTCTGGAGGCTCGCGAGTTGGCTGGATAGGCAGAAGATGTCGGTCGAGTGCGGCACTACAACCCGGATTCATGCGGATCTGCCGATCTTTCGGCTGGATGCAGGCCGGCGCACCGTTTTGTACACACCCGGAGCTGCGCGCCGGATTGCGCAGCGCCTGGCGATCGAGGTGGAGGTCAGCCTGTCAGGGCACCGGGGCACGAACGAAGAGGCAGATCGGATCGCCGGGGAGTTGGAGCGCCGAGGCCGCGCGGCGGAGCGTGCATGGCAGGACCTCGCAACAAGGCCCTTTGAGCCGGAGTGCCTCACTATTTATCTCAGCAACCAATGCAATCTGGCGTGCGGCTACTGTTACTCCGCGCCGGCTCGGGGAGCCGGGACGCGGGGCGGCCCGGGACTGACGGTCCTGAACAATTCCGATTTCCCGGTTCTTCCGGCAGCGGCCATTTCTGCAGCGGCACACCTGGTGTCGCGGAACTGT
>CAIVVT010000251.1 GCA_903909435.1 uncultured Acidobacteriia bacterium | reverse complement strand
TTCGTTGCTCTGGCACCCACGGCTAGATGCCGATCTGGCTCATCGCTGGCTGCGCGGCCACGTCCGCGATGTCTGCGCAGCGATTCGCTAGGCGGATTCCGCCTCCCAGCCACCATACACCTGGCTATCACAGCTGGAATGGAGCCCGCTACGTCTGGCTTGAAGGTAATTGTAGGGGTTTCTGGTCGCGCCAACGGGGACGGATGCGTCGTTAGGAGAACGCGCCCTTAATCAAATTCAGATTAGTCAACGAACATCATCTATTTCGTAAGAAGACGCCGGGTCCTGGCGATGAGCTCGGCGACCTTCTCCTGATCAGGAAGCGTGAGCTGGTACTCGCGAGCGAGCACCTTATTGGAAAGGTTCCCCAAAGCGTAGTGGGCAACGGCCGCATCCTTTTCCGAACACAGGATCAAGCCTACGGGCGGGTTCTCGTGCGGTGGGTCCAGTGCTCGCGGGCATAGTTGAGATAGAGATTCATCTGACCAGCATCGGCGTGGGCAAACTCTCCGAGCTTTAAGTCCACGACGACACGGCATCGTAATTGCCGATGGAAGAAGAGCAGATCAACTCTGTACCATTCCGTCCCGACCCTCAGTCGCTTCTGTCGAGCCACAAACGCGAAATCGCTGCCCAGCTCGAGCAGGAACTCCTCCAGGCTTTCACTCAGAGCGTCTTCGAATTCGGTCTCAGAGTACTCGTCTTTGAGGTTGAGGAACTCGAGGATGAACGGGTCGCGGATCTCGGCATCCGCTTGTTGCGCTCGTCCTTGATGGCATGGACCGCCTTTGCTCTCCCTCTTCTCTCGTACGCGACTGTCGCAATCTGGCGATCCAACTGCCGCACTGACCACCCGCTCCGGAGCGCCTCATGCTCGTAGTAGCTTCGCGCCTCGAGATCGGCCACGTTCATTAGGCGGACGTAATGAGACCACGGCAAAGTGAACTGGGGCAGCAATTTCGCAGACGGCATCTGCGAAATCCCAGGGACCGCGCTTTCCGCAGACCGCGTCTGCGGATTTCGCCGTTCCAGATAGAACAGGCGCATCAGTTCCAGGTTGCGCTCTGAGAATCCCCGGCCAAGTCGGGTCGTCAAATCGGTAGGAAGCCGTTTCATCAACTCTTGGCCGTATTTGGCGCGGACTGCACCGGATTGTTCGTGTTCAACGATTCTCTGCCCCACCAGCCAGTAGGTAGACGTCAGGACCGTATTCACAGCTCGAACCGAGGCAACGCGAGAGGACTCTACGAGTCCGACGACGGCGATGGGCAATTAGGCATAGCCGTCTTCTGGTGGATCTTTTTGACGTGCCAGGTCCTTGACGGGTTTGGTCAGCTTTCGCACGGAATAGATTCCTGTCTTCTGCTCGGGGCGGCTTACTTCTCAATCACCATACCAATCATCGGATGCCGCCAAGCGGTGCAGGCATTCTCCATTCAGATCACTTAGACCCACTACCGAGTGTCAGCTTCAGGCCATGATCCGACCCACCTCATCGACGCAGGGCATCGCGCGGCCTCTTGCAGCGATGCGAAAACTCCGACGCAACTGGCAGAGCAATCGGCCCTGCAACCGAAAAGGCGGACGAGAGTGACGTTGCGACCGAGATGAGCCGCAACGGCTGCCTCAACTCTTGTCAACGACACGAGCATGGTTCCGGCTTGCTTACCAACTGCGCGCGTCCGGCTCTCCCTGTCGGAGGACGGCGCTAGCATGGTCAACAAGCAGGCCCGTGCCACCGGCGTCAATCGAAGCTGGACACGCGGGCCACATCGCCCGCACCAGACCCAACCAACCGTCCAGCTTTTCGCGGAACTTCCGCGGCCGCGCATAGTCGGAACTCCCGAGTTGGCTCACTAGGCCGAAGTCACCGAAGAGCGGCACACGCTCTCGCCCCCGGGCGGTGAAGCAGCGGTATGAGAGCCACATGAAAAGGTCCAGGGCAGCCGGGGAGGAAGAAAGAGCCTTCGCTGCTTCGAGATCGGTTGGGATCGGGTGGCTGAGGATTTCCCGGTGAAACTCGTCGCTCAAGACGATCATGTTCTGGCAGTCTCCAGGCAACAGCATCTGATCGAAATCCTTCGAATACCAGATCCGCGCTTCGGTCATGAAGTTGAACCGAGCCCGGTGCACGACGGCGGCTCGCTCCCGTTGAACGTCTGTGCCGAAGAAGATCGTTGCCCCGAAGATCCTCTGGAAGGACGCGACGAGTCGGCGATATTGCGAACCGCCCTGCCGCAGTCCGAAGGTATCCAACATCTCGGCGGCACTGCCGAACGTAATCCGCGCCGACTGCTGACGGATGGCCAGCGTCGCGAGAAAGATCGGAACGAGCCGGTCCTGACCCCACGGCAGACCGTAGCTCGGGTGCCCAGTGACCTGCAGAACGAACTGGCCGTTGCGACGCTCGTGGAGCAGGCAGCCCGGAGGCGGCCGCTTCAGGGGTAGGCCGCACACGACAAACGGCCGCGATGAAAAGCCGAGATTCTGTCGTGCGTTTTCGCGGTTCAGTCGGACGCACGAAATGGACTCGACCTTGCGCATTCGGCGCTTGGAGATGACGAGGTCGGGATGGGTTTCCGCAAGAAGCGACCCAGCCCTTTCCAGCCCTCCGGCGGCAGGATTGAGATGCTTGGAAACCGGGTTTGGCTGTGACACGGATGGCCTCCGGCGCTGTGGAAAAACAGCGCGGTTGGGCGATCCAGGGGAGGGCTCAGAAAGGTGGGTGGAGGGGTCGAAAACGAGGCCCGGAGATTTTACTCCAATTACTCCGTTTTCGGGCTTATTGACGCAACTCTTGAATTCTCAATGGTTCGCAGTGGTCAGAATGCATCGCCATGGCCGCATTTGTTCTT
>CAIVVT010000250.1 GCA_903909435.1 uncultured Acidobacteriia bacterium | reverse complement strand
TTCGTTGCTCTGGCACCCACGGCTAGATGCCGATCTGGCTCATCGCTGGCTGCGCGGCCACGTCCGCGATGTCTGCGCAGCGATTCGCTAGGCGGATTCCGCCTCCCAGCCACCATACACCTGGCTATCACAGCTGGAATGTACGCGTCAGAGCAACGACACGGTTGACGGATGCAGCGGTTGAAGCTATCGGCTTCTTGCCCAGGCTGCAGGTGTCAGTTCGGGGATGCTGCGGATGGAGCGGTTGGCGAGGCCGGGGAGGACTGAGGCCAGGTAATCGCGAACGGGCACTTTCATCCGGCGGCAGCTTTCGATGACAGATAGAATCGCGGCCACCTTGGGTCCGGCCTGCTCACTGCCGACATGGATCCAGTTCTTGCGTCCCAGCGCGATGCCCCGCATCGAGTTCTCCGCCAGGTTGTTGCTCAACTCCAGTTCTGGATGTTCCAGGAACCGTGTTAGTTTAT
The DNA here is from genome assembly GCA_903909435.1 of uncultured Acidobacteriia bacterium. GTDB lineage: Bacteria > Acidobacteriota > Terriglobia > Bryobacterales > Bryobacteraceae > CAIVVT01. The sequence continues at coordinate 2,520 of CAIVVT010000250.1, read as the reverse complement.
GCCACAGCGTCAGCGTGTAGCTGAGCGCCTTCCCCAGCGCGCTGGAAGGCAGCGCCGCGATCTGCGCGGCCTGCATCTCCTGCTTGATGATGTCGAGCAATGGCCGCGACCGTTCCTGGCGCAGAGCATGGCGCGCCGCATGGTCCAGGCCCGCGTCGCGAGCCTCGGCATCAATCAAAAACAACTCGTCGGTCCGCCCCACGAGCTGCCTCGCGACGCGGTCGTCGGGATTGAGTTTGAGGGCTTCAAACAGTTTCCTGCGGGCGTGAGCCCAACACGCCGCATGCACCATCTTGGGACCGCCCGTAGTGTCGTATGCAGTGTAGCCATCAGTCTGCAGAATCCCTTCAAACTGGCCGAGGAATCGTTTTGGACCCTCGCGCCCGCGCCCCATCCGGAAATCAAAGACGGTACTCTGTCCCGGCTTTCCGTATTGCCACAAATAGGCTTGATGATTCTTCCCGCGCCGATCATGCATCTGCACCGGAACCGGCGTTTCATCGGCTTGAATGTAGCCGCCGCCGATTAACTCCCGGCCGATCGCCGCACTGATCGGCGTGAGTGACTCGCCGACACGCATCACCCAGCCGTCCAGCGTCGCCCGGCTGATGGAAACTCCGGCGTCGCGCTCCAGAATCACACTCTGCCGATACAGCGGCAGATGGTCGCTGTACTTGGATACTACAGTGTCGATCACCACCCGGTCACTCACCAGACCTTTGTCGATGATCCGCTCCGGCAGGGGCGCCGCGCTGACGCCGTCGGCACAACCCTTGCAGGCACGCTTCTCGCGTTTGGTGACCACCACGAAGTAGCGCGCCGGCTCCACGTCCAGTTGTTCGCTCTGCTCGTAGCCGATCACAACCGTGTCCTTGCCGCAGGACTTGCATACGCATTGTTCCGGTGTGCAGGCAATCACCCGCTCCACGCGCGGCAGATCAGAGGGGAATTCCTGCCGTCCCGGATGCTTGCCACTGGTCCGGCTCTTCGCACTTATCGGAGACGCAGGCGGCATCGGTTCGCGGGTGCTCTCCGCTTCGACCTCCGCGGCGCTGACGCCCGGCTCCAGGTCCAGTAACAGCAACTGCGCATCGTTGAGCTTCTCGCTCGCCGGTCCATACTTCCGGATCATTTCCAGCCGCAGGCGTTCTTCCAGCGCACGGATCTTCCACCGGGACCACTGCAGTTCCTGTGTCAACTGCGCGATCTGTTCGGCTTCGGAACGGGGTGGATTGGAAAGCGAAGGATTCACGGTCGGCTCACTATCAGGATAGCTTGTTTGCAAGCTAATTAAAACATAGTTACCACTATTTGTTTAAACTATCTTTACGCCGCCGCGTGACTCACGCGATGCCATGCACGGCGTCTGGTTTGCGTCAGATCGATACCGCCGAGCAGCAGCGTGAGTTCCTCCTGAGTGAGGCTAATCTTCGTTTCTTCGCCTGCTGCCGGAGGCCACCAAAATCGGCCTTTCTCGAAGCGTTTGGAGCAGACCCATAGGCCGCTTCCATCCCAGAAAATCAGCTTCAGGCGGTTGCGCTGTGAATTGGAAAACAAGAAGACATGTCCGCTCAGCGGATCGCAAAACAGACGGTCGCGCACCAGCCCGTAGAGACCTTCAAAGCCCTTTCGCATGTCCGTAACTCCGGCGGCAAGATAGATGCGCGTGGCAGGCCCTACGCCGAACATGATCAGGCCTGCTCCAGCACAGCCACAAGTTGCCGCAGTGTGCCGGCATCGAACCCGGGCTTCACTTCAATCCGGCGCCCGCCTGAGAGAAGCACCGATAACTCACCACCACATTCAAGGGGCCCGGCTACTTCTACCGCAACCCACCGCTGCGGTTCACTGCCCGCGGATTTCTGCTTTCGATAACGCACTATGTAGCGCGCCAGCGTCTTCATGGCAACGTCTCGTTGCCGGCAGAATTCCTCGCGGCTTAGCCCACTCGCTTCGTACTCTGCCGCCATCTGATCTGCTTCCGCTCGGCTTCGATGCCGCCGCTGCTGGTGTCCTGATGCTTTACTGGTCACCCTTCCACTCAAGCATCAGAACGGCCCAGTTCATAGGTGCGTTGCTCTAACGCCTACATTTGGCATGACTGCCGCGCAGTGGCGTCAGGCCAATCCCTCAGGCCAATCCCAAAGAGTCGGGCAATATGCGTGATGTGGCGACATTGGAGCAACTGGTCGTATTGTCCAATCTGGAGAGCATCAACGCCCTCCTGATCCATCAAGAGCTGACGATGCCGGAACGCCTGGCACAGCTCAACACCATCGCAATCACTCAGATGCGTTCCCTGATTGGCGTCACGTCTCTCAAGCGATTGGGCAAGACGATGGAACGCTGATGGGCGAGACGGTACACAGAAAGATCGTCTGGCCACGGCGAATACGCCTGATCTAAAGGTCGCTGAATTTTGGGGGCTGGGCTTACACCGCCAGAGAAAAGGGATTTGCGGATACTGTCCCGGGATTCCGGGATTCGGGATTCGGATTCGGATTTGCGGATACTGTCCCG
>CAIVVT010000249.1 GCA_903909435.1 uncultured Acidobacteriia bacterium | reverse complement strand
TCCGTCTTGAACTCCGGGCTGTACGTCTGTCGCTGCTTGCTCTCCGCCATCACTGAGTCCTCCATTCGCCGAGAACTGTCCCCTTTTATGCTGTCTCAATTTAGGGGTTCACTCCAGCGTCCCCTATCCCTATCCCATCCTTAGCGCGCTTCAGCCAGTCCAACTCGTCCCGTTCCGCTTGGCTCATCGCAATTCGTTCCATCCTTCAGCCTTAAGGCTGTCAAGAGGAACTTTCTACTTGGCTGGATTAGGAACTTCTCACTTGGCCGCGACAGCTCCGTGAACCACAGGTTTCCGTCCGGCCCAACTGTGATGTTCTCGGGCTGAATATCAGGTGCTGGGATCTGGTACTCCGCAACCGTACCAGCCAACGTGATGCGGCCGATTCGGTTTGTCGCCGACTCAGTGAACCATATGGCTCCGTCGGGCCCAACAGTAATTCTGTGCGGTACACTTCCGGCAGTTGGAATGGAGAAGTACTGAAATCCGGCATTGGGATTGGGCGGCGCTGCGGCGCCCAAACCTAATCCGATCCACAGCCCAGTGACTAGCTGGTTCCAAGCTTGCCCCGCATCCTCATCCGCAGGGCCGATGAGGCTCTCGATGAGCGACACAGCAATCCCCGCTCGGGTTGCCTCAGGCAGGGAAAGCGCCCCTGCCGGCAATTCAGCCGCGATCGTGGCCATGGCACCAGTTTGGCCCCGGAACGTTCCGAACGCTTCACGAAAGGGGACGCGATTGGGCCGCTGGAGGCAAACGCCGTTTCTGAGGGGGCTTTGGGCCTGTCTGGCAACGACTTTTCCGGCGCGGTGGGGAAAGTGGCACGGCGGTCCACGGCCCCGCGGGATCTCGGGGCCCTGCATTTGGTTAGTTCCCGGAGCGGACTCTGGAGAGCCGCCCCACCTACGGCTGCCGGAAGGAGCCAGCCATGCAAGAATCTTCCGACCATTCGCGAAGCAGCCGCTCGGAGGAACGGAGTTGGAACCCGGGAATTATGCGGCGGAACGGGCGAATTGAACGGCTCAGCCTTCAGGTGGTTTCGCCTCGGATTCGGGGAGAATCAGCTTTCGCACCGAGTCCAGCACGCCGTTGACGAAGGGTACGGCATCCGTCTCCGAGTAGCGCCGGGCCAGTTCCAACGCCTCGTCGATCACCACGGCGGGCGGGGTCTTGAGCTCTTTCATCTCGTAGATCGCCATGCGCAGGACGTTGCGATCGACGATCGGCATACGCTCCAGACGCCAATGCTCGGCGCGCTTCAGGATAAGCTGGTCGATCTCCGCGGCATGGGCCACGGTGCCCCGGGCCAGAGACTCCATGAAGGGGTCCGGATCGGTCGGCGCAGGGTAGTCGTCGCCGGTGTCCTCCTCCTGCTCAGCCCCGTAAAGCGAGCTGTAGAAGGTCGTGATGGCCTCGTCAATGTCGAGCTTGCGCGCGTCCCAGAAGAAGAGGATCTGGAGCGCACGCTGGCGGGATCTGCGGCGTGCGGGCATTCGGGAATAGGGCCTTCTAGCTCGCCTGGGCGCGCAATTCGCGCAGCAGGTTCGCCATCTCAATCGCGGTCATGGCGGCTTCAAAGCCTTTGTTGCCGCCCTTGGCCCCGGCGCGGTCGATCGCCTGGTCCAGCGTATTCGTGGTCAGCACGCCGAAGGCGACGGGCACACCGGAGGCGAGCGAGGCTTGCGCCAGGCCTTTGGCCGCTTCGCCGGCGACGTAGTCAAAATGCGGGGTTTCTCCGCGAATTACCGCGCCGAGGCAGATGAGCGCATCGTGCCGCTTCTGCCCTAACAGAGCGGACACGGTCACCGGCATCTCCCACGAGCCCGGGACGCGAACCAACTCGATATTCTCGTCCGTCGCGCCAGAGCGGTGGAGCGCATCGAGCGCGCCACTGATCAGCCGTTCGGTGATGAAGCTATTGAAACGGCTCACCACAATCGCGAAGCGCAGGCCCTTCGCGTCGAGGTTCCCTTCAAAGGTCTTGAGAGACATATGGGATAATTGTTTGAACCTCTACAGTTTACAGCATGGATCTAGCGTTCATCCGCAACTTCTCGATCATCGCCCACATCGATCATGGCAAGTCGACGCTGGCCGATCGACTGCTCGAATACACCGGCGCTCTTTCGCAACGCGAAATGATGGAGCAGGTCCTGGACACCATGGACCTGGAGCGCGAGCGCGGCATCACCATCAAGGCCCACGCCGTCCGCCTGAATTACAAAGCCGACGACGGTCAAACTTATCAGCTCAACCTGATCGATACGCCCGGTCACGTCGATTTCACGTACGAAGTTTCGCGCAGCTTGCAGGCCTGTGAAGGTGCCCTTCTCGTCGTCGATGCCAGCCAGGGCGTAGAGGCCCAAACGCTGGCCAATACCTACCTCGCCATTCACCATAACCTGGAATTGATCCCTGTTATCAACAAGATAGACTTGCCGTCGGCCGAGCCAGAGCGGGTTAAGGAACAGATCGAATCGATCATCGGGTTGGATGCCTCGGAGGCCGTGCTGGCCAGCGCGAAGAACGGCATCGGCATCAAGGAAATCCTCGAAGCGGTTGTAGCCAAAGTCCCGCATCCCAAAGGCGACCCAAACAAGCCGCTGCGCGCCCTGATTTTCGACTCCTGGTTCGATCCCTATCGCGGCGTCATCATTCTGACCCGAGTCCTGGACGGCACCATCAAGCTCGGCCAGAAGATCAAGCTGTGCTGGAACGATTCGGTGCATGAAGTGGAAGGACTCGGCTACCAATCGCCCAAGGCAATTCCCGCAGATTCGCTTTCGGCGGGAGAAGTCGGCTACCTGTTCGCGAATATCAAAACCGTAAGCGACGCCCGGATCGGCGACACGATCATGAGTGCGGGTGACACAACTTCCGAGCCGCTGCCGGGCTTTGAGGAGATGAAGCCGATGGTGTTCGCGGGGCTTTACCCGGTGGAAAGCCACGAACACGGACTGCTGCGCGACGCGCTCGAGAAGCTGCGCCTGAACGACTCGGCTTTCAACTTCGAACCGGAAAACTCGGTCGCGCTCGGCTTTGGATTCCGCTGCGGGTTTCTGGGCATGTTGCATCTGGAGATCGTCCAGGAGCGCCTGGAGCGCGAGTTCGAGATCGACCTGATCACGACGGCGCCTGGAGTCTGCCACCGCATTACCCTCGGCACGGGCGAAGTTTTCGAGGTCGACAATCCCACCAAGTGGCCGAATCCGAGCGAAATCGCCACCATCGAAGAGCCCATCATCGATGCCACGGTGATCACGCGCGAGGATTCGATCGGCGAGATTCTGAAGCTGCTGGAAGAGAAGCGCGGAAATCAGAAGAAGTTCGAGCACCTGGGCGGCGGACGCGTGATGCTGGTTTACGAGATGCCTTTGAACGAAATCGTTCTCGACTTCTACGACCGGCTGAAATCGGCCTCGCGCGGCTACGCCTCGCTGGACTACCACCTCTCCGGATACCGCGTCTCGCCGATGGTGAAGATGGACGTCCTCGTTGCCGGCGAGCCGGTCGATGCGCTATCGATCATCGTTCACAAAGAGTTCGCCTACGAACGCGGGAAAGGGCTCATCCAGCGCCTGCGCAAGTTGATCCCGCGCCAGCAGTTCGAAGTGGCCCTCCAAGCGGCTATCGGCGCGAAGATCCTCGCCCGGGAGAGTATCGCGGCCCTGCGCAAAAACGTCCTCGCCAAATGCTACGGCGGCGACATTTCGCGCAAGCGCAAACTGTTGGAAAAGCAAAAGGAAGGCAAACGCCGCATGAAGCGCGTGGGCAAGGTCGACATCCCACAAGAGGCCTTCCTGTCCGTGTTGAAGGTGTCACAGAGCAGCAACGACGACTGAGCGGGCGGCCGATCGCGTTCTATCTTCTCAGCGGGCCACGGTCACGGGCTCTCCCAGGTATTTCACGACTTTATCCGCCCGCTCCACGGTCCCCTGTCCGGCACCGTGCGCTTCGCTCACGAACACCACCTGGAACTTCCGCTGCTTCAGCATTCCGGGGAACTCACCCTGCCGTCTACCGATCGTCAGCGTGGCAGTCTTGTCGTCCCAAAGGATGGGGATGGTGGCGTAGACGCCCTTCTCATAGCGGTAGCTGTCGCTCTCGTCCTCATACAAAGTGAACTCGCCGTCCGCACCCGGATAGACTCGCAACTCGAGCGGGTCGGCCGGCTTCTCCGTGCTCCACTCCATCTCCGGCCCCAGCGGGAGAATCGATCCGGCGCGCACGTAGAGCGGCATACGGTCGAGCGGCGCGGGGGCTTCAATCGCCTTCCCGCCGGTTGTTATCGCACCCGTCCAGAAGTCGTACCAATCCGCCTTGGGCAGATAGACGCGGCGTGATGTCGCGCCCGCCTCGGTCACGGGATTCACCAGCAGCGCCGGTCCGTAGAGGAACTGGTCGCCGGTATTCTGGGCGCGAATGTCGTCCTGGAAATCCATGACCAGCGGCCGCATCGGCGTGTACCCGTCGTGCGTCACCTTCCAGGCCAGCGAGTAGATGTAGGGCATGAGACGGTAACGCAGCCGGTCGTAATTCGTGAGCATCGTCTGCGCCTCGCCGCCATAGGCCCACAACTCGTTTTCGTTCGTCGTGCGCGTGCCGTGGACGCGGAAGATCGGGCAGAACGCGCCGTATTCAAACCAGCGGATGAAGAGTTCTCGGAAGGCTGGATCGTTCGGGTTCGCTACCCCTCCGATGAACCCGCCGATATCGGTTGTCCAGTACGGGATTCCCGAGAGCGCCAGGTTCAAACCCGCCGGGATCTGGCGCTTGTAACTCTCCCAATCCGAAAGAATGTCGCCCGACCAGGACGACACGCCGTAGCGCTGCCCGCCCGCGAATGACGACCGCGAGAGGATGAACACGCGCTTCTCGTCCGACGCTGCGCGCTGGCCGTCGTAGACGCCGCCCGTCGTCATCAGCGGGTAGATGTTGGCATAGCGCGCGCCGCTGCCGATTGCCGTCTGGTTGTACATGAGCAGGTTCTTCTCGCGCCCCTCGGTCTCCGGCTCCGTCGTGTCCATCCACCACGCGTCGGCGCCAAGCTTGAAGAGCGACTGGTCAATCTGGTTCCAGTAGTACTTCCGCGCTTCGGGATTAAAGGCGTCGTAGAGCGCCATGCCCAGAGGGTGGAACGACTTCGCTTTCGTACGGTCGATGAAGAACCCGCGCTTGTCCATGTCGTCGTAGGTCCTCGAGCCCGGATAGAAGTACGGCCAGACGGACATCATCAGGTGGACGTGTTCGTCGTGTAATTCCTGGATCATGCCTTGGGGGTTGGGGTACTTGCTGTTGAACTTGAACTCGCCGGTGTTCGTCCACCAGAACCAGTCCTGCACGATGTTATCCACGGGGATATGCAGGTCGCGGTACTTCTTCGCTACGCCCAGTAACTCCTGCTGAGTCTGGTACTTGTTCTTGCATTGCCAGAAGCCGTAGGCCCACTTGCCAAACATCGGCGCAGCGCCGGTCAGTTCACGATAGCTCGCGATGATCTTGTCGAAATCGGGACCGTAGATGAAGTAGTAATCGATCACATCCGCTACCTGCGAACTGATGTAGAGGTAATGCACGAAGCGGTTGTTGAAGCGGCTGGCCGATGTGTTGTTCCAGAAGATGCCGTAGCCGTTGGAGGAGAGGAGCAGCGGCACGGCGACGTTCGTGTTTTCCTGGGAAAGATCAACCGATTCGCCGCGGTAGTTCCACACGCCCGCCTGATGCTGGCCGAGGCCGTATAGGGCCTCTGGCGAGCCATACATCTTCACCACGTCCTCGGCCGACCAGGTCTGCTCGCCGTTCACTTGAACCGGCTCCATCGTCTTAGGCCCCTCCTGCAGCAGCGGCGTGTTCTTCAAGTTGGCATAGACGATGTTCGAATCATCGCGATCCACGACGATCTTCAGACGCGCTGTGGTCAGGGTGACTTGCTTCTCGGTTGTGTGAGACGTGAACTCAACTTTGGGCCAGGCGTTTTTGACGATCACGTAGTCTTTGCGTTCAGGGAAAGTGCCCGTGGGCGAGTACAGCACGTGGATGATCGAGTCCGAGCAGACCTGGAGGCGCGTCACGCCAGTTTGCAGCTTCAATTCCAAACCGTCGGGCCGTTCGACGACGGCCGTGACCTGGTTCGGCGGGTACCATTGCGCCAATGCGGGCAAGGCCGAGGCCAACAACAATGCGGAACCGAGTGCGAAAAAACGGACCACGGCGAGGCTGTTTTTGTGCAAGACAAGACTCCCTGAATATCTGCACTTATTCTATCCGCGCCCGGCAAAACGCGCGTGGAGCCAACTCCGCCGACGACCTGCCGGTTCACTTCTTCTGATTGGTGATGGCGGTCTTTCGGCCGCATCGGAGCCAGTTTGCCAGGATTCTCGAGTCCGTTCTCAGAGGCACTGTGGCCGCCAGACCTGACATGCGCGTATGGAATCCATACCTTCCCTGTGTTGATTCCGGGCTTCCGGCTTACTATAGTGGTTCTTGGGTCTTTGCATTACTGCATTTACGATCTTAAGGTCCGCAACGGGCAGACCCAGCCCGTTGAAGATAAACAGCCCCAAATCCCCAGGGAGGATGAATCCGATGCTCCGAACAGAGGCCGTGTCCGCAATGCGGCAAACGGCGACTGGCAACGATGGCAAACGTGCGAGCAAAATCGTGCGCAGCCTTCTGATGTTTTTTGTACTGGCGATGCTACTGACAGCGGTCGCTCTGCCGTCCATGGCGCAAACTCCGTCCAGCCCCGCTGCTGAGCCAGCTGCGACGACAACTGCTGCGCCCGATGCAGCCACGACTACGGCGGCAACTCCTGCTGCGGCGGCTCCAAAAGCTACCCAGGAAGCAGGCGGCGAGGCCAGCCTCGTGCTGCCCGATCTCGACAGTACGACATTTGTCGGTGGCATGGGCGGCCGCATCCTCTTCAAGATCGGCCTGGTGGTCTCGTTGCTTGGCCTGGTTTTCGGCATGGTGATCTTCTTCCGGTTGAAGAACATGCCGGTCCACAAATCGATGTTGGAGGTGTCGGAACTGATCTATGCGACGTGCAAAGCGTACTTGATGACGCAGGCGAAGTTCCTGGCCATTCTCGAACTATTCATCATCGCGATTATCATCTTCTACTTTGGCTTCCTGCAGGCGCTGGCCGTCTACAAGGTCGTCATCATCGTCCTCTTCAGCGTGGTTGGTATTCTGGGCAGCTTCTCCGTTGCCGCCTTCGGAATGCGCGTTAACACGTTCGCGAATTCGCGGACGGCGTTCGCCTCGCTGAAGGGCAAGCCCTATCCGTGTTCTGCAATCCCGACCCAGTCCGGCATGAGCATCGGCATGATGCTGATCTCGACGGAACTGCTGATCATGTTGGGCATCTTCCTCTTCATCCCTGGCGATCTGGCCGGCCCTTGCTTCATCGGCTTCGCTATCGGCGAATCGCTCGGCGCCGCGGCCCTGCGTATCGCTGGCGGCATCTTCACGAAAATCGCCGACATCGGCGCCGACCTGATGAAGATCGTTTTTAAGATCAAGGAAGACGACGCACGCAACCCTGGCGTGATCGCCGACTGCGTGGGCGACAATGCTGGCGATTCGGTTGGACCGACGGCCGACGGGTTTGAAACCTACGGCGTGACCGGCGTCGCGCTGATCACCTTCATCCTGCTGGCGGTCCACGAGCCGCTCGTCCAAGTGCAGTTGCTGGTCTGGATCTTCGTGATCCGCGTCGTCATGGTTATCACCTCGGCTTTGAGCTACTTCATCAACGGCGCCATCACCGCCGCCAAGTACAAGACCGCTGACAAGATGGACTTCGAAGTCCCGCTCACTACCCTGATCTGGCTGGCTTCCCTGCTCTCGATCGGCGCGACCTATCTGGTCAGCGCTTTCATGATCCCGAGCCTGAACGGCGACACGACACTGTGGTGGAAACTCGCATCCATCATTACCTGCGGCACGCTCGCCGGCGCCGTGATCCCCGAGTTGGTCAAGGTTTTCACGTCGACCAATTCCGGCCACGTGAAGGAAGTAGTTTCCGCTTCACGAGAAGGCGGCGCATCGCTCAACATCCTGTCCGGATTTGTCGCCGGCAACTTCAGCGCTTACTGGCTGGGCCTCGCGATTCTCGGCCTGATGGGCATCGCCTACGGTGTGGCCACTCAATTCCCGACGGGCATCATGGTTGCTCCCTCGGTCTTCGCCTTCGGCCTGGTGGCTTTCGGCTTCCTCGGCATGGGCCCGGTTACCATCGCGGTGGACAGCTACGGCCCCGTTACCGACAACGCTCAGTCGGTTTACGAGCTCTCGACCATCGAAGAGATCCCCGGAATCTCCGCCGAGATCAAGAAGGACTTCGGCTTCACGCCTGACTTCGAGAAGGGCAAGGAATACCTCGAAGAGAACGACGGCGCGGGCAACACGTTTAAGGCCACCGCCAAGCCGGTGCTGATCGGCACAGCCGTGGTCGGTGCGACCACGATGATCTTCTCGATCATCGTTGCTCTGACCAACGGATTGACCACGAACATGGACAAGCTGTCTATTCTCCATGCTCCGTTCCTGCTCGGTCTCATCGCCGGCGGCGCGGTAATTTACTGGTTTACTGGCGCGGCGACCCAGGCGGTTTCCACGGGCGCTTACCGGGCGGTGGAGTTCATCAAGAACAACATCAAGCTCGAATCGAGCGAGAAGGCCAGTGTCAAGGACTCCACCGCAGTTGTTGAAATCTGCACGAAGTATGCGCAGAAGGGTATGTTCAACATCTTCCTGGTTGTGTTCTTTACCGCTCTTTCGTTTGCGTTCCTTGACCCCTACTATTTCATTGGCTACCTGATCTCCATCGCTCTGTTCGGCTTGTTCCAGGCCATCTTCATGGCGGATGCCGGCGGCGCATGGGACAACGCGAAGAAGATCGTCGAGACTACGCTTAAGGCCAAGGGCACCCCGCTGCACGACGCTTGCGTGGTTGGCGACACGGTTGGCGATCCGTTCAAGGACACCTCTTCCGTGGCGTTGAACCCGATCATCAAGTTCACCACGCTGTTCGGTTTGCTGGCTGTCGAGCTCGGCGTTTCGTTGCGCAATCACGGCAACGGCCCTCTGACGCTCGGCCTCGCCGTGGTGTTCTTCCTCGTCTCTACCTATTTCGTGCACCGCAGCTTCTACGGCATGCGGATCGAGAGCAAGTAAGCTCAGTTCAAATCGTCCGATTCGATTAGCAAGGGCGGGCCTTTTTAGGGGTTCGCCCTTCTTTTTGCGCTCGGCGCAGATGGCCATTCGAGGGGTTCTATACTCTTAATCAAGCGTATAGAATAGCTATGTCTTGATCTGGTGGGAAGATGGCCTTCGGGCCCGCTTAAGGAGGGTTCTTGCTGTCGCTGCGTGGACAGGCCGTACTCCTGTTCTGCACGAGCCTTGTGGCCTGCCACACGGCAGGTCCGACACAGACTGGGGCTCTCACCACCGCCGCTGCAGTCCATCGCCTAAGCACAGAGGAGGCGTCAACCCGCCCCCAGGTGCACCTTTCCGGCACCATCACGGTGATCGACGAATTCAGCCGCATCATGTTCGTTCAGGACGGGACTGGCGCGGTCTGGACCACGATGCCTCCAGGAATGCCGAACCTCCCGGGGAACACCAGCATCGAGTTGAGTGGCACTGCTGCGGAAATCGGGCAGGACCGCGCCGTGATCTACCCGTCCGTAACCAGGCTTGGGCTTGGAACCGAGCCGCAGCACCGGCAGATTTCCCGAGCCGATCTGACGGCGGAACGCAAGAATTACGCTCTGGGCGTGCTCCGGCTGCGGATCAAAGAGATGCTGCCCGCCGCGGGAAGGGAGATCCGGCTGACTGGCGAGATGAACGGCGGACTGGTGGAAGTGACCCTGTTGCACCCACCGTCCGTGGTTTACGGCAACCTGATCGGGCAAGAAGTGGATCTGGCCGGCGTCCCCGCGCCGCCTACCCAAGTCAGTGCCTCTGGTCTGCCGCTCTTTCTTGCCAACTTCCTAGATACCGTGGCGGATGTGAAGCCGAGTTCGGAGCACTTGAAGGTACTGACGACCGTGCGGGAGGTCAAGTCGCTCGACTCCATTGAAGCGCGGCGGGCGTATCCTGTGGCGCTACACGGCGTGGTCACAACCAGCGTGCCGGCCGCTTACATGTTGACCATCCAGGACGAGACTGGTGCGATCTACTTGAGTGCTGACCCTCGTGGTGCGTACCCGCCCCAGGGCTGCCTCATCCGGGTTGAAGGAACGACCTCTCCAGGCGACGCCGCGCCCTCCATTGCAGTCACGAAGATAGTTCGCGAGGGCCGCGCCGCGATGCCGGCCCCGGTTGACCTGGAGAAGTTCGAGATCAACGACATCCGGTTGGACAATCTCTGGGCCCATCTCGACGGGGTGGTTCGTTGGATGGCTCCGGACCCGGCAGGCGGATACCAGTTGGTGATGGCAACGCCGAGGTTCAGGACAACCGTCAACGTGCGGTCCGGATCAGCCGCTGAGGCAGCATTGTACGTGCCCGGGACCACGATTACTCTGGACGGCACCTACTCTCCGCGCGCCGACAGGTTCCGCCACTGGCGGGATTTCGAGGTGTTCACGCCGTCATTCAACCTCGTCCGGATTCGGCGGCCCGCTCCCGGAGCCCACGATGAACCGCAGGTCAGTGAGATGTCGTTGAGCCGGTTGTTCTACTACGGGACCGTATCGAGCCCGACGACCCCTACCCGTCTCCGCGGGGTGGTGACACTGCGCACATCCGACGGCAACTTCTATGTCAGTGACGGACAGGGGGGCGTTCTCGTCGTACCCGTGGCAGACCAGAAGCCGGTTAAACCCGGGATGTTCCTGGAGCTGACCGGATTCCTTCCCCATGATCCGGTGCAGCGCCGGATCGAGGATGCGACCTGGACCGTGCTCGGTGAGCGGCCCCCTCCCGAAGCTCCCGTCATTCAGCCCGAAAGTGCGCTGGATGGCAGTTATGAGTCGCATTGGGTGCGCATGGAGGGGAGGCTCACCCACCGCCAGCAGGCCGTGGAAGCCAACATTCTGGTGCTCGAAAGCCCCAGCGTGCTCGTAGACGTTTACAGCACCGCCGCCCCGGACGCGGCATGGGCTGGCCTCAGAATGGGCAGCCTGCTGATGGTGCGAGGCGTCGTCCGCCCATCCATTGACAGAACCGGCCTGATCGGATCGCGGACAGTCCGGGTGCTGGTCAACTCCAGCCAGGACATCCAGGTGATCGAAATGGCGTCCTGGTGGACGCCGGAACACCTTACGGCAACGCTCGTCGTCTCCTCGGCGCTGCTCTTCGCGCTCCTGCTGTTCGCCTCCATGCTGGTCCGGCGAGTGTGGTCTCAATCGGAAATCATCGTCAAGAAACTGGAGGCGGAAGCGGCGTTGAAGGCGGAAGCGCAGGCGGCAAGTCGCGCCAAAAGCCAATTCCTGGCTTCCATGAGCCACGAGATCCGTACGCCCATGAACGGCGTCCTGGGGCTGACCGAACTCGCCCTACAGTCGGCCGGGCATCCCGAACAGGTAAGTTTCCTACAGAACGCGCTCCAAAGTGCCCGCTCGCTGATGGGCATCCTGAACGACGTCCTGGACCTGGCCAAAATCGAATCCGGCAAAATGACCCTCGGCGAGGAGCGCTTCTGCTTCGAGCCGGTGCTCCAGCCCATCGTTGCGGCTGCTGTCCAGCAATGCAAAGCCAAAGGCGTCGAGTTCGTGTGTGAAGTGGATCCCGACGTGCCCGAAATGGTGATTGGCGATGCGAAGCGCTTACAGCAGATAGTCTCGAACCTCGTCTCCAACGCCTGCAAGTTCACGCACGAAGGCAAGGTGGAGGTGCACGCGTCGGCAGAGGGTGCCGCAGGCGAGCAATTCACTTTAGTGCTGCACGTTCACGACACCGGAATCGGGATCGCCGATGATCAGCTCAGCCGTGTGTTTGGTGATTTCGAACAGGCCGACCGCTCCGACAGCCGCCGCTATGAGGGGACCGGCCTCGGCCTGGCAATCTGCCTCAGACTGGCTCATCTGATGGGCGGCACGATCACCGTCGATAGCAAGCTAGGCCGAGGCAGCGATTTCTGCGTGCGCGTTCCGCTGAGGTCCGTTCCCAAGGCTGAAGCTGTGAAATCCCCCGCCGCGGCAGCACCTTCGCCGAATGCGGCGACTCCCGAACAGGGGTCGTTCAGGCCGCTGAAGATCCTCGTGGCCGAAGACAACCGGGTCAATCGCCTACTGCTTGGCCGGATCCTTGAAAAGGCGGGGCATCACGCGGTATTTGCCGAGAACGGAGTGGAGGCGCTCCAACTCTGGGAGGTGGGGGGATTCGATCTGGTGCTGATGGACCTGCAGATGCCGGTGATGGACGGTCTGGAAGCGACAAGGGAGCTTCGCAAGAGGGAAGCCGGAAGGCAGTACCGTGCCCCGATCGTGGCAGTCACCGCGCGTGCCATGCACGCAGACCGTAACCTCACCATCGCAGCGGGGATGGACGGCTACGTTTCAAAGCCTTACTCGGCGGACGACATACTGACCGCCATCAAGCTGGCTATGTGGCAGCGCGACGGCGCGGCATCCGACGGATTCGCTTAGGGCTCGTCGTTTCTTCACTATTTTTCATAGATTTCTCGCGTGATTTCGGAATTCGCTTGAATTGGGTGGCGCGATTCTGGTACTTAGAAGACTCTTGGAGGTTTTATGGAACTGGGTGACCCTGTTCGCGCGGTACTTGACCACAAAGGTTGGGGCGCTCTGTCCATTGGACCGGAGCAGACCGTGTATCAAGCCATCGAGAAGATGGCCGCCCACGGCGTGGGCGCACTGGTGGTGGCCGACGGCGACACCCTGGTTGGAATCTTTTCGGAACGCGACTACGCTCGCAAGGTGATGCTCGAAGGACGCACTTCGCACCACACTCTGATTCGCGACATCATGAGCCGCAACGTGATCACGGTTGAACCGGAAGCGACCGTTGACTACTGTATGCACGTGATGACGGAGCACCACATCCGGCACCTGCCGGTGATCTCCGACTCGCGCATCGCCGCAGTGGTCTCCGTAGGAGACCTGGTGAAATGGATCATCAGCCGGCAGAGCGAGACGATCGAGCATCTTCAACACTACATTTCCGGCGGCTACCCCCGGTAGCAGGCCGCCCGGGCAGTCTCAGGCCATCTGCCGCTGCAGAGAAAACTCGGCCGGCTGCGGGGCGCATTCGAACTACTCGTGTGTTCGGCTGATGCCCTGGCCCGCTTGCCGATATAATTCCAACATGCAGTATTCCACTCAGCCTCGCCGGTCGTTTCTGGCGAACGCCGCTCGCGGCGCCGCGGTTCTTACGGCTTCCTCCTACATGCGCATCCTGGGAGCTAACGACCGGGTCAATCTCGGATTAATTGGAGCGGGTGAGCGCGGCCGGCACGTGATGGGATTGTTCCTCCAGACCGGGCAAGTGGACTTGCGCGCGGTGTGCGACATTTACCCGGAGATGATCGATAAGGCGAAGAGCAAGGCACCCAATGCCGTCAGTTTCTCGGATCATCGCAAGCTCCTCGAAACGAAAGAGCTGGATGCCATCCTGATCGGCGTACCCGACCACTGGCACGCAGCCGTTGCGATTGACGCGTTGAACGCGGGCAAAGACGTCTACGTGGAGAAGCCGCTGACGCTGCGCATCGAAGAGGGCCCGCGCATCGTGAGGGCCGCCCGCATCAACGATCGTGTCTGCCAGGTAGGCCTGCAGCAGCGTTCCGGCGCCCATTACATCGAAGCCAAGCAGAAGTACATCGACACGGGAGCGCTGGGCAAGATCACGCTGGTCCGAACGTGGTGGCATGGCAATGGCTACCACTTGCGTAAGGCTCCGGACTACCTGCAGTCCAAACCCGGCAACCTGGATTGGGCCCGGTTCCTCGGCCAGGTCAAATGGCGCGATTGGGATCCGCAGCAGTATTGGAACTGGCGCGCCTACCTCGACTTCGGCGGGGGACAGGTTACCGATCTTTTCACCCACTGGATTGACGTGGTCCACATGTTCCTGGGCCAGGACATCCCGACTTCCGGCGTGGCGGCCGGGGGAGTGTACTACTACAAGGACGGCCGCACGGCACCCGACACGATCAACGTTTTGTTGGAGTACGGTGGCAACTATACGGCGACTTTTGAGGCGACGCTCGCGCCCGGCATCCAGGGAGCCGGGGTGGAGTTCTGCGGCACGAAGGGCAAGCTTTACATCGACCGCGGGCGCTACGATTTCCAGAGCATTGAGCGCGGTGCGAAGCCCGTCACAGTGATGGGTCCGAGTTACGATTTCACGCTCGATCACGTGAAGAACTTCCTGGATTGCTGCAAGTCCCGCAAGCGGCCCAACTGCGACGTGCTGGCCGGGGCCCGCTCTGCACAGGCCTCGCATCTGGGCAACATCAGCTACGTTGAGAAGCGCAGGATCGACTTCGACCCAATCCGGGAGGAGATCCTCCCCTTCTAGGGCCGGCTTGGCGCGGCTCGGGAGAGTTGCGCCACAATTACCAATCCAGCAGATAGCCCTGCTTGCCAACGTTCACGCCACGCGTCCTTCCCAGCATCACGTTGCGTCCGGCGGCCTCGTGGATATGGCCGCATAGGAACCACTCGGGTTGGTGCTTGTCGATGAAACCGCGGACGGCGCTGGAGCCGAAGTGCCGCCCCGGGGAAGCCTCGTCCAGCGGGGTATCGAGCGGCGGGCAATGGCAGATCAGGACCAGAGGCTTCAAGTCAGCGAAGACTTCCAAGTTCGCGGCGATGGTCTGTTCCGAGTCTTCCCCCGGCGTGTTGAACGGCGTTGGGTTCGAATGGCCCAAACCGGCGAGTTGGAAGCCATTGACGTTCACCGACTTGCCGTGCAGCGTTTGAAAACAATGTCGCGCGCAAAAAGTCTCAACCTGACTTGCGTGCTCATGGTTGCCCGGCAAAACCCACATTTTCTCGGCATGCCGGGCCAGAATGGGCGCCAGCGCGTCCAATCCACGGGCGAAGGTGGCCAGATCCCCTGCCGCGACGTACATGTCCGCTTCCGTGTCCATCAGCCGGTTCAGTGCCGCTTTATCGCCGTGAATGTCTGAAAAAACGAGAATTCGCATGGATTTATCGCCGGTTTGCCGTAAAGAAATTGTACGATGCAACCGATGGTAAAGTGGCTGCTGATTGGAATCGGGGACATCGCGCGCCGGCGGGTAATCCCCGCGCTGTTGGCCGAACCGCACGGGCGGCTCAACGGGTTCGTCACGCGTGACCGCCGCAAAGCGGAGGAGTACGGGCTGCCGTCGTGGTCCAGCGCCGAAGAGGCGCTGGCGGCGGAGCGATTTGATGCTGTTTACGTGGGGACCCCACCGGCCCTGCACTGCCCACAGACCTTGGCAGCGCTGCGCGCGGGTTGTCACGTGTTGTGCGAGAAGCCGTTCGGGATGAACTACGGAGAGGCGCGCGAGATGGTTGACGAAGCGCGACGGCGAGAGCGCAAGCTGGGCGTCGCATACTACCGGCGCTTCTATCCCAAGCTGCTGAGGGCGAAAGATCTGATCGGGGCCGGCGCGATCGGACGTCCGCTGCTGGCGGAACTGGTTCACCACGTCTGGCTGACACCGGCGGACGTTGGCGGGGATACCTGGCACTTCAATCCGGCAATAGCCGGCGGAGGTCCGCTCTACGATGTCGGATCGCACCGTATCGACGCGCTGAACTTCTTGTTTGGCGAGCCGCTGCGGGTGAACGGATTGCTATCCCCGCCGCACTCGCACGGCAAAGTGGAACACTCGGCGGTCGTGTCCATCGAATACGCGTCGGGAGTGAGAGGCTTGGTTGACGTATCGTGGCGAAGCCGCGAGCGTCGCGACGAGTGTCGAATACTGGGCTCGGAAGGTGAGTTGAGGCTGACTCCGCTCAACGGATCGAAGCTGGAATGGTCGGGTTGCGGCCTTGGGGGCCCGACTGGAGGTACCGAAGAGCTGCCGATCAACGAAAACCCGCACTTGCCCTGCATCGAGAACTTCGTCTCCGCCGTCCAACTAGGAGTAGAGCCGGTCTCAAGCGGCGTCTCTGCGTCCTGGACCGACTGGGTGACGGAGGGGGCTATCCGGTCCTCAGGCCGAGCAACCGCCGCGCGGATTGGGTCGTGAGTCCGCGTTACACTGTAGGAAATCCTGGGCTTTCCCCAAGCCAGTAATTCAGATAGCACTATGTCGAGCGAATCCGAACAAAATCTCAGCGTGAACAGCTGGCTGGAACAAGAGCTCTTCCAAGAGTTCGTCCATGACAAGCAGAGCGTAGACAATAGTTGGAAAGCCGTTTTCGAAGCTGACGCATCGAAGCCGGAAACGGGAGAAGGGGCCAAACTGGCTGCGGCCCCCGCCCCGCTCAGTGAATCGACTGAAGCTCCGGTCGTTGCGATCCAACCGGCTGTTGATCCGCCACCTGTGATTTCCAACCTGGCTCCGCCCAACGTCCCGCCCACAGCCGCTCAGTCTGCAGTGATGACAACTGCGAAGGTGCCGGCCGCGCCTCTGGGATTGGCGTTGAGTGCGTCGGACAAGTTGGTTCCGCTGCGCGGCGCTCCGATGCGCGTGGCCGAGAACATGATTGCGAGCCTGTCGGTTCCGACAGCGACGTCACAGCGGACCATTCCAGTCAAGGTGATTGACGAGAACCGCCGCTTGCTGAACCACATGCGCGAACTGCATGGAAAGAGCAAGATCAGCTACACGCATCTGACCGCGTGGGCGATTGTCCGCTCCCTGAAGTCGCAGCCGGGCGTCAACGACGCTTTCGCCGAAGTGGACGGCGCGCCGCATCGGGTGGTGCGCCGCGAAATCAACATCGGCATCGCGGTGGATGTAGCGGGCAAGGACGGCCACCGGGGCCTGATGGTCCCGAGCATCAAGAATGCGGGAGCGCTGAATTTCGCCCAGTTCCTCGCAGCATTCGACGACATGGTCGCCCGGGCGCGAACGGCCAAACTGGTTCCTGACGATTTCAAAGGCACCACCATTTCGCTGACCAACCCCGGCACCG
The DNA here is from genome assembly GCA_903909435.1 of uncultured Acidobacteriia bacterium. Taxonomy (GTDB): domain Bacteria; phylum Acidobacteriota; class Terriglobia; order Bryobacterales; family Bryobacteraceae; genus CAIVVT01. Next base: position 49,935 of record CAIVVT010000249.1, on the reverse strand, counting down.
TGGGCACCGGCGCGAGCGTGCCGCGGCTGATGCCCGGGCAGGGAGCGATCGTCGCCACGGGCTCTATCGATTATCCGCCGGAGTTCCAAGGCGCAAGCGACGTGCTGCGTGCGCAACTTGGCATCTGCAAGATCATGACCGTGACTTGCACCTATGATCACCGCATCATCCAAGGCGCGGAGTCCGGTGCGTTTCTCGGCAAATTGCAGGCTTTGCTGGAGGGTGAGGACGGGTTCTACGAGGAGATTTTCCTCGAACTCGGCATGCCGTACCAGCCGGTGAAGTGGCAGGGTGATCGCGCCGCCGCATTGCCGGGATTCCGCGACGACAAGCGTTTCGAGGAGATCGCCAAGCAGGCGGCGGTGCTGCAGTTAATCAACGCGTACCGGGTGCGCGGACACCTGATCGCCGACCTGAACCCACTGGGCACCTCGCCGCAGTACCATCCTGAACTCGACCCGGCGACTTACGGCCTGACCATCTGGGACCTGGAGCGGGAGTTCATCACGGGGTCGCTCGCTGGGCGACCCGGCGTAGCAACCTTGCGGGTGATTCTGGACACGCTGCGGCAGACCTATTGCGGACGGCTGGGCTGCGAGTACATGCACATCCAGCATCCCGACGAGAAACGCTGGCTGCAGGAGCGCATGGAGCCGCAGGCGAACGGCTGGCCGCTCTCTGCGGAGGTGAAGCAGCGGGTCTTGACGCGTCTGATCCAAGCTGAGAGTTTTGAGAATTTCCTGCACACCCGGTTCGTCGGCCAGAAGCGCTTTTCGCTGGAAGGCGGCGAGTCGGCGATGGTCATTCTGGACGAGTTGATGGAGCGCGCCTCCGACAGGGGCTTGCGCGAGATGGTGATCGGCATGGCGCACCGGGGGCGGCTGACGGTGCTCTCCAACCTGGTCGGCAAGTCGATGGCGCAGGTGTTCGGCGAGTTCGAGGGCAACGTCGATCCGGAGACGACGCAGGGCTCGGGCGATGTGAAGTACCATCTCGGCGCGAGCGGCATCCAGCGTGCGTCGAGCGGTCGCGAGATCAAGGTTTCGCTCTCGCCCAATCCGAGCCATCTGGAAGCCGCTGACCCGGTCGTGGAAGGTATCGTGCGCGCGAAGCAGACGCGCATGGGCGACACCGCGCACGACAAGGTACTGCCGGTATTGGTGCACGGAGATGCGGCCTTCGCCGGTCAGGGCGTCGTTGCCGAAACGCTGAACCTGTCGATGCTCAAGGGTTACTCGACGGGCGGGACGGTTCACCTGGTGATCAACAACCAGATCGGGTTCACGGCCACTCCGGAGGAGAGCCGCTCGTCCACCTACTGCACCGATGTCGCGCGGATGGTGCAGGCGCCGATTTTGCACTGCAACGGCGACGATCCCGAGGCCTGCGTGCGCGCGATTCAGATTGCCTTCGACTACCGGCAGCAGTTCAAGAAGGATGTCGTCATCGACATGGTCTGCTACCGCAAGTACGGCCATAACGAGGGCGACGACCCGAGTTACACGCAGCCGGTGATGTACCGCAAGATCAAGGAGTTGAAGCCTGTAGGCGATGTTTACACGGGTCGACTGCTGCGCGAGAGCGTGATTTCCAGCGATTGGGCGGAACGAGTTCGCAAACAGACCCAGGACACGTTCAACGCGGCGCACGAAGAGGCGACGCAGAAGGGCGAGAAGTGGGAGTTGCAGGAAGTCACCGTCTACGAGGAAGTGGCCGTGGATCTCGCCTGTCCGCGCACCGCAGTCGACCAGGCTCTGGTCGAGAGGGTCGTGGCGGGTTTGACAACGTTCCCGGAGAGCTTTACGCTGCACCCGAAACTGAACAACTTCACCGAGAAGCGTAAGGATCTGCTGAAGGGCGGGACTGCGGATTGGGCCACCGCCGAGGCGCTGGCGTTCGGAACGCTGGTCGCGGAAGGTACGCCGGTGCGGCTCTCCGGCCAGGACAGCGGGCGCGGGACATTCTCACAGCGCCATTTGGAGTATTACGACTACAACAACGGCGCAGTGTACACGCCGATGCAGCATCTGGCTCCCGGCCAGGCTCGTTTCGAAGTCGTGGACTCCAGTCTAAGCGAGTACGGCGTGATGGGCTTTGAGTTCGGCTATTCGCTGGGCGACCCGCTGACGCTGACGCTATGGGAAGGGCAGTTCGGCGATTTTGTGAATGGCGCCCAGATCATGATCGACCAGTTCATCTCGTGCTGCGAGGCGAAGTGGGGCCAGCCGAGCGGGTTGGTGCTCCTGCTGCCGCACGGCTATGAGGGACAGGGGCCGGAACACTCGTCGGCGCGGGTCGAGCGCTTCCTCCAGCTCTGCGCCGAGAACAACATGCAGGTCTGCAACGCGTCGACGCCGGCGCAGTACTTCCACCTGCTGCGGCGGCAGATGTACGGCGGCAACGACCGGCGCGGCACGCGCAAGCCGCTGGTGATCTTCACTCCCAAGAGCTTGCTGCGCCACGTCAAGGCCGTCAGCACGCTCCGCGATTTCACGCACGGCCATTTTGAAGAAGTGCTCAGCGATCCCGTCATCGCACCCGACCGCGCGACCAAGGTGATCTTCTGCACCGGCAAGATCTACTACGAACTGCTGGCCGAACGCGAGAAGCGGGGCATCACCGACGCGGCGCTCGTGCGGTTGGAACAAATGTACCCGTGGCCGACGGACCAGATCGAGGACATGCTGTGGCGCTACCCGTCCACGGCGGAAATCGTCTGGTGCCAGGAGGAGCCGCGCAACATGGGCGCGTTCCTATTCGTGCGCGACAGGATGCAGCCTATGCTGGAGGCGTCGCGCCGGATCCTGCGCTATGCGGGACGTCCAGAGGCGGCGGCGCCTTCGACGGGTACCAGTTCACGGCACAAGCAGGAGCAGGCTGCGGTCATCGACGATGCCTTCCGCGGCGGGACGATGCTCACGCGCAAGTATCGCGTCGTGGCAAGAAAACGTAAAGTGCCGGCAGACGTGCAGTAGCCCATGGCAGGACAGGCCATCGCTTCGTGTGGTCTGTCGCGGCAGACTCTTCTGGCAGGTGACAGACGACACGCGAACGACTGTCCCGCTTCAGTCATGGATGCGCCTGCCGGATTGCTACTTGCGTCCAGCCAGCCCGGCCGCGAAAATGCGGTCGTCCACACGCCCCAGCCGCCGAATCTGCCCCGCCGTCAATAGCCGGGTGTGACTGATCTCGCAAAGGTACTCCGGCACGGCCCAGACATCCTCTTCTGCGGTCATCCAGTGGATTTCGTCAAAACGAGCCAGATTGACGGGTCGCGAGTACTTCCGGAGCGTCTTCTCGTATTCGAGATTGAAGTAGTGCTCGAAGTACGACATCACAAGCTCTCGCAGTGTGCGAAATACCGGCTCGCGGTGGCGTAGTCCGGAGTAGTTTGACTTTGCGACGGAGCCCCAATGACCGTCTCGCCGATACACCGCCAGCACATGATCGTCGTCGCGGACCGATTCCAGATCAATCAACAGTGGCGGGTAGCCGAGCATCCGCAGGGCAGCCGCAGCAAACAGCGCTCCCTCCATGCAGTGCCCGGTGCGGTAACGCAAGACGCGCCGGGGAGACCGGCACGTTGGCCCCTCGGGCTCCTTGTTGTAGGCGATCTCGTGATCCAGAAAGTGCGCGATCTTCGCTGGCGTAGTCAGGCGGCGGAAAACCGCTCGCTCACTTGAATCGAATGGAGACCGGGGCATGGCAGATAGCCTAACAGCCCGGCCAGCTTCGGGGAGCGAGGGCACAGGACGCAGGCCGGATCATCCCAGATTCAAATACCGCGCGGCCCCCAGCACCATGCACAACGTAAGCGCGGCTATTCCGAACTCTCCCACGGCTCCGACCAGCAGCGGGCGCAGACCCTGCTTGCGCAGCTCCTTGAAGTTGGTCTGAAGGCCAACTCCGGCAAATGTCAGCAGGAACGCCCAGCGTGACAGGTTAGCTAGATCGGTAATCTGCGGTTTGGAGAAGACTCCCAGGGTGGCAAGCGAGGAGATCAGCAGGAAGCCGAGCACGAACTTGGGGAACTTCTGCCAAAGGAACGCAGCCTTGTTTTCGACGCCGGCGCCGCCACTCTTGCGTGCCCAGTAGATGGCATACGCGAGGACTACAAACCCGATGGTGGCATTTCGAGTCGTCTTGGCCAGCACCGCGAACTTCGCGGCCTCGGCCGAATACAGCGCTCCCGCCGCGGTCGCCTCTGCCGTGTTATCGACTGCGAGTCCGGCCCACAGTCCGAATGCGTGGTCGGACACACCGAGCGCGTGCCCGATGGCGGGGAAGGCAAACAGGCTGAACGCGCCCAGAGCGAGGATAGCACCGATGGCGTAGGCGACATCCTCGTCGTCCGCCTCAATCGCGCCTTTGGCGGCAATGATTGCGGATACGCCACAAATCGACGAACCGATGGCGAGCAGCGAGGTCAGTTCGGGAGAGAGCCCGAGCGCGCGGCCCAGCCAAGTCATGATGGCGATCGAAACCGCGAGTTCTATGGCGACGAACACCAGGCTGGTCGCCCCGAGTTTCGCCACATCGCCCAGTAGAAAGCGAACCCCAAGCAGCACAATGCCAATCTTCAGCCACAACTCGTAGGTCGCAACTCCAGGGCGGAACACAGCCGGAATGCCGGTGGTATTGGAAACGGCTAGTCCGATCAGAATCGCCCAAAGGACGTACTCAATGTTGGGCAGGGCCACGTGGTGGGACTTGCCATAAGAGGAAATTGACTGTTCGGCCAACTTGCCCAGCAGGCCGATGGCGGCGAGTAGCGCGATGCCGGGCAGAAGTCGCAAGAAGCCCATCAACCTGGAGTCGTCGGGATGGGGTGGCGTCACGGCGGGATCGCTCATGGGGAGCTCCTTTTTCATGGGAGACGGAGAGTTCGCTCGAAAGGCAATCGCGCTACCAGGGAACGTGCGGGAACAAGCCTGACTTAATCAGGAGCGCGGCGGCGAGGGCGGCGATGACAGACCACCAGTCGAGGGAGAGAATGCGGTTAGGAACGTTTGAGGGCAACTTCGTGCTTCCTGGAGATTTTGGTTCAAATGACACTGCAACCCGGCACTGCTTTCGTCGAGGATGCCGGTCGAGCCAGGTCCAGTGCCGTTCCAGGGTATCCGGCTGGGCGACGAGTAGTGACCAGAGTTGCGCCTTGCCGGTACCACCCTCTCCCATGATATGTTCGACGCGGCCGCGTTGCGCGGCCGTCGGGGACTTCTGCGCTTTTCCGTGTAAGGAACCACGCCCGCCGATGACTACCTGTGTAAGCCAGAAATGCTGAGCAGCCACGACACGAGCGAGATCTCATCTGATGCCCTTGATCGCCCTCGAGTTTTCGAGCGCATCCTGGGTGAATATGAACTGCCGCTACGCCGGCTGACTGCGTCTTATCTGTCGGAGCTGTCCGATCGGGATGACCTATACCAGGAGATTACGGCCGCGATTTGGAGCGCTATACCGCGATTTCGGGGAGCTTCGAGTGAGCGAACGTTCGCGTATCGCATCGCGCACAACATCGCAGTCTCGGCCTCCGTGCGCAGCAGGCGGCGGACACGGCGTGAGACTGCGCTTGTGCAAGACGCTGCCTACAAATCCCCTGATCCGGAGGCTCAATCTCTTGCGAGTGAGCGGCAACGCCTGCTGATCGAGGCCGTCCGGTCGATTCGAGGGCTAGACAAGCAAATCCTCGTGCTCTATCTCGAAGCCCTGACCAACGCCGAGATTGCCGAGATTGCCGGGCTGACGGAAGTGGCAGTGGCCACACGATTGAGTCGTGGTCGCGCGCAGTTAGCACAGTTCATCAGAACCAGGGCGGGCTAGAAATGAACGACTCCAACGATTTTCGAGAGCTTTGGCAGTCCCAGCCAATCGTGCAAGGTCCAGCGGCGAAGGTCCCGCGATTCGGGCTTCTGGAGGACCTGACCGTCCCGGTGTTCGCGCCGCTTGCCCCATGGCGGCGAGTGTCGTACGCGCTATGGGCTGTCAGTCCAATCCATTTCAACTGGCAGACGAATCTCGCGCCCGAGTGGTTGCATAAAGCAACTGGTTGGACCGCGCTTGTTCTGGGCCTTGCCTGTCTATGCCTGATATTAGTGGTTCGGGACCGTACGCAGGAGCCGCAACCCGAGGAGAATCTGCAGTCCTACGGCAAAGCACTGGTAAACGAGTTCGAACGCCAGTTCAGCTTGGAAAGATGGATCCTCATATTACTGTGTGTGGACAGTATTGCGGTGTCCATTCTGTGGTCAACCGCCGAGGTGCTAGGGCGACGAACATCCGAGGTTGCAGCAATGCGTGGACCGCTTCTTGTGATCGCCTTCGTTATCGTGGGAGCACGTGCGTACCGCCGGGCGGCCAACGCCGTCAGGTCCAGGCTGACATCTGAGTCAGAAACAGAGCACTAGGCTTTAGCGACCCGGGCACGGATCTCCCGCAGCTTGGGCAGGACCTCGCCGAGTGCCACGGGCTCCGACCCTGGCTGGCCAAGCCCAAAGTACAGGCTGCGATACAGCGCGAAAAGTTCCTCGTAGACGGCCACCTCGCCCGGGTTCGGATCGACGACGCGGTAGCTCGGGCACAGCGCGGCCTGGGCATCCTCGACCGAGGGAAATGTGCCGGCGGCGACGAAAGCGAAGATGGCCGAACCGAGGCTGGTGACCTCCTGCTGCGGCACCAGAACCGGCTTATTGAAGACGTTCGCGTAGATGCGGTTGAGCGTCTCATTGCGCTGCGGAATGCCGCCGCCGTTGATCACGCGATCCACGCGCACGCCGTGCTCGGCCATGCGTTCGAGAATGATGCGGGTATGGAAAGCGGTGCCCTCGATCCCGGCCAGCAGTTCATCCTGCGCCGTGGTGCCGAGAGTCCAACCCAGCGTTACGCCGCCGAGGTTCGGGTTGACGAGCACGGTGCGGTCACCATTGTCCCAGGTGAGGCGGAGCAGGCCGGTTGCACCGGCACGATGCCTGTCCAGGCCTTCCGACAGCGCCTGCACCGTCGTCCCGGCTCGCTTGGCGATCGCTTCGAAGATGTCGCCGACCGCGGACAGCCCCGCCTCGATGCCGTAATAATCGGGATGAACCGAACCCTTCACCACGCCGCACACACCGGGGATGAGCCCGGTCTGTTTCGCCATGGCGACGATGCAGGTGGACGTGCCCACGACGTTCACCACGTCGCCTTCTTTGGCGCCCGCTCCGATGGCGTCCCAATGCGCGTCGAAGGCTCCGACCGGGATCGGGATCCCCGCGGGCAGGCCGAGTTCCTGGGCCCACTCCTCGCAGAGACGGCCCATCAGGGCGCTGGATACCTCGTACTGGCCCGCAAGCTTCTCGCAGATCCCGTCGAAGAGGGGATCCACCGCGCTCAGGAACTCCTGGGGCGGCAGACCGCCCAGAGCGGCGTTCCACATCCACTTGTGGCCCATCGCGCAAACGCTGCGCTTCACCTGAGCGGGCTCGGTGTAACCGCAGAGCGTCGCAGCCACGTAGTCGCAATGTTCCATCGCCGTCACCATGAGAGCGCGGCGCGAGGGGTTGTTTCGCAGCCAGTGAAGGAGCTTCGAGAAGCCCCACTCGGAAGAATAGACTCCACCGCACCAAGCCAAAGCTTCGAGCCCCGTTTCGCGCCCCTTGGCGGTGATTTCGGCGGCCTCGACCTTGGCTCGGTGGTCGCACCAGAGGTAGTAGTCGTCGAGCGGAACCAGACCTTCGCCCAAGGGGATGACGGTCGAGCCAGTGGTGTCGAGCGCCAGCGCCGCAATGGCTGCCCCGTTCACACCTGACTTCAAAAGTGCAGCGGCGGTGGCCTCGACCAGCGCGTGCATGTGGTCGGAATGCCGCTGGGTGGCGAAGTCGGGGTCTTCCCGCTTACGCAGGACCGGGTATTCGGCGGTGGCCGAACCAAGCCGTCCATTGACGCTGTCAAACAGAGAAACGCGCACGCTCTGCGTGCCGAAATCGACGCCCGCAACAATTGCCATAGTTGAGTACCCGATTCTGAACACTATCAAACTCGCTGCCGTCGCGCGACATCCTCAATCCTTCCGAGGCTGGTGAGAGGTCCAATGATGCGCGGAAGTCAGTTCGACGCTACGCTGTAGGAACGACCATGTTACTGAAGCAACTGAGGGAAGAGGTTCTGGAGGCCAATCTGGAGATCGTGCGGCGCGGCTTGGTGCTGTACACTTTCGGCAACGCCAGCGGGTACGACCCGGAGAGTGGACTGGTAGTGATTAAGCCCAGCGGAGTCCCGTTCGAGCGGCTGACGCCCGCCGACATGGTGGTAACGAATCTGGACGCGCACATTATCGAAGGCGAGTTGCGTCCCTCCTCCGACGTGGATACGCACGTGGAGTTGTACAAGGCATTCACGGGCGTCGGTGGCATCGTCCACACGCACTCCACCGTGGCGACGGCCTGGGCGCAGGCGGGGCGCGAGATTCCCTGTTTCGGCACGACTCATGCGGACTACTATCACGGGGCGGTGCCGGTGACGGCTCCACTGACGGACGAAGAGATTGATGGCGACTACGAGCGCAACACGGGGCGGGCGATCCTGCGCCGTTTCGAGAGCCTGGATCCGAAAGCCTTCCCCGGAGTGCTGGTACGAAACCACGGTCCCTTTACGTGGGGAGCAACGCCGTCCAAGGCTGCCGTGAACGCCACATTGCTGGAGGAGATCGCCCGCATCGCAGCTCAGACCGTGGCGTTAAACCCCGGAGTCCAGCCGATTCGCCGGACGCTGCACGACCGGCATTTCCTTCGCAAACACGGACCCAAGGCCACTTACGGGCAAGGCTGAGCAGCTTCGACCCGGGAACCGGCGGCGTCAGCCGCCGATGTCGAATACGACCTTATAGCCACCGTCCGGCTGTTTGCGCCAGAGCGTGGTGTAGCGGCTTTCGCGCTTCTGCTCGACGCCCTTTTCGTCGCGCCAGGAGATCTCCGCGCGCCCGAAAGTGAAGCCCAGCGTGCCATCGGCCGAGAGTTCGGCCTGGACTGGCCACCAATGTATGCGGAACTCGCGCTCGGCGAACATTTTCGAGTAATACTCGCGCAGCGCAAGCTTGCCTGAGAGCACTTCCTTGGCCGTCTCGATGCGGGCGTCCTGCGCGAACCAACCCATCCAACCATCCAGGCCGTGGGCGGCAGTGTCCCGGTCGAAGGCCTTGTCGGCTTCCATTAACACCGCTGAGGATCCGGACTGCGCTGAAACGGCGGGCGCTACGAGTAAGTTCACCAGGAGTCCGAAGGACATGAGCAGGATTCGCATGGATCGATTTTACACGCCTTGAGTCGAAGTCCATGACTCGAAATCGGCCCTTCCCAGAGCTGCTCAAGGGGCTGCTGCTGGACCATACTGTGCCCGAGGATGGCTCGTCGAACTCTGGGTATTTCTTTTTGTGACCCTATTCATTTGCCCTGGAGCGGCCGATCCCCTCCATGAAGGGTGCCGGCAGAGTGGATACTGGTGTGCCAACAGAAGGCAGGCTGAGAACTTTGGCGGGACGCGCGGACTATGAGTAGCAGAGGAGAATTTCGCGTGGGACTCATTTTCACTTCCGATAATGAAGTGCAGCGGTTGACGGACCGGTTCACGCCCGATGACAGCGCAATGGACCTATCCCGTTTGGACGATGCCTTCCAGAGGGCGAAGTTCAAAGAAGGAACGAATGCGCGTGAAGAGGTACCGGATGGATACTACGACACGCAGGTAGAAGAAGTGCGCCTTAGCAAGACGAACCGCACGGGCAACCCGATGCTGAGTTGGAAACTGCGCATTGTCAGCGAGGATTTCGAAGGCCGGACCCTGAACAAGATCCGTGTCATCACAGAGAAGACCCTCGGGTTCTTGAAGGAAGATCTTGCGCGCTGTGGCATTCAGCTCACCCGGCTATCCGATTTGCCGCTTCATCTGGAAGAGATGTCCGGGCTCAAGATCAACGTCCTCAAGAAGACGAAGGACCAGTGGACCGACATCTACTTCGTCAAAGTCGAGAGGGCGGAACTCGACAACATTCCATTCTAGTGGCCTGTTCACGCGACGAAGTCCTTGCGCCGGGAAAGAACGGTTGTGGGCCAAAGGCCCCCGCTGACCGTCGTTTCCGCGGTAGTTCACCAGTGCAAACCGGCAGGTTAGCGAGGGTAGTCCACCAGCATTTGCTTCAGATCGGCAAGGCTCGATTCAACCGCTCCCCATGCCTCCGGGTAGAAGCTGAGATCGACACACCACCAATCGAGGGGGCAAGTTGCTAGCATCTCCGGAATCACGACCCGCCAGGGGATTATGCCCTGATGAAACGGCCGATGCGTCGAAGTCTCGTCACTATAAAGAGACCCATCCGTATCGACGACATGCACGGCCCCGATGCGCCCTCGCAGAAGCTCGAGAAACTCGTTAATGCCTCCGGGCAGTACTTCCTTGCGACCGTGTTGCCTTGCCGCGACCACACCGCAAACATAGGCATGTGCAGTGTCGAACACAAGCTGGAACCAGGGATGTCCGACTTTGTCGTGGAGCGCGACGACTTCAGAAGGCTTGTTGAAAATGAACCCGGGTTCAAATTCCCAGACGAGCATTACCTTCGCTTGGCGGCCCAACTCGGCACAGTCACGCCAAAGGTCGCCCAAATGATGGAAAGCCTGATGATATTCGGCGTCGCTCAGCGAGCCCGGCGCTGCGACCGTATCGATTCGAATGGACGGCGAGCCAACATCGGCACACAAGTCGAGCAGCCGCCGGAAGCGGTCAAGATAGCGCTCGCGGTTCTCGCGGACGAGAGGGTTCACGAGCGTAAGGTCCGCGGAGTAGCTCGAAATCCCGAGGCCATAGCCGGATAACATCCTACGCAACTGCGCCCGTTCTGTGGCGCCAGGGTAGGCTTCCAGGCTGACATGCGGCGGGAATCCGCAGAGCTCGATTCCCTCGTAGCCGGCTTTGGATAGTCTTTCGCAGATCTGGTCCAGGGACTTGGGAGTGGTGGCGTGCGGGCCGAAGGTAAAGGACCACGCGCCCATCGAGATTCTCATGACTTTGCTGTCCAATCCATCTTGACAGGTTCTGCGACTGGACGGATGCACCGGAATTCAGGTAGGGCTCTGAGCCAGCCGGCCTAATGCCGTGGGCGCGGAGGTGTCTGGCGCTGCGGGGCGCCTGCCGCCGGTGCTCCGTTCTCTGCTATCTTGACTTGTATCTTACAGATACAACAGAATGAGGGAGATTTCTGAGGTTCTCGGAAGTCATGCCGCGACTGCTGCCGGGCCGCTGGATTGGCGACATACATGACGGAATTTCTTAGAATACTTCTCGGCGCTTCGTTGCTTGCCGGCGCTGCGACGGGGGTTACCCCGACACCGCCAACGCCGGAGAAGAAGAAGCCTGCTGCACGTTCCCCGCTTGCCGCAAGGCCCAAACCGGCATCATCTTTCATCCCCGCCTCGAGTGTTGCGAAGAAGCCCCCTGCTATGCGCCCCCTGCGCGTCCGGCGGTCCCCAAGTCCGTGGGATGTGCCGACCTACGCGGACTCCACACTCGGCGACGTACTTGACGGAGAGGACCTGCTGGTTAGGCGGGCGGCGGTGGATGCCTTGGGCCCGTTCAATGGATCGGTTGTGGTGGTGGATCCCACCAGCGGCCGTGTCCTCAGCATCGTCAACCAGAGACTGGCGATGACGGGTGCCTACCAGCCCTGTTCCACCATCAAACTGGTTGCGACCCTCGGCGCACTCAGCGAGGGCCTGCTTGACAAAGACACGCGGGTGCGAATTGCGCGTGGCGTCGCAATGGACCTGACGACGGCAATCGCGCGATCCAACAACCCCTATTTCGCGAATCTTGGGGAAAAACTGGGCTTCGATAAGGTCTCTTACTACGGCCGACTGTACGGCCTCGGTGAGAAGTCCGGCTACGACATCGGCGGCGAGAGTCCAGGGATATTCCCGGAGAAGAAGCCTCGGGAAGTACCCGTCGGCATGATGACGAGTTTCGGCGAGGCGATCGGCATCACGCCGCTCCAGTTGGCCGCTTTGGTCTCTGCCATCGCTAATGACGGCACTTTGTACTTCCTACAATACCCTCGCAACGAGGCGGAGATAGAGCACTTTGTACCTCGCGTCAAGCGGTTCCTCGACATTCGGGAGGCCGTTCAGAGGATGCGGCCCGGCATGCTCGGCGCAACTGACTTCGGCACAGCGCGGCGCGCCAGTTATGACCCCAGTGAGCCCATCTTCGGCAAAACGGGGACTTGTTCCGATGCCCGCACGCACCTCGGTTGGTTTGGCAGCTTTAATGAGGTGGGAGGACGAAAACTCGTCGTCGTGGTGTTGCTCACGGGTGGCAGCGGGGTCAACGGTCCAGTCGCTTCAGGCGTCGCCGGCCAGGTCTATAAGACCCTTTCGCAGCAGCACTACTTCACTCGACCGGCAACAGCTTCCGCCGTCGACCAACCATAGCTCGCCTGATAGGGGGCAACGAATTTGAAAGGGCCACCCTTGCGGATGGCCCTGGTGCGTCGATTTCTGTGCGTACAGGCGGTTGGTGTTAGGCCACGTGAGGCGTAATCATCTTAACAATGTCGCTTTTGCCCACCGCGCCAACGCGCTGGTCCACGACCTTGCCGTCCTTGAACAACAGCAATGTGGGAATGCCCCTGATGTTGTACCGCATTGCGGTCTCGCCATTTTCGTCAACATTGACCTTCCCGACCTTCATCTTGCCGGTGTATTCCTCGGCGACACCTTCAACGGTCGGGGCGATCATGCGGCAAGGCCCGCACCACTCGGCCCAGAAATCCAATAGAACCGGGACGCCAGAGGCAGAGACTTCCTGCTCGAAGTTAGCGTCGGTGATATCAACAGTAAACTTGCCCATTAACTTGAATGTCTCTCCAATCGGTTATGATGCCAGTCGACCCCGCTCGGATTCAGGCGCGACCCAACAGCATCCTGTACAAATCCGAATATGCACCGGCGGAAACGGCCCACGAGAAGTCTTTGTTCATTCCCCGGAGCATCCGCGCTTTCCAGGCGTCGCGGTTACGATAGGCACCCAAGGCGGCCCGGAGGCAGTCGTACAAGGCGCCCGTCGAGTACCAGGAGAACTTAAACCCGGTGTCTTCCTGAATAGTATCATCGAGCCCGCCCGTAGCGCGGACCAGGGGGACAGTGCCGTATTTCAGGCTATATATCTGATTCAAGCCACAAGGTTCGTAGAGGCTGGGCATCAGGAATAGGTCGGAGCCTGCTTCGATTTTGTGTGCCAAGGCGTTGTTGTACCCGATCCAGACTCCCACCTTGCCGGGAAACCGGCGTTGCCACTCGTTGAACATCTGCTCATAGCGCCACTCGCCGCTACCAAGAACGGCTAACTGGATGTCGTTCTCCTCAATAAATGGAACAAGCCCGGCGATCAGGTCGAAGCCCTTCTGCGATGCGAACCTGGACACAATGCCAATCAAGGGCCTGTCGGAGTTGTCGATGGGAAGCCCGAATTCGCCGAGCACCTGCAGTTTGCATTCACGTTTTCCGGAGAGGTCGGCAGGGGAGAAGTTCGCGGGGATCAGCTTATCAATCGCAGGGTTCCATTCATCGTAATCGACACCGTTCAGAATGCCCGTCAGCGCGCTGGAGCGCGAGTACAAGACAGAATCCAGGCCAAAGCCACCCTCGTAGGTTTGTATCTCCCGCGCGTAGGTCGGGCTGACGGTAGTCAACCAGTCGGCGATGGCAAGACCGCCCTTCAGAATGTCTAAGTCCCCATGGAATTCGAGTTTGTCGGGTGAGAACCAGCCGCTATTGAGGCCCAGATCCCAGAAGCACTCCTTGCCGTAGCGGCCCTGGTAGCCGAGGTTGTGGATCGTCAGCACCGTACGGACGTGGTCGAAGAAAGGGTTGCCGTGTTGCTGGTCGGCCTTGTAAATGGGGACCAGGGCCGCCTGCCAATCGTGGCAATGCAGAATATCACACGGGAAGACAGTCTGTGCTACCCCGAGTGCCGCCAGGGAAAGCACCGCGAAACGCCGGTGATTGTCGCCGTATTCGCGGCCGCCATCGTCGTACAGTCCATTCCGGTCGAAGAAGTACGGCGCCTCGACGAAGAAGTACGTCACACCGTTGTGGAGAGCCTTGCGGATGTCTACCCGATAAGGCGTCGAGCCCGCGTAGACGACCATGTTGTCGAAGGCACTCTCGGTATCTTCCCACGGGATGCGGCGATAACGCGGCATCAGTACCGCTACTTCGTGGCCCTGCTTGACGAGTTCGGCAGGCAGGGCTCCGACAACGTCCGCTAGTCCGCCCGACTTGGCGAATGGCGTGGCTTCGCTGGCCACCATCAGAATCCTGCTCATCGGATAGTCTCCGTGCAAAACACTGTAGGATACTCCCCCGCCTGCCATCATACGCGCCGGACTGACGGAACGCTGGAACACCTCGCGACCTACGGCGGACAAGCCGCACGAATAGGCGGCTCACGCGTTAGTACGACCACCTGAAGCCGATTTGCAGTGTTCTCGATTCGAGCGCCGACGTAGCGGTCATAGGTGCATTTGCGATGATTCGGCCGGTCTGGTCTACATTCGCAATCGTGTCCAACCCGGTGATGTTGTTGCGGTTGAAGAGATTAGAGCATTCTATGAACAACTCAGTTTCCAACCGCTCCCAAACGGGGAACGTCCGTCCGTAGCGGACGTTGGCCTGAGCAACGGCTGGGGCGCGCAGGGTGTTGCGCCCGACGAAAAGTGGGCGCTGCAATGTCGATGGAATGCTCGGGTCGCCGTTCAGCACGCGGTTGGAGCCAAGATTCAGCGCGTCTCCGCTGGATGCCGTCAGAACGAACGAAAAGCGGTTATGGTTCGCTAGGCGCGCGCCCCAGCCAGGTACCATTCTGAACTGGGGCTGGATCACTCCGTACGCGGTCAGGGCGTGACGTCGGTCGGTCAGTGAATCACCTCTGTCGCGGGCACGGTTGGAGGGGTCCGCCGGCAGGAGATCCAGAGAGTCCAGGACATTTTGCTCAGGAGCATCGTCGATGGCGTGAGACCAGGTGTAGCTGACCGAATACTCCCCATAGGAGGCGATGCGCCTGCGCAGCGTCGCCGTGAAGGCGTGATAGCTTGAGTTCCCAACGGATTCGGCCGACAGGATGTTGTTGAATTGCGGATACTGGCGAACAGACCCATACACTGGGCGGCCGTCCGCAAGCATTGTGCCAGACGGCACCAGATTGATGTTGCGGTAGACGGGCAAGGAGGAGCCCGCAACTCCCGAGTAGGTCAAAGCCAGATACGTGTTCTCCGCCAGTTGGCGGCTGACCTGCGCGTTCCACTCCGCCGCCCGCAAGGGACGAAAGTGCGGATCGACCGTCGTTATGTCCAGGGGTGTCTGACCATAGTTGGGAGGCGGTGTGCGTACAACTGCGGGGAAACTCGGCGCAAATGCGGAGTCGGGTCCCGTGGATAGGGTGAAAAACCTTGGGCGGCCCGTGTCTTGAAGCGCCCGGCGATACAGGTCCGTCTGCGGAGGATCGTAGAAGATGCCGCCGTTCAGGCGGACGACGGTCTTCTGCGATCCATCGGGAGACCAGGCCAGGCCCAGCCTAGGCCCGTAATTTGCCGGGGCGGTGCGGAATTGCCTGGACCAACTGAATGCTGCGTCGTGACTGCCGCCTGGAACGCGGTAAAGATCCCAGCGCACACCCGCGCTGAGCGTCAGGTCACGGCGCAATCGCCAGCGGTCCTCGACATACATGCCGAGGAACAGCGAGTCATATCCGATGATAGGGCGCCCGAAGGTCTGCTTGTAGTTCTGATACGACTTGCGATCAACTCCGGCGAGAGCGGAGAGGTAATCTGCAACGGTCGCGAAGGTGTACTGTGCGAAGGCGGGATAGGTATTGTTGTCCAGGACGTAGCGCAGGGAGAACCCGGCCTTCAGGGAGTGGGCGCCTTTGTCATAGGACAGATTGCCTGCCGCCTCCGGCGTCTGCTCATTGAAGCGATAGCCGAGCGATTCTGAACCGCCGAAACTGATCACGCCAGGGATTACGTACGACGGCCCGCGGCCGCTTACCCCGGAGGCCCGGTCTCTCGTCGTCCGGGACGGTGTCTGAAAGCGGAGTTCGCTGGTAAGCCCGGGGCCGAGCGACGAAATCCACTGCGCGGCCAAAGCCGGCGACTTGTCTTCCAAAGTGTAGGTCTGGCTCAGGACCTGCAGAGAGGAGCTTACCCCAGAATATGGCGAGTTGTTCGTATAGCCGGTGTAGCGAACAAACACGCGATTGCGGTCGTTCCATTGCCAGTCCGCCCGGCCAATAAAGAACTGATTTGATTGCGCCTTGGGAATCGGATGCGCGTATGAGGCCGGCAGTTTAAGTTCCGCCAAAACCGTTGGATCGACGGTGAGTGGTTGTGGCAAGTCGCGCTTCACCCACTCGTATCCGGCGAAGGCGAACAGGCGGTCCCTTACGACGGGAAATCCTGCGTTTCCATACGGGTTGTTCATGTTCGCGTCGGGAGCTTCTTCCGTGCCGCGCAACAGTGGAGAGCGTGACGTGAGTTCCGTACGGCGCAGCAGGTAGGCGATTTCGGCGTGCAAGTCGTTGGATCCGGAACGCGTCACGGCATTGTAGACGGTGCCGGTGGTGTTGCCAAACTCCGCCGGGAAGCCATCCGCCTGCTGCACCTCCTCCACCCAGGTGTTGGAGATGGTCATCAGCCGGGCGCCCGACCGATCGCTTTCCGTGTTGTTCGAACCGTCCAATTGGTAGTTGACACGATTGGGGAACCCGGAGGCGTTCACTTTACCTGGGACACCGAATTGCGGGTTGCTGTGGCCGCTGATTCCGGGTTGCAGCAGGACCAGGTTCAGGTTATTCCGCGACACCAAAGGGAGGCCAAGCACAGCATTAGCCCCGATGTTCGTGCCAAGGTCGGCGCGAGCGAGTTCGAGAACCGGAGCGCCGCGCTCTACTGCAATGGTCTGCTGGATATTGGCAATCGACAGCGCGAAGTCGGTGGTAACTACTGCGCCGGCTGCCAGTTGGACGCCGGTTCGCTCGACGCGCGCGAAACCTGCGGCCTGCACTTCCACGCTGTAGGTTCCCAACGGCAGCAGGGGGAAGCGAAACAGGCCCAATTCGTCGGTCAGGGCCCTGCGCCGCAAGGATATGGCCGCGTTCACCACCTCGACAGCGGCGTTGGGCGACGGGAGCCCTCGCGCATCGACAACGGCTCCCTGGATTACGCCGTCAACGGCGGAGGACTGGGCTGGCAATGCCGGTGCTCCGGCCAACGCCAGGCAAGCCGCGAGTCCGAGCCAACGGCAATACCGTTTGGCGCCAGACGCGGGCGAGCAAGCTGTCCGGGGCAGTGCACCTTCCACACACCCACTATTTCATGGGAATCGAAGCATTCCAACTCGCCGTCCAGGGTCAGGCTGGGCTGAGCTTTCCATTTCCGATAGGACTGGGCTTCAGGGCGAGTTGGACCACTCTGCCATCCGCCGGCAACACCTGGCTTTCGTGTTGTGGCGGGACACCCTGGCTAGGGGTTGATCCACCCCAAGCCCGAACCTAGTCCTGGCCGGTGTAGCAGTGTCTGCTGCGAATTCGTGGAGAGCGCTTCCATTGCTACATCGGCCGAGGCCGTAATTCCATCCGAGCGGCGCCGGCGTTCAATTTCACCCCGGGATTCTCCGGGTAGCGACGCCGGTCCCTATAATGGTTCTGTTAGGAGTTGTCCCTAAGCGCATGGATGCACTCACGAATATGGACGACCTCAAGGCGAAGATGCTTGAGGAAATCACGAAACTCGAGCACGAGCTGAGGAACGAACTCCCCAAGGAGATTCTGAAAGCGCGCGCGCACGGAGATCTGCGGGAAAACGCCGAGTTTCACGCGGCGAAAGAGCGCCAGCGGTACGTTGATTCACGGCTCTCCAAGCTCAAGTTCCGCCTTGCCGAACTCTCCATGGTGGACCTCAGCAAGATCTCTCACGACAAAGTCGGACTGGGTTCCAGGGTGCTGGTGCTGGATGTGAAGAAGAACGAAGAGATCTCCTACAAGCTGGTCGCCAGCGAGGAGTCGGACGTCGCCAAGGGGCTGATCTCGACCAGTTCGCCGATCGGCAAGGGCTTGCTGGGCAAGAAGGTCGGCGACGAAGTGACCATTGCCATCCCGGGCGGCCAGCGCACGCTGGAAGTCCTGGAACTCAAAACAATCCACGACGACATCGAATAGGTAGAAGCAGGAACGCCTCGAATGACATTCACGCGTGGGATTGCCGTGGTCTGCAACACGCTGCTGCTGCTGATAGTGCGCGGGTTCGCACTTTCTAGGATCCACCCCAACGTTCTGACCTTCATCGGCCTGGTGATTAACGTCTACGCGGCAGTACTGCTGGCTTCCGGTCGCTTTCTGGCCTCCGCGCTGGTGATCATCGGGGCGGGAATCTTCGACATGGTGGACGGCCGCGTCGCCCGGGCCACCAACCAGGTGACGCGCTTCGGAGCATTCTTTGATTCCGTGCTGGACCGCTATTCGGATCTGGCGCTGCTCATGGGCCTGCTGGTTTACTACGGCAATATTAACCGCAACTTCTATGTGGTTCTCACGGCCGTCGTGATGACCACGTCCGTGATGATCAGCTACACGCGCAGCCGCGCCGAGAACGTGATTCCACTCTGCAAGGTCGGCTTTCTGGAGCGGCCCGAGCGGGTGGTCCTGCTGATCATCGGCGGGCTGTTCGATCGCATGGCGCCGGTTCTGTGGGTGATCGCCGTGATCGGGACCCTCACCGTGATCCACCGCATGATGTTCACTTTCACAGCTGCCAAGCAGCTTGACGACGCCAGTCAGCCGGTGACCTGAGGGCGCTCGTTAATCCTCCAACAGCACCCAGGCCAGGGCCTGTTCGGAGGTGTGTGTGAGCGACACGTGGATTGTGCGGACTCCCATCCGGTCGGCAACCTCCCGCGCCACACCATGCAGCGTGAGAGTCGGCCTCCCGGAGGGCAGGTTGGTGACCTCCAGGTCCTTCCATCGGATGCCCCCGCTCCAACCCGTTCCGAGCGCTTTCATGCCGGCTTCCTTAGCTGCAAATCGAGCTGCATAGCGTTCATACTTGTTCGCCTTTCGCTCGGCGTAGGCGGCTTCCTTGTCCGTGAAAACGCGCCCCTTAAAACGGTCGCCATACCGTTCGATGGAGGCCCTAATGCGCGGAACCTCCGCCAGATCGACGCCTGTACCCAATATCATGGCAAGTCCCTTCGTCGCCCCAGCATAGCGAAGAGCGGCCCAACTAGGCGCTGCGGGACGCCGTTCAGGCGGCTGTCACGACCACTTAACTGACTTGAATCGACAGATTTACAGACCCTTTGATACGATTAAAGTTCTTAACGACCCCATGCGCAAAGTCTCGTTATCCGAATCGCTTCAGGTTATCCGGCAGGGGAGCCTGAATTGGTTTACAGGCCGTCCAGTCGTGGTCTCCTTCGAGGTCACCGACTCCTGCAATTGCTTTTGCCGCCATTGCGACCACGGCGGGCCGAAGGACGAGTCCAAACAGCTCAAACCGGAGCAATACCGCGAGTATATGCAGGTGTTCAAACCGTGCGTCGTGCAAATCTCCGGCGGGGAGCCGATGCTGCGCGACGACGTGATCGACATCGTCAAGAACATCAAGCAGTCCAACGGCTTGCCGTATATCATCCTGGTCTCCAATTGGGCGCTGATGACGGAAGAGAAGTACGTCGCATTGCACCATGCCGGCGTGACGCAGTTCTCGGTCAGCCTCGACTTCCCTGATCGACGCCACGACGACTTTCGCCGCTACCCGGGACTCTACGACCACCTCGCGGACCTCATCCCGCGCTGCGCCAAGTACGGTTTTGACGATATCGTCATGAACACCTGCATCCATAGCGAGAATGTGGGTGAAATCAACCGTGCCGCTGACAGGGCCAAGGAATGGGGCGTCAACATCGCTTACAGCGCCTATTCGGCCCGCCGCACCGGTTGCCAGGAGTTGTTCCTGACCCGGCCCGTCGATCTCGATACCCTTCGGAGCGAGTTTGACGGTATTAGACGACGCCAGGACTCGACCCACACGATCGTCACTCCGGACAGCACATTGAACCAGACGCAGGAGTATTTCGAGCGTGGTAGCGCGCCGGGCTGCCGGGCGGGGCACCGTTTCCTGGTGGTCACCGCCAATGGCAAGCTTCAGCCCTGCTCAATGCAGTTCAAGCAATATGAACTCCACGAGCAGAAGCTCATGGTGGAACAGTTCACCGAACATAACCACTGCGACGAGTGCTACGTGGCCATTCGCTCGAACCTCGACAAGACGTTCCCGCAGATTCTGGGCGAGAACGTCGCGCGTTACTTCTCGTTCAGCTCGGGCAACGGCAAGAACGGCAGCTGCTGAACTGGCGAATAGAGCCACGACCGTCAGTGAGTGGTAGCACGAGCAAGCCGCGGCTGTGTCCGTTTGCGGAGTTGCCCACCCTCATTCGGTCGTGGCTCTTTGCTGAGTTTCTCGTGCGGCTCCGCTGAACTGGAATGGGTCCCCTCAGGGACCCGTTCCGATCCAACTTAGTAACGAAACCGATAGCGCAGTTGGACGTACACCTGCCGCGGGTCGGCGTAGTGTGTCCCCCCAAACGTCGAACTGTTGTCCATCAAGTAGCGGCGGTTTGCCGCGTTGAGCGCCGTGAGCGAGAGCGTCAGGCGTTCTCCAATCGTCTTGCCCACGGAAACGTCGAAAGTGGTGTGGGGCTGTAAATGGGCAGGCGTGTCGCTCGACCCGTCGGTGAATCCCGAGCCGTAGTAAGCGCTCAGCGCCAACGAGACACGCCCAGGCAGTGAGGTGCTCAGATTGCCGTGCAGAGTGTGCCTCTGATCGTGATCGAGCAGGAAATAGCCGCTCGCTGGCGGCGAAAAATCGGTGAGGCCGCCAGTGACGGCGCCTTCTCCCTCGGCATGTTGATAGGAGTAGGCGATTGAAGCTTGTGCGCGCTTCAGCAGGCGCGGCGAACGCAGCGTGAACTCCGTGCCCGAGATGCGCGCCCCCGCGATCGATAGGGGGAAAAACACGTTCGAGTTGCCGATCGAGTTGTGGTCGAAGTAGTTCACGGCCCGCTGGCGGAAGCTGTTGGCGTCCAGGGTCCAACCCCGAAAGGGAACGGCCAGCCCGATCTGATTCTCCTGGTCGCGCTCACCTTTCAGCGCGATGAATCCCAATCCCTGCGCGACGGCGTAATCGAGCACCGGACCGGCTACCGTGGACAGCGGCGGTGCCTGGTAATAGCGCCCGTAGAACCCGCGCACGATCCAACCCAAGTGCGGAATTCGAATGGCCGCTCCCAAGCGTGGATCGGCCGCGTTCTCCGACACCGCGCCGCTGAAGTGAGTGAGCCGCGCGCCGGCCGTCAGCGTAAGCCACGAACACGCCTTCCATTGATCTTCGAGGAAAAGCGTCTCCAGGTGTCCGCTGGTTGCTCGGGACTGCGTGAGGCTCGTGGGAACAGTCGTGTCGGTGATGCCCACGAAATCGTCGTCGTGCTGCGCGAACCCATACCCGCCGATTCGCGCGTTGTGGCGTGCGCTGACAGCATTCCAAGCCACCTGCGCCCCGGCGTACGTCGAATCCAGATGCTGCACCGTGGCGACCGGAGAGTCGTTCGGGTCGCCGTCGTAGTTCGCCCGGTTGAAATGAACAAACGGCGACACCGTCAACAGCCCTCCGCCGGAGAGGGCACGCGCCCAGGTGAAGGTCGCCGCGACATCCCGCTCGCGCTCGACGTCACGCACGCCAGCATCGAGCGCACCCTGATCGTTCGGTATCTGGTAGTCGTCGCGCCGCAGCGATACGACGGCGCGCAGTTGGTCGCGCGAGGTCGCATTGTAGATCAGCGACCCGAAGCCGCCCAGGCCCCACACGCGGTCATGGCTCACCAGCGGACCCGGCGTCTCCAGGCCATAGTTGGACCGGTTGCCGTTCACGCTGCCGAACCAGGCCAACCGCTCCGAGTGGTCGCCGATGCTCAGTTGATCGTTGGTCTGGTTGAATCCGCCGTACGTCGAGTTCACTTCGATCTCGCGGTCGCGCTCGAAGCCCGTGCGGGGCACGATGTTGAAGACGCCATAGGTCCGGTCGCCGCTTTCCGCCGAGTAGCCTCCACGCTCGACCTCCAGGTAGTCGATGTCTTTGGGGTCCACCTGCGGGCCGACGTTGCTCGCGATGTTTGTGTTCGGGATCGGCACGCCGTCGATGGCCCATGTCACCTGATGCCCGCCACGTATGTGTAATTGGTCGTGCGTCACGTACGCACCCGGCACGTAGTCGGTGATCATCGCCAGGCTGTTGCTGAGATCGGCACCTGGCGTGCGCTCGATGTCTTTGCGGCCCACCATCGTTACGGGCGCCGACTCCACTTCGACCGCAGCCGACTGGGTCTCGTTGACTTCCACCGACTCGTGCTGGCCTGCCAGTTGGAGTTGCAGGTGCAAATACCCCGAGTGGCCGGACGTCACCGTCACCGCCTGCAGCGCGTCCGCGAAGCCTTCGCGTTCGGCGCGAATCGTGTACTCTCCGGCGGGAACCGTCTGCAATTCGAACTCGCCCATTTCGCTGCTGGAGACGCTCTGCTTGTAACTCGAATTCGCTGCGTTAAGCGTCACCCTTACACCTGCCGCAGGCCTGTGGCTGGGGTCGTGAACTACCCCCCGCAGCGTGCCGAAGACGGTCGCGCGTGCCACGCCCGGCGCAAGCGCGCCAGCCAGCAGGCACAGAAAAATCAGTCGATTCTTGAATGGAATTCCTTCGTCCACATCCCCTCCTTTTTTCGTTCATAGACTTCCGCCCCTGCGCCGATTGGAACGACCAACGGCAGACTGGGGACGGCGCGAGATTCAAGTTGAGCTGGATCTCAGAACGAGGAGGACGGAGGTGGGCGTTGCCACAGCGAGGCAGCCAACCAGCAGCCTGAGGGTCTCCCCGTCCTGCTGAACCTGAACGGAGTGGCTGAGGTCTCTTTGACCGCCGTTGTTAGTACCGCCGGCCGGAAGGGATCCGGGCGGGACTGCGTGGGCTGAGCGGACGCGCCGCAGCCAGCGGGACATTCACGCGCTGTGATGGAGGAATGCGCTGCCGATTGCGACTTTGCCGGTTTGCGGCCGCAGCAGCAATGCCCGATGCGCTTGCAGCATTCCATGCCGCAGGTGACGCCGCCGGTCCAATCGGCGACCTGCCGCGCGGCTAGCGGGACAACAGGCGTGAGCAGGCACACGGCCGCCACGAGCACGGTCAGCGCCCGGCGAGCTACGCTCTCCAGAATTGCCCGAGTGGCCTGCAACATCCTCCAACGGTAACCCTTGGATGACAGAATCGCACGTCTTCCGGTTTTCGCCTATATGTATTTGTCTTGATTGGCGCTGGCCGCAAGCCGCTCCTGCCCATCCGAGAGCAAAAGCAGGTAACCCAGCGTCACCTGACCCAAGAAAATTGTTCGACCGCGTGCGAAACGGTTGCCGGGCGAAATACACAATATCCCAGGAACGCCACGACAGGCGCCAGTTGGTCGAAACGATGACGGGGATAGGGCGACTTGCTCAATTCCTTCCATCAAGAACCAATTGGCGTCGCGATTTCGCGTTCCGGGGCGAACGGGGTGGTCGATGGTCGGTTTGGCGCAGGGGCTTTCTAAAACCGACCGTCACAAGATTCGATTCGCTCCGGGAGGCGTGGTGAAGAAAGCCCACGTCAGCACTGGGAGAGCTTCGTAGAGCCGCGGATTCTAAGCTACGCAAGATAGCACCGCGCCTTTGGAGGTCGGCCCCTCGTAACTACCGCGACTAAGGCCATCGGAGGGCCGCGCGGAAGGTCGAGGTGTGCCGAAAAATTGGCAAATGCAGCGAACAGCCGCCCTCGATAAGGAGGAGGGTACGCATTATGGATACCAAGGATACTAAACAGCCAACTGCCGCCTACCGGCTATCAGTTCCGCTAGATGCCTCCGGCGTTCAGGATTTCAAGCCTGATCAAGCAGTCAAAGTGGTCGCGTATGGGTCGGACGGCCGCACATACGAGGACGTGGTCAAGCTCGACGCCAAAGGCCAGGGTACGGCCGCTTTAGCGCTTGACGACGTGAAGGGCGGTCTGCACGTCATCGTCGGCCCTGAGACAGCTACGGCCGAACAGTTGAAGGGGCTTCAGACCATCACGGTGGATGTAGGCCGCCGGCAATGGGGCGACAAAAAGGAGCTGAGCATTACCCCCATTGCCATTTCCTATTACTACTGGTTCTGGTGGTTGCGCTGGTGCCGCCGCTTCAAGATTACAGGCGTGGTCCGCTGCGCCAACGGGTTGCCGGTGCCGGGCGCGAAGGTGTGTGCTTACGACGTGGATTGGTGGTGGTGGTGGTCCAGCAAACAGCAGGTCGGCTGTGCGACCACCGACGTCAACGGCGCGTTTGAAATCGACTTCACCTGGTGCTGCGGCTGGTGGCCCTGGTACTGG
Source organism: uncultured Acidobacteriia bacterium (assembly GCA_903909435.1). Lineage (GTDB taxonomy): Bacteria > Acidobacteriota > Terriglobia > Bryobacterales > Bryobacteraceae > CAIVVT01. The sequence continues at coordinate 25,418 of CAIVVT010000249.1, read as the reverse complement.
TGGCTGCAGCGTTCGTGGTTCCTTGAGCCCATCTTGGCGGAGCGGATCAGCCGGCTGCTGCGCCAGAATTCGAGCTTCACGAAGGTTCCGCATCCAACGCCTCAGCCCGATCCAGCCGTGTTCCACTCCCTGCTCGGAAAGGCCGGAGCACCGTCCAGCGCCGTCGCGAGCGCCCCAGGTTCCTTCAACCTTGCCGGTCTGAAGGCGCCCGCTTCGCGCACGGCAAAGGCCCCACAGATAGATCCGAGCGCCCTCGACGGCCTGCGCAAACAACTCGTCACCCAGCTTCCCGCGAGTGATGAGTTCACGCGGCTTCGCCTGTGGCCGTGGTGGCCCTGGTGGCCTTGGTGGGACTGCACGCCCGACATCATCTTCACCGCGACTCAGGACTGCCAGGGCGTCGAGAAAGTGATCGTAGACGAGACCATTTGGGACGCCCGCTGGGACATCCCCACCGACCTAAACGTCACGCTGGCCGCCAATGAGAACGCCTGCTGCGTCACCGGCAGCACCTGCCTGGACGGCGGCGATTGCGGCTTCATCAGCGACGTCTGCGAGGACAACCTCGACGGCATTGGCGGCAACTCCGGCCTGAGTTCCGGCGCATCTCAAGTCGGCTTCCTCAATCCCGGTGGGATCCTTAACGCCGTCCCAGGCACGCCCAGCGTGGAAAACGACCGCCCGTACTCCGGTACCATTCCGCTGCGCGGTTGCCTGGGCGACACGGTGGACTACGTCGAGTTCCTCTATAACACCACCGGCTTCGGCGGCACCTTCAATCCGCTTCCGGCCGCAGCCGTTGCAGGCTTCAACCGCTCTTACTGGGATAACGGTATCCATAAGTGGGTGCCTGTGCCCTTCCCGTTCACGCCCATCTCGGATGGAAGTGCGACACACAACGTGATCGAGACCCTGCCGCATTACGAGGCCAATAATGGCGCCAAGCTGTGGGACTCCTTCACCGTGAACTTCCTGATGCAGCTCGTGACTCAGAACGTGCTGGCCGACGGGACCTACTACCTGCGCATGCGGGGTTGGCACCGCCCGGGCTACGCGGGCAACCTCGCTACCCCCGTGGACTTGCCCGTCTGCGGTTCTGAGACTCTGACGGGCGTGGTCGTCACCATCGATAACCACCTTGTGACCGTCGGCGCGACGGACTTGAACGGCCACCAATGCGGTGGCGGAACCGTGCACCAGTGCACCACTGAGCCGGACACCGCGGTTCTGGCCGTCCAGATCCTGCATAATGACGGGACTACGACGGACGTCGGGGCGTGCGGCAACGTGACCATTCGCGAAACCGACCAGCTTGTCATTGACCTCGCAGCGTACGACCCGGATCCGCACCCGCATCTCCGCAACTACGAGCTGACGCTGCACTATGACGTCAATCTGGAAACCAACCTGCTGAACCCGGCACTCCCAGGTTGGTCGCTCATCCCCAGCCCGGTCGCACCGGCCTGGGCTCCCGCGGCTGCTCAGGTCGGGCCCAATTACGGCGATGCCAATCCGCTGCTGAGTGCTCTCAACCAGGGAGCCATCTCGCCGGAGTGGGCTGGCGGATCCGTACGGCTCATCGTGAATGCCAAAGCTGTTTTCCCGTACACCTGCTGCTACCAACTGGCGCTCTACGCCTTCAAACGCACCATCGGCGGAGGCGGTCTGGGCTGCGACCACAGCCCTTGGAACCAGTGGAACAGGACCGAGTACAGCTTCACGATCACTGTGTGAACCGTTCCGGCCTGCCGTGGCCCGAAGCGGCAAGCCGGAACATAAGCGGATGCAGTGGAGGAGGACCCGGCGCCGCGGCGGCAGTGAAGCCGCGGCGCCGGGCGGCGAGCCAATGGCGATGCGATTTTACTTCTTGACTCTTGGCATTCTCGCCGTGTGGCGAGTCACGCATCTGCTGAATGCCGAGGACGGACCCTGGGCTCTGTTGGTCCGCTTGCGGCGAGTGGCGGGCGAGGGAGTCTGGGGCTCGCTGCTTGACTGTTTCTACTGTTTGAGTGTGTGGGTCGCGGCTCCGTTCGCATACGGGCTGGGAAGCGATTGGAAGGAGCGGCTGCTGCTTTGGCCGGCGCTTTCAGGCGGTGCAATTCTGGCTGAGCGGCTCGCAGTTCAGCGTGGCGGGTTCGAACCCCCGCCCGCAGTTTACTACAACGAATCGGAGGAGAAATCAGATGTGCTGCGGCAATAAGAGAACTCAATTTCAGACCCAACCCGCGCCCCTCAACGTGCAAGGCAGACCTGTCGGCCGGCCCATCCAATATGCCGCGCCGCCCACGAAACTCGTTTTTGAATACAACGGCGTGCGCCCGATCGTCGTGGCCGGGCCGGTTTCCGGCAACCGCTACCGCTTCGGAGGGCCGGGCGCGCGGGTTGAGGTGGACCCCCGCGACCGCCGCTCGCTGGCGGTAACACCTAAGCTCCGCCAGGTCGTGTGAAGTCGCAAACGCGCTCACCTAATGGCAGCACCGAGCCGCGAACGTAAGAGAGCGGCCAAGCCCCCTAACCACTACCACTCCCTCACGGTCGTGGCTTCGTTCAGGTGTGTCTTCTGAGCGGAAGCGGCCGATCACGGGCGTCCGTCTTATACTCGTGTACAAAGTGATCGGGGTCCGCCGCGAGTCGGTAGACTTGCGGCGGACCCGCCCCGGTATCGCTTTGTCTAGATGTCGTAGTACAGCGCGAACTCGTATGGATGCGGCCGCAGGCGTACCGCTTCCGCCTCGTTCTTGCGCTTGTAGTTGATGAAGGTTTCGAGCAGTTCCTCGGTGAAGACGTCACCCTTCAGCAGGAAGCCGTGATCGTTCTCCAGGCAGTCGAGCGCTTCCTCGAGCGAGCCCGGCATCGACGGAACGCTCTTCAGCTCTTCCGGTGTCAGATCGTAGATGTCCTTGTCCAGGCTCTCCCCGGGATCGAGCTTGTTCAGCACTCCATCCAGACCCGCCATCAGCATCGCCGAGAAGGCCAGGTAAGGGTTGCAGGAGGCATCCGGCGGACGGAACTCAAGGCGCTTTGCCTTGGGGCTAGCCGAGTACATCGGGATGCGGACCGCAGCCGAGCGATTGCGGCGCGAATACGCCAGATTCACCGGCGCTTCATAACCGGGTACAAGGCGTTTGTAGCTGTTCGTCGTGGGCGCGATGATCGCCGACAGGGCACGTGCGTGCTTCAGCAATCCGCCCGTGTACCACAGCGCCAGTTGGCTCAGGCCCGCGTAGCCGTCACCCGCGAACAGCGGCTCGCCGCCCTTCCACAGCGACTGATGGCAGTGCATCCCGCTGCCGTTGTCGCCGAACAGAGGCTTCGGCATGAACGTGACCGTCTTGCCGTACTGATACGCCACGTTGCGCACGACATACTTGTACAGCATCATGCCGTCGGCGGACTTCAACAGGGTGTTAAACTTCTGGTCGATTTCAGCCTGGCCGCCGGTGGCGACCTCGTGGTGGTGGCACTCGATGACAAGGCCCACCTCTTCCATCACCTCCACCATCTCGGCGCGCAGATCCTGGTAGTGGTCGGTCGGCGGCAGCGGGAAGTAGCCTTCCTTGTACCGCGGCCGGTAGCCCAGGTTATTCTCCTCGCGGCCGGAGTTCCAACGGCCTTCCTCGGCGTCGATGAAGTAGAAACTGGAATGCTGGTTGGTGTCGAAACGGATGTTGTCGAAAATGAAGAACTCCGCCTCGGCCCCGAAAAACGCAGTGTCGGCGATGCCGCTGTTCTTCAAGTAGGCTTCCGCCTTCTTGGCGATGTAACGCGGATCGCGATCGTAGCTTTGGTGCGTGATCGGGTCCCGGATGTCGCCTACCATGCACAGCGTTGGGGTCTCGAAAAACGGATCCATGTACGCGGTGGTGGGATCCGGAATCAGGAGCATGTCGCTCTCGTTGATGGCCGCCCAGCCGCGAATGGAGGAGCCATCGATGCCGAAGCCTTCCTCGAAAGAGTCTTCATCCAGTTGGCTGATTGGATATGAGATGTGCTGGGATAGGCCGGGCAGATCGGTGAACCGAAGATCGACCTGTTTAGCGCCCTTGTCCTGGGCGAATGCGATTACTTCTTTAGGGGTCATGTTACCTCTCGTGCGTCGGGTCTCGAATTGCCGCAACAGCGCCTAGATAAGCATAGCCGAATGACCATCCCCCCCGGTGCATGCGAGGTGTAAAACGCGCGAACGCCCCGGTCGTGTGACCGGGGCGTTCGATTCAACAAAACGGGCAGTCTAGAACATGTTCCAGAGGAACTGGTTGTAGACGGCGTGGTGGTACTGAACCTCGGGCGTCTTGACGAACGTGCCCAGCACGCGCGGACAGCGGTCGGCGGCGGACTGCTTCAATTCGATGTAGCGGTCCTTCACGTCCTGGCCGAACATCTTCGTGGTCCACTCGGAATTCTTGAAGTCCGTGATGGCGTCGTAGATGTTGTCGGGTAGGTACCGGCTCGCCTGGCGCAGGTTCGGGATGTCCGCGATGGCGCCTTCAAGACCGGTCTTAAACACGGAGACCATCACCATGTAGGGGTTCGCGTCGGGTCCGACCGAGCGGACTTCGAGCCGCGAACTGCGTTCGTTGCCCAGCGGGATACGCACCATCGAGCCGCGGTCCACGGCGGAAACCTTGATCTGGTTCGGCGCTTCGAAGTGCGGATCAAGGCGGCGATAAGCATTCACGCTGGCGTTGAAAGCCAGGCAGGTGTCGTTGCCGGTGGACAGGATGCGGTCCACGAACTCCCAGGCGAACGTGCTGACCTTCTCCTCGCCCTGCGGATCCCAGAACAGGTTCTTGCCGCCCTTGCTCACCGACACGTTGGTGTGCATGCCGCTGCCGTTGACGCCCACGACAGGCTTGGGCAGGAAGCAGGCGGTCAGGCCCATCTTGGTCGCAACTTGGCGGCAGATCAACTTGTACAGCTGGATCTGGTCGGCGGCTGTCACCACATCGGCATAGCCGAAGTTGATTTCGAACTGCGAGGGCGCGACTTCCGGGTGGTCCTTCTCATTTTCAAAGCCCATCGCGCGCTGCACTTCGGCCGCGGTGTCGATGAAGAGGCGAAGCGTATCGCCCGGCAGCGAGTGGTAGTAACCGCCCGTGCTGACGTATTCGAAGCCCTGCGTCTTGTAATAATTCTGTTCGGCATCGACGCCGTTGAACAGGAAGCCTTCGACTTCGTTCGCGGCATTGAGCGTGTAGCCATTAGTCTTGAACTGCTCTTCGGCGTAGCTCTTCAGCACGGCGCGCATATCGGCGGCGTAAGGAGTGCCATCTTTGTCGATGACTTCGCCGAATACCATCACCTTGCCGGCGCCGAAGATGTCGGCGGGGGCCCAATAGAACGAACCCCAGTCCATGCCCAGGCGCAGGTCACTTTCCTTCTGCGCGGTAAAGCCGCGAATGGAGGACCCGTCGAAGGTGAGATTGTCCCAGCTCTTGATCAGGAACTTCTTGTCATAGTCCAGCATGTGCAGGCGGCCTTCCAGGTCGCTGAACAGCACGGTGACGGCTTTAATGCGCTTCTCTTCGGCCAGGTACTTGAGGCGCTCTTCGCGAATCTGCTCAACCGGGACGCGCTTGCGGCGTTGTTCCTTGGCTTTCAGGTTCAGCTCTTCGAGCTCCGAGTAGGATAGCTTCAGGAATTCATTCAATTCAGTCGGCATCAATTACCTCTCTGTTGGTTGTTCTTCGAACTCTGTTCGAGAGCGGGGCTGAACCTAAACAGCGCGGCCTGGTACGGCGACATGGCATGTACAGGCTGAAGGGTGCGTCTAGCCACCACGAAGACTAAATCTGATTATCATCACCGGGGACGGGTGGTCGGCAATGGTCTGGATGCGCTTTTGCGATGGATTTTTTTTATGAGCCCCATAGGGGTGCGGTTCCAGTAGCGGCGTTTTGCCCCGGCGACCCTTTCCGCCTCCCTGACGGGGGTCAAACACTTCCGTCCGGAATTAAGCGAAACTAAAAGCGATGATCCAAGTCGATCTCCTTAAACCCGCGGGCAAGTCCGAGCCTGCTACTCTGGACCGTCCCCTCGACCACCTGGTGGCCTGCCACCAGCGGATCGAAGATAAACTCGTCGTCTTGGAACGCGCGGTGGCACACCTCGAAGACCGGACAGACGAAGCGTTGTATGCCTGCCACTCAGTCGGCGCCTTCCTGGACGCTGGCGGAAAGCTTCACACGGAAGATGAGGAAGAAAGTGTCTTCCCGCGCATCCGGAAGCACGCTGTTGGCGAGGAACTGGCTTACCTCGACAACCTCGAGTTGCAGCACCGGGAAGTGGAAGCGTTCGTCTCTCGTCTCAAGAACCAGACTAAGCACCTCGAGCGCGACCCCGCTCTCCGGCCTGTGCGCGAAACTCTGGTGCAGACGGCCTTGAAACTTGCCGCGCTCTACCGTGCTCACATGGCATCCGAAAACGAGGTATTGACCCGGATCGGGCGCGCCCACCTGGACGAGGTGGACCTGGCGGAGATCGCCTTCGAAATGCGACTGCGCCGTTCGCACGCCGCTTAAGCAAGCGGGAGCGCCAGCCCCCCGATGGGCTCTGAACCTCGCTTCACCTCAATGGCACAGCGCGGAGAGTTCATTTCCAGCGGCGTTGCGCGCCGCAGCGAGTTGATCCAGCACAGAGCCGCGAACTAAAGAGCGCGGTCAAATCCGCTATCGGGCTTAGTGCTTACGTCGTGGCTCCGGCTTGTTCGGGGCCACGGCCGTAAGGGCGTGGTGGCTCTTCGGTCGCCGATTCCGGCGATGACCGCCTTCAAACAGAAACTGGCACTGCGCAGAGCGTATCGGCCAATCGCGCGTACTGTTCCCGCGTCTCGGGGGAAAGCCGTGGGTTCGACGGCTCGATGAAACTCGCCGCGAGTTGGCTTACATCGTCCGCCGAAAGCGCCCGAATGGCCATCTGAAACAGGATGTTGTCCTCTTTGTAGATGTGCTCGCGCAGCATTCCGAGGTACCCCGCCGCGGCGTCGTGCACTGCCCCGAGTGCCTCGGCCGACCCGTCTCTGGCCCCGTCAAGATTGGCGCGAACCGTGGCCAGAGACGCCCGCCCCTGCACATGTTCTTTCAACATGCAGCCTACCGGGCCGCGCTCCCTGGCAACCCCACGCGCCTCCAGCAGCGGGAACAGCAATTCCTCCTCCTTGGCATGGTGACAGCCGTCGGCGAAATTGCAGAAGAAGTCCAGCGCTTGCGTCATGAACTCGTAGGGGAAAACTGAGCAGGCGGACTCCGCCAGCCGATTTTCGACGGCGGCCAGAACACGCTCGATGGTGCGGTGTTCGGTCATTAGGATTTCTACGGGGTGAGTGGTGGCCATACTTTGATCCTCTGACCGCATGCTGGCCCGCGTCGGTGACTCGCGTCACGGCAAGCCGCCGAATTCGAGACAATGACTGTCGATAGGGGACTGTCCATGAAGCTGTCCGCCGCGCAGCAAGCCACGATTGAACGCACGGGCCAGGATGTTTGCTGCGTCGCCGGTCCCGGATCGGGCAAGACGCGTGTGCTGGTCGAGCGCTTCGCCTGGCTCGCCCGGACCACTGCCCGGCCCGAGGCCATCCTCGCCATCACGTTCACCGAGAAAGCGGCTCAGGAAATCAAGAGCCGCTTGGTCAAGCACTTCGTGGATCGCGGGGACGGCGACCTGCGACGAGGGGTCGAACGCGCGCAGGTCTCTACCATCCACGGTTTCTGCCATGGCATTCTGCGCGAGTTTGCGATCGATGCCGGCATCGATCCAGCATTCCGGGTCATGGACGAGTATGAGGCGCGTCTCGAACACGCCGGAGCTGTCGAGTCGGCGCTCAACCGATTCAGCCGCGAACGTCCCGGGGAATTCCAGGCTTTGGCGGAGGCCTGGGCGGCTGACGATTTCGCCGCCGAGTTGCGTCGATTGGATGACAAACTGCGGCTGGCCGGAGGCGCCGCAGCAGCACTCGCCACTCTCCCCGAGTACCATGCGGCCGAAGTCGTCGGAGCGATCGTCGCTGAATTGAATCAAGGCCTTGCAGCATCGGAAGCCCAAACTGCGGCGCAAATCGCCTGCTGCGACGAAGTTCGCGCCTGGCTGGGTGACCATTCCAGCGACCTGCTGGAGAGGCTGACCGGCCTGCCCCGTATCAAGCTTCCGCGAGGCAAGACGGTCGAGGCGCTCAACGCCGCCCTCAAAGCCGTTCGGGAATTGGCCGTACATGGCGTGGAAGAGGCTGTCGGCGAGCGCAATCAGGCAAACCTGCGGTCGCTGCGCTCGATTCTGATTGGTGTGGAACAGGCCTACGCGATGCGAAAGCGAGACCTGGGAGCCGTGGATTTCAGCGACCTGGAACAGCACACCGTCACATTGCTTGAAGGCAACGCTTCCATTCGAAAGCTGGTCAGCGAGCGTTTCGACGCGATCCTGATGGACGAGTTGCAGGACACCAACCCGATCCAGTGGCGCATCGTCAACGCTGTCCGGCGCGAGGGGCGATTCTTCGCCGTGGGCGACATCAACCAGTCGATCTTTGGCTGGCGCGGAGCCGATCCCGAGCAGTTCCTGGGTTACCAGCAGGAATTCACCGCGCGCGGCTGGCAGATCGACCGGCTGCAGGATAACTACCGCAGCCGCAAGGAGATCCTGGAGGCGGTCGAGCGGGTCTGCGTCGGCCGCCAACTGGCCGGGATCCAGTGCCACACACTGCAGGCAGGTCGGACGTTTGCGCCTTATTCGGGGGTCTCCATCGAGGTGCTCCGGGCCGAGGAAGATGCCCCTGAAGCGGCCTGGGTCGCGCATCGAATTCTCGAACTCAAACAGACCATGCAAACGGGCGAGACGCCGCGTCCGCTGCGCTTCGCCGACATCGCGATTCTCTCGCGCGGCGCGGCGGTTTTCGACGGCTATGAAGCGGCTTTTCGCGCGGCTGGCGTCCCTTCCCAGGTCCAGCGCGGCCGCAACTTCTTTGAAGAACCGGAGATTGTCGATCTGACGAACCTCCTGCGTGTGCTGGTCAATCCGGAGAATGAACCTGCGCTCTTCGGGCTGCTGCGTTCACCGCTCGCCGGGGTCACCGATGAAGAGATTTACGAGCGCCGGGAAGCGGGCCTGCCGCTTGCACCGGAGCGGGTTATGGCGCGCCTGGAAGCGCTGCGTTCGATCCGCGAGGAGGCACCCATAGAAGTTCTGCTGCAGCGATTTCTTGACGAGTCGGGCCACTGGCACAGGCTGACGCCGGGACAGCGCGCGAACGTCCGTAAGCTGCTCCGCACGTTGCGCGAAAGCGCAGATTCTCAACCTGGTTCCCTGGCCGCTCTGGTCGAGGAACTGGAAGGCTTGCGGGAGTCGGGCCGCGAGAACAACGCGCCGGTCCCCGGTGCCGAGGACGCGGTGCAAATGCTCAGCGTACACGGCGCCAAAGGACTGGAGTTCCCCGTCGTCTTCCTGGTTTCCATGCACAAAGGGGCGGGCGGCAAAAACAACAAGGGCCGCCTGGAGTGGGCTCCGCAGCGCGGTCTGGGAGCGGTGTGGCGCATTGAGGGTCAGGACGATACGCAGCAGGACGGCGCGATGGGTGCGGCGGAGGAAGCCCGCAAACAGCGGGAGGCGATGGAGGAGGACCGGCTGCTTTACGTCGCCATGACGCGCGCCGAGGAGCGCCTGATTCTGGTGTGGACCAACGGGAAGCGCCCGGATCAACGCTGGATTGGCCCTATCAACGACGGCCTGGGGCTCGGCTGGGACGTACCTGCCGGGATCCCCACCGAGCAAAACGGAATCCGTCTACTGCGGGCCGTGGAGCTGCCGCCAGCCGTTGACGCGGGTGCCGCGACGGTCGCCGTGCCGCTTGAAACCGTAAGTATTGCGCCCCAAGCGATCCCGCTTCCGGAGCCGCCTTCGGTTAGCGCGACGGCGCTCGCCCACTTCGACGCCTGCCCGCAGCGCTACTTCCTGACTAGTCTCCTGGGCTGGCCGCATTCGCCTGACGGCGCCAACCTGATCATGGACGAGAGGAGCGACAGCGACGAGTTAGGGGAAGCCGCCGTCCGCCCAGGGCCGCGCGGTGCGGAGTTCGGCGACGAGGTCCACCGCTTGCTCGCGGGTTTCGACGTGCCTGACGCCTCCCCCGAGGCTCGGGAGCTTGCGCACCGGTTTGAGCAGAGCCCGGCCGGGCGGGAAGCCGCGCACGCCGCTCGCATAGGACGCGAGACGCCCATCCTTTTTGATTACGAAGGGCTCTTGATTCGCGGAACAATCGATTTGTGGTTCGAGTCTGGCAACGAACTGATTCTGGTGGATTACAAGACCGACCAGCACATCGACGACGAGCGGCTGCGCCAGTATTCGACGCAGTTGCGGCTCTACGCCGTCGCTCTATCACGGGCGCTGGACCGCCACGTGGACCGCATCGTTCTGTCTGTCCTCAGGCAAGGGCGCGAAATCAGGGTGAAGCTTTCGCCGGACGACGAGCGCGCCCTTGGCGCAGCCGTAACCGCATTCCGCGCGGCCCATCGCGCCGGCAACTTCCCGCTCCGCCCGGGCAAACAATGCGCCTGGTGCCCGTACGTCGCCGCAGCCTGTCCCGCGCCAATGCCCGCAGCTTGAAAGTCGGACAGACCATCGCTTTGCGTGGTCTGTCGTCGCGGCCTTTTCTGGTGGGTGACAGACGACGAGAACGATCGTCGGTCCTACGGCTTCTTCCAGCGCACCACCGGCTTGCGCGCCGCAAGCACCTCGTCAACTCGGGGTGTACGCGAAAGATGTGGCGCTTTCAGTACCAGCTCGGGGTTCTCGTCGATCTCCTGGGAGATCGAAATCAGCGCGTCGCAGAACAGGTCGATCTCGTGCTTTGGCTCGGTCTCCGTGGGTTCGATCATCAGCGCGCCGTGGACGATCATCGGGAAGCTGACCGTGTAGGGGTGGAATCCGTAGTCGATCAGACGCTTGGCGATGTCGCCTGTCTTCACGCCCTTGGCCGCCTGCCGCGAATCGCTGAACACGCACTCGTGCATCGACGGTGCGGGGTAGGCGATTTCATAATACGGCTCGAGGATTTTACGGATGTAATTCGCGTTCAACAGGGCATCCACCGTCGCGTTTTTGAGGCCCACGCCGCCGTGCGCCAGGATGTACGCGAGAGCCCGCACGATCACGCCGAAATTGCCGTAGAACGCCTTCACGGGACCGATCGACTGCGGCCGGTCGTAGTCCCAGGACCAAGCACCCTCTGCGTTCTTGCGAAGCCGCGGAGCCGGCAGGAACGGCTCCAGGTGCGACCGCACGCCGACCGCGCCCGCGCCGGGACCGCCGCCCCCGTGAGGCGTCGAGAAGGTCTTGTGCAGGTTCGAGTGCATCACATCCACGCCGAAGTCGCCCGGCCGGGCGATGCCCACCAGCGCGTTCATGTTCGCGCCGTCCATATAAACCTGGCCGCCCTTGGAGTGCATCACGGCGCAAATCTGAGCGATGTTCTCCTCGAAGACGCCGACGGTGTTGGGGTTGGTGATCATCAGCGCGGCGACGCTGTCGTCGATCGACGCTTCCAGCGCGCCGACGTCCACCATGCCCTGGCTGTTCGATTGAATGTTGCGGATCTGGTAGCCCGCCATCGCGGCTGTGGCCGGGTTCGTGCCGTGCGCCGAATCGGGCACCAGCACCACCTTGCGCGCGTTGCCCTGGGCCTCGAAATAGCTGCGCACCATCATGATGCCGGTGAACTCGCCGTGGGCGCCGGCGGCCGGCTGCAGCGTCACCGCGTCCATGCCGAAAATCTCGCACAGCGCGCCTTCGAGCACCGCGACGATCTCCATCACGCCCTGCGACAGCGATTCCGGTTGATACGGGTGCGCCCACGCCAGCCCGTCGATCCGGGCGACGGCTTCGTTGATGCGCGGATTGTACTTCATCGTGCACGACCCAAGCGGGAACATGCCCAGGTCGATGCCGTAATTCCACGTCGAGAGACGCGAGAAGTGGCGGATCGTCTCGACCTCGCTCACTTCCGGAAAGTCGGTGACTTCATCTCGGACGTTCTCCCCGCCCAGGGCCCCGGCCGCGTCCACGGCGGGCACGTCGAGCTCCGGCAGTTGATAGCCGCGCTTGCCCGGGCTCGACATCTCGAACAGCAGTTGCTCGTTTTGTGAAATGTTCGAACGTGTCTTGCGTATCATGCTTCGAGCGTCCCCCTCACCAGGTCCATCTCCGCGCGCTTCGACATCTCTGTCGCGCACAGCAGGACGCAATCGGCAAGCTCGGGATAGAACCTTCCGAGTGGCAATCCGCCGACGATCTGCTTCTCGAGCAGTGCCGAGTTAACCGCCTCGGGAGTCTTCCCGCCACACTCTACGACGAATTCGTTGAAGAACGGACCGTCGAATTTGCGCTTCAGCCCCGCCGATAAATAGTGCGCTTTGGAGAGGTTCTGCAGCGCCAACTCGCGTAGCCCTTCCTTGCCGTAAACCGAGAGAAAAACCGTGGCCGTCAGAGCGATCAAGGCCTGGTTCGTGCAGATGTTCGACGTGGCTTTCTCGCGCCGGATATGCTGCTCGCGAGTCGAGAGCGTCAGGCAGAAGGCCCGGTTGCCGTTCGCGTCTTTCGTCTCGCCGACCAGGCGGCCCGGGATCTGCCGCATGAATTTCTCTTTGGTCGCCATGACCCCGGCGAATGGTCCGCCGTAGCTCGGCGAGATGGCGAATGATTGCAGTTCGCCGACCACGATGTCGGCCTCTCGCGGTGGTTCCAACAGCGCCAGCGAGACCGCCTCCGTGAACACCACCACCAGCAGCGCGCCGTGCTTGTGGGCCAGCGCCGCCGCCGCCGGGATCTGCTCCACCACGCCGAAGAAGTTAGGCGATTGCACGATCACGCAAGCCGTGCGCTCGCCGATTTTCGCTTCCAACTCGGCCAGATTGAGCCGCCCGCTTTGTGCGTCGTAACCGAAAGTGTCGATGTCCCAGCGTCCGTTGCGCGCGTAGGTCCCCAGCACCTGACGGTACTCTGGATGGACGCTGCTGGCCACTACGATGTGCTCGCGCCCGGTGATGCGCATGGCCATCATGGCCGCTTCGGGCACCGCCGTGGAACCGTCGTACATCGAAGCGTTCGCCACTTCCATGCCGGTCAACTGGCAGATCATCGTCTGGAATTCGAAGATGCTGGTGAGCGTGCCTTGCGCCATCTCCGCCTGGTAGGGCGTGTAGGATGTCAGGAACTCTCCGCGGCTCGCGATCACGTCGCACAGCACCGGCCGGTAATGCGAGTAGACCCCTGCGCCCAGGAAGGACGCGTAGCCGTCGGCGTTTTCCGCCGCGCGGGCTTTGAAGTAATCGTAAATCTCGTATTCGGACTTGCCTGGATCGAGCGCGAGGGGCCGGTTCAGCTTCGTCTCTTCAGGAAGATGGGCGTAAAGTTGTTCGAGGGAATCCAGTCCGCAGACTGAGAGCATCTGGCGCCGCTCGGCGTCAGATTTCGGTAAATAGCGCAAAGTGGGTTACCTGCTCCGGTTGGAATAGCGCCTGGTTGGGCGGCCGCAAATCACATTCTAACGCGGAACAAGCAACGGCCTTTAACGGCCCTGTAACTCACTCCCCGATGTATGCCTGATATTTAGATGCGTCCATCAGGTCTTGGATTTGAGATTTATCCGACAGCCGGATCTTCACCAGCCAGGCTTCGCCGTGTGGATCGTCGTTCAGCTTCTCGGGAGCGTCTTTCAACGTTTCGTTCGCTTCCACCACTTCGCCGGAAACCGGTGAATAGATCTCGCTGACCGCCTTTACCGATTCCACGCTGCCAAGCGACTCGCCCGCCGTTACGGCCGCTCCGGGCGTCGGCATGTCGACATACACGATGTCACCCAATTCACTCTGGGCGTGGAAGGTAATGCCCACCGTCCCCACATCTCCATCCATGGAGACCCACTCATGCTCTTTGGTATAGCGATAGTTTTCGGGATAATTCATTTCGCTCTCTTATAGAACGGCGTCGGCACCGTAACCGCTTCGACAGGCTGGTTCCGGATCATGATTTCGATGGCAACTCCCGGCTGCGCACTGCCCGCCGGCAGGTAACAGAGTCCGATGTTCTTATTCAACGCTGGAGCTGGTCCGCCCGAGGTCACCCACCCCGCCGGCACACCCTCCAGATGCACTTCGTAACCGTCCCGGGCGATCCCCCGCCCGCGCATTTCGAATCCCACAAGTTTCCGCTTCAGGCCCGCGGCTTTCTGCTTCTCCAATGCCGCTTTCCCCGTAAAGTCGCCCTTGTCGAATTTCACGATCCAGGCCAGATCCGCTTCCAGCGGCGTGATCGAGGCGTCAATTTCGTGCCCGTAAAGGGCCATCTTGGCCTCTAATCGCAGCGTGTTCCGCGCTCCCAGGCCAGTCGGCTTGATGCCGAATTCGCGGCCCGCATCCAGGATCTCCGCCCAGCGCGCGCAGGCCACTTCGGGTGCCACGTAGATTTCAAACCCGTCTTCGCCCGTATAGCCCGTGCGGGCAATGCGCGCCCAGTCGCCGGAGACCTCTCCGTCCTGAAACCAGTAGTACCGGATGGACGACAGATCGGTTTGCGTTAGCTTCTGGAGCGTTGCCAGCGCCTTCGGCCCCTGGATGGCGAGTTGGGCGTATTTGGGTCCAGCGTTCTCCACACTGCAATCAAATCGGTTCTGCGCCGAGATGTGCTCGAAGTCCTTGTCCTGGTTGGAGGCGTTGACGCAAATGAAGTAGGAGTCGTCCGCCACCTTGTGCACCAGGATGTCGTCCACGAATCCGCCGTGGTCATAAAGCAATCCGGAGTAGTGTGCCTGGCCCGTCTGGAGTTTGGCTGCGTTGTTCGTCGAGATCTGTTGAACCAGGTCCAACGCTTGCGGTCCGCGGATCTCGATCTCGCCCATGTGCGACACGTCGAAAAGTCCGGCGGCCCGGCGCACTGCGGCGTGTTCGTCCAGGATGCCCGAATACTGCACCGGCATATCCCAGCCGCCGAAATCGACCATCTTCGCGCCCGAGGCCCGGTGGACCTCGTTCAGCGGTGTTTTGCGTAACTCTGGAGTCTCGCCCATTGCCCTCGCTCAATCTAACACAGCCCCGGCGGGGGTGTCCCCGGGAACGCTGGTCTACCCCAGGCCTGTATAATTCAGGGACCGAAGGCTATCCATATGAATGAACTTTCCTCTACAACCCGGCGGACCTTTCTGGCAGCTACAATTGCCGCTCCCGCCATCTTGCGAGCGCAGGATGCGCCCGCGCGCCTGAAGGTCGCCTTTATCGGGGTCGGCAACCGGGGCGGCTACCTGTTGACGCAGATGTTGAAGGTCCCCGGCATCGAGATTGTGGCCGTTTGCGACTTGATCCCCGAGCGCACTGCGAAGGCCGCGGCTGAAGCTCGGGCGGCCGGGTTCAAGCCCGCCGAGTACGAAGATTTTCGCAAGATGCTGGAGCAGCGCAAAGACATCGATGCAGTGGTCGCGGCCGTCCCCGTCGATACGCACCTGCGCGTTGCCCTGGGCGTCCTGGAAGCCGGTAAGCACATCTACAGCGAGAAGCCGATGGGTCTGTCGCCGCAGGAATGCACCACCACGGTGAAAGCCGCGCAGTCTGCTAAGGGCATCTATCAGATCGGTTTCCAACTCCGCCACGACCCGAACCGGGCCGCCTCCATGGCGTTCATCAAGTCCGGCGGCATCGGCAAGGTACTGTATTGCCAGGGTTATCGCCATACGCACGACCTGCCCTACGACGAGCCATGGCTGTTCGACAAGAAGCGTTCCGGCGACATCATCGTCGAGCAGGCGTGCCACATCCTCGACCTGATGACCTGGGCCATCGGCAAGCCGCCGCTGCGCGCCATGGGCTCCGGCGGCATCAACCTCTTCAAGGACATACCTCCGGGCCGGACGGTGATGGACAACTACTCCGTCATTTACGAGTACCCCGATAACGTTCGGCTCAACTTCAGCCAGATCTACTTCGACCCCGACGGGTTTTCAGGCGTAAAAGAGCGCGTGTATGGTTCCGAAGGCGCCATCGACCTGGCCAAGGCTCAGTACGGCAAGCTCGACCATAAGGGTCCGCTGACCCAGCTGGACGTGCCCAATGCCGGACAAGCGCCGGAGGTGATGAGCCTCAAAGCGTTTGTGGACAATGCCGTCAACGGGAAGAAGCCACTGAACGACGCCGAATCGGGTCGGATTTCGACTCTGGTCGGCATCCTCGGCCGCACCGCGATCGAGGAACGGCGCATCGTGACTTGGGAAGAAGTGGCCGGCTAAGGCGGCTGACGCGGGTTGAGACGCGGGAACGGGCTTCCGGCGTCTCAACCTGGAATCGACGGATTATGGGCAACAAGCCGGAAGACCTGACCGTTCTCCGATCTTCTGCCGCTCGTATGCAGGCCCACTCAGATCAGCGGGTTGCTTAGGTTCTCGGACTGAAAATCGGACCCGGGGCGCTGGTGCAGCCGGTGGCCCGGCCATTCCAGGCGCATGTCCTCGCAAATCTCGTCCAGCATTTCAACCGTGGCTTCCTTCGTTTCGACGGCGAACGCAGTCAGCAGCAAGTTGTCGCACAACGCGTTGATGATACGCGGAATCCCCTGGCTGCGAAAATGCACTTCGCGCATCAGCTCATCCGTAAAAATGGTCTGGTCCGGCCAGCCAGCCTTGCCCAGCCGCGAATTGATGTACTCGATGGTCTCCTGAGCGCGAAACGGCTGCAGATTGCAGCGCAGCACGACGCGCTGCTTTAACTGGCGCAGGTTGGGGGCATCCAGTTTGCGGTCGAGTTCGGGCTGTCCAGCCAGAATAATCTGCAGGAGCTTGCCCAGGCGCGGGTTTTCCAGATTGCCGAGCAGGCGGATCTCTTCCAGCACTTCCCACTCCAGGTTGTGCGCCTCATCGACGATCAGGACCGTCGTGCGGCCTTCCTGCGCCTGCTGAACCAGCAGCTGATTCAACGCGAACAGAACATCCGTCTTCGACCTGGTCGGGCAGCGCAGATCGAGATCGTAAGCAATCATCTCGAAAAACTGCTCCACGTTAATGCGTGAATTGAAGATGAACGCGAACTCCACCAATTGCGACTCGAGGTAATCTCGCAGGCACTCGAGCATGGTCGTTTTCCCGGTCCCGACCTCGCCCGTCAGAACGATGAACCCCTTCCTGCTATGAACGCCATAGATCAGGTTCGCCAGAGCCTCCTCATGCTGCGGACTGCGGTAGAGGAAAGCCGGGTCGGGGCTCAGGTTGAATGGGTTTTCGCGAAAGCCGAAGAAAGCTTTGTACATCGCAGAAGACGGCGCTCCCTATCAGGCGCACTACGGACTAGTACCAGTACGTTCAGTTTATCATGCCAACAAGATAGGCAGTCCGGTCGAGCGGGGTTAGCTTCGTGGCAGGCGTTGCATCACAGCCTGCAGCCGCTCTGAGCGGGTGGGCAGATCAAGCCGCTATCACGTACTCCGCGATGGTACGGGGCTCCGGAATCGGTTCGCCGTCTTCGCGCATCCCTGCCAAGTGAATCCCGATCGCCTCACGCATGAGTTGCGCCGTCTCCACCAGCGTGTCACCAGCGGCGATGCAGCCCGGCAAGTCGGGGACGTATGCGCTGTAGCCCGTGCCGGTTTTTTCAAACAGAACGGCGTACCTCATTTGATCCTCACCGACACAGAGGAGCTATGCCGCATTTACGATCTGGATGTCTATGCGCCTGTCCAGGCAACGAAATGCGGCCTCGATCTGATCAATCCGCGAGGCATGATCGAGGTCTAAAAGACGATCTACCTGGGGCATCTTGACTCCCATGCGGCGGGCCAATTCGGCCTTCCGGACGCTAGCGGCGCATCGCCTTATACAGTTCGACTTTAGCTTCGATTAACGCAGGCAGCGTTACGAATTTGCCGTGGGTCGCCGAAGGAGTGGGGATTTCCGTCCGGTCCTCGATACGCATTGCCATTGCGGTCTCGAGGCTGTCCACCGCCCGCGCCAGTGCCTCCTGCTCGTCCTCTCCGAATGTGCAGGCTTTTGGGAAATCGGGGAACGTAACCAGGAGCGCCCCATTCGTGTCGGGCTCCAGCACTAGTGGATATTGGACCATGGTTCTCCTTTCATTTGAGCCCCAGGTCCTTCTTGATTTTTTTCAACCAAGCCTCTGCCGAGTTCCTTGCCGGAGCCATGCATCGGAAGAACTGAGCGCCGCACGCCACGCCATACTTTGAGGTGACCGCCCTTACCGGGAGCAAACCTGCATCCCTGGCTGGCGAGCTACTGATTAAGTTCGGCGCTCGTCAGGGTCTAAAGATTTAACAGATGTGGTGTTTTGCCAAGAGCAGGCAGCGGTTGTCCATCAAATCTGGCACTGTCCACTCCGCGCGCGATCTTCAACCCATTAAGCCGCTACAACCTCGACGGTAATCGACGCCGAGTTTGGTTCTGGGATCGGCAGTCCGTCCTCGCGTAGGCCTTTGATATGGAATTCAATGGCTTCCTGCATATTCTGTTCGATCTCCTCGCGAGTATCGCCGACGGCGATACAGCCCGGCAGATCAGGAACGTAGGCCGATAGATTACCCGGTCCCGATTCGATAATCACGGTGTACCGCTTCACAATGGCCTCCCTAGACCAGCCTGATTGAGTATGCTCTTCAGAGTGCCAGGGTGTACCTCTTTCGAGGGATGACCTGGAATCGTCACTCGCCCGGACTTCGTCGGATGCTTGTACTGCCGATGGCTGCCTTGCATCGCAACCAGCCGCCAGCCATCATCTTGAATGATTCTTATGATATCCCGGATCTTCACTCGCCACCCTCCCGCCACTCTACAGCCGGAGCGTCCGGCCGCATCGCGGACCGGACCGAGTGCCAAAGAACAAACCAGGAAACCTACAGCAGTTCGACTTCGATCCAGCCGGGCAGCGAGGCCGGGCGGTTGCTGCGAATGATCAGGCGGCGCGTCTTGGGGAAGGGCAATCCGGTGCGCAATGCCTGGCCGTAGCCGGGCACGGGTTTCAAGCCCTCGCGCATCTGTTCTTCCGACGCCGCGGTCCACAGAGTCTTGGCGAGCAGTCCTGTACCCCAGCCGATGCAGGTGAGGAACCGGCCGGCGGCTTGGGCCTCCTCCACCCGCTTCAGCAGCGCGTCGCACAAGGCCACCAGATGAGTGAGCCCGGCGGCTTCCGCCCACTTACGGTGCGTATTCAGCAGCAGAGTCGCCGCATGGTTTGCGGCTTTGACGATTTCGACCGCACCCGCCGGTGCTTTCCAGCGCAGCGCCCGCGTGGCCTCCGCGTGGCGGAAGAGCACAGGCATCCGGAAATCTCCCTCGAACACGGTGCCCGGGGCGGCCATTTCAGCGAAAAAGGGCGTGGATTCCGAGGCGCGATTCAGCGCTAGAGCGCCGCGCGACCCGCCCTTCCAGCCGCCTTCGAGTTTGCCGCCGCGATCAGCCAGCGTCGCGGTCCGGAGCAGATAGACTTTCGTCGCCGCATTCCCGATCGGGTACGAGTCGGACATGCGGATCGGCCGCGTACGGCTGACGCCCGATCCCCCCAGAATCGAGTTCTCGAGCACTCCGGCCGAGCGCCGGGGCATGTCGGAGTTCAAGCTCTCGACGGCGGATTTGAACTGCGCTTCGGTGACGCGATCGACCAGCATCGCCAGCCGGATGGCGCCTTTCAACACGCTGCCCGGAAGGTAGATGCCCTTCAGACTGGACGCAAAGGTCGGGATGAAACACTCGTTGGCGGGTGTCTTCGCGTAGACCTCGGCGCTGGCCGGATCGTCGAACCCGATGCGGCGCATGGCGTAGTTTTGCGCGTAGCCGCCCCATGATGCGAAATCGAGCTTCTCCGACTTCCGTAGCTGGCCGAGATAGCTTTCCATGCGCGGGCCCTGCGCCAACAGGCGGAAGATGCGCCGCTGGTTCAGGACGTTCACCTGGTCTTTCCAGACCATGTAGTCGATGGGGGAGAGCTTCTGCCCGTCGCCGGCAAGCGTAGGCGTGAGTACGGTCACGCGGTAGCGCGTGGTCTCGGGTTGCGGGGCGGCGGCGCCCGAAGGGGTTTCTCCCTGCAAGAGTTCTTCCGTCATGCGGCGGTGCCTCCAGCATGGTTCTTTTGAGGCGTCTCTTTCGCCGGCAGTTCGAGAGCCACGGCGAAGCCGGCCCGCCACACGGGGTGCGGCGCACCAGCGGGCGCTACGTCCCGCACCGAGCCGATCAGCTTGCCTTGGGATACCACCAGCGAGCCTTCCTTGACCAGCCGCGAAGACAGCTTGACCAAGCCGGCGCCGGAGTGCGAGGCCACGCGGCCGCTGCGCTCGATCAGCGCGTAGTTGCCGCTGCCCCAGGCCACCTGATCGGCCGCGCCGGGGGAAAAGAGCGAGAGCATCCACCACGTCCGGTCCGCGCCGTTCGCGGGCGCTTGGGAAACCTGCAGGTCGGGAAGCAGCAATTCCTGGAGCGTGCCGGGCTGAAAATCGGGCGTTCTCGACCGGCCAAAGCCGCGGCTGCGCAATCCGCCTAACCCGCTGTCAGCCAGCAGCCGGAACGCGCATTCCAGCTTGCGGGACCACACGGCATATGCCGTCGCGTTGACGAATTCCGCCACGCAGTATAAGCCGGATGCGGGTGCGAACTGCAGGCAGCCCGCCGCCCAGGGTTGAATGTTGCTGCCGGTCACACGGTCCACCGCCACCGACGAGCGGCGCATACGGCGGAACGGCCCGGTAGGGAACCGGCCTCCAACGGGAAGCAGGCAGCCGCTATGGGCATCTACGGTCCAGGCCTTTTCGTCCAGCGACTCGCCCCGCAACAGCGCCGCGATCACGGTGGTGGGCACCAGGCGGGCGCCTTTCCAGCGCAGTTTCGTCAGCACGCCGGGTGTTTCGGCTGGGGGCCACAGGCCCATCGGCGGAGGCGCGAACAGCAGGCCACGCTGCCAGGGGAAGCACGAGCTAAAGCGGACGGCCGGCGTCGAGTACGGGTCCGCCGTCGCGTTCAGCCACTCCTCCAGCCAGCCCAATTGCTCGAAAGCGAGACACAGGGCGGCGTAGAGAGCGTCACTGTGCAGTACGGCCTCGGATTGATCCAGGGCTCCGTGATCCGGCCCAATGCGCCAGGGCGTGTTGGGCCGGAGACGGATGAGCAGCGCGGGGTTCATGCGTCTCCGATCGGACCTAACTCAGCTTCTCGGCGAAATCGGCGGCCAGAATGCCGGCCTGCAACTGGGCGGTGGTTCCGGCTTCCAGCACGATCGCCTCGGCCGTTCCGGCGGTGTAGTACGCGCGGGACCGCCAAGCAGCCTTCCAGCCGGTGAATTTCACACGGCCCGAGCCGCGCGAGCCGCCGCCGCCAAGGGCGTCGTCTTCCAGCAGCCGCAGCCCTTCGGCCACTCTCGCGGCCAGTTCCTTATCCTCGGCGCACAGGATGTCGAGCACCAGGCGCACCCGGAATTTCGCACCGGCGGGCACGCGCTCCAGCGTCCGGGCGCTGGCCTGCGCGGTCAGGCGGTCGATGGCGTTCTCGCTCTTCACTTCGGTCAACTCGTCGTCCAGGTTCTCGCGCATCGGTTCGGTGATGCTGTCGAGTTCGAGCGGGGCATCGTAGACGGTGAGCCGCGCGGGCGTGGCCGCAACGCTCTCCACCGTCTCGCCGGAAGCGCGCTCGGTCCGGCCGGGGTTCCGGCCGAACAACAGGCAGACTTCGTCGCCCGGCTCGTCGGTTTGATGGATGCGAACCTCTTGGCCGCGGCGTCGCGACAGGTAAATCAGGTCGGCGGGGGTGATCAGCCCCGAGCTCTGCTCCAGGAGCGAGCGCAGCTTGCCGCGCAGCGACGACCCTGGGACGTAGGGCCGCCCGAAGGCGTCCTTCACCACGGGATTGTCGGCGCCACCCAAATCGAGCGACCCTTTGCCGGCGCCAATGTGCAAGCCGGTCTCGCAGGTCATTTCGCCGTCCAGCAGAAGTTTGCCGATCAGGCCAAGGCGGGTTTCGGCGGTGTGCGAACTCATGCGATTCTCTCCTCGCGAATTTCCTTAAATCGTTGCCAGAGCCTACTCGTTGTAAGCGACGATCGCCTCAAACAAGTCGCGGAACCGCTCGTAGCTGCGCGCTTCGTTGCGGCGGGTTACTTGCAGCAGCAGCTTCTCGAGCACGTCCAGGCTGCGTAGCTGATGACGCGCGATGGTATAGGCCAGGCGCGCTCGCAGCATCACGAACTGGTGCTGGCGGTCGGCTTCCGCCGCGCGGCAAGCCCGCCGGATCGCACTGTACATGCGGCGCAACTGGCTGCGCGTACCGGAGTCCATATCGCGCATCCGGGCTACGACGGCGTGCGCCTGGTTGTCCAGATAGAGACTGTCCCCGACCAGCTTGTCGAGATCGATCTCGGGGTTCATGTCGGGGCGTCCGCCACGGTCCGGGCGCGGACCCCGGTCATGTCCCCGCTCCCCGCCACGGTCCGGACCGCCGCGGTTGTCGCGGCCCTGCCCTTCTCGCGGCTGGCCTTCCGATCTGACCGATTGCCCTTCTGTCCGGGGCGGCTGGCCTTCCCGGCCGCCACCGCCGCGCTGCGGCGCGGGACCCCGGCGTTCTTGCGGTGGGCGCTCGCCGCGCGGCTTGCCTTCGGGGCGTCCGCCGCCGGGCTTTTGCTGCGCCTGCGGCTTGGCTGCCGGTGGGGCAGCGGCTTCCGCCGCGGGTTCAGCCGCAGCGGTTGCCGGAGCTGGGGACTCCGCGATCGCCGCTGGAGCGGCTTCGGGTGTGGCCTCGACCTGGGCCTGCTGTGTGTCTTTTTCTTCCATCTCGCTCATCTTGATTCGCCCTCTTGTGCCAGACGGGCCCAATCCAGCGCGACGCGCCCGGAAGGTTTCAGCTTAACGGACGCCTGGCGGCGGTTCAGAAACTCTTCGAGAAGACTCTTGCGGGCCTTCTGATACTCGCGGCTGCGGGCCGGAACGTCCAGCACGCGGCCGAGCCTGCGATGAAAACGCCAGGGCCGGTCCTGAGTTTCCACCGCGCGGCGCCCGGTGCGCGCCGGTAAAACACGGTCAGTTTCACGGTAGAACGCCGCCAGTTCACCGAGCAACTGCGGCGGGCAGCCGAAATCGTCGATCAGCTTGACCAGCGTCTTCTTGAGATCGGAAGCGGCGGCAAACTGCTTCCAATCGAGCGTCCGGCCAAACAGGCAGATCGTGTCCCGCCCGTCGCTCTTGGCGATCTCGAGCAACCGCCCGGCCTCAGCGTAAACGCCAGCCAGCGATGAACCCGGGGACGGAGCCGAAGCCAGAGCCATAGAGAGCGTCTTGCCCTCGGCCCCCGCGAACTCTTCGAGGATCGCTTCGGAGCCCATGGCGAAGATCCGATGGAATTCCTGGGCAAACCCGAGCAGAGCGTCCCAGGCGCCAAAGATCGCGAAATCGTCGCCGCCGGTGTAGAGGATCGACACTTTGCGCCGGAATTCCGGCTGCGAGGCCAAGGCCTGGGCTTCCCCCGCGAACAATTGTTTCAGCAGCACCGAAATCTGGATGTGCTCTTCCACCGAGGCCGCCTTCTTCAGGCGCTCGGTCATGCCATCCACATCTCCGCGCAACACGCCCCAAACCGGAGCGCCTTTGGCGCGTGCACCTAATTCGGCGGGCAGCGCGGGGGCGTCTCCAGCGCGATTGAGCGCCGCATGGGTCGCGACCGGCAACGGCAGTTCGGCTGGAGCAAGAACGCCCTGCGCCCACGGCTCCCAGCGAACGGCGACTGAATCGGGCAGGCGCCGCCAGAGGTCGGCATAGTAGGCGCCGGTTGCCTCGGACTGAGGGACAAAGGGATCGAAAAGGCCGTCGTGTTCGAAGGCGGATGCGCCGCGCCAGCGCAGCAGCGATTCGTCGAGCCGCTTGCGTACATCGCTCCACGCGCCGAGATTCTCGGTCAGCGCCCAAGCCAGCCGTAGTTTCGAGCCGGTGAAGGCCGAAATCTTGCGGGTCACTTCGGTCAGGAACTCATGCGCCGCGCTCTGATGTTCGACTGCGAGGACGGCCAGGAACTGCCCGCCGCCGCTGGTCCCGAGCAGTTCGGGAGACAGGCCCAAGCGGGCGAGGAGCGCGCGCGGAACCGCCTCGGCCAGCAGGGAAGCGTACAGACAACGGCCCGCGAAGGCCGCGTCGTCACCGCCCGCGTCCGCCAGGAAGGCTTCTAAGCCCAATAGTTTGCCCTGAAGGAAAATCTGCACCAAAACCGCCTCAGGCGAAAGCCAATTCACCAATCTAACACTCCCGCCCGGCGTCCGTGGTCAAATTTGTCTTCCGGCGCACAGTGGCGGAGCGTCCACCATTCTAACGGGCAATCGGTTCAAACACTACGACTTGCATTCCGGCCCCGGGAACGAGACGGGCAAGAGCCGCCTTTTGAACATCACGCTGGCTCATCTCAGACGCCCCGGGAGGCCGCGAATCCGAGCCTAGAGTGACGTCTCAAAAAGGTACTCTCCCGTGGCGACAATCTCCGCCGGACCCTGCATCAAAACGTCCGCGCCCCCGGTCCGGAAGGCCAGCGGTCCGGCCAGCGTCCGGACGGTGGCGGGGCTGTCGATCAGCCCACGGGCAGCGGCGGCGAAGTAGGCACCCGTGGAACCGGTGCCCGAACTCATGGTGAAGCCCGCGCCACGCTCGAAGAAGCGCACATCCAGGGTGTGGCGGTCCAACACCTGGATGAAACTGACGTTGGTGCGGTGCGGGAAATGCGGGTGCCGCTCGACCTCTGCGCCCAGACTCCTCCAGTCAAAATCGAAGTCGTCAACGAAGAACGCACACTGCGGATTGCCGACATCGAGGATCGTGCACTCGCGTTCGGTCGCCGATACCGGTAGCGCAAAACGCAGATTCCCCGCCCCGATGTGCGGCGTGCCCATGTTCATTTCAAAGGAGAAACGCAGCCTGTTGCGCTCGATCAGGCGCAGTTGCTTCAACCCCGCGCCGGTGCGAATCGGGATTTCCGCGCCCACCAGGCCCGCGTCCGTCAGGAACGCCGCGGCGCAGCGCGTGCCGTTGCCCGAGATCTCCGGCTCGCTTCCGTCGGAGTTGAGCAGCCGAATCGCGGCCGGCTGCCCTGAGGACGGCGGTGTCACCAGCAGCCAGCCATCGGCGCCGACACCGGAATAGCGGTGGCAGATTGCGATGGCGGCACGCTCGATCAACTCCCGGGCGGGCGCTTCGGCGGCCCAGGTGAGCAGGAAGTCGTTCAGCGCTCCGTGCGCCTTGGTAAAGGGGATTCTCATGGCCGGCGGGTCCTTTTCCAGATCTCGACAACCTTGCCCTCGGGCGAGCGGTCCGCGTACACCCGCGCGTAGGGGGTCTTTGTCGGCATGGGAGCCGCCAGGGCTTTCGAGATCTTGTCGTCTTTGAAGCACAGCGCCCATTCTTCAAGCAGCGAGATGTCGGGGCGCTGGAGCGCG
>CAIVVT010000248.1 GCA_903909435.1 uncultured Acidobacteriia bacterium | reverse complement strand
CGGAAACAAACCAGTCGTAGGGCAGCGCCGTACAGGTGGGCAGCGTCGTCGCGAACGTGGGCGCAACGGCGGACCGCTGAACGAACTGGAAGCTGAAGTTGTACTGGCCACCGAGCGTGGTTCCACTTGCCGCTGCCGAGGAAAGACTTCCGTACGCGATGCTCACCGGGCTGTAGGAGTTGGTGCCTCGCCCATCGGTCCATGTGAGGGTCGCCGCAAACGTGCCGGCCGTGCAGGTGATGGTGCCCGTGAAGATGACCGTCCCGGACACCTCCCACATCTGGCCCACGGTCGAGCCAGGGGCCGCCGCGAGGTTTACGCTCGCTCCAGTGTTCGCGAGCGACCCTCCGGTGGAGAATGAGATCGGCTGGACGCCGAGTTTCTGACCCGTGCCGGAAGGCGCCAGCGCGTCGTACATCTCCATGACGGCAGGCGTGCCGGATGCACCGAAGCCGTGATTGGCGTTGGTGCTCCGGTTGAAATACCCATCCGTTGATCCGGTGTAGGCTGCCGCTGGCGTAATGTATCCAGCGCCCGTCGTGCCGGAGTTGAACTTGATTGCTGATGTGAAGTTCTGCAGCGCGGTCCAGGTATTGGACAAATTGGCCGCAGCAATGAGGTAGGTCGTGGCCGCTCCGCGGTACTTCATGCCCGTCCCGTTCAGCCACAGATCGCCCGCCACCGGTCCCGACGGATCCGTGGTGATGGCCGAGCCGATGTTGAGGCTGGGGCGGGCAGGCGCGGTGCTCGACGCAGTGAAGGTCTGCGTGGTGCCGTTCAAGAAGGTGTTGCTGTTCGCTTGGTAGACGTCACCCCCGCCACCGGCGCCACAGGCGGATCCGGAGTCGTGAACGCCGTTGGCCGACCAGTTCAAACAGTTGCCCACAGTGGGCGTCGTGTCCACGGTCGGAACGGTCGTCCCTGCGCCAGTGACCGGGAGATTCGCGATCGGCACATCGCTGCTCGCGTTCAGGCCAGCGTAGCCATTGGCGATGCCCTTGTTCGCCGAGTTCTCAGCCGTGAAGCCCAAAACCGCCTGAAAGTCGGTTCCCGGTGTGGCGGCAATCGCGTTGCCCGCGCCGTCGCCCTTCAGGACAGCTGACGTGGTCGCCACCGTGGCACCGCCGCCGCACGCCGCGCTGGACCCGTCCACATGCACGCAGTAGGTTCCGGTGCCGGTCACGGCCACGACGTTTCCGGCCCCGTCGCCCTTCAGCGCCGAAGTGGTCGAGGCCACCGTGGGGAGTGTCCCGCACGTGAAGTTGTGCGTGGTTGTGGAGTACGCCAGCGCGCCGGCGCAGTTCACCAGGGACTTCAGGCCCAAGAGTCCGGAGATCAGCTGGTCCTGCGTTCCCGTGGTGATGGCTGTCTGCTTCGCGCCGAAGCTCGAGTAGTCCGCGTTGCTGAGCAGGCCCGCAGTGACGGACGCCGTGCTGGCCATCGGGATGTTGAGCGTTCCTGCAGACCAAGCCGGAGTCAGCCCCGCGAAGCCGTTACCCAGCACGACCGCGCCGGTGACTCCGTTCACGGTGTTCGCGATGGAAGGCACGCCAGAGAGCGAGCCCCATGCCCAGGTCGCGGGCCAGGTGCCCGGCGCGCCGGTGATCGTTGCTTGCCTGGTGGTGTCGGAAGGATGGATGTGGTCGGCCTTCGCAAACGTGGCGAGCGAGCCGATCGTTCCGACGCCATCCATCGCCGGAGTCGTCGAACTCGCGACCGGGATTGTCGGCGTACCCGTGATCGAGCCGTAAGCCCAAGTGGTCGGAAACGTGGCCAGCGCGCCGGTCCCGAGGACATACTGCGCGGCCGTACCCGCACCGGAGATGGCCAGGGTTCCGTTCGCGATGAGGGGCGAGCCGGTCACGGTGAAGGCGGCCGGAGCGGTCAGGCCGATGGATGAGATGCCGCCGCCCGCGCCGGGGCAAGTGATGAGCGTCACAACGCCGGTCGACCAGTTGGGGCACCACGTCCCGTTGCCGGGAACAGGCAGCCGCGTCAGCGCGCCCGCTACGCCACCGACCAGCATGTCCCCAGCGGTGGTCATCGGGTTTGAGAGCATCGCCGGGAACGCGGCGAGCGAGAGGTCGCCCCGCAGATACTGCGCGGTCGTGCCGGTTGTGATCGGCGACTGGTACAAGCCGGCCATCGCCGCCGTGACTCGAGGATTCGTGAAATAGAGATTGCCCGATTCGCTGATCTGCGAGGTGTTCGAAGGGATCGTCGGAAACGAGGCGAGGGACAAATCGCCGCGCAGATATTGCGCGGTTGTACCCGTCGTGATTGCAGCTTGTTTGGCGTCCCAGTAGACGTGCTCGGCGTTCGTAACAAGCCCGGCAGTCACACTGGCCGTGCTCGACAGCGGGATGTTCAGCGTGCCGTTCGACCAGGCCGGCGTCAGGCCCGCGAAGCCGTTGCCCAACACCACCGCGCCGGTCTGGCCGTTGACGCTGTTCACGCTGCCGCCCCCACCGCTGGGAATGGCCAGACCCCATGAGCTGCCACTCCAAGTCGGGACCTGGAACGCCAGCGTGCCCGGCGCCAGCTGGTTCAGGTTGATTTGCAGGTTGGGCGGGAGTGGTCCCTGCACCTCCACCGCCGCCACCGTGGTCGTCAAAGGAGTGGCCGGGATGCTCCAAAACGCCGTGGTGCGCTCCGTGCCCTGGTAGACCACGGTGTAGGCGTAGCCGGGAGTGCAGGCGCCCAGCGCATAAAGCTGCATCACGGGAAACGCCACGCCTGAAGTGAGCGTGTAGTTGCGCGATGAGGCGGGAATGGCCACACCCAGGCACAGCAGGCGCGGGTTTGAAACCGTCATGCGCCCGGTGAAGCCGCTGCCGTCGGTGTTGTTGATCGGGCCGTTGACTGTCACTAGTGCGGGCTGCGCGACGGCCAGTGCCGCAAACAGCCAGCCCAAAAGAATGAGTTTCTTCAAGGGATCTCCTACCGGCGCAATGCGCCACAGACTGTTGTTACTTGCCGCGCTGCAGCAGCCACCCGATGGTGACCAGCGCCACTGTCAGGGCGGTACCGAGCGCGGCGATCGCTCCGTTGACCCAGGACTTGAAGGATTCGAGGACTGCGATGCGCGAGCGAATCGCATTCAGTTCCTCGCCGCGCTGGAAGCAAAGGCCGGGATTGCCGTTGCCCTCCAGGTGCTCTTTCAAGTCGTACAGGCTCGTGAGCAGGCTCACCAGGAGCTCGCGGTCGCTCATGGCCGAGAAGTCGGGACGAATCATGTTGTGGCTGCTCCTGGTGAGGAATCTGGGGCCGAAGCCCCGCTTCAGGCGGTCTGCGTCTTCTCGGCCGGAGCGGCAACAGGATCGGGGGTGACCGGCGAGGGCGTGAGATGCGCCAACAGGGTCAGTACCGCGACGAGCCCGGTGTTGATGCCGACGCCGCTCCAGAACGCGCCCGTGGTCGGGCTCGCGCCGGATTGCAGGCCGGTCGTGATGATTTGGCCGGCTGCGCCCGCCGAGGCGCTGGCGACCAGCTTCAGAACGCTTTTCCAGTTCATGCTTTTCTCCTGAGAACAGTTCGAACGTTGAGTCAAAGGTGCCCGTCTGCGGCGGCGCGAAAGCACCGGAGTGGAGGGGCGGAATGGGGTTGAGAGCTTAGGCGGGCTGAGCGGCCTGGCCCGCAGGCGGGATCAAGTGAGTTGGGTCGTTCGCGTTGATGCTCCAGCCCGGCCCCAGCTCGTACCGCTGCACGATCGTCTCGACGGCGACCTGGAAGGCCACGCCTTCGCGCGAGCTATCCATTGCGTACTTGCGGGCTTTGAGAATGTCCTGCTCGACCTTGGTGAGTTCGATGGGCGTCATGCGGGCACCTCCACCGGAGCTCCGATCACATAGTTCGCCGCATACTGTCCGTTGGCCGGAGGGTCGGTGCCCGCGACGGTGGCCACGACGATCACGGCGACATTTCTGGTTGCCCCGGCGCCCGAGTTGATCTGGACGCTGATGGCGGAGGGGAGTTGCGGCGCGAAGTCCGCGGCGACCGCCGCGACGAGCGCGGCCACCGCATTCTGTGTGGTTGTGGTGATCATAAGTGGTCCTTCTACCAGGCGAGTGCCCAGGCGGGTACGACGGCGTGCGTGCCATCGGCGAGAATGACTTTCACGAACGCCCTTGGATTGCCCGAAACCGTTCCAGTCGGAAAGTTCGCGAGCGTCCCGCTCACCGCGCCGTTGGTCGGCTGCGTGGCGGAGAACTTGGGCGCGTCCACGAAGTTGATGATCGTGCCGTGAAACTCCAGCGTTCCGCCGGGACTCGCGTAAACGGAAGCGGCCGCGATGACGCCATTGTCGCTGCAAAGCGCGGTACTGCCCACGCCCGAGGAATTGACGATCGCCAGTCCATGCTGGAAGCCGCCGCCCCACTGGGTGGCCACGAATCCGCTGTATGTGCCGTCGGTCAGTCCAACCGACGCGCCACCCCCGGAAGCCGAGATCGATACGTTCGCGGTGACACTCGCTGAAATGGTGACAGTCGACGCGCCGATGGCCACATTCGGATAGAGGGACGTCACGCCGGACCACCCCTGCGCAATCGTCGCGCCTGTCGCCGTGATCGCCATGCCCGGCCCGGTGACCGTGTTTTCGACCTTGACCCAGGACGGCGTGATCTTCACCGCATATTGCGGGGCCGTCTGCTTGTCCTGGAGGATGATCCCGCCCGTCTGGAACTGCGCCATGGGCAACGAAGCGTTGGAGTTCGCAATCGTGATCATCCCGCCGTCGATCAGGACGTATTGACCACCGACGCTATCGGCGAACTTCGTCGCGCTGGCCAGGTTCACCGTACCCGGGGAGAGGTTTGTCACCGGGACAACAGAGAGCCCGACGATCTTGTCGATGAGTTGGATGACTCCGCCCGCTACCAGAGCTCCTGTGCTGACCGATGGGCCGGCCACGGGAATGACGAGCAGGGTCACGGGGCCGGCATCCTGGAGCACGGCGGAGTCCGGCATTGAGAGGCTCAACTGGCCGTTCGAGGCGGAGGCGATATTCACCTGCGTCGTCGAGACGTAAGCGGTAATGACGACAGGGGCGCCGTTGAGCAGGTAGGTCTTCCCGACCATGTAGGCGGAGAAGGGTGCGCCGGTGGCACCCATAAGCCAGGCGTTCCCCGGCCCTTGGATGAGAACCGTTGCTGCGCTGTAACTCCCTGCGCCGAACGCTGCAGTGCGTGAGGGCAGCGCGGGCATGGTCGGATAGGAGTTGCTGCCGTTGAACGGAATGACCGTGAAAGCCAGATACAGCCGCGCACCCAGCGACTCCGTGGGCGCAATGAACTGAAAAGTCCCCGGCCCGGTGGATGCTCCGCTGGTCGAGAAGATGCCCCACCCGGCCGTCGGCCCGATCGCACACCACCCCCTCCCTTTGCCGGGAATCATGGTGGTGAACGTCTTGTCGGTCCACACGGAGAAGATGGCGGAAAGCCCGGCCCGGTTGGAGTCGGCAGGCAATGAGCCGCTGAACTTGTACGTCACGCTCTGCTGATTGGCGGCGGCCGTGCCGATGGCGTCTGCACCGGTGGTGAGTCCTTCGATGGTCTGCACGACGGACGTGGAGGTTGGCAGGAGCGGGTTTCCGCTGCCGACGCCGGTGGCCCGGAACCCCTGCGGATAACCTACTTTAAGGACCAGTGGCGAAGCCATGGCCGGCGCGTTGGAATCGGGGTTCGGGTTCCGGTTGTAGGTCCAGGCGGTGTAGGCTTCCCAGTCCTTCAGGCCCGTACGGTCAGTCCAGGATCCGAGAGCATTCCAGGAGCCGTAGGCGGTGAAGGGCGCGCCCTGCGGCGGCTGCGCGGTGACGACAATGCCCCAGCCGTTGCCGAACCAGCCCGCTTCGGTCGATGGCATCGGCGTCGTGTAGGTGTTGTCGGGATAGCAGGAGTGGACGATCCAGATGCCCGCGGTGTTTGGATCGAGGGGAACCCCCACCACGAACCTGGCTTGTACGCTCTGGACGCCGGTGTGCGCGTCCCCAATCGCATGGGAACTCGGCCCCGTGCGAACCCAGGCTGAGCCGCTCCAGGTCCACACGCCTCCGCCCTGCTCGGGGAGAGACTCAACGGCGGAGGTGCCCTCGATTTCGTAGGACATCCCGAACGAGGTGATCTGGCTCGGGACGCCAGCCACGGAGAGCGCGCCGGACGCGCCGGCAATGTACAGGTCGCGGGTCAAGGCCAGAGCTTCGGCGGCCCGGGCGTTGCGGCCGTCGGCGGCATAGCAGGAGATTCGGACGAACTTGCCGGGGTAATTCTTGAGATCGACACCGAGGGTGGCGCCGGTGTGCCGGGCGGAAACGGGCTGGCGCACGGTCCGCACGGTGAGTAGGACCGAGGGCTCCTCCACGATCACCAGCGAGGTGGAGTCGATGGCGTAGGTCCAGGCATTGCCCACGGTGATCGACGAAGTACCTAGACCACCCGCATTTGCGGTAATCGATTGCGTCTGCGGGGTACCGTTGCCTGCGATGGTGCGCAGGGTCTTGCCGACCAGAGCGCCAGAGGTGAAGTTCCAGAGTGGGTCGGAAACCACCAGGCCGGCGACCGTAATCAAAGAGCGAACGCAGACCCAGTCGTTGATCTGGATGTCCGGAGTGGACGCGAAGGTCAACGCGCTCGCTGTGTTCCCGGTGATCAGGAAGTTCCTGACTCGCGTGTCGGCGTCCGAAGCCACCACAGACGCGATGCGCCCGGTGAGCGCCAGCCCCGTGAACGGCGTGCCCGTGAAAGTCACAGTTGCCGTCGTGGCGGTCGCGCTGGCCTGGCCCACCGCAACGCCGCTGTGGAAGCACAAGGCGACATCGGCTTCCAGGTGATCGAAGCCCGGGTCCGGGGCACTCTCGCCATACGGCGTGAACGCGGAAAGCACGACGCTGCCCGGGGTGCCGGAGGCCTCTGATTGGAGGGTCAGCCGCTGGGCCGTTTGCCCGGCGAACAGGCAATATCCACTCACTGTTCCCGGCCAGGACGTGACGCTGAGCGTGGCGGTGTTGGTGGCAGTCCCGGAGGGAATATCGACCCGCACCACATTCGACAGCGGCGACAGCAGGCCCGCGGCATCCTTGGCCGCCAGCGCCAGATAGTAGGACTGCCCACCGGGAACCGTCCCGCCCGTGGCGGAGGTGGCTGCCGGAGACACCACCAGCGGCGCTTGGGCCAAAGCGGAAAACTGGTTGACGATCAGCTCGCCGGTGGCGCTGATGCGCACCGACTTCGAGCCGTCGGCGTTCGAGCTATAGAGCGTGCCCAGACCGAAGGTCTTGTACCCGCTGGGCAGCACGGCGTCCGAGGCGGCGGCGTCCTGGTTCGCGGTCCACTGCAGCGGAGTACGCGCGGACTGCGCGATGCGGCGGTTGGTCGAATCCTGCGAAACCGCACGCCCGTAGCCCAGGCCGTACCACTTGTCCTCGTGCCAGGAAACCGTGAGCTTGG
>CAIVVT010000247.1 GCA_903909435.1 uncultured Acidobacteriia bacterium | reverse complement strand
GCCGCCGATCGGCTGGACGGCCATCTGCGCAGCGCCACCGAGAACTGGACCAGGCCGGCCTTCTATCTGAAGGCCGATATCGCCAATTTCTTCGGCTCGATCAGGCAAGATGCATTGTTCGCCCTACTCAGCCGGCGCGTGCGCGACGCCACCATGCTCGATCTCTGCCGCAAGCTGGTCTTCCAGGACGTCAAGCGCGGTGCCATCGTGCGCTGCCCGGCCCGCGACCTCGCCCTGGTGCCGCCGCATAAGAGCCTGTTCCAGGCCGCGCCCGGCGTCGGGCTGCCGATCGGCAACCTGTCGTCGCAATTCTTCGCCAATGTGCTGCTCGATCCGCTCGACCAGATGATCAAGCGGCTGCTGGGGTTCCGGTTTCATTACGTCCGCTATGTCGACGACATGGTGTTGCTCCATCGATCGACAGCCGACCTCCTCGAGGCGGCCGGCGCCATCCGCCACCACCTGGCCGGCATCGGCATGCAGTTGGCCGAGGGCAAGACGTTTGTCGCGCCGGTCGAGAAGGGCGTCGACTTCGTCGGCCATGTCCTGCGGCCGCATCGTCGGTCCGGCCGGCCGAAGACCCATCGCAACGCCCTGCGGCGGATCATGGCCGCGCCGATCGGCGACTTGGCCGTCTGTTGCAACAGCTACCTTGGGCTTTATCGGCATGTCGGCAGCCGGGCCCAGGTGATCGACATCTGCCGCGCCGGCGCCCTCCGTGGCCTGCGGTTCGATCGCGGCCTCACCAAGGTCGCTTGGAAGGAACATCCATGACCGCTTCCCGCCAAGCCGACGTCCTCGCCATCGGTGACCGCGTCCGACTGGAGCCGGATCTCAATTGGCTTAGCGAGTTTCAGCCACTGGCCGAGAGCGGCCGCATCGGCACGATCACGGCCCGTCCCAGCGATCGCTGCTGGACGGTTCAGTTTGACGTCATGCGTCCCGGCTCGCGGCCCAAGGTTGGGGACTTCTTCGCGGGCAACCTGATCTTGGTTGCCAAAGGTCCATACCAGCCGCCGACGCAGGAGCGGCTGATATGACTGACTACCGGATGCCAGAAGGCGCCGTCGGCTGGCCGAGGTGACGATGCAGATCGACGCCGCCCTCCTTCCCGATCTGATCGCCGATGCCATCCGCAAGGCGCTTTCCGAGCGCACGGATCCCGGCCGTTTCATGACGGCCAAGGAAGCGGCGAAGACACTGGGGGTGGGTCTAGACCAGTTCCGCTCATTGGTCAGGGGCGGGAAGATTCGGTTTGCCATCGTTGGCAATCGGCGCAAGTTTACCGCCCAGGATCTGGACGAGTATCGCCGCGAAGCGCGGGAGGCCGCAGCAGCATGTCCGTCTACAAGCCGAAAAAGTCGCCGTTCTACGCCTACAGCTTCGACCTCAAAGGTGTACGACATCACGGAGCGACTAAGACAGCGGTCTATGAAGAAGCGAAAGCCGTAGAGGCGGCGGCTCGGGAGGTCGCGCGCCAGGCGGCGCTGTTCCCCGGCGACAAGAAAAAGGTCGGCATGGCGCTCAAGGCGGCGCTCGATCGCTACTATGTCGAGGTGTCCCAGCACAGCGCTGCCGGCGACGATGATCTGACCAAGATGGAAAAGCTGCTGGCGGTTGGCGCCGACAAGGCGCTCTCCGACATCACCGATTCCGATATCGCCCTAATGGTGGCCAAGCGCCGCGGCCAGAAGGCGCGCTACCGCAAGGAACCGGTCAGCAATGCCACGGTCAACCGGGAAACCGAGTTGCTGCGCCGCGTCGTGCGACGGGCCCGCGAGCTCTGGGGCGTCGACGTCGGCGACGAGCCCAAATGGGCCAAGCATCTGCTGCCGGAGGCCGACGAGCGCGTCCGCGAGGTCACCGAGGCCGAAGAGGAAAAGCTGTTCGCCAATCTGCGGCTGGACTATCGACCGATGGTCCGCTTCGCCATGACGTCCGGGCTGCGCCTGTCCAACGTCATCCGACTGACCTGGAAGGAAGTCGACCTGGCTGCCGGAAAATTGACCGTGAAGACGAAGTCGCGCCGGCCGGGTGGAAAGTCTCACACCATCCCGATCACGCCAGTCCTGCGCGCCCTGATCGCCAACGAACGCGGGAATCACCCGATATTCGTCTTCACCTATCTCTGCGAGAAGAACCGCAACGACAAGATGGGGGCGAAGCGGCTGGCCGGTCACCGCTACCCCTTCTCGGCCGACGGCTGGCGCAAGGCATGGCAGGCGGCCCTCGCCGCGGCCGACATCGAGGACTGCCGCTTCCACGATCTGCGCCACACCGCGGCGACGCGGATCGTCCGCGCCACCGGCAACATCAAGATCGCCCAGAAGCTGCTCGGCCACGCCAGCTTGGTCTCGACGGCGCGCTATGCCCACGTCAGCCAGGAGGACGTCTTAGAGGCGATGCTGAAGGTCGATCACCGGAAAATCACCGGACCGGGAAATGACGAACAGCCGGAGAGCGGCGGAAAGACTGGCGGTTCGGCCGCATAAGTTCCCTGCGTGTAAAGCAGGCGCTCTACCAACTGAGCTAACCGCCCGACCGAGGTTCTTCTAGGCGGTTTCGCTGGTTTTGGCAATGGGGCGAGAAGAACGAAAGTGCGCCATTCTCCGCAGTTCTCCGGAACGATCACCGGAAAATCACCGGACTGGGTTCGCGCTACGTTCGCTGGGCGGCGTGGATGTCGCATATATATAGAGTCAGCGCACCTCGAGGCGCCCAAGGCGCTCCTCGATCCTGGTGATCAGTTCGTGATCGCGTTGGGCGCGGCGCTCAGCCTTCCGGCCGGCCACCTCCTGCCCCATCATGATCACCGACAGCAGCACCAGCTGCAGGTAGTTGCTCGACAGCCACGCGACGAACGGGCCGGCCTTCGGCCAGAGCTCGCCGGCGACGGCGATAAAGTTGAAGACGATGAAGCAGGCCAAGGTGGCCACCGCCCGGGTGATATGGACGGCAATCCGTTCGCCGAAACGGTTGATGCGACCGAGTATCCTCACTTCAACATCCCCTCCATGTAGACCGCCGTCGGCATGACGGCCAAGTCGATATACGGGCCGCCGCCCAAGTGAAAGGCCCAGCACAGCCGGCCATGTGGCTTGCGGCGTGGGAATTCGCGGTGTTCGTGAGGGGCCAGGAAGGCGTAGCCAACGACTTCTTCCGCCTTGGCGCGGATAGCCTCGGCCAGCACGGGCGCCAGCGAGGCTTCGGGAACCCATGGGGCGGCGATCAGATCGATGTCGCGGGCAAGGCTGCCGTGCACCGCGAGCGCGTAACCGTGCTCTTTGGCGGCGGCGCGTAATGGTTCGATCAGGCGATCCGCATAAGAACGGCATCGCTCGGCGTCGGTCATGCGGGGCACGGCAGTACACCGTCGGGAAGATCCGGAAGCGGAACCGTCTGGCCGGCCAATTCGTGAGTGCTGTCGGGCAGGAACTGAAGTTGGCCAGCCTTCAGAAAATAGTGACAGGCCTCGTCCTTCAGCCCGGCCTCATCCTCAAGCTTGCTCCACTCGCACCGGATATTGACGCTCGGGCTGAAGGTCGGCGTGTCGACGTTGCCGTCAAAGGTCCACTGCGCGCCGCAATCGTTCGGCGATCCGACATGGATGACGTGCATTTCCTTGCAGCCAGGGCACCAATGACCGTAGGCACTTCCAGCCACTGAGCGAAGTTTGGCGCTGAGCTTCCCCATATCAGGCCACCGTCGCCCGGACCGCCTCGACGACGCCGGCCATCAGATGATCTGCCACATTGGGGAAGGGCTCGGCCGCGGTGCCGATCTGGGTAAGCGGCGCCGGGTGAGCCCACGGGAACAACAGGCGCGGCACCATCGGAACGATGTCGTTGCCCTTGGCGAACAGGAAGAGCCGGACGCCATGCTGGCGCAGCAGCTCGCCGAGCTTGGCGTCGGCGCTGACCCGCGGCGGTTCGAACGCGAAGACCGCCCGCGGCGGCCGCCCAGCCAGGCACAGATAGCCGGCAAGGACCAGGGCCAGTGCGGCGCCTTCACTATGGCCAACCAGGATGATCGGCGGCGGAACCGTGGCCGCCTTTGCCTCGACGGCGGCGCGGATCGCCAGCGCGGCGTCGTTGAACCCTTTGTGGAGCCGGCCGAGCTCCGTCAAGGTGACGGCGCAATCGAGATCGGCCAGCCAGCAAGCGACGTTGTTGGTGCCCGGAAAGGCGAATGCCGTGCCGTCGATGGTCGACTCGATGATGGCACGCGCGGCCGAGCTCTCGTCGCCGATCTGCGGGATCGACGTATAGGCGTCCTGCGCCAACAGCGCATAGGTCAGGGGGTTGAGTTCCATTTCAGGGCCTCGAATTCGGGAGGGGAGTTATTCCGGCGGGAGGTGGGCAGCCTGGAGCATGGCGGCATAGGCGACGCCGGTCGCCGCGTCTTGCGCCGACCATTCGGCGGCGGTCGGATCGCGATGGGCGGCCGTCATTATCCCCAGCCGAGATCGGAGGTCGGCGAGCCGCGCTCGAGCAGCGCCCAGGCGCTGCATCCTGGTGGTCGCGTCGTCGACCAGGTCGACCACGACATTGCCATTGGCCGCCGGCACGCTGATTCCCTCGGCCGACTCCGCCACCAGGACAAGGCCGAGGACCGCCTCGCCGACGATGGAGAGCGCCCGGCCGGTATCAGCGCCCTGCCCCATCGCCCTTCGGGCATCCTCGGTGGCGGCATGGGCGACGCGGACGCTGTCGACCAGGCTGGCAATGGTGATCGGGTCGGCCTTGGCCTGGACCACGTAGACCTGGACCCAATTGGCGGCCGCCTCGACGACGGCCGCGGCTCGATAGACCTGTTGGCCGGACGTGTCTGCCGGGGCGATCGACACGTCGGTGATGGCGGCACAGCCCGCCAGGATCATCACCAAGCCGAGGTTGGCCAGCCAGCTCCTCACGAAGCGGCGGCCGCCCCGACCGCCTGGATCAGCTGGTCTTCGGCCTGGATTGTCTTGAGGACGGCCGTAAAATCCTCGGCGGTCGGCTGGTAGCCGCCATTGACCTTTTCCACCGCCACAATCACCGCCGGCAGGCTGCCGAGGGCGGAAATACCAGCCGCCTCGGCCAAGGCCGTTGCGTTGGGCCCGGCCCCGCCGCCGCTGGCGCTCAGCAGCTGCTGCAGCGAAGACGCCGCGCCGGCGGCGGCGCCGGACAATCCACTGAGCGCCTGCGCGGTTCCGCTGCCGCCGGCGACGTAAGCCTGGCCGGCGCCGACCAGGCCGGCGGTGGCCGAGGCTTCCCCAGCCTTGACCGCGGCGACTTCCTTCGCCGACAGCGACGGTTGCTTGGCCACGGCCAGGGCGACCTGTTGCGCCGCCTCATAGGTGACCAGGCCCACATACGCATTTTGCGCGTAGGTCCAGGCCGGGGCCGGCGTGGTCATGCTGCAGGCCGGAAGGGCCATGGCGAGAAGTCCGGCACAGAGGCCGAAAAGGGCAGTTCGGAAGGATGCGCGCATCAGAAAATCTCCATCAAAAAGGGGGCACCCCCTATCGGGATGCCCCCTCGATCGCTCATTCGGGACGGACCGTGATCAGTTGGCGGCGCCGAGCTCGAACGAGGCCAGGACCGGCGTGTAGGATTCGACCGCTTCGGACACGGAGACCGCGCCATCGGCGATGGTGATGTTGGCCGAGCCGGCATCGCCCCGGGTCAGCGTCAGCGTGGCGACGCCGTCGGCGAAGGCCGACAAAGCCGCACCGACGAAGGATGGCTGATCGGACGCAACGGTCACGCCGGACAGATCGCCCTGGAAAGGCCGGCCATTCTGATCGACGGCCGTGACGGTTTGGGTGGTGGTCGCTTTCGAGAGGTACATTCGGTCACCTGTGAAGTTGATGAGAAAGGAGGTCAAACGGGGTGGGTCGCCGGATGGAGGAATTACGCCGCCGGCGCGGCGTTCCGAGGGTTTGTCGATTGGGCATCCGGCTTGATGAAGAGAGCCAAGGCGAAGAGCCAACCGGCCCTCACAAGGCCGACCGGAACGTGGTCACCGGCGGGCAACATGCCGGCCAGGTCGATCAGCCAGGCGGAAGTGGTGCCCAGCGCCAGCGTGTAGGCCTGCTTGGTGCTCGCCTCGGCCATGCGCGCATTGAACCAAGCGATGACTGCGGTGCGGTTTCCCCAAACCAGGACCGCGACGACGAACAGCGCCAGGAAGAAGAACACCAGCAACGCAACGGAAATCGGGGTCCAAAGGACCAATGCGGTGAACCAGTCCATGACAGGACTCCTTTCAGGCATGAAAAAACCGCCGCGGCGAGCACCGGGCGGTGGACAAACGACGACTGCGGTGAAGACCGCCCTATCCGCCGAAGACCTCTTCTTCGGCGAGGAACGCTCGATAAAGCCATCCCTCGAGGAATTGCCCGGCCCCCGGCAGACTGGCGTAATGGACGCCCAGCAGCGCCTGGAAGCGCGCCACCAGTTCGCGGCGATCGGCGAGCTGCGCGGCGCGCTCGGTTCCCGGCCCGATGATCCCGTCGGCAGCGACGTGCAGCGCCGCCTGCAGGAGGCGGTTGCCGGTGCCCGCGCCGGTGTTGACGTCGACTTCGAACAACAGGCAGTTGACCGGCCAGGGCAGCGAATCGCAGCTCGCCGGCGTCCAATATTTGGCCAGGTAGATCGCCTTGGCCTGGTCGACGGTGAGATTGACGATGTCGAGATCCGGGTAGCTGCGCTTGGAAATCCCGAACTTGGTTTCGCCGCCCGGATCGGCCGGATTGTTGACATAGCCGCCCTCGAGGCCGACGACGGTGACAAAGGCGCGGTCGAAATCGCTCATAGGTGCCCCCAACATGAAAAGGCCGCCACGGCCAGGCCGGGCGGCGCGAAAGGCCAGTCGCGAACGGCGTTCGCTAATGGAGGAGTTTTTTGCAGGCCTCGAAGGCCTTGCCGAGGAAGGAACTGACCCTGTCACCAAACAGGATGCCGAGCAAACCGGTACCACCAATTCCGACCGTCACCAGCGTCGGATGAACGCCGCGCTTCTGCTCGATAACCCCTTCCCGCTGCTCGACGGTGCTGAGGCGGGTGGCCAGATCGGGCACCGAGGCCTCCAGCACGTCGACACGCTTCCAAAGGATTTCCTTCCAGGTTTCCTCATGATCGGCGTGGGCCGAGAAGGTCGCCGACAACTCGGCCAGCTGGTGCGACAGCGTCTCGAGCACTTTGAATTGCGCGGTTCGCTGGCGTTGACCTTCCTTCATATCCCCGCGCAGTTCCCCAATCAGCAGGACAAGCTCCTGATTCACCTCACCCATAGCTAGATCCTTCTGACTAAAATCGCTCGGGCCGGAATCCGCCGCGCACTATGCGGCACACACGCTTAGGCTTCCGGAGATGATGACAGCTCCACAACCGGC
Organism: uncultured Acidobacteriia bacterium; assembly: GCA_903909435.1. Classification (GTDB taxonomy): domain Bacteria; phylum Acidobacteriota; class Terriglobia; order Bryobacterales; family Bryobacteraceae; genus CAIVVT01. Next base: position 45,104 of record CAIVVT010000247.1, on the reverse strand, counting down.
CGTGTCGCCAATACGAGCCAAGGGCTTTCCGCCGTTCGTTACGATCGATGACGAAGACAGCGGCGTAATACCGTGCCCCTTAATCGGACAGGAGTGGAGATCCCCCGCCCGGGCCGCATCCTTGCCCCCGACGACGAGGTCACTCGACGCGCTGACAATGGCGCCACCATGGCTGCTGGAGTCGGCCAGCCGTGCCACCGAGCGCCCAATGACTGCCGAAGAGGCGCCCCCACCGACCGGGGTGACCGTCGGAATGACCGACGTCACCCCGGTCGACGGCTGGCCGATCTGAACGCGATTTGACGTTGCGATGCCGGCGACGCCGGCGGCCCGCAGCGTCGCATCGGAGTTGATCGCGATGGCAAGCGCAGTGGCCAATTGAGCCAGCGTTTCCCCTGCGGAGATGGTCACAGCAACGGTAACCGGGAACCCTGCCCGTCCGGGATTGGCAAATTCGAAGCTGATTTGGTCGCCCGGCGATGCCGCGCCCCAGATCATAAAGGCCGAGGCGATTTCGGCCCCGGCGACAGCGCCGACCGCGCCAGTTGCGAAGACGCCGCCCGGGCTGGACGGGATGGACAGAACGACAACAAGAGCAACCGCGGCGGCCGCCGTCACGCCAGCCGCCGATAGCGTCCCGGCGCTGCCGAGGGCCGCAGCATGGCCAATTGCGACAACGCCGGCCGACGTGGTGGCGATCGCGCCACCCGTAGCTGCAACGGCGCCGGTGGCGGCGACGCCCGCTGGGACCACGGCATCCGATGGCGCGACGGCCGCCACGGTCCCGCTTGCCAAGACGCCGGCCAGGCCGAGGCCCGATTGGGGCACCATCGTGCCAACCGCGCCCGCGGCATACACGGAGGCCGCGTTTGGGTAAATGGCCGCAGCCACCGTGCCGACTGCGCCGGTTGCGGTCACGCCTGCGGCAGCGGTCGAGACGGAAAGCCCGGCCGCGCTGACCACGCCCGTTGCGGTCACGCCTGAGAGCGCCTTTGTCTCTGTGATGGCCAGAGAGCCAACCGCACCGGTGGCGGCGACGCCGGCCGGCGTTCCCGCGTCGGCAGCCGTGGCGCCAGCAGCGACGCCGGTAGCCACGACGCCGACCAACGCCGTTGAGACGGCACCCGCCAGAGTGCCAACCGCGCCCGTGGCCGTGACACCCGCCGGCTGGCTGCTCACCTTCGGCGCAACCGCCGCCGCCGCACCCGTTGCGGTCACGCCTGCGGCGGCGATCCCAACGCTGGGCGTGACGGAGCCAGCCGCACAGGTCGCGAAGACGCCGGCCGGGGCCGTCTTGACGGAAGGCGTAGGGGCCGCAACGGCCCCGGTGGCCGCAACGCCCGCCGGGGCCGCGCTGATCGTCTCGGCCGGCGTTCCGACAGCGCCGGTAGCCGCAACGCCGGCAGGCGTCGCCCGAGGGCTCGGCGTGACCGATGCGACGACACCCGTAGCCGAGACACCAGTGGCGGCCAAGCTCGCATCAAGCGGGCCGAGTCCGCCGACAGGAAAGCCACCGATGACGTAGCCGAGCACTTAGAAGAGCCTCCAGTAAGTCCCGGCGGCGCGCATGGAAAACTGACAGTCCGATACGTCGGCCACGAACGTAGCCGCAACATTGGTGGCCTTGTTGCCGATATTGTGCCCGTTGCCGTTGACGGTCAGGTTGTTGGTCGCCCAAGTGGCCGCCGCGTCAATAAACGTATACGCCCCGAAAAGCGTTGAGCTTACGGTCAAGGTGATCGCGCCGCCGGACGTGTCGACCAGATAGGTTCCGGGGATGGATATAGTTTGAGAAGACGAAACGAGCACGCACGGAAACAGGTCTTCGGCCAGGTCAACCAGGCCAACCTGTGCGTTCCCGCTCAGATTGATTGCCGAGCCGCCGCTTGTAGATCCGAGCGGCGAGCGCGTCAGCGTGGTTCCCGAGGCCGTGTATGTGCCACGGCCCCATTCGCTGTTTGCCCCGTCGCGGATGCAATAGGTAAGCGGCTCCTGGTTAACGACGCCGGCGTTGGCAAAAGACAGGAACCCGGAAACATTGGCGCCAAGCGTCAACGTTCCGGCCCCGGTCGTGGCCGTGGTCATCAAAGCCATGTCATGCGCGGCCACTGTGTGCGCCCCCTTACTGCAAGCGAATGATTGCGTTGCTGCTGTTGTTCGTCGGCAGAAGGATCGTAAACGTGCCGCTGGTCACCTGTTCGGTGCCCCCGAACGACCCGACATAAACAGCGCGGGTGCCGTTGGTGTTGTTGTAGATGATGCAGCCGCCGGTCGAGAAAGTGGCACTCGTCCAAGTGGGCGAGGTGTTCCAACTCAGATAGGCCGTGGTGCCGCTGGTGGCCGGCGTGATGTTGTTCGCCGCCGTGAAGTCAAACCCGCCGGGTGAGTAGCCGCCCGACGCCGCCAGCTCGTCGGAGTTACCGGTCAAGGTGGTGTAGTTGGTTGTCGTCGCGTCATAGGTGCCGGTCGGCGACGCCTTTCCCAAGGCAATCCGAAAGTCGTTTCCGGTCGTTAGCGTGAAGTTGTGTAACGCCTGGAGGACCTCGCCTTTGAACGAGGTCGGCATAGCGGTGGTGTATCCAGCCATGGCTTATTCCCCCGCGCCCGGATGATGGATGGCCCGAAAAGCTTTCGCCTCGTCAGTCTGGGCGTTGCGGTCGGCGTGCCACGATCGCTCAATCCAGGCGTTGCGCGCCAGGTGTTCGCCGACAAGAGCCCGGATATGGGCGACAGCTTCCGGCTTCGAAAAGTCCGCCTCCCACGGCGAGCCCTTCGCGGCGGCCACGATGTCGGCCACCACCTCGTCAAGCGAGAGGTGGTCTTCCGGGTCGAGGGGGTGCGCCAGACGGTCTAGGCCGTGTTCCGCAAGCTTCGCCCGCTCGCCGTCTTGTGCAGTGCGGTGGTGCCCTTCGAGGATGTCGATAACGGCCGCCTGCAACTTGACGGCGGCGGCGCGGCGTTCACCCGAGAGGTGATCGGCGATTTCCACCAGCATTGACGCCGTGGCCTCCGCCCATTTATCGGCGGGATGGGGGCCGTGATCGGTGGCGAGTACCTTGACAGTCATTTGTTGCCTCTTGGTTTTAGGCGCGGCGGGCGCTATTGCAGCAATCCGGCCAGGATGTCGGGAACGCGGCTCGGCTGCACGTAGGGGGCCGGCGGCGAGACGGCCGGCTGCTGATTGACCGTCGAGAGGTAGGCAACGCCTTCCTGTACCGATGCCGTCGAGGTGTCGAGGGTTTCGCCGGCCGCGATCATCTGGCTAAGGCGGAAATAGAACTCTTGCACCTCCGGGTCCGTGGAGCCCTTGATTGCGCGAGCCTCGGCCGGCTGGAAGCAGTTGTACCAGAGGACCGCCTTGATAACGGTCGTGACCATGGACGCCGCTATCGTGAACGTGTCGCCCGTTCGATCGGTCACGTTGAATGGTTCGCCCGCCACATTGGCGCAACGCCACGCGCGGAAGTCGGCGTCAAAGACAGGCTGGACGCTGCTGGTATAGGTCTGGCCGAGGCCGGAAAGGGTGTATGTGCTCATGGTCTTACATCCCCACAAGAGAAACGAGGCCGCCGACAATTGCCCCGTTGTTGCCGTAAATGTCAGCGCCTGTCTTCATGGTGAAGCTCTTCGAGAGTGTCCCCTTGAGCTTGGTGATACTCTGGACACCGACCCCAGTGGCGCATGTCACAGGGGAGCCTTTGGCTGCCGAGGTCACTGACACGCCAATGATTGAAGCATCGGCCGCCTTGAAGGCGTTCAGGAAGGCGCCGGTTCCGGGGATGGTCGAGCCGGAAAACGCAACGGCCATATCGCCAACGGCCTTGATCCCCGCAAAGGTCGGTTGAGATGGCGTGAACCCCAAGGACAGCGCCCCCGTGGTGACGATCTGTTGCGCGAGGGTTGTGCTAAAGGTCGTGATGGTTCCAAGGGTAATGTTGAACACGTAGATGTTGCCGCCGGCGTCGATGTCGATTGCCCCGATGCCGGTAAAGGTCGCCGTCGTGCCGTAAGAGGTGACGGCCCCGGCGGTCGTTATTTTGCTGATGCTCAACAGGCTTGATGCGTTGGTGGCATACCAAAAGGCGGTGCCATCATTAACTAGCAACGGCATTGCATTGGTAGTCAGGGCTTGCGTATCGACCGAGCCTTGCAGCGCGCAGGCATTACTGTAGACGGCGGTTTTCAAGTTCGGGTTGTTGTAGACGGACAGGCAAAAGTACCCAGGCAAGACGCTCACGGCAACCGGGCCGTTGTTCGCCCCCGAAAGCGCGCCGACGCCAAGGCCGGTCAAGGTGGTTGGCGCGACGATCTGCGCCCCGGTCAGGTCGTAAACGGAAACCTGCACAGCACCGTTAGAAAGCGGGATATAGTCCACAACAAGAATGTTGCCGGTTGAAAGTTGCGCCAGTAGATAGCCGTCCGTCGTGCTGCCGCCAAGCGTGTTCCACGCCGCCGAGGTGTGCACGGCGTTGTTGGCGGCGTCCTGGATCTGCAACTGGATTTGCGTCCCGTTGACCATCTGGATTGCAGCGAAGCCACCGCCCGACAGGGGGCAAGCATCGAAGCAAGAGGAAGACGAGTGAATGGGCAGGTTTGCCCCGTTCACGACGGCCGTCATGGTTGTCGGATTGACGATAAAAACGGATTGTTGTGTGCTGCCGGTGCCATACATGCAACAGATGTTGCCATTCGACATGAAGAACATCTTGGACATGATGGCAGTCGCCGCCGCCCCAGATGAGCAAGAGCCTAGAAACGCCCCCGCCGGACTGTACTTGACGATTTCCCCCGAACTGGTGTTCGTGCCGGCGTTAATCAGGACGTAAACATTGCCCGATGTGTCCAGCAAAATACCGGGGTTGTTCGGAAAATTGTATTTCGGCGCGTTGTTCGTCAGCGACGTTGACGAGAACAGCGAATTTCCCTGGTTGGGGACCGCTGCATAGTCGCTCGTTCCACACTGATAGGCGAACCCATCGGCGGCGATGGCCACCAGCGCCCCGGAGGCGATTGCCGCCCCGGCGGTGGGGGAGCCGAAGCCCTGCGATCCGGCCAAGGGGTTAACAAAGTCGGAAAGTTTGGGCATTAAACGAGCCTCCAGTAAGTTGCGGTCGCCTCGAGCGAGAACTGGTAATCCGACACGTCGGCCGGGAAAGTCACGGCAACATTGGCTGCCTGCGCGCCGATGTTGTGGCCATTACCATTGACGGTGAAGTTGTTGACGCCCCAATAGTTGGCCGCGTCGATGAAGGTGTAGAAGCCGGCCAGCGTGGTGGCCAGGTAGAGCAGGATGGCGCCCCCCGTCGTGTCGACCAGATAGGTGCCGGGCTGCACGGTTTGGCCGGAATCGGCGGAGGTGATCGAGTTTCCATTGACCGTCACCAGCGACACGCCGCTGTCTTCCACCGTCCCAGCGCCGTCCGAGAAGACCGCAATGTGACCAACCGTGATCGCACCGGAGACAGCCGCCACGGTGCCGGTTTGCGACGAGGCATTGGCAAGGGCGGCCGTCCCCAGCTCCGTAGCCGAGAGGTGCCAGGCTGTACCGGCCGCGTTGAGGCGGACCATCGGAATGTTGCTGTCAACGACCTCGCCGCCGGCCAGGGCAATGGGGCCGGTCGGGCCGTCCTTGAGCACGGGTAGAGCGCCGAACCCATCCACGTTGAGGGTAAGAGCGCCGGGATTGGTCAGACCTGTTCCAACTTGGAAGGCGATCCCCTGCCCGGGTTGAAGCGATACCAGGCCCGGCGTCGTCGACAAGGTCATTGCCGCCGAGGTGCCGGCCGAGACGCCCCCCCACATCGCGCCGACGATGCCCGCGCCGCCGGGCGTCCACACGGCCCCCGCCGTGTTGCCGGTAGTGGTGCAGGTCCACCAGACCTTTTCGGACATATCCCAGCACAGGGACGGCGCGGAGGTCCCGACGACGCCGGCATTCCCGGCAAGGTGCGAGTTCGGATTGCCGTTATAGACCTGCACGGCCGCCACCGTTCCGAGCGTATCGGACGCCGTGACGGCCAGGTTGCCGCTGCCGTCATTGTGCAGCAGCGCCCCGATATTCAGTTTGGCCAGGGCGCCGAGCTGCGACGGCACAATCGACGTCACCATCGCCTTATTCAGCGAAAGATCATAGACACCGGAGACAATGCTGTTGGCGCCGATATCGCCAGCTTGCAGGGCCGTTCCATCGTCGCGGTCCAGCGCGATGGGACCGCCGCCGGCGTCCAACGTGCAAGCCATCGTGTTGGCGTAAATGGCCCGGAACTGAAACGAAAAGTTCTGAGCGTAGGAACTGAGCGGCGGCGAGAGAGCGATCACATAGGCGTTCGCGGTACCAGTATCGACCGCATAGTTGCCGGTTCGCGCCTCGATCAGAATGTCGAGCGCCGAGAGCACTTGGTTGCGGGTTGCCTTGGACGGGGTGATCCCGGCGGCGGCCAGGATGCTCAGCAGCTCATCCTGGATCGCGTTCAGCCAGTCGGCACTGACCACCGTCGCCGGGATGTTGCCCACGGGATTGCCGTCGGTGAAATATCCGGGCGTGCCCGGTGCGCCCGGAGTCGGCTCGACGCCGACGGCGGTTGAGGTGTCAATCTGATACAAGGCTGTCCCTCATCAAATGAGGTTGAAATTCAGGATGGTGTGAGCCGGTGCCGCCGACGCCAACAACCCGGCATAGGCGGCGTCGGCGGTGGGGATGTTGACGTACCAGGCGTGAAACCAGTCGGTGGTGCCGCAGGGCTGCCCGGCGCGGCTCTGCCCGGCCCGGAACGGCGCGCATTGCGTGACCGAGACGGTGATGCCATAGGCCGCGGCCAATGCGACGAAGGAATCGATCGACTGGCCGCCCGGCGTCGCGAACTTGGCCACCACGAACTGTTGCGCCTGGGCGGTGCTGGCCGGGGTCGGGCCGGCCGGATCCGGCTGCGCCAGGGTGCTCTGCCACTCGGTCAAGAGATCGACCGTGGTCGACGGAAATGCGTCGACCAGCAATCCATTGGCCGAAGCCACCAACGCCGTCGGGCCGGCGGCCAGTCCATAAAGCACGGCGGTCAGGGTGGCTGCCGGGTCGGTTGGCCACGCCTTGCCACGCGGCATATAGGCCTGCAGCGCCGCCAGGAAGTCGGCTTGGGTGAGGTCTGGGGCTGCCATGCGCGGCTCAGACGTAAGTGATCGTGCCCACGGCCGGCAGCTGGCCGAGTGAGCTGGTGATGTTGGCGACCGGAGAGGTGATCAGCCCGGCACTGGCACCCGGGACCGAGCCGAGCGCGGCGACGAAGTCGGCCAGGTCGACGGTATAGGTCACGACGCCGTTGACCTTGGACACGCCGGCGAGGATTGGGTTTTGCGTGCAGACGCCGCCGAAGGCGGCAGCGATCGCCGTCTTGACCGTCGAGGAGGCGCCGGACAAGCCGCTGATCGTGAAGTCGACCGGGTTGGCCACCGGCGCCACCACATAGACCAGCGCCTGCACCGGCCGCAGCGGGAAAATGTAGTCGGCTACCGCCAGCTGGTCGCCGATCGCGGTGACGCCGCGGGGATCGGCGGCAGCGACGCCGTTGGTGCCTTGTGGGAAGCCGTTATAGGCCGCCTCTGTCTGATCCATCATGACGTAGACGACGACGGTCCCGACGCCCATGCCGAGCGGCTGGCACCAGGCGCGCGTAACGCCAGGCGCGGCCAATGCCCAGCCGAGGTAATCGGCCACGGCGCCCCCTTGCGGCGGATCGGCGTAGACGCCGAGCATCCGGGTGCGGAATTCATCCTGGGTTTCCGCGTCGGCGCCGTTGGTGAAAGCCGTCGTCACGGCGCCTTTGGAATTGATGCCGGCGATCGCCGTCCCCAACGTCATGACCGAACTGACGGCCGTATTGCCGGCGGCGCCGGCGACGTCGGCCGAGGCATTGACGACAGCCGACCCGCCGCTGATCGTCACAGCCCCCTGCACCGTGAAGGTTGTACCGTCGCCCCGCACCAAAGGCGCCCGGTCGGGGATCGTCCCGCCGGTGCCGGAGAAGGTGACCTGGCCGTTATCGGCGACAACGGCTGCCGCCGGCCGCACGTTCTTCAACGCGCCCCAGCCGTAGAGGAATTCGTCGGTCGCGGTAAAGGGAACCGCCTGCTTGGAAATCCAGTCGAGATAGCCGAGCTGATCATTGGCCAGATTGGCCTGTGCCACGCCCGTGATTCTCAGATTGGAAAACCGCAAGAGCGGATCCGAGCCCGGAAGCGCCGACTGGATGTCGGACGCCACTTGCGCTTTGAGTTCCGTGAGCGTTTTGCGCGGATAAGGCATCAGGCCACCTGGTTCCAAAGATCGGCGTTGACGGAGGCGACTTTCGTGCCGTCCTGGTGATACGCATCGACCCGCAGGCTGAGCTGCCGCGGCAGGACGATCTCGGTGGTAATGACAAACTTGGCCACGACGCCGTCATCGAGCATCCATTGCAGCGCCTCGGCCACATCGTCCTTCGCCTGGTTGGCGACGGCCTGGGTGAGCTTGGCGCGGCTCAGATGGACCCACAGCCGTGAGCCGATCGGCACCGGCTGCCCCAGATCGCCGACCCATCCCCGAGGATCGGCGGTCCCGTCGGGGATGACATCGTCGGGGTTGGCAATGCGATCGGTGAAGACGCTGATCAGCATCGTGGTTTCGAGGTCGTTGCCGGCGGCCAGGTTGGTGCCGACCAACAGCCAGTCGGCAAAACCCAGCGCCGAATTCCAAAAGGTCGCGGTATCGCTCATGGGAGGCCCTAATTCAATGCGATGGATGAGCCGGTGATCGTCACGCCGGCCGCGCTTTCCACCGAAACACCGCCCTGCCCGTTTATCGTCGCCGTCCCCGCCGCAGCGACTTCGGCATTGCCGCCGCAATTGACCGTGACGTCGCCAGAGGTGTCGATCGTGGCCGTCGACGCATTATTGATCGTCACCGGCTGGCCTTTCGCCTCGATAACGATACCGCCGACCGACAGGTAGACCGATTTTCCTTGGGCATCGTAAAGCGCCGACTCGCCCGGCTGCAGGTTCTTCATGCGGGTGGCGATATCGCCGCTGGCGATGATCACGCCGTTTGACCGGTCGCCGCCGACGAACAGCACAATCACATCCGCGCCGGCCGGCGGCATCGAGGCGAAGCCGAATTCCGCCAGGCGCGGCGTCTGGTCGCGCAGCTCGTTGGCGCCCAGCTGGACTTGCTGGATCTGCACATTGCCGGTGTCATCGCCGGTGGTAACGCGGCCGCGGCCGATGGTCATCAGCAAGCGGCGGCCGATACGCTCGACCGACCCCCGAATCCCCGATAGCTCCGTCACCGCCCTCCCCCCACCGGCACATCGGCGGCGAAAGGCTGCAACAGGACGGGCTGCGGCACAAACGCCGCCGGCGGCATGATGACGAGGTCGGCCGACGTGCCGGCTTCGCTCTTCACATAGGTGACCGAGCCAATCACCCAGTTGGCCTGTGCCAGTTTCAGGTTGGGCAGCGCCAGAGGAACGAGCGTATTGGGGGTCCACAAGATCCCGGCCGAATCGCGCCAACTATCCGTGGTCACCACCAGCTGGTTGGCCCGACCGGCACGCCTGGCCGCCTCCCAGTTCGCGCGCTGTATGCAGACGTCCCTTCCACCGCCGCCGGACTCGGTGATGATGACCATGCGGCGGTGGCGCGGGACCCCGGGGTCTTTCGCGACGCCGAACAGATTGCCGCCATTCCCCACGTCCCCCAGCGCCTCCATCGACTGCAGCAACGCCTGGTACTCGGAAAACCGCCCGTCCATCGCGTAACAGATTCCGGCCGTCTCGACGTTGACGCCCTCGGTGAAGCCGCTGGCGGCGGTCGCCGTGCCAACCTGGGTCAGGAACAGGCTGCCGTCGGGCAATTCATAGGCCAGCAACCCGCGATAGCGGCAGATCCGCTCGATGATCTCGAACGGGGTTTCGCCCTGGATCAGGTTGAACTGCGGAATGGGCGGCCCGACGTCGGCCGAGGTCGCGCTGACCGAGATCCCATAGGGCTGCGCCAACTTCTGGGCGATCTGCAGGGCCGAGGAGCCGCTGATCTGGCCATTCGGCCATTCGGCGGCGCAGTCGACCAGGTCCTGGCACTTGCCGCGGCCGGTGATCTGGATGGAATGCGAGCTCGCGCCGATCGATGGGCGAACCCTGTCGACATAGCCGGTGATCACCAGGTCGCCGCCGATCGCCACCTGGCAGGCGTCGCCGGGCTGCACCACCAGGGCGCTCGCCTCGCCCGGGAACAACTCCGTCATCTCGATATCGAAATCGTTCGGGCAACGCTCGATGCCCCGGGTGACGCGGACGGCATCCCAACCGGAGATTGAGCGATTGTTGGCGGTCAGGCTCAGATCATCGCTCATCTCAGCGCCCCAGAGCCGCGAAGGACAACGGCATGAAAGCCGGATGCGGCGGGTTGGCTTCGCTCACCAGCTCGGCGGCGCGGCTCGGATCCCGATACAGCCGCAGCGCCAGCACGGCGGCCGGTAAGGACGCCTGGAAGGAAACCGTCTTCAACGGCGGCAAGGCGGCGCCCCGGGTGTTGAGGTCGGTCACCACGGCCTGGCGCAAGGACCGCAGGGCGCCGAAGGTGGCGTCTTCCCCGTTGTCGCCGGCAATCTCGATTTCGCCGTCGAGGAGCCCTGTCACCGTGTTGCGAACCGTCATCGCGTCATTGGCCGAGGACGGCTGATAGCTCGCGCTGGCATTGGCCAAGCTGGCCACGGTCGACCGGCGGAACAGATTGCCCAGCGCCGTCTGCGTGGTGGCCATCGCCTGGCCGATCACCGAGGAGGTGGTGAAGGCATCGGGTTTGAAGTTGGCCAGATGGGAGAGCAGCCGAACCGCATCCGCCGGGTTCACCGTGGCGGCCAGAATGGCGGCTGGAATCGCCTGGGCGGCCGTGGCCATGGCTGCCGGCGAGGCGGAGACCGCCGCTGCATTCAAGCCGGCGATCGCAGCGGTGATATTGGCCAGATTGGCCGAGCCTTGGGCGACCAGTGTGGCCACGGTGGCCGTCTTATTGAACGCCGCCGGCGCGCTGGCGAGGAACCCGTTGACCGCACCCCCGAAGAATCGGCCGTAGTTGCCCTGCAGCTCGCCAGTCATGCTGTAGATGGCCGTCGCATCGCCGCCCAGGCGTTGTGCCAGCGCTCCCCATAGCGCCGCCGTGGCAATCGCCTGGGCAATCACCGCCCTGCCTTCGGCCAACGCGGCAAGGACGGCGCTCACGAAGTCCGAACCGATGGCAATATTGGCCAGGCCAAAGGACGAAGCGACCGCAACGCCGGTGTCGAGCGCGACGGACGGGAAAAGCCGCTGACCCGCTTCGATAAAGGAGAAGGTCAGTTCGAAGTAGCGGCCGTCCTCCCACTTTTCCTCGACGGTCAGGCCACCGTCGGGGACGCTGACGGTGAGCTGACCGAGAGTCGGATGCACCAGCGTCAACGGGCCTGGGCTTTCGCTGGCCGCGATCATGGCGTCACGCTGGGCAAGGACGTCGGCACCGCCGGTCACGCCGTCGTTTTCGACCAGGAAACCGGTCAGGCTGATGCGCCGCGTGGCACGCCCCAGGTCCTCGACCCAGGGCGTGTCGCGGAACGGGTATTCGTGCACGGCCTGGCGGCGGCCGAAGCGGGCACGGCCGGCCAGGACGCCAAACGGCACGCCGGCGAACGAGGCCTGTTGCAGCTGGTCGAAGAAGCTCATGCGACCCCCGATTCGGGCATGGCGTGGCCGATCTTGACATTGGCGACGACGGGGCCGGTGGTCCGCACCTTCGACGTCATGCCTTTCGGCGCATCGGCGAAGGAGATGTCGACCACGATCGTTCCCATGGGACCGCCGCCGGGGGCGCCAGCATCAGATTCACCGGTCGACGCGGTTTTGGCCGCCGTTTGCACGGAATAAGGGGTCGGCACCGCCGGGGCGGCGCCAGCCTGCGGGGTGGCGACGGTGATGCCCATTTGCTTGGCGAGGGCGTCCAGCTGCGGCAACGGCGGCACAGCCACGCCGGCGGAGGTTGCGACGGACCGTTGCGCCGGCACGCCGACCGGCTGGGCGAACCGGGCCGAGACGGCCTGGGCGATCAGGCCCGCGTCATAGGGATTTTGGCCGTTCTCATGCTTGACGATCGCTGGCATGAGGGCTTGAACGATCGCCGGATTGTTGAGATCGAGGGCCGCTTTCGGATCGAAGCCGGTCTGCTTGGCGACATCCGCCTTGTAGGCAGCGGTATTGTTGTGGTCAGACGCCGGCGCCCAGCGGTCGACGATGCTGTCGATGGTGTTGAAGCCATGATTGCCATAGGCCCGGAGATTGCCGGCCATGGCCGAAAGGCCGTCGAACGCCGTCGGAAATTGGGCGTAGCCATTAGCGATCGGCGTCTGCCCCCAGGAGCGGAGATTGCCCGGGTTGTTTTGCCGGAGGCCAAGCGGCCCGGCGGCCGCCGGGGCGGCGGGGACGGCGGGCGTGGCCGTCTCGACGCGAACGGCGTTCGCGGTGGCGGCGGGAGCCACCAGCGGCGCCGGGACGGCCGGGACAAAGGTGCGGCCGCCGCGGCTATCGCGCCGCCAATGGCCTTCGGCGTCCCCCTTGACGGCGCTGGCGGCGCCCTTGATCTTGCCGGCGCCGGCGGCGGCATCGTCGCCCATGCCGCCCCACAGGCGGTGCCACCAATCCTTGATGTCCTGCCAATGTTTAACAAGTTCGTAGCCGGCGAAGCCGATCAGCCCCACAGCAGCGACGACGGCGGTAGCAATCCAGCCCACCGGCGTTGCCTCGATCGCCGCGCCGACGGCGACGAAGCCGCCCGATAGGGCCGTCAACGCGGTCCCAACGATCGGCACGCCAGCCGCCAGGCCGGCCAGGCTTTCTGTAACCAGGCCGAGCTTCATCGCACCGCCGACCAGGGCCGGGATCACCGAAGCTTCCGTGGCGACGGTCAGCAGACCAAGGGCCTTGACCACGACTGGAATCGTCCCCAGGCCGAGCTCGAGCAACAGGCCGCCGAGCTTGACCACACTGACGATCAAACTGGCGTTCATCACCGCGACCACGGCGATCACGGCGTGTTCCCAGCCACCCAGCCAATCGACCACGCTCTCGACGCTGGCCGCGAAACCCTTGGCCCCCTGCACCACCGCCTGCCAGTCAATCTGCTTGATGGCGGCGGCCACACCGGTGGCGAACTCGCCGGCCTTGGTCGCCACCAGATCACGATTGGCAGAGATCCAGCCGCGCAGCTGGTCGACCAGCGGATTGAAGATGGGGAGCAGCTCGGCGCCGATGCTGTTGCGCAGACCCTGCACCGACAGATCGAGGAACCCCATCGACTTCTGCCATTGGGTGGCGGCGGCCAGGGCCGGCCCGCTCATCACGGCACCGGTCGCCTTGACCTGGCGCTCGAGTTCGGCGATACCCGCGCTTCCCTGCCGCAGCAGCGGCAGCGACGCCTCGAGGCCGAAGGTGCGGGCCACCAGGCCTTGGACCTGGGGCGTCATGTTGGGCCGATTGATTACGTCGGCCAAATCCATAAAAGCCGAAGTCGTATCCATGGCACCGTCTGCGGTCCGCTTCATTGTGACACCCAGGCGGTTCATCATCGCCAGGGCGCCCTGGTTGCGGCCATTGAGGGCGTCCTCCATGGTATCGCCGAGGCTCTTCAGACCGCCGGTCAGCGACTCGGCCGACACGCCGGACGCTTGGGCGGCGCCCCGCAGCGCCTGCAGTTCATTGGCCGAGACGCCGAGGGTGGCCGAGGTGCGGCCGATCTCGGCGCCGAGCTTGCCCCATTCGGTGGCCAGGGCGGCCACCGCGGCGACGCTGCCGACGCCGACCACCGCCGCCATCGGCGCGACGATACTGGCTACCTGCCCCCCGACGTCGCGGGCCGCCTTGCCGACCTGGACCAGGGATTTCCCCATGCGATCCAGGCCCATCTCTTTGCCGAGCCGGGAAACGGCGGACTGGACCTGGACGATCGGCTTGGTGATCGACCCAAAGGACTGGTTGATCTTGTTGATGACGGCGGTGGACTTGTCCACGGCGGAGATGACGACTTGAAAATCATTGGCCATTGCGCCGCCCCTTCGTTGCCGCTTCGGCCGTTTTTACGGCCTGCTGGTTCCACCAAAGAATTTCGCGCCAGGTCATCGCCCAGGCCTCGCGCGGCCCCCATCCGTACCACCGGGTCAGGTCGGCGATTACGGCTTCCCAGTTTCCTGGCCGGCGTTGATAAAACCCTTGAGGAAAGCCAGCGCCTTGTTGAGATCGCTGATCCCCATCTTGCCGATTTCGCCCGGGGTGAGGCCCGAAACGAGGGCGACGAGCAGGGTGTTGGCGGCGGCGCCGTTGGTTTCCGCCTTCTTGGAAACCTGCTCGATCTCGAACGCGGTGGGCTCGCGCAGGGTGATGCTGGAGATCTCCCGATCCGCCAGCTTGATCGGCTTGCGGAGCGCCAGCTCCAATTCGTCTGAAACGATATCCGACATGGAAAAATACCTTCTTTACCGGTGGTTTCGGGGGATCAGTTTTCGGTGACGGATCCCTGATAGCCTTCCCAGCGGACGTCGAACTTGGCGTCCGCCGTGTCGACCTCGAGGGCGTCGACCGTCCACATGTTGCGGCCGATGATCAGCTTGCCGTTGGCCAGCTGCACCGAGACGGTGACGTTGGTCATGGCGTTGAAATCGGCGACGGTGAGGCCCTGGGAGTCCCGGAAGCTGCCGGACACGAAGGGGGCCACCGGCATTTCCTTGTAACCATGCACGGCGTCCTGGCCGGTGACGGTCTCCCGTTTGACCAGGACGGGGCTGTATTTGAAACTTCCCTCGAGGGAATAGATCACCCCGTCGACGGTCAGGGTGGCGACGCCGGCAAGGCGATTGGTGTTATCGGCCATGTGAGGCTCCAAAGATCGGGCAGAAGCGCCGAAGCGCTTTGCCTTGCTGCGGAAAGGGCGGGATTACTGAAGGCGGAACTGCGCCAGCAACGCGAAGACGCGCAGCTGGTCGATCAGGGTGCCGGGCCACAGAACATCCACGCGGTTGGGATTGGTGGCGTTCTGTTGCACGATCAGCCCCTTGGCGAAGGCCGGGCTGTTCTGCACATAGCCGTCATATTCCAGGGCCTGGTAAGCCGCGATGATGTCGGCCCGGATGGAGCTCGGGGTGACGATGGCGGAGCCCGGCGCATAGGTCCCGCCGTCGGCGCCCAGCTTTACCCGCGCATATTTGCGGGTCACCATCCCCGCCAGGGACCGCAGCACATACATCAGCGTGTACATGGTCTCGACTTCGAGATAGCTGCTGTCCGGCTGGCCGAAGCCATTGGTCTGATAGGTGGTGATCAGGTTCTCGATATGGACCAGGCCGCCTTGGTCGACGGTGAAGGTCGAGATCCCGTCGTAGAGCAACGTATTGCGCTCGGACAGGATGAACTGCGACGCCAGCGGGGGCGCCAGCACGCCATAGACCGGCACCGTCTGCAACGGCATTGCCGGATCCGCCTTGAGGCTCTGGGCGCCGGCGCCCGCCACGGCGGCCGCCCACACCCAGTTCGGCGTCGGGCTGTCGTAGAAGCCCATGACCGAGGCGTGCTGGTCATTGCGGGCGGTCCCGAAGGTCGTCTGGCTGCCAGCGGTGCCGCGGTAGGCGGTGAAGACGCCGCCATAGACCTGGGTCGACCAGCTCCACCGGCCGGAACTGTCGTTCAGCCAGGCCTGCAGGGCATTGAGCGAGGTCGAGTCGGTGTAGGGGCAGACGATGAAATCGAAGGGCTGGTCGCCGCAATTGGCCAGCGCCGTCGTCAGCGTCGGATTGGTGGCGCCGCTGGCCATCGCGGTGATGGTGGGCACCAGGCCGGCCGGCGTGACCTCGCCGTTGGCCGCCCCCTGGTAGTTGAGGCGGATGTCGATATCGTTGCCGGTCAGGCCCTTGTTGACGGCCGTCAGGGTGACCGTGGTGGAAAGCGCCGATGCGGTGACCGGCAGATTGGTCAGGGCATTGACCGCCGCGGCGATGGCGGTGGCGATCGACCCCGCCGTCTCCAATGCGGCGATCGGCACGGGAACCAATTGGCCGGCGATATAGAGCGCCAGGACGCCGGCGGCCACCGTGGTCGCGGCGATGGCGATGGTGCCGGTGGCGGCGGTTCCGCCGCCGGCATCGGCGAGCGGCAGATACCAGACCTCGCCGGCCGGATCATTGAGCAGATAGGCCGCGGTCATCAGGGCCAGGGTCGAACCCAGGCCGCCTTGCGTGATGGCGTCGCTCGGCCCCTGCGACAGCAAGGGCATGTTCGGCGTCGCCAGCCCGGTCGACGTGATCTGGCCGATGATCAGGGCCCGCTGGGCCTGGCCGCCACTGTTGGCGAGGGCATTGTTGACCTCGGCATAGAACAGCGGCACCCGGATATTGGCCGGGATATTTCGGAAAGGAATGGTCATGCTTTGGCACTCCCCTCAGAGGTCTGGCCGGCGACGGCAGCGGCCGCCGGCGGGGCGGCGGCGGCTTGCGCCCCGCGAACGGCGTTCGCCTTAACGACGTCGCCGTCACGGAGCCGACGGGCCCAGTAGATGTCGCCTTCGTCAACCTCACGGCCTTCCGGCGGCAGATGGTCCTTCTTGATGGGGTCCCGGACCTTGAGACCGTCGGCAGGTTTCACGAACATGCGGTGCACTCCCTACTGAGGCAGTTGAATATCGAGGCCGGCGCCCTCGGGCCGGCCGTCCGGGCCCGACGTCCGGGGTGCCGGCAAAACAGAAACCGGAAACGCCGGATCGGAATAGGTTCCGGACGGGTCGAACACGTCGACCAGGTCGGTATCGACCGTCATCTCGGTCAACGGCACCGTGGTCTGCGGGGCAAAGGCCTCGGCGCCCTGGTAGAACGCCAGGCCGATATCCATCACCAGCTCGGCGTAATGCTCCCGACCGTCGGCGTTGACTTCGACTTCCGTGTCAACGAACGGAAATTCGGAAATCAGGACCTTCAGGCTCTGGGCATTGATCACCGTCGTCTCGATCTGACGGCCCAGCACCCACAGCGCGGTTTCCGCATTGTCGGCGCCGGCGTCGGCGGCCTGCGCCGGCGCCGAAACGCGCGCGGTGATGCGGATCGTCGCCACCACCTCGAAATTGATCCCGGCGTTGCCCTGCGATTCCTTGTGTTCGCGCAGCGGCCGCACGCGGATATAGGGGTATCTGCCGTCCCAGCTCGGCCAGTCGCCCGGCAGATAGACGTTCGTTCCCGCCGCCGTCGTGCCGGTCAGCAGCGTCTGCACGACGCCCAGCAGCACATCCGTGGTGGTGACGGTCACGGCGAGCTCACAAAATTCAGCATCAGCTTGGCCTCGCCGTGGCCGTCAGGCCGGACATCGCGCACCACATAGGTGCTGTTGACCCGGGTGATGAAGACCATGTCGCCTTGCACCGGCGGCGCCGGAAACAGCGCCAGGCGAACCCCGAGAACCGGCGTCGCGGTATTCACGCCGCCCGCCTTCGCGTCATCGATCATCTCGAGGCCGAGATAGGCCTCGTCAAAGACCGCATCGGCCAAGGTGAAGGACGGTCCGGCGGATGGCCGGTAAATCACCGGCTCATCCTCTCCGAACACGCCCATGACCGGGCCCAGGACCATTTGATCCCAGTCGATCATGGTTAGGCTTCGGCCCGGCCGCTCAGCAGCACCTCGGGGCGGGTGCAGATGTGCAACGGGTACGAATAGGCCTCCATCTTCCACCAGGACCGGCGGTCACGGTCGAAGATCGGGATGATGTAGATCGGCTTGCCGGGCGTGTTGACCCATTCGAATGCCTCGCCGGGCGCATAGGCGACGCGGAAGACGCCGGGAGCGCCCACCGGGAAGAACTTCACCTTGTCGGTGGGGATGGCGATGGTGCTGGTATCGTCCGAGCCGCGGTAGTTCAGCCAGGTGATGCCGGCGAATTCGAACGATTTGAACGCCGCGCCGGCCGAACCGCCCCGGATTTCCTGGGCGTCCGACCAGTTCACGAAGGTGCGGATGACGTCGGGATGGTTGACGAACTCGTCGTAGAACGCATCGCCGGCCAACCCGAATACCCTGGTCGACGGAAGGAACGCCCCCTGCGACTTGCGCGCCATGGTGCGCACGATGCCGTTGCAGATCGGCCGCAGGCTGTTGGCCGTGGCGGCCGCCAGATTGAACCCGATCTCGGCGGCTTGAGTAATCTGGAACTCGTTGAAGAAGTTGAACTTGACCGTGCCATCGGCATCCAGGCAAAGCCCCTGGATGGCGGCCAGCCTCTGGTATTCCCAGGTATATTCCATGCTGGCCGTCAGCCCGGTCGGACCACTCAGGCGGCGGGCGACTTCCGTCTCCAGCTGCATGAGTTCGGTTTCGGTACCGAACGCCCGGATGTTCTGGATTTCGTTGGCGTAGATGGTGTCGTCGTGCAGCAGTCGCGGCACGTCGAAATAGAACGCCTGGCGCTTCTCGGTGGTGCGCTGGGTGCCCTCCTCGCCCCGATCCGAGAAGGGAATCAAGATCAGCTTGCCCTGTCGCTGTTCGATGGCCAGCGCGGTGGTCCGGATCGGATCGGGCTCGAAAATGTTGAGCTCGCCGATACCGGTCGGCTGGTAGGGATTGCGCTGTACCGCCGTGGTCAGCTGAATCGTGGAAAACGGGTCCTGATGAAAGACGTCAAGCGAAACCATGATGCGGCTCCTTAGCGAGCGATGATGCCGAGGGCCGCGAGCTGGGCCAGGGCGGCGGTGATGTGGGACGCATCGAGCGACGCATCCCAGACGAGTTCCGAGGCATTCACTTCGGCCGCGCGCAGGACCGCGGGAGCGGGCTGGTCGGCCAGGGTGGCGTCGGTGGTGGCGAACAGGATTGCCGCAGCAATCTGGCTTCCGTCGGCGGCAGAGGCGGTCACCGGGACGTATTTGCCGCTGCCGGTGTTGGCGGTAATCGTAAAGGTGTCACCGGCAATGCAGGGGACGGTGCCCGCCGTGATGGTGAAGTTGACCTGCGCATCGGCGAAGGCCGTGCCGAACGTCGTCGTTCCCAGGTAATCCCCGCTCGGATCGTAAACCGACGCCGTGGTTGCCGTGAGGCAGGTGATGACGTACGCCCCGGTCTTGACAGACCCGCCGGCAGTGATAGCGCCGATCGTGGCGTTGCCCGTGTTGTGCGCACCGCCGGCCAGAGTCGCGCCAGACAGGGTGATCTTGGCCGGGACGGAGGTGGCCAGGGTCAGGGCATTGCCGCCCGTGCCGACCGCGGCGGCCGTGACGGCGATGCCGGTGCTGCCCGAGGCCGCATAGGTGCACTTGACCAGATTGGCGTCGACCGAGGCCTGCAGGAAGGTCAACAGGGCGGCAGCGGTCAGCGCCGGGGTCCCGCCGAGATTGACCTGGTTGCCGCTGGCACCGGACATCTCGAAGGTGATCGCCGTACCCGCGATGGTAAGGGTATCGCTGGCCGCCGGATTGGTGGCAATGGTGATGAGGCCGGTCGCGGCGACGCCGGCCGGGGCGACGCCCGCCGGGACGCCGAAGGCGATGCGGCCGAGAACGGCGCCGGCCAGGACCTTGGCGCTCCCGGTCAAGGTGATGCGGTCGCGCGAGCGATGGCCATTGGCCTCGGAGACCAGAAAGCCGCCGTTGTGCCACTGTTCGGAAAGAGGAACCTGGGTCATGTCTGTGATCTCCGATTACTTGCCGCGGACGCGCGAGAAGGCGGCGTCCCAGCGGGATTCGAGGGCCTTGGGGGAATTCGCCGACTGCTCGCCACCGGCACCGAGGCTCGGGTTGCGATTGGAACGGTCGCCATTCGCGGCAGGGGCCGGCGTGTCGCGCAGCACCACCAGCGCCTGTTTGCGGGTCAGCGCGGTGTTGAACGCCAACGAAGCGGCCAGCACGGGATTGCGACCGGCGGCCTTGCTGGCGAAGATCGCGGCGCAACGAGCCCGCTCCCGGCGGCGAGCGCGAGCGACGGCGCTCTTGCCGCGCATCTCTTCCTCGTCGTCGTCTTTGTCCTTGTCGCTGTCGTCGCCATCGGCGTCCTCGTCCTCGGACTCGGCCTTGGCGCGCTTGCCTTTCTTGGGCTCGCCGCCCTCATCGTCTTCGGCTTTGGCGCCATCCTCATCGTCTTCGGCGTGAGCATCGTCCTCGTCGTCGGCGGCGCGCTGGCCCTTCTTCGACTTCTTGGAGTCGCCGTCGTCGCGGTCCTGGTCCGTCTTGTCGTCATCACCGTCTTCGGCGCGGTCGTCGTCTTGATCCGTTTCGGACTTGGCTTTTCCGGCGGCATTGCCCCGGCCAATGCCGGCCAGATGGGCGAACGACAACGCGCTCGCCACGCGGGTGGAGAGTTTCATTACAGAGCCTTTCGTCTGCGGTCAGTGTCAGCCCAGCTCGGCGAGCAGGGAGCGGAAAGCTTCATCCGGCGCCATCACGGCATCGGCGAAGCCGATCTCAACGCCCTCGGCGCCGAGAAAGGTGGTGGCCTGAGTTCCCCGCACCTTGGCAGCGGAGATCCGGCGGTTGCGGGCGACGGTGGTGACGAAGAGCTCGCCCATGGCGTCGACGTCGGCTTGGAAACGGTCCAGCGCCGCCTTGGCAAGCGGTTGGAATTCGCTGCCATCGGCCTTGCGATCACCGTAATGGATCAACGTGACGGCAATTCCCGACGCGCTCAGCGCCTTCGAAAAATCGACATGCATGCAGATGACGCCGACACTGCCAGTGCCCCCGGTGCGGGGCACAATGATCCGCTCGGCGGCGCTGGCAATGGCATAGGCGGCGGAATAGGCCGACTCGGTCAGGATCGCCCAGATCGGCTTATCGCCCCGCGCCTTATAGATCGCGTCGACCAGGTCGAAGCATCCCGCCACCTCGCCGCCGGGGCTGTCGATATCGAGGACGATGGCCCGCACCGCCTCATCTTCGAGGGCCATGCTGAGATTGGCCCGAACGCCGTCATAGCCGGTCATGCCGCTGTAAGGCCGCAAGGTGCCAAGCTTTTGCACCAGGGTGCCGGTCACCGGGATGATCGCCACACCGGCGACCACGTCATAGGCCCGGTCGCGGGCGGCATCGTCGTCGTCAAGGTCGAAGCAATTGAGCGCGATGGCCTCACCGGTCGGACGGAACAGCCTGGTGATGCCGAAGCGGTCGGCCAGCGCCGCCATGACGATCTCAGCCTTGGCCGGCGTGATGGCGATCGGCACGTTAAAGAGCCTGGTCGCCAGATGCGGATAATTGATCATGCCCGCGCCTTCCGAATGAGGGCGCCGACGTCGAGAACGACCAGGGACTCGCCCTTCGCCCGGCCGAGCGCATCGATCAGCTGGGCGCGGCCGCAAATCACCGCCGGGGCGGCGCCCGACACGGCAACGATCCAAGCGTCATGCTCGGGCAACGGGCCGGCGGCCAGCGTCCGCAGGACCTGGGCAAACTTGCTGAGGGCGTCCTCGGCCAGGCCGACCTGCGCCAACTTCACCATGCCGGCGCCGACGCCGATCGCCGCGACGTCCCCCGCCTTGCGAGCCCCGCCGAGCGGCGGGACAAGGCCACCGTCGACCCAGGCCTTCAGTTGGTCGCCGGTAACCTGCAGGTCCTGCCCGGCGATCGCCGCGACCCTTTCGACGGCGCTTGTTGCCGCATCAGCCATTATTGTGCCTCGGGTTGTTCGGGCGGCGTGGCCGCCTTGGTTGCGTCCTGCATCCCGGCCCAGGTTGGCCGCGGGATGCCGAGCTTATCGAACCGTTTGAGCTCGATGGCTCGCTGATCCATGACTTCTTCCCAGTCGCGCCCCTCGTTCTGTGCGCATTCGGCCTTCAGGGTTGACAGGCCGGCATCCATGCCGAGCACAGCCCCCTGTTTCTCCTTCACCGGGTCGATCCAGCCGCGGCCGGGCCCGAGCCAGCCGCAGCGCGAATAGCCGGTCCGCGCCTCTACGTAGTCGGGCGCACCGGCCGGCAACGGCAGCTCGCCATTGTCCATCGCCTCGTGCAACCAAGCCGCATAGAACGGCGTGGCAAATCCGGCCACGAATTCGTCCCGTCGGCGGGTCAGCGTCTTCCATGATTCGAGCAGCGCCGCCCGGGCGCTCGAATAGTTCGTCTTCGACCAATCCTGGGTGATCTGCTCGGCCGAGACGCCGAGAGCAGCGGCCACGGCGCGCAGCATTTCGTGGGCGAACTCGCCGAACCCGTCATGGGGATGGGCGGCCGCCACCGAGGTGATTTCTTCGCCCGGGGCGAGGGTCGGCACCACGACGCCGTTGAGGATGGCCGGGCGCTTGTCGTGCCAGTCGCCGCGCAGGCTCTGGTAAAAGCTCATACCCTCCTGATCGGCGGGGGCGATTGCCTCCTCGATCAGCTGCTTGTCGAACGGGCTGGTGACGTAGGTCCCGAAGATCGAGGCCACGGTCGCCGCCTGCAGCTCGACGCCGTAATAGCGCGCCAGCATCTTCAACCGCGCCAACACCGGCGTGAATACGCCAATCCCGCGATTCTGGCCGGCCCGATCGCGTTCGAAGTCATGGATGACGCGGCGCCAGCCGTCGTTGCCTTCCTCGCGCGGCACCCTCACCCATTCCATCGATTCGACGGCATTGTACCAATCGTTCTGATGCGCCTTGCGGATGTGATAGGCGATCGGCACCCCGTCATCGTCGATTTCGACACCGCCGCGCAGATACTTCGTGTCGACCATCTGCTGCGGATTCGACAGTCGGTCCGGATCGACCACCAGGAACGACGTCGCATAATTGGCGGCGCCGCGGCCGACCCGCTCCGGCATCCAATAGACGACGGCGAGGGCGTCGCCATCGACCAGTTTGTGACGCAACGACAGGCGGAACTGCTGCGAAACGGTCAACTGGCGCGTCACATCGTTGTAACGGCCAATGTCGTCGGCAAAGCCGCGCCACAAGGCTTCGGCCGTGCGCCGGAACTCGTCGGCCCAGGTCGCGTCGAACCCCCCGATCCCCGTCTGCGCCGCCAGCGCCCGATAATCCGGATTGGCCGCCAGACGGAACGACGCCCCGACCGTGTTGTCGAGGATGCGGGTAATGCCACCCGAGGCCCAGCCGTCGTTGCGGGCCAGGTCGCGGTTGCGGGCGACCATGCGGTCGCGGAAAATGTTGATCTCGGCATCCGGCGAGCGGATCCACGGCAACCACTCGCCCATTTCCGCGGTTTGCCATTGGGCCGCGTCGTACGGGAAGACGCTGTTCGGCGCCATCTCGGTCGGCGGCCAATAGCCGTTGCCGTCGGCCCGCGGGCGAGGCTTACCGGCCGGTGCCGCCGGAACCATCGGGCGGCCGGCCGCGTCGAGGATCCGCGAGGGGGCGGGCACGGGCGCCATCAAAAGAACGGCCGAATCGGGCGCCGCGCGCGCCGGACAATGCCGAGCTGAGCCTGCAGCTGCTCGATCAGGGCCACCAAAGAGCCCAAATTGGCGCGCGTATAGGTCACCGACTTCGAGCCGTCGCCCTGGGTATAGCTGAAGCTCTCGCCCTTCGTGCCCGAGGCCAGGGCAATATACGCCTGCTGAGCGGCCGCCAAGGCGGCTTGCAGGGTAGCCGTGTCCATCCCCGCAAAAATGCTGGTCGCAGGATTATACAAGGGGCGATTCCTAGACTAGACGGTCAACGAGTG
Organism: uncultured Acidobacteriia bacterium; assembly: GCA_903909435.1. Classification (GTDB taxonomy): domain Bacteria; phylum Acidobacteriota; class Terriglobia; order Bryobacterales; family Bryobacteraceae; genus CAIVVT01. The sequence goes on along the minus strand of CAIVVT010000247.1, from coordinate 21,441 downwards.
ACTTCTTGCCGGGCGGCGGCGGTGCCGATGGCGTGGTATTCCGTGCGGCGGCCGTCACCGGGGCTGGCGTCGCGAACGCCGTTCGTGGAGCAGCGGCCGGCGGCGGTGCCGGAACAATTGAGCGGTTCATCATGGCGACCATGTCGGCTTGATCGGCCTTCGCCACGCTGCGCGCCGTCGCCAGGGCCTGCCATTGGTCGGGCCGCAGGCTGGACAGGTGCAGATGCGCCGCCATCGCCATGTTGTAGATCCGGCAGTCATGGTAGTGGTTCTCGCCCGAGGCGACCCATTCCCGGACGATCCGGCCCTTGACCTCACGGTCCTTCAAATGCTCGGCAGTGAGCTGCTGGAAATAGCGCTCATCCTGCCAGTTCCCGAAATGGCAGTAGCCCGGCGGATCCGCTTCGGCGCCGTCGCGGCGCCCCTCCTTCCGCAGATAGGCGTAAAACTCCGCCTTCAGGCTCCAAGTCCCCACCGGCCACAACATGACGCCGCGACGCACTTTCTTGCCGCGCAGGGTGATGTCTTGCTTCGTCGGCGTGCCCACAGGCGGGTGATACCAACCTGGCATGCCCTTCACCGCATAGGCGCGGTGCCGGCTGCGCACCCACTGGTAGACCTGATTGCTGCAGTAACCGGCGTCGACCGCGAAGGCCTCGATGCCCTGCAGGTTGCCGCAAGCGTCCTCGTAGCGACTGGCGGCGACCTCGGCCAGCTTGCCCCACACCTCGTTGGTTTCGTCGGCCGTCTCGCCCTCGAGATAGCCGGCTTCAACCACCCAACTGACCAGCCCCACACCCCAGGCCAGGACCTCGTAGAAGATTCCAGCCTTCTGAATGTCCGCCGAGCCGGTGAGCACCAGGCCGCCCGGTGGCACCATCCGTTCCGCGTATTCCTCGCGGCGTGCGTAGAGCAGCTTCCATTCCGGCGCCTCGCCCCGCTCTTCCCAGCCCTCGCCGAGCCACAGATTGACGAAGGTCTTCAGCTTGGACGGATCGTCCTTGCTTTCCAGGAACTTGGCCGCGATGTCGTTCCAACCGACCAGCAGCGAATGCAGCGTGTCGATGTGATAGGACGGATGGCGGCCCGGGCCGGGCTGGGTTGCAACCCAGTGCCCGGCCTTGACCATGGCGTCCTTCTGCCAATGCTCGATTTCCGCGCCGCAGTGGCGGCAGGCGTACCAGGCGTTGTGCGGCCATTCCTTGTCGAAGCGCAGCCCGCCATTCCCGTTACTGTCGGGATGGAATGTCAGACGCTGCTCTTCACCGCAATGCGGGCATGGGACCTGCCAATAACGCTGATCACCGGCCTCAAACACCACATCGACGCGACCGCCTTTCAAGGTCGGCGTCGAACCCAGCAACCGTTTCCAATCGCCGGTGGCGAGGAATGCCATCTGCCTGGCTTCGAGCATGGCCAGCGGATCGCCTTGCTTATCAAGGTCGACTGGCCATTCTTCGATCTCATCGCCGAAGGCATATTTGACCGTCTTCGACCGCAGGTCGGCCGCCGAGTTGGCGCCGGTGATGACGATCGAACCGCCGGTGAAGCGCTTGTTGAGGGCCGTCGATCCCTCCGAGCTGCGCGAGACCTGCCGACGCACCTTCTGCCGAAGCTTCGGTGAGTCCTGGATCGTGGGCGACAACTTTTCCCGGTTAAAGTCCTGCGCCGCCGCAATGGTCGGCAACACCATCATCGTTCGAGCCGGCGCCACATCGATGACATAACCGAGCCACACCTGGCCAACCAGGGTGAACCCGGTTTGTGCGCTTTTCTGCACCCCCACCAGGTTCACCGGGCTGGTGACCGCCAGCTGGTCGACGATCTCCACCAGATAGGGCGTCAACTCCGGATCCCACCGCGCCCCGGCCCGCGGACCATCGGGCACCACCAGGTTAGCGGCCGCCCAGCTGCTCGGCAGCACCTCGTCGACCGGCGCGATCCCCGCGGCCAGCGCCGCGAAGACAACGGCGGCAGCCTTACGCGGGGTCATTTGCCGTCTTTCTCCTTATTTCGACAAACCGCTTTCCATCAGATGCCGCGGCAACAGCAGCGCACGGGCGCGGAAGGCACCGCCGAAGCGGAGCACATTGGGCGACTTCCGAACGCCCGGGATCGCCGCGAGAGCCCGGCACCATGTGTTGTGCGCCCAAGGCGTGCTCCTGAATAATTGGGCGACGGCAGGCGATCCGATCGCAAGGGCGATAAATCCGTTCCACCCGGCCGGATCGATCTTGATTCCCACGCGCGCCAATACATCGTTGACCCCATTGGTCTCCACCGGCAGTTCGGCCAGCACCGACAACGCCTCATCCTGGCCTGGCGGCTCCCAGGCCCGCAGGATGTCGAGACATTCCGCCAGAGCGCCGTCCGCCGACTGTCCGCCGGCAACCTCTTTGCCCGGCGGCACCGGGAACGGCGACTGCTGCCACATCCAGCGAGCGGCCTGGCGGCCGTACAGCTTGGAAGCGAGGCCGATCTTGTTGAGCCACAGCCGCTCGTTCGACGGATCGTCGACGTCGCCCTTCGCGCCCTCTTCGAAATCGATCGGTTGTGTCGCCTCCAAATGCGGCATGGCGTAGGTACCACTTCGCCGGATCGACGGCAGCACCTCGGAGGTGATCCATTTCTTGAACCGCTTCGCCGCCGGCTTACGGCTGGTGAGGATCAGGCTGTAGACTCCCGACTCGTTAATGATCGCCATCTGCTGCGGGCCGCCAGGGGTGTAAACAGTACTTACACCCTTTTCATCCTCGTCGAGACGCTCCAACGCGACCCTGCTGTTCGTGTGATCAAGGACGCGACACACATCAACGGCGACAAACCATGGCTCGTCACCGACCCACACAACACGAACTTCCTGACCTTCGAAATCAAATGGAATGATCTTGCTCATCTCGAACACCCTCGTCGCTTCGTTACCGAGCGACAATGCTAGGACCGGCTGAATACCTCGCACAACGGGAACAAATGTTCCCGTTGCACTAGCGCTCTGCGAGGTTTTCCATAGTCAACCGAATTCTTCTTCACTTTACGGCTGAGTCCGCGACCAGGGTCTCGATCAGCATATCGAGGCCGGCCAGCAGCCAACGGCCATAGAATTGCAGGCGGTCCGGCTCCCGAGCCAGGATCGCCCGCAACGGGAGTAGTGCCTCGCGGATGGCAATGGCATGGGCCAGCGCCGGATGGGTCTTCCGGCGGCCAGGGAATGGAACAACGGTGCTTGTGACGCTTGCTTGCGCGATCATTGCGGCGCCCTTTCGGTTGGCGTTGAACGCGCCACCAGAAGGGCTTCTTACGACCGCGCTGGTGGCGGGAGGTTAAGAACCCGAGAACCTGCCGAAAGTCAGGAGACGGGCGGACTTCTTCCCCTTGCGGGTATTGTATCCGTCGCCCTCCCGCCATAATGCGGGCGTAAAAATAGCCGCGAGACTGTCGGGGCGGCTTCCGCTTTCGGTGTTCTCGGAGGTTCTTACGCCTCCACCCACCACGATGCCCCTCTGTCCCGCGACGGTCAACATCAATTCTCCTCGTCGCCGTCTTCGGCGGCGGCCAGCGTCAGCGCCTCGGCCAGCTGCTCGCGCATCATCCGGACCTCACGGCGCAGGATGTCCCGCACCGCCGGGGCGCCCTGGCTGCGGGCCGCCGCAGTCAGCTCGTCGGCCAGCGCGCTGAGACGCTCGAGCCGTTCCCCGATCCGCCGGGCCCCCGCCACCATGGCTTCGGTAACGTCCTCGACCCGGAGAAGCTTGCCCTCCTTTTCGGCGAGCTCGATCTCGAGCTTGCGACGCCGGACCCGCTCGGTCAGCGTCATCTCGTCGTAATAGCCGTTGCCCTTGGCGCGCGGGCGCCCGGCCAGCGGCGCCTCTTCCTCAGACTGGGCCGGCCCATCGAGCGGCAACGTCGCCTCGAGGTCCAGGCTGATTCGGCCGCGATCGGCCAGGGTCACCAGGGCGTCTTGCACCACGATCTTGCCGAAGGCGTTCTTCGGCAGGTAGCCGGCCTTCGACACGGCCTGGTGGCTCATCCGCACCTTGAAGCGGTCGGCGAGCAACCGCGAGAAGTCGCGCGGCCCCATCGTCTCCGGCGTGGCACCCATCATGGCAACCCCGACAACATGAACCGGCAACCCCGGCAAACGCGACAACTTACTGGAAACCCTGGAAAACTGCCGATAGATCGCAGCGCGCAATACCCGTGGGCCCCCGAGGCCCAGGAGGGACCCATGAACTTGTTGCCACCTCACCCTACCGGGCGGTGGCCATTGCTTTGGCGAAGGCCTTCCCGAACTCGACCGTCAACGAGCGGCTCACCACTTGCCGTGCCCGGTCGTGGTAGCCGAGGCGCTGCTTGACCGGCAGCGGATCCTCGAACCGGATCAGCAGCTTCAGGCCTGTGTGCGTGTTGCCCTTGCTGCCCTTCGTTCCGTCGCGGCGCTTGCCGACAGATGGGCGCTGCCACACACCGTTGATGGTCTGCCCGTTCTTCAGCGTGACGGCGCCAATGAACACATCGGCGCGTGCCTTCAGCTGCTTGAGCTTGTTGCGGGTCAGATTTCCGTACTGGTTGACCGGGACGTCCTTCGGTACCAGCAATCCCTTCTTAGCGCCCAAGGCGTGAGCGCCGCCGAATTCGTAAGGCGCCAGATAGCTCGCAGCGATGTCCCGCATGAACACCACCGCCTGCATCCGCCCCTTGGTCGCCGGCACCACGCCGATCGACCGCAGGGTGAAGGGCGTCGGATTGTCGAACAGCCCGGCAATCGCCCGGGTTTCTTCGGCCTGCACCTTCTTGGCGGTTTCCGTCAGCGCCAGAGCCGATGCGTAGGGTATCTGCTTGTTCGCCAGATCGTTCAGCGAGCGCTGCAGCTTCTTCAGGTCGGCCCGCACATCGATCTTGATCATGCAAGGCCTCGGGCAACAAAAAACCCACGATCTTGTGGGATCGTGGGCGGAAACATCCAAACCTAGCTATAAGATGCCCCAAAAATGTGCAGTTGTCACGTCCTTTTTCGCGGCGATGCTTTCAGCACAAACCACAGGGATGCCAACGCTTCGTCGCGAAGGTTGTTGAGCTGTCGACGGCATCGGCGCTTCGGGTCAGCGTAAGCGATATCCTCCCATTTCTTCCGCCTGGGCAGCGCCCGATAGACGACGATCTTGATGGCGAAAGGCTCGACCGACTTCAACCCAAGGAGAGCGTCGACCACACCCTGCGCCCAATCGATGTCGGCAGCGGTCCTCACGATCATCGGCCGGTCATCCTCGCCCGGCTCGCACACGATCATCGAGGCTAGGCCAGACCTGCCGCCGCGCAGGCTGGCCAAGGCATCGTCGCCCGGAAGACAGGCGAGAATGCGTAGGGCTTCGCGGACGCAGTCTTCGACCATCCGCAATGCCTCGGCCGTTGACGAGGGGAGTGAGGGAGGCCGCGGATCGGAGGGAAGCCGAGGGATGGCGCGGCGATCCGCACCGAATTCATTGGCCTCAATGGCGGCCGCCAGAACGCGTTTGTGCCACTGTGCCGCCTTTGTGCCACCCTTTGTGCCGCTGCTTTCCATTCTAAGCCCCCTTTCCTTTCCTTATTTTTCAGTCAGTTAGATAGATAAGATAGAGAACGACATGAACCTCGGCACAGATGGCACACGGTTTTCCCGTAGCCCTCGTGTGTCCCGCGTGCAGCTACACAAGGGGGCATGCCGAAAAGGCTGTGCCATCTGTGCCACCCCTCGCTAACGCATTGTTAAGACACAATAAGAGGGGCACAAAATGGCGGCACAGCGGCCTATGCCGGGCGTGCCAACTGTGCCGCGAGGGGGTGCGGGGGAGGCTCATTGATCCAAGGCCTTATCCGGCGGTGGGCCGCCCCGCGCCTGGGTTATCTCGTGCTCGGGGACGTAAACGACCGGCACTAGCGTGCCCCGCGTCCTGGCCCCGGCGAAGCGCACCGGATTTGGCGTCGGGACCGATCCGGGCAGGCCGAGGAGCAACTTGGCCCAGCCTCCCGCCGCCCAATCGGAGCCGGCGAACAGCGGCCGCAAGCCGTTGTGGCGGCCGGCGACGGCGACCCACCATTGCTTTTCATGCTCGAGCAGCGACAGGCCGAGATCCTTGAGCCTCTCCGCAGCGTCACTGCCGGACCCGAAGTGGATAGCCTCGGCCACCAGCTCGCCGACGATCGGCCGCCGCCCCGCCTGCCATCCGTCGACCGGCTTGGTCATCAGCCACTCCCACACCCGTTCGGCGGTGGATCCGCCCTCCGCCTCGGCCGTGCGAGGCAGGAGATGTGCCGCCCAGCTGGCGGCGCCCTCGGCCGTGGTGGGCTCGTCGTAGAGCACCAAGTCGGCGGCGGCGAACAAGGTGCCGTAGGTATCGACGCCACGCGGATCGAGCCCGATCCCGTGCAGGGCGTCACGGTAGGCGGATAAGTTGGTGCGGAAGCCGGGCCATCGCCCGTGCAGCCGCTTGACCAGGTTGGGCCCGAGCGCCGACATGCGGGCAAGATCGGCCTCAAAGACCCTGATCTCGCCGGCGGTCAGAGACAGCGGCCGCAGCTCGAGCAGCGCGTGGCGGCTCTCGTCCTGGGTGGATACCGGCGGCGGGTTGATCGCGCCGAACATGAAGATGGCATCGACATGCCCTTCGGCGCCGCCGGCGCCGCCGCGACCGTAGTGCCCCTGGCCGCGCGTATAGGTGAAGCGCGACAGCTCGACCAGATTGAGGATCTTGGTGGAATCGCCCCGCTGCTCGGCCTCGTCGACGATGACCGGCACCGAGGCCCGGGTGCGCACGGCCTTGTCCCGGATATGGGCGGCCGTGGTGTCCTCATAACGCCATGGCCAATCGTTGACCAACGCCTTGGCGAAGCCCATCAGCGTCGATTTGCCGCAACCCTTCTCGCCCAATACCCAGGCGATCGGGCGCCGGTCGACCAGGCCGAGCAGTGTCGCCACCGCGACCCAGCCCAAGAACAGATGCGGGTGCAGCACCTTGTCGGCCCACACCCACCGCCCCACGAAGGCCTGCAGCTCGGCCGTCTGCTCGGTGGTCAGCGCCGTTTCGCCGGGCACCGGGATAGCGCGGCTCGAAGGATAGATGTAATCCCCAATACGTTTGCCGGCCCGTTGCCAGGCAACCATCATCCGGTCCTTGCGCCAAGTGAGGACGCCCAGCTTATCGCCACAGTGCAGAACGGCGCTTCCCCCGGGCTCCAGATCGCGGCCGACCGGCCAAAGCCCGATGCCGCGCACCATCGATGGGTCGAAAAACCCCGCTTGGTGGCAGGCGCGGATCAGGTCCGGCACCAGTCCGTTCAAATCGAACGGCGCGTCCGTCTTGCGCCCGCGCTTGGGCGACGGATAGCTCTCCTTCAACCACGTCTGATCACCGGCGAACAGCCCCAGCACGGCGTTCAAGGTCAGCGATCGCGGCGTCAGGGCGATCAGCTGGCCATCGGCGTCGCCGAAATAATAGGTCTGATCGGCATGCCCAAGCGCCGTGATCGGGCAGCGATCGCCCAGCACCGAGGGCGGCCGCACTTCGTCGCCGCCAAGGGCGTGGTCTCGGATTGATTTGCCGCCAGTCACAGGTCACCCGGGTAATTGATGGCGGTCTCACCATAGGCGCGAAGGATCACATTGGCCGCGGCGCCCAAATCTCCGCAGGCGAGCCGCCGGGTAGTCGGAAGGTCGTGTCCATAATCTCCCCCCTGGAGCATGTCGTTGTAGTCTTGGCCATCCGCCGCCGGCGCCGCGAAGGCCCGGCCGTGCAAGCTGGCGAATTTCCGCGCCGCCAGGCGCAACAGCACCTGGCCGGTGGCGCGGTCCCGACCGTCTGCGTCCCCCAGTACGCGGACGGTCTGAACGATCGGCGGCAATGTCATGGCCGGCCGGCGCGGATCCGGGGCCTCGGTGGGCAGGAACTTGCCCGGGCGATCGGGGTGGGGCAAACCGCGGCCAAGCCAGCCGCCCGCCATGTTCCACAGGCTGCCGGCGGCCCACACCACCAGCGGCGGACATTCCTGCATCACCGACAGGCTGGTTTCGATCCCTTCGGCGATGCCCAGCTCACCACTCACCGGACCAAGCCGGATGGCGGCGCCCCAGGCATTGCCCCGCATCTTCTTCGCCGGCAGCTTGTCGCCGCTCGGATCGAAGATCTCCGCCTTCCGGGAAAAATCCGTGTCCAGATAGGTGATGTGCACGCCGGAGAAGGCGCCCGAGGCCAGCTGCAGCGGCGCCACCATGGCCGGAAACCACCCGAGAATCTTAAAGCGGCCGTCAACTTGGTGGTAATAGGGCAGCGACGGCGCAAAGCGCAGCGATTCGGGGCAGATCTGAATGCCTCGGTACATCAGATAGGCCTGGGCGCCGGTCCCGGCCGCCGGGACCGTGTCGCGGAACAAGCGGGCGCATGCGACGACATCGTCGGCTTTGCGGGCCCGCTCTTCGGCCTCGAAACGCTCGCGCGCCAGCCGCGTCTTGCGGGCGGCCTCACGCACCGCCTCGAGGTCCTCGAGATCAGTGCCGGCTTGGCCGGCCAGCCATTCGACCGCCTCGACGAAGCTAAATCCCTTGGTCTGCTCGACGTACTTCAAGACGTCGCCGCCGGCACCGCAGCCGAAGCAATGATAGAGGCCGCGGGTATCGTCGACCTGGAACGACGGGGTCCGTTCGGCATGGAACGGGCACAGCCCGAGATGCTTGGCGCCCCGTTTCTTGAGGGCGACGTCGCGGCCGATCAGCACCGACAGCGGGAAATGCGACTTGAGGGCGTCAAGCTGGTCGGGCGAGAATTTCATGGCCGCTGCCCTCGCGGGGGGCGGTTCATGCACAGAAGGCAGACCAGGCAGCCGAGCAGCACCAGCAAGGAGCCGCCCAGCAAAATGCCGAGGACGATGCAGCCGACGTCGCGCTGGTCGAGGCCCTCAGTGCCCATCGCGGTCTTCCTCTGCCGGCGCGGTGCAAAGGAGAAGCCGAGCCATGGCCGACCCATCTTCTTCCTCGATTTTCGCCGCCGCGGCGATCGCGACGGCAATCAGCGAAGGCAGCACCGACCCTGTGTCGCAATCCCCCTCAGCCCGCAACGGCCGATGCAGCAGAAGGCTGGCGGAGAGATCGGAAATCGATTCACCGCGCTGGAGAAGCCGAGAAACGATGAAACAATCGTCCTCGGCCGCGACCTCCATATGGGTGCCCATCTTGGCGCCCTTGAGAAAGATCTCTTGGACTCGACCCGCATGGTTCCACCCGACGGTGACCGTCCATTTACTGCCGTGCCACTCGATATTGCGGCTGGTGTTGGAGCGCCGATCCGGCAAGCGCTCGCGGGCAATCACCGGTCACACTCCATTCGGTAAGCAACGCCGGCGGCCCGGCCGGCGGCCCACATCAGCCACCGCCCGACGAGCATTGGTCCGCCGGAAATCCAGAATAGGACGGCGCCGAGGTGACGCAGACCTTGCGCCAGGGAGCGCCGCCAGCCGCGGCGCGGCCGATGCGCGACGAGATAAACGTTACTCATCATCGTCCTCCTCATCGTCTTCGGGGGGCGCCGACAGCATGACGAAACTGCCGCGGGCCGGCGGGATCGGCGACCTGGGTGCCTTTCTCTGATCCAGGCGCCGCCACATCTCCACACCGCGCCGGAACGCCGCGATCAGTTCCGCCTCGTCGGTTCCGAAGGGGCATTCCTCAGGACCGGCCGGCCCTTGCTTGACCTTGCAGGCCTCGATGCCGGTCCAGATAGCCATCACGCGGGCGTCTTCCGGGTCGCTTTTGGCCCGGGTCAGGGCAGCGTGCTCGGCCACGCTTGGGGCGATCATAGGAGACGCCCCTGATTGAGGGCCGGCGACGGCGGCAGGGTGACCGCTGGCCGCCCGGCCGGCGCCGACGCGGGCAACACCGCCGCCTCTGCGGCGAAGTAATCAGGCCAGAGATCCGTCAGGCAGGACCAGGCCCCATCCTGCCCGCCACGCAATGAAACGTCGTGGCCAAAGAGTGCCGGAGCTGTACAGCCTGGCTTCCAGCATGTCCGGCGCATCATGGGCATTTCAGCGGCCGCCCATGAGCCGGTCGCGGCTCGGAAACGGAATGGAGCCTGCGCCGGCGGCCGCTGGCGCGGTGCTCGTGATGGCGCGGCTGATGGCCTGCGACAGCATCACCGCCCCGTCTTTCGGCAGATACTGAGTTTTCAGGGCTTCGGGCGTCTTGCGCGCGAGCCAGTCCCGGATGGCATCGACTCGATCCGGATATGCCCGCGCGACAAGGATCGCCGCTTGAAGGGTTACCGCGGTAGCCCCCCCCCTTTTTCCTTCGAAGGCGCGGCCGACGGCGATCACCGCAGCGCGCGATGGGGCGTCGGCCGCCGTCACGGCATTCTCGATGGTCTTGAGCGCCAGCGTCTGCCCTGGCTTCAGGTCTTTCCACATGACGTTGCCAGGCGCGACCCAGAGCCCGGCTTCGTCTAACAGGTCTTTCGTGTCGACCGCCAGCTGCTCACCAGCGGCGATCCGGGCATGAAACAGCGCGTAGGGGTTGACCTTGCTGCGGAGAAGATTGGTCGACAGAAAGATTTGCGCTTGCTCGGCAACCGAAGCTTCGGGCACCACGATGGCCGGGACTGTCGGTATTCCCAGGCGTTTGGCCGCCTCGACGCGATGCTGGCCGTCGATGATGCGCCAGCCATCTTCATGAGGCACCGCCAGGACGGTGCCGAAGCATGCCCAGCGAAACGTCTCAACGATCTGAACGATTTGCCGCTGGCTGACGCGGCTTTCCATGGTGCGCTGATAGGTCGGATCGACCGACATCATCTTGACCGGAAGCCACGTAAGCTCCGGCCGAGGTCCAAAGTCATTCATACTGATAGCCCCCTCCCCTAAGCGTCCCGGGATGACGCTTCCAAAAAAGAGGCCGAGGACCTGGTTGCCCGGGACCTCGGCCGCAGTTAGGGAGGAAACGTCCAAGAATCCGGCCTTCGCACCCTTGCGGGATGCCCGGCGCCCGGCAGCCGGATCGGCCGATGACCCCGCCATTGGGGCGACCGGCGATTCTGTCGCGCGTGGCATCGCCACGGCTCAGGCCTTCGATTTTGGTTGAAGGGCGACCAGGTGTTCGTACAGGCCGTCCCGACATTTGGCGGCGCGGTCGAGGAGATCGTTCATCTCCTCGAGGCAACGGCGGATTTCGTGCGCTTCCCGGACGCCGTCTTCGTCCATGTCTTCGACCGATTGGGCGAACTCGCCGAGGTCGCGCGCCAGCTTCGAGACCATGTGGGCCGGGTCGACGAGCTGGCTGTTCTTCACCGTGCCCTCGGGCACCAGGGCGTAGCCCGACAGGCGGGCGAGCTCGCGGGTGATCACCGGGTCGCCGATGTCTGCCTCGAGGTCGGCGATCACGTCGGCCGGCATGTGCTGATCGTGGGTCGGCTGGGTATAGAACCCCAATGACGCTTTGCTGACCCGGGTGACGTTTGCTGCCGCCTCGAGGCCGCCGGCCGAGCCAATCAGGCGCCGCGCCGCGGCTTTGAGGGCTAGATACGCGCTCTCGCAATGCTTGCGGGCGGCCATTAGAAATTCTCCCGCAACTTCAAGTTTCCACTCGCGGCGCGCCCTGCCACACTCGAGGCATAAGAAGACCGGAGGGGAACCGGCGATGATGACAAAGAAAGCATGCGGGGACCGGGCTCGACGCCCGGCCCCGCCTCTCCTATCGTGGAAGCTGCAACACCACCCACGCGGGAGATTCGAATGAAATCCGACGAACTGTTGGAATTTCTGAAGGCACACCTGGATGAGCAGGTGGGCGCCAAAATAGCGCCAGCGATGGAAGCACTTGCGAGAGTGCAGCTGGTGTTTGGGGCGGTCATCGACGCCCTCCATGCCAAGGGCGCCCTCGATTACAACGAACTCTCAAAGCTCTTGTCCGGCGCGCTCGCCGGCGCCAGACCTGAAGTCGCCCGCGGTGCCGGGGGCACCGTGATTCGTCAGCTTTTAGAAGCGATTGAATCGCGGCAACCACGCGGCGCTGCGACTCGGCCGAAACATTAGCCCCAGCCGAGGCCAGAATGCCGAGCAATTCCTCTTGGACAGAATTGAGCCAGGCCGCCGAAACGACGGTGGGCGCGACGGCGTCATTCATCCGAGGCCTCCCATGATCTCGCGATCGGAGAACCACCGATGTTCGAAAACGAAGGGGTTGAAATTCCCTGCCCGAAGTGCGGCCAGAAGATCGCGCAGCGGCTCGGCGATCTCACCCGCCAGGACGATCACCAGCTCGACTGTCCCGGCTGCGGCGCCGCGATCCGGCTCGACACGAAGGAGCTGCGGAAAGGCATCGAGGCCACCGAGCAGACGCTGGACGATCTCAAGCGCCGGTTCCAGGACCTGTTCCGGTAGGGCTGCCAGCTCGGCGAGCAGCGCCGGAAGTTCGATAACTTCTGGCATGGCGGACAGGCGAAGAGAAAGGGGGACGGGCTCGACGCCCATCCCCCGCTCCATTACCGTGGGAGTTGCTACACATTCCACGGCGGAGGACTTCGAATGTTCGACAAAGAAAAAATCGAAATCCCGTGCCCGGGCTGCGGCCGCAAACTCGCGAAGACTATCGGCGAATTGCGGCATCAAACGCAGGCCAACGAGAAATGTCCCGGCTGCGGTGCGTCCATTGACCTCAATTCGGAAGGGGTCCGGCGTGGCGTTAAGCAGGCTGAGGAGGCGCTCGCGAAGCTCAAGAGGGACTTGGGCAAGATCTTCAAATAACCGGCTCGCCGCATCGAAACTGGAGTCGGGCAGAAGCTCGACTATGCGGGGAAGACTCCGGGCGGTCATGCTGCCTCCTCCGACTGCCCGAAGAAATCGCTCGGGGCGACCTTCCCATCCGTCAGCCGGCCTATTTTCTGAAGGTCTGCCTTTCGGGGGATGCGGCTGCCGTTGCAATACCGGCGGACACACTCGTAGCTGCGACCGATCTGGTCGGCCACCCACACGATGTTGTGCCCTTCGGCTATGATCCAATCCATTAGTTGCATGGGGGTATAACACCAAAATGGTGTGCGTCGGTCAAGCTACAAAACACCCCTTTGGTGTTAGACGCGCGCCATTTGGTTGGTCAGAATTGAGGATGCCTAATCGAATCAAGCAATTACGCGAAATTCGCGGCTGGAGTCAGGCCGAGCTCGGGTCGCGCCTTAATCCCCCGACAAGCCAGCAGCAGATCGACAAGCTGGAAAAGGGACAGCGGCGCATGACCGTCGACTGGCTCAATAAGTTTGCGGCAGCGTTCGAATGTGACCCGCTGCTCATACTTGGAGAGGTCGCGCCAATGACCCCGAAAGAACAGGCCGTCCTTGGTCTTTTCCGCGGACTCACGCAGGCCGTCCTTGGTCTTTTCCGCGGACTCACGGCGGAGGAGCAGGATGCTTTCCTAAAAGCGGCTGATGCGATGGCGAAACTTGCATCAGGCCGAAAAACGGGAAACGGCGATTAATAAGTCCCGGTATGTTCCCTAGGACACGGCGGCATTTAAGGGGGATATAGTCTTGCGTTTATTCGTATTAATTGGGGTGGCGCTAGCTGCATTTTGTGTAAAACCGGCATGGGCCGAATGTCATTTCAAGACAGACAACGCGATAGCGTGCGTCGGCCCAAAGCAAGCTGCAGAGGCTTACCATGAGTTTGGCTTCGACGCGGAATTGACCAATCAATCTTATAACCGAGCCATTCTCCAGCAGGCGGGGTGCGGGCGCCCATATGGGGCCGCTTCTAAGACCGTCGGGATCAAGGAGATCCAGCGCGGCAGAGTTGCACTCCGAACTGGATGGGTTGATGTCTCGACATTATCCATTAATGACAAAGACATTTACTATGTAGCAAGCGAGTACATTGATGGCACTTGCGACAAGTACACGCCACCAATATTCAAGATGACGGAGCCCCGAAATTAAAAGAAGTGACACTATCACTATCTCGGCCGTACTCGTGGGTGCCATAGCCGGCACTGCCGTGTATTTTTGGCTCAATCCCTCCTCGCCCTGGGGCTGCGTAATTATTGGCGTCGTTCTCGCGGCGGCGGCCAATAAGGGATTTACCGAGCAAAGCGCGGCGCGCAGGGTGATTGATAGCGAATTGATCAACCGCCGCCCCAAAAAGTAATCGCCTCCCGGCCGGCTGTCCGAACAGCCAGAACCCTGCAACGCATGTGGGTGCCCGCGACGCGCCGCCCTCAATACACCGTTTTGGTGTTTTCCTTGTTGACCTAGGCACACCAATTTGGTGTTATCTCCTCCATCATCCTTTCGATGGAGGCCCTTATGCCCATCCCCGTCACCGGTCAGGTCATCACCCTTCCCTTCGTCGCGCGGCGTATCGAGCGCGAAAACCGGGTCGCCGAGGCTTGCCTCGTCGGAGCGGCGGCCGCCTTCCGTCACCTTCCCGATACCGAGACGATGCTGATCGGCACCATCGGGGCGGCCGTGCGGATTGCTTCCGCCACTAGCCAGACGCATCTCCGCGCCGCGGCTGTCATGGCGCTGCGCGATGCCGCCGATCTGCTCGAAAGCCTCGACCGGTGAAGAGCCCTTATCGCGTCGTCGCTCCCACCCTGCAGGCGACTAAGCATTCGAGCGTCACGGCCGCCTACGGCCGGTTGACGCCCCGCGAATACCACCTGGTGGCCCGCGTCTGGAACGGCGAGGACGTCCGGTTTTACAGCCCGAACGTCAACCACTCGGTCGCCTATTCGCTCATCGGCAAACGCATCCTCGACTGCGTTGCCCCCACCTGCCGCTTCACCTTGATCCCGCCCGCGAACGCCGTTCGCGCTACGGAGGGAATCTGACCATGGCCCCCAAACCCAAGATCAACGATGACCAGGCCGCCCAGATCCGCGCTCGCAAGGCGGCCGATCCGGCGATCACCGGCGCTGCGCTGGCCGCCGAATTCGGCGTCAACGAGAGCACGATCTCCCGCCACCTGGCGCCCAAGGACGTGGCTGCGGCGCCGGCGCTCGCCGTAGCGCCTTATGCCAAACTGCATCCTTCGCCGCTGAACCCGCGCAAGCGTTTCGACCACGCCTCCATCGTCGACCTGGCCGTGTCGATCGAGAAGGAAGGCGTGCTGCTGCCATTGCTGGTACGGCACCATCCGACGAAGCCGGGCGAGCATGAGATCATCGCCGGCGAACGCCGCTGGCGCGCCGTCGGGCTGCTGGTCACCAACGAGAAGGCCGGCGGAGACTACCCGCTGCCGATCCGCTTGGTCGCCCCCTGCGACGATCGCAAGCTGCTCGAGCTGGCCCTGACCGAGAACGTCGCCCGCAAGGATATGACGCCGCTCGAGGAGGCCGAGGCCTTCGCCATGTTGGCCGGCCAAGGCGCCAGCCCGGCGGAGATCGGCGACGTCGTCGGCCTGACCGCCCGCACCGTACAGAAGCGCCTGCGCCTGGTGCGGGACCTGACGCCGCAGGTCCGCGATGCCCTGGCCGAGGATGAAATCACCGTCGAGTTCGCCAATGTGCTGGCCGCCTATTGCCCCAAGAGCAAGCAGAACGCCACCGTCGAAGAGATCAACCGCGGCCAGATCCGCACCACGGCGCAGCTGAAGAGCATGTGCCTGGCTTCCCGCATCGCCACCACCGGCGCGTTGTTCGACCTGGACCAGTACAAGGGCGGCTTTGTCGAGGACGAGGAAAATCCGGAGATCCGATACTTCGCCGACGGTGCGGCGTTCAAGGCGCTGCAGGCCAAAGGGGTCAAGGCGAAGAAGGAAGAGCTGGGCAAAAAGTACGCCATTGTCGAAGTGGCCGACCGCGCCAAGGGCGAGATCTTCCGCGATTGGAATTACTCGGTGAAGCCGGGCCACGCCAAGGCCCGGGCCGTGATCGAGCTCGACGATCAAGGTGCCGCGAAGGTTCATCTTGACCTGGTGCACCATAGCGATCTGCACCCCACCCCACCGGCTGCCGGACAGACCAAAGCCCCCGTGCCGGCGGAGCCGACCACCAAGCCTCACAATTCCTACGCCCATCGCCGCAAGAACGAGGTCCTGCAGGCTGCCGTCGCCGAATCGACCCCGGCCTTGGCCATGCGGCTGACCATCCTCGGCCTCATGCGGGAAAGCAGTGCCGTCCGGATCCTCCCCGATGCCCACCCCAGTGGGGGCGATTTCTGCATCGGAGAGGTTCCGCGGGCGATCATTGAGGAATTCTCCGGCCGCTTCGCCGAGGCGGCGTCGGAACCCATGGAATTTAACCATTCCGGATGGGGCCTGAAGCACAGCTACTACGCCAGCAACAACTGCGATCCGGCCAAGATGTGGCAGACCTTGGTCGGCATGACCGATACCGAGGCCGGGCGGCTGTTCACCGCGCTGGTCGCTCTGCGGGTCGGCAGTTTTGACGGATACGCGCCGGAGCTCGGTGACCGCGACGGTGCGGTCTGCATCGCCCGGACCCTCGGCCTGGTCGGCAGCGAGGCCGAAGTCGGATTGGCGCTGCAGCCCCAGGACCTCGACGGCCTGCGGAAAGGCACGCTGATCGATGTCGCGCGGTCGATCGGGGTGCGTGACGCCAACACGATGAAGACGGCCGATCTCAAGGCGGCGATCACCGAGGAGGCCCCGAAGGACTATGTCCTTCCCTCGCTTCGCTTCGGCCGCAACGAAGCCATCGAAGCGATGCTGAAGGGCCGCCCGCATCCCAAGGAGCTGGCGGCGGCGATCGAAGCCTCGGAAAAGCTGGCGGACAGTCTCGACGCCCCCAAGAAAGGACCGGACGGCCTGTTCACCTGGGATCCCGTCAAGAAGCTGGCCGAGCTCGCTCGGGACATCGCCGAGGACGAGAACTTTCCCGCGACAGAAAACGACATCCGTTGGAGCTTAATCAACGGCATCAACGCCATGCAGCGACGGGACCTCGGTCGGCCGATCGCCGACACGGCGCGGTTCGATCCCGAGGAGATTAATGTTGGTGCGCAGTTCCTGATCGACGAGCTGTTCGAGATCTGCTGGCCGCCGAATGCCTATGCCCAGATCTGCACCCTGGCCGACGCGATCGCCTTCGTCTGCCGGTGTCTCGGCATCGAGCACAGCATTTCCACCACCCAGGCGGCGGAGTGATGGCGATGGAAACCGACGCGTTATTGGCTGAGTTCGGCGTCGAATTGCAGCCCGGCGGCACCCTCGAATTCTCGGCGATGGATATGGCCGAGAGCTGCTACATCCATCACACGCGAATGCCGGTGGCGATCGCCGCCTTCGCGCGGATCTCGCCGGCATTCGCGCGCGGACGCTTTCCGAAGACGCGCCTGGTCGACGTCGTCGCCCAGCGGCCCGGTATGGATGCGGACGAAGCCGTGGCCCTCGCCGCGGTTTGCGGCGCAACCGTCCAGCCGCCCTTTTGGAGCCATCCCGGCCCCTTCACCGAGCACCTGCTCGACATCCTCGAGCGCTACCGCATGGATGTATTCTTTCGCCGAGATTGCCCCGGCGAGAACCATTACGCGATCCGGCCACGCGGATTCGACTGGAGCACCGACGAGGAGGCGCCGGCCGAGATGAAGGCGTGGCGCGCCGGCTATAAGGCCCTCCCGGTGTGCCGACAGATGATGGTGGCGACGGTGCTGTGGCTCTACCGCGGCGGCCAGGACAAGACCTGGCTAGGGCGCCTGCCCTGCGCCTGGCACGCAGCTGATGCCATTCCGGTGTTGAGGGTAACCGGCCACTTGGCCGATTGGGCGCGCCTGGTCGCGCTCTACTCCGGCTGGTGAGGCGACCGATGAGCCGCGCGACCAACGCCATCGGCCACCTGCGCAAATATCTGAGCGCGGTTTGCCACTTTCTCACCAACTCCGAGATAAGCATTTCCATGGGGCTGTGCCGCCCCGACGAACACCCCCGGGGCTGTGCCTGCAGCGGTATCATCGAAGTCAGCGGAGATGAGATGGCCTCCCTTTTGGCGGCCATCGCCGCGGAAGAGGCCGCCCGCGCCGGCAAGATGCCGGATGACAAGGCCGCCATCGCCCAGATGTTCGAAGCCTATCGGCGGCTCAGAGAGCTCGGCTGGCAGCCGATCAACGCCAGCCCACAGGACGGCTCGTCTTTCCAAGCCATCGAAATCGGCAGCACCGGCATATTCGATGCCTACTATGTGGGCGACTGGCCGGACGGCGACTTCTTCGTTGATGACGGAACCGAGGCCGATATTGGCCACCCGGTCATGTTCAGGCGCTATCCCGAAGACGAGGCCCGGCATCGAGCCAAGATGGCCGCTGCAGCCGCCCATTACCGGGCCGAGCTCGAGGCGGCCGACGCCGCGGCGACGGCACCATGAACGCGATCTGCGGCGCGGCCGCCTTCGCCGGCCTCTTCATGGTGCTGCTGCTGGCGGTGCTGTTCCTCGTCTGCCCCGGGCTGTGGACCACTTTCGTAAGCGCTTGGAAGGACGGAACGCATGGCTGATGCCCTCGCCACCAGCTGGTCGCCGGCGCCCATCCGCGCCCATTGCCCGCGCTGCGCCGAACGCGACCGCTTTGCGGCGTGGTGGTCGGAGCTGCGCCGCATGGCCATCGCCCGCCAGATCTCCTGGCTGCTCGGTGCCCCGGAAGACCACCAGGAAGGCTTTTATGACGGCAACTCGCCGGAACAGGAACTGGCCGCTCAATTGGCGGAAGCCAGCGGATTGATTTGACCACGAAGGAGTGAAAATGGTGACCCAGTCCAACCTTGCCCAGGTATTGACCGCGCCGGCGTTCCCGGCGATCGGCGAAGCGTTCGAAGGCGGCTTCCTCGCCGCCTACATGCCGGCCCCCGAGGGGCGCTTGTTCGCTTTGATCGTCGCCCCCAAGGCCGAGGGCCAGAAGGAAGACGTCAAGTGGAAGACGTCCTACACCAAGACCAAGGGCGCCGATTCCTACGTCGACGGCTTTGCCAACAGCGAGGCGATGAACGACGACAAACATCCGGCGGCGCAGTTCTGCCGGTCGCTCCGCATCGGCGATCACGACGACTGGTATCTGCCGGCCTCGGCCGAACAGGCCGCCATCTGGGCCAATCTCGGCCCAAACCACACCCCCGTCGCGGCCTTCCAGAACGGCGCTCCCGAGGCTTATGACAGCCGCTGGTACTGGTCCAGTGCTGAGTTCGGCCAGGACTACGCCTGGCTCCAGCACTTCGACGACGGCTACCAGTACGGCGGCGTCAAGTCCCTCGACTACCGGGGCCGGGCCGTCCGCAAAGTGATCCTGATTTAGTCATTCATCCATTCGCCGCCCGCTGTGCGGGCGGCTTCACCCCCTGCGGCTGCTGGGCGGCCATGGAGCATTGCAATGAAGGTTATTGAGGAAATCGCCGCCGAGCGACGCCGGCAGTTAGAGGCCGAAGGGTACGATGCCGGCCATGACGACGGCCATGAGGCTGGAGACCTAGCCGTCGCGGCGGCCTGTTATGCCATGAACGCCGGCCTGGGCGCCTATCCCAGCTTTCCGGCAGGACAACCCGAGCCGGCCTGGCCGTGGGGCGACAAAGCGTGGAAGCCGAAGAACCCGCGCCGCGACCTGGTGCGCGCCGGCGCCCTGATCGTCGCCGAGATCGAGCGCCTGGACCGAACGGCGTTCGCAGCCGCCGACGAAACGAAGGCGACCAGCGTTCCCGCTCGCATCGGCATGGCATACCAGGGCGGCTTCTACGCCGGCCGCATCAGCATCGACGGGAAGGCCTACGCCCTGGTGGTGGCCCCGAAGGCCGTGGGCCAGAAAATCCTGCCCTGGAAGAACGACTGGACCAAGACCGAAGACACCGCCTCGCTGAACGACGGGTTCGCCAACAGCGAGGCGATGAACAACGCCGATCATCCGGCGGCGCAGTTCTGCCGTGGCCTGACCATCGCCGGATTCACCGATTGGTATCTGCCGAGCCGCGACGAGCTCGAGCTTTGCTACCGCAACCTGAAGCCCGCCGGCGGCGACAATTACACGTCGGAAAGCCGCCTCGAGGATTGGAGCGTAGAACCCGGCACCTATAACGGCGTCGACGAACATGGCAATGGCCACAACGCCTCATCGCTGCCGCCAGGTGAGGCCTACACCGCCGAACTGCCGGCACAGACCGCCGCCGAAGCTTTCCACGACGGCCAGCCCGAAGCCTTCGACCAACGCTGGTATTGGTCCTCTGCTGAGTTCGACCAGGACGACGCCTGGGGCCAGTACTTCGGCGACGGCTACCAGAGCGTCGGCGGCAAGGGCTACGGCTACCGGGTCCGGGCCGTCCGCAAAGTCCTGATTTGATCGTTTAACCATTCCCCTCCCGCTGTGCGGGAGGGGTGCCACCCTTGAAGGAGATTTTGCATGGCCCGGGCCACTGATCTGCCGATTTACCGCGAGGCTTACGATCTGCTGCAGCTGGTTACCAAGCTGGCCCAGCAGTTTCCTCGCGGCTATCGGCAGGGACTGGCGCGGGACCTTTCCGCGGAAGCGCAGGCGGTCGTGAAGTTCATCTTCCGAGCCAATTGCACCCGCGACAAGGTCGAGATCATCGAACAGCTGCGCGAACGCCTGGAATCGCTGCGGCTGTTCCTGCGGCTGTCGTTTGATCTGCGCCTGATCCCCCCAGGGCCCTTCGGGGCCACGGTGGAACTGACCGACGCCGTCGGCAAGCAGGCGGCCGGTTGGCTCAATTACGCGAGAGGGCGGGTTTGATGTCCGAAGGTCACGGCCTTCGGGCCAACACCCATCATTTGGTTGGGGTAGCGGCCACCGCGGCCGCTCCAAGCGCTTTCCGGATACGGCGGCTTTCTGCTCCCCGTGCGTCCCTGCGCAGTTTGGTCGGTGTCGATGCCACGGGCAATCGCCGGCCCGACCTGTATACCCCCGACAAAGCTGAGTTCGACCAGAACAACGCCTGGAACCAGAACTTCGACGACGGCAACCAGAACAACGACGACAAGAACAACGACTACCGGGTCCGGGCCGTCCGCAAATGATTAATCCGAGCGAAATCACCGTGGCCCAACTTTTCGAGGCCTATCACGATTGCCGGCGCCGGAAGCGGAACACCGTCGCGGCCCGGGCCTTCGAGATCCACCTCGAGGACAACCTGATGGAGCTTTACCGGGAGCTGCAGGCCGGCAGCTGGGAGCCGTCGCCGGCCTCGGTATTCGTGGTCAGGCACCCGAAGCCGCGCGAGGTTTGGGCGGCCGAGTTTCGGGACCGGATCGTCCATCACCTGGTCTATCGCGCCATCGGTCCGATCTTCGAGCGAGCCTTCATCCACGACAGCTGCGCCAGCATCAAGGGGCGCGGCACCCTCTACGCCGCCGATCGGCTGGACGGCCATCTGCGCAGCGCCACCGAGAACTGGACCAGGCCGGCCTTCTATCTGAAGGCCGATATCGCCAATTTCTTCGGCTCGATCAGGCAAGATGCATTGTTCGCCCTACTCAGCCGGCGCGTG
>CAIVVT010000246.1 GCA_903909435.1 uncultured Acidobacteriia bacterium | reverse complement strand
GTGCTCGACTACTCCGAGTAGCGACGGTGGGCCGGTCATGTCCTATGCCGTCAGTCCAAGCACCCCCCTTCCTGCGGGGCTCGCCATTGACCCCGACGCCGGAGTGATTTCGGGAACACTGAGCTTGCCCCGTTTTCGTGGACACCGAGTTTATGCTGCCCTGGCTTCAGAACGCCAATCGGCTTCGGTGCTGTTCGGACTGCGGTAGTCGTTGCTCGAGTGTAATCTCCTCTGGTTGTAATAGCCGTCGATGAAGTTGGACAATTCGAGCCGGGCATCGTCTGCGAAGCGCCAGCCTTGGCCCGGCTCCATCTCGAACTCGAGGGTGGAGAAGAAGCTCTCGGCGACCGCGTTGTCCCAGCAGTTGCCTTTGCGGCTCATGCTCTGGACGGCGCCGACGCGGGCGAGGCGGTCGCGGAAACTTCTGGCTGCGAACTCGATGCCGCGGTCGGAGTGGAAGATCAGGCCAGGCGCGGGCTGGCGCACCGCGAGCGCGCGCCGCAGCGCCTCGCCGGACAGCTCGGCATCGAGCCTGTCATCGACCGACCAGCCGACGACCCTGCGCGAAAACAAATCGAGGATCACGCAGAGGTAGATAAAGCCGCCGAGCACCGGAAGGTAGGTTGTATCGGCAACCCAGACGCGGTCCGGCACCTCGGCGGTAAAGTTCCGCTCGAGGAGATTCGGAGCAATCGGCTGCGTATGCCTCGAGTCGGTCGTCCGGTGCCAGCGCCGCTTCGGTCGTGCTTTTAATCCCTGCCGCACCATCGACGCCGCGACCCGTTTCCTGCTCGTGCGGTGATTGCGCAACCGCAGTTCCTTCTCGATGCGCGGCGCTCCGTAGCGACCTTTTAACTCATTAAAAATCGCCGCCACCTCGACGTCTAATCGCTGAGTTTCTAATGCGCGCCGCGACGGCCCGCGCGTCTCATACGCATGATTCCCGGAGCGGGAGAGCCCGAGCGCACGACACATCAGCGCCTTCGGGTAGTGCGCGTCCTCCGCCGTAACGAGCTCGAAGCTCATTTTCCGCCCCTGGCGAAGAACGCTGCAGCTTTTCGGAGGAAGTCCCGCTCCATCGTCATCTGCCGGAGCTCGCGCCGCAGCCGCGTATTCTCCTGCCGCTCCTCCGTCGTCATCGCGCCCGGCGGCCCCTTCCCGGCGTCGATCTCAGCCTGCTTCGCCCAGGCTCGCAACGAAGTTTCCGTCAGCCCCATCTCCTTCGAGAACAACCCGATGCTCTTCCCGCTGCGCTTCCACAGCGCCACCATCTCGGCCTTGTACTCTCTCGTGAAGCTGCGTCGCTTTCTCGGTTCCATGGACTGATTCTCCCTCACATCGAAGGTGTCCACGAGATCGGGGCAGGCTCACCCCTGCTACTGCGTCGCGCTCATCGCGTAGTGCGCGCCGCACGGCACGTTGCAGGCGCACGCGACCGTGTTGTCGCCGCTCGCCTGGAATGAATAGTCGAGCTCGCCCGTGAAGGTCGGAACGTACGTGAAGATGAAGCCGCCGTCGAGGCCGCGCTGAAATGAGACAGGGCCGCCATCCGGCGTCGCGAGCGTGATGGAGAGCGCGTCGCCGATGGTGAGGTTGCACAGGCAGGCCGTGTTGGTGACGTCGCTCGTCGACGACGAGGAGGTGTAGCTCGTCGTGCCCGACGAGGTCAGCGTGACCGATGCGAGAGAGAGGACCGGTGCTCCTGCGTCGATTCCCGATGCGCAGAGGAGCATCGAGCTCGATGCGGGCGTCGTGAGGAGGTTCTGAAACGTCGCGCCGCCGTCGGGGAGGCGCGTGACCACGCAGGTGTCGCCGCCGTCCAGCGCTGTGTATGACACCGTGTATGACGCGACTTGGATCGAGCCGGCCGGGCAGCTCGGGTCGGAGGC
>CAIVVT010000245.1 GCA_903909435.1 uncultured Acidobacteriia bacterium | reverse complement strand
CCCAGATGACCAATCCCAGCAGGCTCATAAGCTGATGTTATGCTTTGCGGGATCGGTGCGGCCATAGCCGGGTGCCTCGGAGAGCCCCGATTCCGCCATATTCTCGACAATCGGATGATTAATGTACCCTTACTGAACCGAGTACTAGGGCATTCTGCGGGTGCGCCCGCCCGCTTGCAACCCAGTCCGCAATGCGCCGTAGCCACTGGTCCGGGGCCTGCTCCGCGCTGTAGACTGCTTGCTAGCGGGCGCGGTGATTTGTGCCGGTGGTACCGCAAATGCTGGAGCTATGAGGGGGTAGTTCTGCGTTGGAGAGAGGCGTCGCGCGAGTCGCGCCAACTCCCGGCAGACCGCCTCAGATTGGCGTAGCCACTCGCTCGCGAGGATAATCACGACATGATCTCACTCAGCCTGGAATGCCGCGAATCGGAGTCGGCACTACTCTCGGCTGAGCTTTGGGAACACGGGACGCGCGGTATCCAGGAAGAGGAGTTGCCCGGAGGACGGGTGCGGCTGCGGGCGTGGTTTGATTCCGCAGGCGACCTGGCTGCCCGTTTCTCGACCTTCCTGCCGCTGGTCAGCGAAGAGGCGGCCACCGACTGGGAAGCCGTAACCCGGCAGGCCTGGCAGCCGGTGGAAGTGGGATTGCGGTTCTACCTGGCGCCGGAGTGGGACGAATCGGAGACGCCTGCCGGCAGGATGCGGCTGACCGTCCATCCGGGCATGGCGCTGGGTACCGGCGACCATCCAGCCACGCGACTCGCGCTGACCGCGCTGGAATCGCACGTGCACGCGGGCGAGCGGATTCTCGACGTAGGCACGGGAACGGGAATTCTGCTGGCCGGCACGTACCTGCTGGGGGGACGGGGCGTAGGTTGTGACATTGAATACGAGAGTGCCCGCACGGCCCGGCATAACCTGATCCGGGACGCGCACCCAGCGCGAGTTTTCGCCGGCTCGCTGCGCGCCGTTGCGGCGGCCAGCACCGATGTGGTTGTGGCTAACATCAACGCCGCGACGCACCTGAACCTAGCTGCGGAATACGCCCGGGTGGCGCGGCGGTTGATCATCCTGACGGGCTTTCCGGAGCGGCACGAGCCGGGTGTCGAGCAAGCTTTGTGGACGCATGGTTGGCATCCGGTGGGCCGGCTCACGGATCGCGAGTGGGTTTGCCTGAGCCTGTCCCAGGCGGCCGACTCGGCTAGCTACTGACTGTGCGGGAAACTGCGCAGCCGCGTTCAGGCCACCATTTCGGCCAGTGCGGGCAGCAGCAACTCGCGGCAGTGCACCACGTCGCCGGCCACGAAGATGGCGGGAGCATGTACCTCGACCTGCCCCGCCGCGACCGTATTGAGGTCGCTCAACACGACGCGCTCGCGGGGAGTGGACCCGTTTTCGATGAAGGCGACGGGTTCGAGGCCGCGGCGACCGGCCGCAATCAGCGCGGCCGCGATGGCCGCCCGGTTGCGCACGCCCATGAGGATAATCAGCGTGTCGACGCCGGCGTAACGCCGCCAGAAACCGGAATCGTCCACGGCCTG
>CAIVVT010000244.1 GCA_903909435.1 uncultured Acidobacteriia bacterium | reverse complement strand
CACTGTACCGGTAGGCCTGCTCGCCGTGCCGCGCGCGGTACTCCTCCGACAGCAGCTGCAGCGTCACGTGCCGGTGCCGCTTCAGCTCACCGTGCACCCAAGCGCAGTCCACCGGCGCGAACCGACCCGGCGCCGCCGGCGCCGGCTCCCCGAAGATCCGGCGCTCCAGCGCCGTCTCATCCAGCTCCTGGCCCGCCGCCCGCGCCATCGCTAGGTACTTCGATACCGCCCCGACCGACATCGACAGCGCCCGGGACAGCTCCCGCACGCTCAGGTTGCTCGACTGCAACTGGATGATCTGCTACAGCTTCGACATGGAGATCCTCGCGTTCGGCACCGGCGTTGCTCCTGGGTAAAAAGCGCCCAGCGTACGCCGCCACCGTCAGCTCATCTCCAGCCGCCATCCTCCCGCCGCCACGATCGTGAACACCGTTCCACGGGATCGTGAACAGCATTCCACCGACCCCGGCCAAGTGTTCACGTTCCCGTGGAATCGTGTTCACCATGCCCTGGAATCCCCGTTCACGTTCCCGTAGAAACCCCGTTCACCATCGCGTGGAATACGCACACAGACCTTCGTGACAACATAGCCACGCTCGTGCATCAGCACCGCGACGACTTCGCGCCGGACCCATGGGCTCACCATATTCGCGACAGCAGATCCTTCAGCGATGTATTGTCGACTTCAGATTCGGCCGGCAGCTTCGTCAGCGTCGCGTTCTCGGCCTCGAGATTCTTCAACCTTATGGCATCCGAGACTGTCACCCCGCCGAACTTCGAATACCAGCTGTAGAACGTTGCATTCGAGCCCCGTGCTTACGGTGCAAGGCCGCCGTCTTAGCTCTTGCCTCGGGTTCCTTCAGCTCCCGAGTGATCTGCTCGTCCGTAAACCTGACATTGTCCACCGCTCGCTCCTTGAGCGGACTCTACCCCGGTACGGGACCAATCTCGGGGGTCACGTTAAAATGTCTCGACTCCGGTTTGGTGCCAAATTGGTAGATGAATAGCCGCTTCACTTGCAGTTGGCTTTCCTTTCGATGAGAGCGGTGCGAATTGCGCCAATCGGTGAGGATGGCAAACCGATCCCGGAGAGACCTGGGGACCGCACCGTGAGCGGACCGCGCGATTTCTAAGCGCCGCAGCCGCTTCTGCTCGGGGCTAAGGACGTTGAGATACAGCCCAGTGAACAAATCTAAAAATCGCAAGGCAGAGCACCATAACGGTAACGAAAGTCCCAATCGGTACCGTTCTGATGGTAAATCCATGGAAAAAATGCAGGTACCAGCCGCGCTGATTCGAGGCGAACAGCCAATACGGGTAAGGCGGTACCGCAATGATGATGGACGCAACTATTGCACCAGCCCACCGCCAGACTGTGGCAGACCGCGCCAAAGTTGTCGCAACAACTACGGCTGCTGCGGCTACCTCCAGGTTAACGGGCGTCCAAACGGACGCTACGAGGGCGGACGGCGCAAGCAAAAGAGTTACGCAAGCCACCAGCACCAGGGCCCGAATAACTTTCGACCTACTTGGTTTCATCGATATTCGCCTGATTCTGCAAATTCCAAACGCCATCTATATAAGCACCAAGAAACGGAACAGCCTGCTTGTATGCCCAGCCTTCTCCAATCGAGTAGACCGTATTTCCGACAGATCCTCTTAGCACGTATCCAAAATGTAGCCCGTGTCCGGGTTGGGTAACATTCAATGTCCAGGTATTACCGTTGCTGTCCGTTGCAGAATAGCTGATCACTGGACTTTTCGGATCATCCCCTAAAAGTTTGCCGGCGTCGGCAAGGTCCCCCCTTCGGCCGTCCGGCCTTGCATCATTCGGAGTCCCCTCTGGACTTGCCGGCCTATCGTGAGGATTGGGTGTCGGATCATTCACAATAGACTGCTGTACGGCTTTGTCGGACTTGTTGTGCGAGGTTGCTATTACATAGAAGTGCTCCTCTATTGCAGAACTTGTCAATATTCCGTCCTTAACCCCCGGTGGAGTGGGGAAGGAAATCTTCATTGGAATGCGGCTCCCCGTGACAGAAAAATAGCATGTGGTCGTTCCGCCTTTCGACGCGCAATCAAGTCCTGACGGATCAGAGTTGTCTTCTGGATCGTTGCCCACATATGCGTAGACGTTAAGGTTATCCTTAGTCCCTATGGGATCGGTCTGCAGGAACCTCCCCAGCTTCGGATCGTAGACGCGCGCCTTGTAGTGATAAAGATTCGCTTCCGGCAACGCGATCTGGCCTGTGTACCTGAACCGCGCCCCCGCCCAAGTGGTCGGCTCACCGTAGGGCCCGTAGCTATAGATCGTAGCTGCACCGGTGCTGTCTGTCGTCGCGATGGTTGAGCCGCGCTCATCGACGTGGAACCAGCGACGATCGGTGAGGCCGCTGCCCTCATACCAAACTGCCGGTTCGTCGACGCCTGGCCCGTGCACGTAGCGCCGGAGTACCGTGTTCCCGGTGTTGTACTCCGCGACCAGCCTCGATCCGTCGTACAGGAACTGCGTCGTCGTTGATCCGGATACCGTCTGCCACAGCCGGCCGAGTGGATCATACGAGAGCGTCAGCCCAGCGCCGCCTACCTCGGCCGTGAGCCGGTTCTCAACATCGTAGGTAAAGGTCCTCGAGCCGTCGGTCGTCAGATTCCCGCGCGCGTCATAGGTGTATGACGTACCTGAGACCGCGGCGTACCGATTGAGCGCATCCGGCGTGTACGTCACGGACGCGGTGTTACGTGGCCAGCTGTATAGGACGCTGCTCGCCGTCCGCTGCTGGAGCTGCCCCGCTGCCGTATACCCAAATTCGAACGTGACGTCCTGGCTCGTGCCCGCGACGTCCTGGGTCAGCGACGCGAGTCGGGACGCCAGATCATATCCATAACCAGTGCTTGTCCCATTACCGCGCGTGATCGCCTTCCGTCGCGACAGGGCATCCAGCGCATACGTCGCTAGGACGCCAGGTCCGGTATTGGTGTTCTGTTCCCGAATCCGCCACACACGGTTCAAGTTGTCGAAGTCGTAGTTGACGAAGACGCCGTCTGGCCAGGTCACAAGGTTCCGGTTACCAACGCTGTCATAGCCGTACGTCATGGTTCGACCAAATGTCGCTTCTGTGCTCTGCCTCTTTGCCGAGTCATACCCGTAGTGAACCCCGGTGCCCGCAATGCTTCCAAACAGCACATCGGTGGGACGTCCGGCGGCATCGTAGAGTGTGTAGACATCGCCGGAAGTAGTTCCCGGCAGGTCCTTAAGCGTCTGGCGACCCAGCGCGTCATAGGAAAAGTTGATGACCTGCGCGTCTCGCTTCCTGACCGAGGCCCGGGATCCATCGCTGTTGTATCGGTATTGCTCGTAGCTAGCACTATTGGGATTCAGCGGCGTTCCAGGGCACGTGGGCGCCGTATTGTCGGTCCCGCCCGGGGTGCACGTTGCCCCCGTCGAGTCCGGGAACATCAGGAACGCCAGCCGATCGTGTCCATCGTAGGCGAGCAACGTGACGTTATTGTTCGCGTCCAGAACCTTCGTCTGATTGCCATTCGGAGAGTAGGTGTACGCGGCATACCGGATTCGCCCGGAGCCCGTATATCCGACGGGCGTCCAGGGCTCCGTCCCTACCGGCGGTGTAGAGCTATCCCAGCCACGCCACGTGAAAAGCGTATGCCCGGCGAGGTCATAGACGGACGCGGTTCGGCGACCCAGTGGATCAGCAACGATAGTGGCCCGGTCCATCGGATCGTAGGTGTACCGCGTCGTCTCACCGGCACCATTGGTTTCGTGGTCGACCTTCGACGTGGGGGTGTAACCCGTACTCTTGGTCGTTTGCCAGGCCGAAACCAACAATCCAGAGAATGCGGTTCCTGCCTCTGCCAAGGTCGCACGGCCCAGCAGATCGTATGTCGTCCTCTCCGCCGCGAGCAGGTTGGCGGTGATGCCACCGTCGTGGTGCAGCACGAGATTCTTGCGACGATCGAGGTCGTGCCAGTTCTCCGTAACATTGAGGCGAGCGTCGGTTACTGTCTTCAGATCGCCGATGCTGTCGTAGCCGAACTGGGTGGTGGAAATTAGGCCGGTGGGGTCGAGAGTCGTCGACAGCAGGTTTCCGGTAACTGGGTCGTAGGTATTCACGGAGACCAGATTTGTCGGGTCGGTCGTCTGCAGGATCTTGCCGAAGGCGTTGTAGGTGAACGCATAGACCGGCGGCGGCTGTCCTGTCGCCGGCGGACACCGAGTGGCATTCTGCATCTCCGAGGCTCCGTTGCCGGACGGGTAATAGGTGAACGTCGTGGTGCAGCCATTCGCATCCGTAATCTGGGACGGCTTATTCCACGTCAGATTCCACTGTGCCGAGATTGGAATATTCCCGTACGACGAGCCGACCTTCGGGATCTTCGTATATCCGAGCGTGTTATTGCGGTCGTCGTAGGTAAAGGCTTCCTGATTGCCCTCAGGAAAGGTATAGCCAGTGACCCGACCACGCCCGTCGTGAGTTACGGTTGTCTGGTTTCCGAGTTCGTCAATGAACGCCAGCGGCCTCTTATAGAGGTCGTTGATGACCGTGTAGGCGCCGCCCGCGGGATCCATGCGCTCCGCGCGGGCACTCTCGCCAAGATAGAACAAATAGGGGTTACGGGTGCCAGGCAGCTGGATGGCAACGGCGTCCTGCGCGCTCGTCACTCGGCCGAGCGAATCGTAGCCATAGGCCAGCGTAGCGGCGGTGGAATTATCCGCCCCGAAGACAGCTCCGAGTAGGTAATGCCCGCCCATTGTAATTGCGTTGAAGGTCGTCGTCGCTCCCATGGGATCTGTGTGGGTCCCGGTCAGCGCGGCCACCGACATCGGAGTCGCGACCACGGCTCTCGCATCCACGCCAGAAAGGCCATTGTTAAAGCCTGCGAGACCGCTGGAGACGAAGTTGATCTGACGCCCCAGCGAATTGCTGACCTGCACGAGGTCCTCAATCTGATTCGCGGCGGATGCCTGGTAGGTCAAATTGACCGTGACCCCATAGGGAAATGTCCAGCTCGTTAGCCTGAAGCCATGCAAGAAGGCGCAGTACGACGCAGAGGCGTCCTGGTAGCTCGTGCTCCAGAAATTGAAGTTCTCCTGGTCGCCATGCGTGTTGGTTACCGTGAACGAAACACCGGAATAGTCCCAGCCGCGAGTCAGGACGTAGTCGTAGCCACCACCGCACTTGGGCGGCGCGTACACGGCCCGTTGGCCAGTCTGGGCGAGCGCCGCATAGGCGCCGGCCCCTGGAAAGAACCAAGTGCCATCCACCTTCTTGAGGAACTGACGGGTGTCTGCGCCGACGTTCACGGTCGCGACATTTCCAGTGATCTGGTGCGTCCACCATGCGCCGGCGAGAACGCCGGCCACGTCGCGCTGCGGCGATACTGCCGACCGGTAGATGTCTTGCATCGCGAGGAACGCGGCAACCGTTCCAGCAGTCGCCCGAACGTCCGTCTCGCCCATCGCCTCAAGACCGCTACCGGAGACAGCGACGCTATTGTTCCAGTTCGTAGTCCATGGGGTAGTGGGCGCGGTATGCGAGACGGGACTGAAGATGGCGTTCTGGAATTCTCCGCCCCGCCAAATCAAATTGGCCGACAGTGAATAGGGGAAGTCGCCGCTACCCACCGACAACGTCGCTGGGCTTGTATAGGTGACGGCACCGGACTCCAAGTCGACGCCAACTGCTTTCGAACGATCTACGAATTTTGACTTGAGGATATCCGCAGCCTGCGCGGGATCGTACATGGACTCGTGTTGTGGCTGAGCGCCACCCCCACCGCCTTTAATTCCGACACCGCCGAAGGCCCCGACATTCGCGACAATGTGCGCGATTTGGGTCGGGTCACCGGTCACTGGATCGTAAAGCGTCGCGACGAACGCACCGCCGCGTTGTTTCGAGTACTGGTGGGTGTACTGAAACGTGGGATTGGTTGTGGCGGCCGTGAAGAAGCCGCCACGTTGCCCGGGGCCGAGAAACGCCTCCTCGGATCCCACGACATCAAATCCCTGGGCGGCGTACGTCGACAGAAGACTTGCGACCGCGCTCTGGCGTGCCGCGGTCTCCCCCGGCCCAATAGTCGGCTCCCCGGGGCCGTGTAATTCGGAGCTCGTCGTGGTCAGTTTTCCTTCGACCAGCAAGAGGGCCTGGATGGGACCCATCGTCGAGCCATTGGTTTGATTGAGCCGGTAGAACCGACGGGCGCCGATGCTCCCCGATGTCCCGGACGGATCCTCGGCGGTCGGCGGGGCGTTGCCCCACTCGAAGCGAGTCGCGGTGGAGGCCGTGTCCGGAAGGTCTGAGATCTGCGCTGAAACGCTGCCTTCCAGCGCATCCTGAGTCGCTGCGACCGCGTGAATTACCGCTCGTCGGTCCGCCGCGTTGGCCGTGGTACTGGTGACACTAAAGCCGGTCTCCACGTCGAACCGGTCAAAACTCTCGGCTATGCTGTAGTTCCAGGTAGGCGTCGGGACGTGCGGAGTGACATTGACCGAGTGAATCTCGGTATCGCCGTGCGCAATGCCGATGCTGTGGTGGTTCGTATAGATGGACTTCCCAATCGACGCGTGAAGCCGCGCGGCCTTGGAGGATTGCACCAACCAGCTCGCCACCAGCCGCTCCCGCGACCGATCACCCTTCCCAGCGTGGTACGCGGACACACAGGTTTCGCAGCCGTTAGCTGGCATGAACGGGATCGGGGTGTCCGGCTTGTGGCCCCACTTGTCGACGAGCCCCCGATTGGTATCGCCCCAACCGTGTACGATGACGAATGGCGTCGAATACCGCACATGGTCTCGCGTAAACACCGTGTCCATGTATGTGCCAGTGGCTGTGAGTGAACCTGCGGCGTCAGCAGGATAGGGGTGGTTCACGGCCAGAGACACGGTGCCGATGCTGTAGAAGGTCGTGTCGGTATTGGACAATGATTGGAGCGTCGTGGAGGCACCGAACTCGTCCACGACGTTGAGATTGCCGGTAAAAGATTGTGTATTCCCGGTTTGAAAAGTCGTGTCGTAAATCAGCCGCCGGCCATAGACGTCATCGATGAAGACCTTCTGGTTCGTGACGGCCGGTGTGTAAGTGCCGCTGGTATTGGCCTTCGTAATGTTGACCGTCAAAAGCGTGCGAAACTGGTCCGGGATGTTTCCGGTCCAGGTCCGGGTTACGGTAGACGGATACGGAAGCGTGGTGATCCGAAGGCCAGGGGCAGTTGCGGCCGGCGTGTAGCGGGAGATTTCGCGGCCGCCCACGAGGTCGATGATCTTGCCGGCCGGAATATTCGACTGGATATAGGTCTGAAGATTCGCCGCGTAGCCCGCGAGCGTAGAGTTCAGCGTTGTCGAATTCAGACCCATTACAAATGGGAAGGACGCGCCCTGCGAACTCGTCGTTCCAGATGAGTATCCCGATCCCGTGGCGGCCGTCAGGGCGGCGCCCGACGTGAGTCCGCTGGCCACGGCAAGATTGGCGCCGGGCGTGAACACATACGGCTTATAGCTGGGATCGAATACGTAGTGCGTGGAGCCGCCGATCGGGATCACGACATCCACCCAGATATGCTCCAGCGTCACGGTGGTGACCGGGTCGGTCGACGCAATCGTCGAGCACATCTTCGAAGTCGTACCGTTGACCGATCCCGGGATGCCTCCACTCGCGAGTAGATCACATGCGGCTTGCGCGTTCGAAATATTCGTCCAGTTTTGGAATCCAACCGCATCGAGCGTGATGGTGCCGAGCTGGTAATTGGCTGCGTACCCCGACTTTCGCAGGAGATTCACCATCAGCTGCGCCTGATCGAACGGGGATCCGCTCTTGTCGATGATTGCGCCCAGTGCCCCCTTTTGAACGCCAAAGACGAATGTCGTGTCGACGTAATTCCGGACGAAATCATAGATTTCGTCGACGTTCCCGCCGAGCGCGCGCGCTAGCTCATTGACCTCGTTCGGGTATGCCCCGGGCGCCAACCCCAGCGTAGATGTCCAATTGACGTCGGCCGAAGTTGGAAAATACGCCTCGGCGGCACTGGGCGACACGAGTGCAGGTCGCCCAATGGTTGCGGCGGGCAATGCCGCGGCATTGCTAAGGACGCAGATCGTGCCAACGAGCAGTCCAGTGGTTAGCAGTGCGGCTTTGCGGCCCGCGCGCTCCGGCGTGGAAATCACGTGCAAGTCGGTCATTACTCAGTCCTTGAGTCGAGAGTCTCGAGCGAGTGTGGCCATTGTGGGGACCCGATCGGCGCTACGGACCTGATAGGGCTGTGGTGTCGAAACTGACCTGTGCGCCGGCGTCATCGACCAGTACCAAAGTTGCCGGGCTGCCGCCTTGGGCGACGATGAGCTGGTAGATGGCCTGAGCAAGCTGCAGTTGCTGGTCGGGAGGCATATTCAGGCTCGGAACGGAGATCTGCGCAGTGTCTGCGGTTTGCCCGATGCACACGTCGGTCGACCCAATGCCGAGACTGACGACGAGGACTAATGCAGCATAGTTCTTGCGCTTCATGGTTGTCCTCTAGTGCCCATATACGGCAGGGGTCGCATCGATCTCACAAGAAGTGGTGCTCGGCCGGGTGTACCCCGTAACGAGCACGGCAGTATTACCGGACGGACATGCGGAATTCGTTCCGACGATGCTCGCCACAACAACGTGCGAGCCGTACCGCTGAGCTACCGTCCACGTGCACAAGAGCGTGCGATTGATGGTCGTGCACGATTGCCCTGCCAAATACAGCGTCGCGGCGCTCGCAACTACCGTTCCGGAACTATCTGTAACCTGATAAGTAGACGGCGTCGTGAAGCCCGCGGAGCTGGCCGTGCCGGTTCCTGCTGTGTTCACGGCATGTACCTTGACCGTGTAGGCCGTTCCAAGCGTCAATCCGCTCAGATTGGCGGTCAGCGAGGATCCGACATTGGTCCAGCTCGTCCCGCCATTGAGGCTGTACTCGTAGCTCAGGACCGTTCCGGACGCCGCGGTCCAACTCACGGTCGCAGTCGTTGGCGTAACGTTAGTGAACGTCGGCGTTCCCGGTGTCCCGGGCGGCAATGGCGCTGCCGGCGTCGTAAAGCTTCCCGAGCTCGCGGGACCCGCCCCGGTCGTGTTCGTCGCTTCAATCTGCACGGTATACGTCGTCGAGGGCGTCAGACCCGTCAGGGGCGTCGTGAGAGCGAGTCCGACGGGCACCCACGTCGTGCCGCCGTTCGTGGTGTAGGAGTAACCGGTCACGCCTCGCGTTGCTGCCGTCCAACTCGCGGTCGCAGTCGTCGCCGCAATCGCGCTGAATGT
>CAIVVT010000243.1 GCA_903909435.1 uncultured Acidobacteriia bacterium | reverse complement strand
TGGCTCTGACGATCTAACTCTAATGTATCCGGAGAGCCGAACCTCCGGATAATCTGGGTACAGGATCAGCTGTGCGTGAGGTGCAGGTTCGGCGCGACCATCCGATGTCATCCACTGAAGTGCGATGGTGGCTTTGAGGTTCGGAGTCTTCGGAGCGGAGTCTTCGACAACGCTTCCGTAGGGGATCACATTGAGCGATTCAAAGTTTCCGCCGAGATAGATTTGCTGCTTGGTGTTGTCGTTCTCGCTCAGCGGCTTCGCGACGATGCGGTCGGCGCCCAGCGCTGCCATCGCGGTGATCAGGCTTTCAAGCGAAGGATAATTGGCGGGTGCCATGGCTAGAGCTCAATACGGGTTCGGTTTAATCGCAGCCATTTCGAGAGGCGAGCTGCTACGCCGTTACGCGGCTTTCGAAGCGAGCATTCCCAGACGATGCCAACCCGCCACCCCTGCTCAACCAACGTGACTTCCGTTCTCTTATCGCGTGCCGCGTTCTCGCTGATCTTTTGTCGCCAGAACTCCGCCCGCGTCTTGGGCCACTTGAACGCATGGCACTGGTGCATGTGAAAGAAGCAGCCGTGCACGAATACGATTGCGTGATGCCTCGGAAGAACGATGTCCGGCCGCCCAGGCAGGCCTTTGACATGAAGGCGGTACCGATACCCGAGCCCGTGCAACTCCTTACGGAGCTTTAACTCCGGTGCGGTATCGCGACTGCGGATTGCTGCCATGTTCCGGCGTCGGGTGGCCGGATCATGGACGTCGGACATCAGACCGGCATTCCGGTCTGACGTGCCTCCAGCCGCGACTTTAACGCCACGACGTGCGGCTTCATCGCGGTCGAGACGGCCTTCACAACGGGTACGACCACGGAGTTTCCAAACTGCCTGTAGGCCTGCGTATCGCTGACGGGGATCTGGTACGAATCCGGGAACCCCATCAGGCGGGCACATTCACGGGGCGTCAGTCGCCGCGGCGTCTTTCCGCGACCGCGGTCGATCAGAATCTCGGAACCGTCTTTGTAATAGCGTGCGGACAGCGTGCGCGCCGTCATCTTCTTGTTCACGAGGCCGAACCCAAATCCATTGCCCGCGGCCTGATGCTTCGCTGCGTAACCTTGCAGGTACTCCCACAAGTGGTCCGTAAGCGTATAGCGCGCCGCAACCTTCGCCTTGGCTCCGACGATGAACCGATCATCTGCCGTCTCAGTGCCGTTTTCCGGATGAAGGATTGCGCCGAGCTTGGGTCCCTCGCGCTCCGGAATCGCGACCTGTGAGAAATCGAAGCCCGGGGGCTCCCGAAAGCCCACGATAAAGACCCTCTCGCGATGCTGCGGTACCCAGGGCTTCGCATCGATGACGCGCGACGTCACCTTGTATCCGAGTTCGTCGAGCGACCGCATGATCACATCGAATGTACGGCCCTTATCGTGACTCTTGAGGTTCCGGACGTTCTCGAGCATGAAAGCCAGGGGCCGGCGTGCTTCAAGGATGCGGCAGATATCGAAGAAAAGCGTTCCCTGCGTTTCACACGCGAAGCCATGTGCTCGCCCCAAAGCATTCTTCTTGGATACGCCGGCGATCGAGAACGGCTGGCACGGGAATCCTGCGACCAGAACGTCGTGCTCCGGAATTCGGTCGCGAATGAAGTCGGGGACGTC
>CAIVVT010000242.1 GCA_903909435.1 uncultured Acidobacteriia bacterium | reverse complement strand
GCTCGGCGGGTCGACGTTGACAATCGGGATCCCGGGATAGTCGTAAACCGCACTGGGGCAGGCAGTTCCACCCTGAGGTGTGAACTGGAGTTGGATCTTATCGCCCGCCGCGCGCTCGGCTAGCGGCAGCGCCAACTCAAGCGCGGGAGCGGGAGCCGTGCGCTGAGCGCTCCATCTCACTTCATCCGCATTTAGCGCGCGGCCAGTAACGCGCACCTCGTCCACCAAATAGGCGGCCGCTGCCCCGTTGAGCGAGCCTCCGATTGCGAAACGGTCTCCGGCTGTGGAAGGCGCGGCATAGCGGCCTTCATTCGTGTCGGCGGCGAGAGTTCCATCCAGGTAGAACTTCATGCGGCTCGCGGATTGAGACCACGAGAACGCAATGTGGTGCCACTCCCCGGCTGCCCAGGTACGCGATTCCACCGAGCTGCTCCAGGCGCTCTGCCATTGCCCGTTCGTCACGCCGCCCGCGTAGATGACACCCTGCGCCCCATCCTGTGTGATTTGGAGAGAGTCTCCGTTAGGCGCTTGATACGAGAAGAGTGCCTGGCTCACCCGGTATTGTGAATCCTGGCCGGAACCGCCCAGTGCAACCCACATCTCCAGTGTTCCTTCGGTCAGGTCGAGGGTACCCGCGGTTGCATAGGCCAGTTGCCCGTGCGGATCCAGCGCAAACGCCGTTCCCCAGCGCCCCGGCTGATAGCTGACGCCGCTCTCCACTAGCGGCGGCTTGCCCTCGATCGAAGTCGCGCTCCCGTCGGCGTGCAGTAGCAGGGTCTGCCGGCCCGTGAGTGGGGCCTGCGCCGAGCCGTTGATCACCCAGCGCCAGGCACCAGCCGCACTGCCCTGCGCAGCGGCGATCAGGAACGAATAGTCGGACTTCGGAATCAGCGAGACTGAAGGGCACGCGCTTTGCGCGCGGCATAAGGCACTGAACATCCAAACCGCCGTGAGAGGGGCTCGCCTGCCACTCGGACGTCTTCGGTGCTGCGTCATCTGCGAAGAGCTTATCATCCGCTCGCGGTCGTGGGCGAAGCTGGCTGGGATTGCCAATTCAGTAGTACGCATGAATCGGCGACTCCGCCGATCGCGCCGGCCCGCGCGAGAGTTGATGCCAAACCGGCCGGTCCATGCGATTCCCGAAGATAAGTCATCGACCGACGTCGCACTGAGTGATGGGCCAATCCAGTGGCGGCCGAATCGTGCCACCGGGTGGCCTGCCACGAGATCAGGGCTCGTATTGCCCGCTCCACATGCCACAGCGAGATATCGGGAAGTTCGCGACTCACCTGTCAACTTGACCAGAGGCCGGGGTGCAACCAAAACAACGGCGGATCGAATCGTCCTTGACGAGGTGCTGTGTTGCCCACGCGGCATCAGTGAATCAAGACCGGCCGGAAGGTCAAATTCCCGGCCGGTGGTTTGCGGGGCCGCATTCCGGCGTGCGGTCCGATCTCCTAAACAGGGGGCAACAGCCGGATGACTTACCCCGCTCACACCGATCGATGCGCGGGCCGGCAACGATGTCCGTCCCGGCCGCGATCGTTCTCCGCATCCTCAAATGAGCCGCGCCGGAAGCGCTAACGCACTCCTATTCCGCACGTTGCAACAATTGGACCGCGCCGTTCAACGCCAACCCTGATTATTGGTGGCGTATGCGGTGAACGAGGCCAACCACGGCGAGACCGGCGAACATCATGGCGAAAGAGGCCGGTTCGGGGACCTGGCCCGGCAATTCACCGGAGCCAAAAGCCTGCAGTTCAATGAGCGCGCCCCAATCGGATCCTGACTCGCCTATGGTGCTGTAGCGGATATAGCGCATTTCCTCTCCGGCGGTGGCGAAACTGAAAGTCCAGGAGGGTCCGGAACCAGTTGTCTGCAAGCCGATAGGCAACCATGTGGAGCCGTCCGTGCTCCACGACAGCTGAAATGTGGTGTGGTAGCCTGGGCCGTCGGCATTGAACACCGCGACATCATCTATTGGAACGATCGCTCCCAAGTCAACTTGCCACCAGGCATCCCACCCGCTCGCTACCCACGCCGTGGTCATTAACCCGTCGTTCCCGTGACCAATCCAGGAATCTCCGTAGTAGGAACTGCTGGCTGTGGCGGGCTGGCCAACGGCGTAGTTGATAGCGGCGCCGCTGGCGCAGGGTGCCATCAGGCACACGGAAGCAAGGGCGAGGGCAAGGTTGCGGCCAAGTGTTAATAGGGCGGTCCCTTCGACAGGACGCGATTTCATATGCATTGCGAATCTCCTTTTGCAGGTGCAGTTATTACGGTGAGATTGCGTTTCTGAACGCCGTCTCCTCAATCAGTATGGGGAGGAGGTCTTCGCGCGTTAGGCGACAAGGTGCGACATGTCGCTCTGTCTGGTACTGACGCAGTACTGGCCGTAGAGGGTTTGCACCGGGGGTACCAAAGAGTTGCCTTGAAACGAGCAGGGCTGATCCGGTTCGGCGAGCGACCCGCAGGTGCGTGGCCAATTCCTGGGAGGCTACTCCGCCGTAGTCGTTAACACGCGGAGTTCGAAATGCATTTTGGGCTGCCGGTTAGTACTTCCAGAACCGCTTCAATAGCGGGCTATTGCCGTCGGGGGCCCAGCCAAACGTCACCACGTCACCCATCGACGCCTCCTCGACCGCGTCAAACTCGTGGTCGAGAATGCCCTGATGGAACTCGCGATCATGAAACGGCTTGAACTCGCCCGAAAAGCGGTACTCCAGCGCGCGCAGGTGGGAGTCCAGGTAATACACTACAGAACCTGGTGTCTGCACCAGGATGCGGCCGTACTGGTCCACGCTCATTGTCGCAACTACCCCCAGGCGCCCCTGCGACCGGCAGAAGTCGGCCAGGGGAAATAGCGCGTAGGTAAGTTCGCCACCACCGGTGACGGGCGGCAGAGGGTCCCCCGCCTGTGAAACTTGGCGAGGCGCCTTTGAGAAGGGCAGTTTCAAAACGGCCACGCCGGGATGTCCCAACCCGTCACCCGGATTGTTGATGCCACCCAGCAAGGCCTCGGGCTGCCCGTCGCCGTCTATGTCGTGGATGACGCAATGCGACAACGCGCCCGGGTGCCAATACTCCTCTACCACCCTGCCGCTGGTGGGATCCAATAAGGCGACTTGCGCCGGATACCAGATGTGGTGGTTGGCGACGGTAAGCAGCAATCGCCTACCCCCGGCTACCACGGGTTTGACAAAGACGCCGATATAGTTCGCATCGAACCGCCGCAATCCGAAGGTCCGGGCCGCGCCGAACCGGGTTTCCCACCGCAAACGCCCCCGGTGGTCGAAGCACATGAGCCGGCCGGCCTGTTCAGGGCCGGCTGGCACATAGCTCAGCAGCGTTTCCTGGCGGCCGTCGCCGTCAATGTCCGCAATCACAACCTTGTCGCTCACTCTGGCTTGGAAAGCCGCACCGGGCGGTGGAAGAGTCCTTTGCCAGCAGAGACGCTCGGCGGAATCGAGCACGCGGAGTGTTGAGCCCTCGAGCGTCCACCGTGCTGGAATGGGAGTGGCAGGGAACACGCCTGTGCGCCAGAGCAAAACCGCCGCGAGTGCGACTGCCGCGACTGCCGCTCCAACGGTCGCCCACGCCTTGAGCCGGAAATGGTCGCGCGTAGGTGTTGGGCTGGCCACGGTCTCAGTTTCCGGCTCTTGCGCCCGCAGACCGTCGGCTTCCAGCCACTGCTTCAGTTCTAACGGGTAGGCAAAGACCCGTGCCTTGTGTCCGTCACACTGGCGATAGACCGGTAGTCCGTCACACTCCCAACGTTGCACCGAGCGGACGGTGACGCCCAAAAATGCCGCGATCTCTTTCCAGGATTGGAGGACTTCCGGTTTAGGCACGTTGATCCCAGACTGGTGAATGGCCAGCCGAAAACTGAAGTACACCCGAAGTCTACTTCATCTGGTCAATCACTCCACGGAGGGCCGGAGGGGACGTCCGGGCGTGGGTTCGGCGACGATCTTCAACTCCCGACTTCCGCTACCCGGCCGATGCCGCCTTTATCGTGTTGGCACCGGCTGCTGATCAGCACGAGCCCGACACTCTTCCTCCCGCGAAGTGAATCCCTACTGCCAGGTGCGGGTTTCGGCCCGGGATTGCTTGCATCTGCCAAGGTCGGCGACGCCACGAATCCTCCGGTATTGGGAGCTCAAACCCGAGCCGTCTCTGGCTCTGGTCGCGATGGCAAGGCCGTCGCCAGCAGGACCAGAGGCGCTCAGTCATGGGAGCGGAGTCACGCAGTCCAACCGGCGGGACTCGCGTTTTGGACTAACGCATTCTGGCTCTGCTTTCTAAACGCTTCCGGCGAAGCTGCCTCGGGTGATATCCCAACCGCTGTCGATATAGGCGCGTAGCTTGGCTTGCAGGTCCTTTGCGACCTGCGGATAGGAGTCGACGACGTTTCGCAACTCTTGAGGGTCCTTGCGAACGTCGTAAAGCTGGGGCGCAAAGGTTCCCGTGTACTTCTCCGGGTTCCAGACGGCGACGTAGGTCCATATCGGAGTGCGGACGGAAGCAATCCAGCCAAAACCTGTAACGATGTGGTCCCGGTTGGTTGATTCCTTCTTGGCGACGTACTCCCACAGGTCTTGCCCGGTCGCGCGCGCAGGAGCTTTCAGGTTCAACCGCCCGAGCAGCGTCGGCAGGAGGTCAGGATGCTGCACAAATCCACTAACCTTGGCCGAAGATTGTCCCGGCACACGGACCAGGAGCGGGATTCGTGTCACCTGAACACGCTGCCGCTCCGCGCCCTTGGCGAATTGCCCCTGTTCTCCGAGCAGAGCGCCGTGGTCGGAAAGAAATACGACGACCGTATTGTCCGCGAGTCCAAGGTCGCCGAGCGTTTCGACGATCTTTCCGAACCAGTGATCCACATTCGAGGCCTCCCCCGCGTAGTTCGCGCGTAACCGCTTCACTCCCTCAGGCGGAACTTGGATGTTCGTATAGGGCGGCTCAGGCCAACTGGGCGTCGCGGGACCGGAGTAGTACTTGCGCAGGAAGTCTGCGGGCGGATCCCAAGGCTCGTGCGGATCGAAGGACTCGATGTGCAAATAGAACGGGCCTTCGTCGCGGTTTTGCTTGAGCCAATCGATAGCGCGGCGCGCGGTTTGTTCGACGATTGAATCGCCGTTCTTGAGCCAGCGCTTCCGGTTGGCGGTGTATTGATTGAGGAACTTGCGAAAATCGCCACGGCCTCCATCGCCGTATTGCTTTTCGACTTCATCGATATAGCCGGCCGGGAACAAGTCGCTGAAATCCGGCGTCTTCCTGGGTGCCAAGGCATAGTAATCGGTCTCCTGGCCGCGAATCCATTCAAAGTACTTGTAGCCGCGGTGGAAGTTGCGCCCGGGACGTTGGAGGTGGGGCAGATCGGCGATCAATGCCGTGGAGTAACCCGCTTCCCAGAGCACCTCGCTCAAAGTGACGTCTTCGTGATAGAGATGATGCCACCCCGGAGAGGAGCCAAGTTCGCCCAGTTGTGCCACATGGTAGGTAGGCACGATGCGGCGGCCGGTGTAGAGTACTCGGCGCGCTGGAATGGTCGGCAAGCCCTCGGCGTAAGCGTCCTGGAATACTATGGATTGCTGCGCAAACCGGTTCAGGTTTGGAGTTTGAACCCAATCGCTGCCATACGCTTCCAGGTTATCGGCCCGAAAGGTGTCTGCGACGAACACAAGGAGGTTCAGGCTATTGCCGGTTTGCTTCGGGGGGCGCTCCCATTTGGCGCTGCCCTGAATGTCGTGCCCTTGCGGGGCGGCTCCAGCTTTGCATCCGGTTGCCATGGCGGCCGGCAGAGGCCCGGCGAGTTTCAGAAACTGGCGGCGTTTATTCTCACTCATAGTGCTTTCTCCTGAGGGTCCTCGGAGCTAGAAGCTCGCCCGCAGCGCAAACTGCAACTGGCGCTCGGGATTCACTACCGTGCTGATGACTCCTGCGCTGGTGGTTCCGATGGTGGTTCCCGGAAGCCCGAATTGCGGTGTGTTGAAAATGTTGAATGCTTCGGCGCGAATCTGCAGCGCGACGCGCTCGCCTGGCCTCAATGTTCGGGCCAGCCCTACGTCGGAGTTGAACTGATTCGGCCCGCGCAAGATGTTCCGGCCCGAGTTGCCGAAAACGAAACCG
Source organism: uncultured Acidobacteriia bacterium (assembly GCA_903909435.1). Lineage (GTDB taxonomy): Bacteria > Acidobacteriota > Terriglobia > Bryobacterales > Bryobacteraceae > CAIVVT01. Next base: position 26,779 of record CAIVVT010000242.1, on the reverse strand, counting down.
GATGGCGCGATGAATGCGCTAGTGTCGAACCAGCGGCGCACGCCGCGGACGTCCGACGCCAGGGAACCGTCGGCAAGGCGATTGGGGCGGCCTGTGGTTCCTGTGTTGCTCGGATCGAAACCCAGGACAGGGGTGAATGGCAGTCCTGTCTGATAGCTCGTGATTCCGGATAATTGCCATCCGCCCAAGATCGCCGAAGCCAGTGCGGAATGCGCCAGAAGTGCCTTGCCTCGCCCGAATGGCAACTCAACGCTGTAGCTGGCAACCAGTCGATGCCGCAAGTCGAAATTGGAGCTGCCCCGGTTGGGCGTTAAGTTCCTTGGATCCTGGGGCCCGGTATCCTGCTCGGCATTGGCGCCAGCGTAGTCGATAGAGTGGCCGTAGGTGTAACCCAACAGCACGCTAATGCCTCGCGCAAACCGGCGTTCCAACTGCGCCAGCAGCGCGTTGTAGCTGGAGTTTACCCATGGTGCCAGAGCGTAGACGGCGCTGTAGCCTTGGATCGGCCGGCGCGGATTGATCGCTCCCGGGCCCGGCGTGGGCAGGTTCAGATTCAACGGCGTGTAGAGCCGGCGAGCACCCGAACCGACATAACCAACGTCGGCTACAAAGCCGCCGGGCAGCTCCTGCTGGAAATTGAAATTCCACTGCAGGACGTATGGCAAAGGCGTGTTCTTGCCGTACGAGTTTACGTCCGGGTTGACGACCGAGGCTGGGTCCAGCGCACTGGCGGGGAACCCTGTCCGTAGCAGGATCGCCGGGTTGATCTGGTCGCTGGTATAAGTCTTTTGGATGAAGTACGGCGGGTTGTTCGTAGGACGGCGGGCCACTGGGATGTTCTCGTCGCGGCCATAGAATACGCCGAATGCACTGCGGATCACGCTCTTCTGAGTCGTCTTGTAGGCGATCCCGAGGCGCGGGGCGAAGTTGTTCCAGTCAGGGTCGACGAACGAGCGGCGGTAGCCATGTGCAGCAGCCTGCGAAGCATCCAGCACCTTGCCGTAGAGTGGACCTGGTTCCAGGATCAGATCGGAGTAGTGATCCGCCGTTTCATAGAACGGCAGTGCCAGTTCGTAGCGCAACCCCGCATTGAGCGTGAGCCGCGGACCCACTTTCCAGTCATCCTGAATGTAGCCCTGAACGATGTGCTGGCGGCTTTCACTGAGCGAGCGGGTAGATACGGTAGCGCTGCTGGTGTAACCCAGCAGGAAGTCCGCGTACGCGGAGCCGGTTCCTGCGCGCTGCTGAGGATTCTGGGTGTACACGCCGTTGAAGCCGAAAGCGGGCCGCGCCGAAAGCGTCGAGTTCGCATACAGCGTGACCTGCTGGAAATCGGCACCCACCTTCAGAGTGTGCTGTCCCCGGACCAGCGAGAGATTATCGGAAAGCTGCAGCGTGATGCCTTGCTTGTCGATCGGGAAATTGCCGGAACCGGTGGCCGGGGTGGGAAGCGCTGCGGGTCCGGTGGAACCGAGCGTCGTGAGCCCGTTGACTGCGAAGGTCGGCAGTCCGCCGACGTAGGGTAGGTTTGGCGCTCCGATGATGCCGTACTCTTCGAATAGCCGCTTGGTGGCGATATGCTGCACGAGGCGGGTCTCCATGTACCCGAATCGAAATTCGTTGAGCGTCACGGGATTCAACGTGTGCGTTTCGCTGGCGGCCCATGAACGTCCGGTGGGCTCGGCGATGCTGGGATCGTTGGCGGGTGGCGGCAGCGTCGATGGCAGGATATTTGTGTTCGCAGTCGAGGAGTAACGCGCAAAGAAGCTGTCGTTCTGACCGAACCGATGGTCGACCTTGATGTTGTATTGGTCGTTGCTCACTCGCTGCCGTTGATTCGAGAAGAAGTTGGAACTCGCCGCCGCGGACAAGGGATTTGGGTAAAGACTCGCCAGCTTTGCCGAGACTGGATCCCACCGGCTCTGCGGTACGAGGTTGCCGCCGAATAGATCGCGCACGTAGGTTTTGCCGTCCGGTCCGAGTCGCGTACTGGCCGGATCGAAGGTGGGTGTGGAGAATTGGCCCGCGCGCTGCGCCACCGTAGGAACCGTAGCCAGTTGGGGTGCCGCGTTGACTTCCCGCTGACTCTGCCAACTGAAGAACGCGAACGTCCGATCCTTGATGACCGGACCTCCCAGCGTTGCCCCAAACAGGTTTTGTATGAACTGCGGGCGAACAGAAGTCGGCTGGAAGTATGGCTTGGCGTCGAGCGCGGAGTTTCGTATGAATTCGTAGGCGCTGCCGTGCAGTTGGTTCGTGCCGGACTTGAGCGTGACATTTACCACCGCGCCCGCCGATTGGCCGAACTCGGCGCTGAACGTGTTGGTCTGAACCTTGAACTCCTGAATCCCATCGAGCACCGGCTGAATCACCTGTGCCGACGAGCTATCGAATCCCACGATCTTGTTTTTGTTCTCGATGCCGTCCAGGAGATAGCTGTTCTGAATGGGGCGCGCTCCGTTGGCAACGAAGGTGTCCCGCTCCGGGCCGCGGCGCGATGGCGAGGTGCCCGCCCCCAGCACCGCAAGTTGTGTGAAGTTGCGGCCGTTCAAAGGCAATTCCTGGATCGCACGATCCTCCACAACGTGTCCCAGCGAGGTCGACTGGGTTTCGAGAAGTGGGACCTCTGCAATCACGTTAACCACAGTGTCGTCGCTGGCCACCGCCAGGTCGAAATCAAGGGGCAGATGATCCTGCACCCGGACCTGGATATTCTGCCTGCGCGCTGTTTGAAATCCAGCGGCGCGTGCCGTGACTGCATAGACTCCAGGGCGCAATGCCGGTGCGGAGTAGAACCCGTTGTCATCGCTGACCAGGCTGACTTCCGCGCTGGTTCCCGTATTGACGATCTTCACGACGGCCCGGGGAACCACGGCGCCCGTGGCGTCGTGAATGGTCCCGCTGATGTTTCCCGTATCGATTTGTGCCAGCGCGCCGGAGGCCGCCAAGACCGCGAGTAAAACCATTGAAGTCGATCGAAATGTTGCAGACATGTTTCTTCCTCGATGCCCGGGAAGCGTGTGTCGGAACGCACTTCGGGCCGGGTCCTTAGGTGAATTTGAGTGAAGTAAAGCCCGCGGCCGACAGTGCCGCGGAACGAAAGGAAATGGCCCGAGTCGCTTATCTCGGGATAAGCAATCGGACCTGCGTACAGCAGCGGAAGTGGGGGGCGCTAGAGTTCATCAATCTTCGCTTGTGGGGACAAAAGTAGCCTGGATTCTGTGCTTTGTCAACGGGCTCAATTCGAATCGGACGTGGAATGACTTCATAAGATAATAAAAACACAGGACTTATTTTTTATTGACAAATCTCCTCTAAGAATATGGACTTGACGGTCTTTGCGTCGAGGCTATACAATCCGGTTTAATCTATGGACAACCGCATGGATCGCAGGAGCTTCATGACAACCGCGCTGGCAGCCAGCGTAGGTGCCGCTTCCAATCTCGCTGCCGCAGGCAATCGCCCCCCGAATGTCGTGCTCATTCTCTGCGACGACCTGGGTTACGGCGACATCGGCAGCTACGGGTCGAAGATCCGCACCCCGAATCTGGATCGTCTGGCCTCGGAGGGCGTGCGGTTCACGCAGTTCTATTCGGCCAACCCGGTCTGCTCACCCTCTCGCGCTGCCTTGCTCACCGGTCGCTATCCAACTCGAGTGGGCGTGCCGCGTGTACTGTTCCCGGGCGATCAAGGTGGAATGGACCGGTCGGAACAGACGATCGCGTCTCTCCTGAAAGACAACGGATATAAGACCACCTGCATCGGCAAATGGCATTTGGGCCACACTGCCGATTACCTGCCGACCAGCCGCGGATTCGACGAGTACTTCGGCATTCCATACAGCAACGACATGACGCCGCGCCCGTTGATGCACAATCGCGACATCATCGAACCCACGGCAACACTCGAGACCTTGACCCCGCGCTATACCGAGCAGGCGTTGAAGTTCATCGAGCGTTCCAGGAACGATCCGTTCTTCCTCTATCTGCCTCACACCTTTCCGCACATCCCGCTGGCGGCATCAGACCGGTTTAGGGGTAAGTCCCCTCTTGGGATTTATGGCGACGTGGTCGAGGAAATCGACTGGAGCACGGGACAGATCATGAGCGCGCTCAAACAGCACGGGCTCGATCGGAATACACTGATCATGTTCTCCAGCGATAATGGCCCCTGGTATCAGGGCAGTCCCGGCAAGCTGCGTGGTAGGAAGGGGGACACTTACGAGGGAGGCGTACGAGAACCGTTCATCGCGCGCTGGACCGGGCGCATCCCGGCCGGTAAAGTCTCAGCCGGAATAGCAGGCACCATCGACATCCTCCCCACTCTCGCACGGCTGACCGGGGCAAAACTGCCGCAGAAGCCGGTCGATGGCATTGACATATGGCCCTTACTTTCCGGCGAGAAACCAAGTCTGGAGCGGGAAGCACTCCTCTACTTCGACAACTGGAACGTGCAATGCGCGCGCTGGCAGCAATGGAAGCTTCATTTCGCCCGCTACACTAGTGGCACATACAGCCCGGCTCCTTCCGGCGGCCGCGTTAATCTGCCGCTAGTAAAACCTGAGCTATACAATCTGGTTGACGACCCAGACGAGAGCTACGATGTTGCCGCCCAGCATCCCGACATAGTGAAGGAGATCAGTCAGCGTGTTGAGAAACTCGTGACTGGCTTCCCTGAGCCTGTCCGCAAAGCCTTCGAGGAAACCAAGGCCAGGCGTGTGCAACCCACGCCCGCCGGCGCACTCCCGCGCCCTGCCGCCTGAGTCGAATGATCTTACGCTCGCATCCCATATCCCGGCCCCGCGCGAAAGGCGCCACGCGCTTGTAATGAGTAGCAGTTCAAACATGAACCACGGGTTTAACATTCTTGCGAAACCGGTTGGGCCGATCTGCAACCTGAACTGCAAATACTGCTTCTACCTGGAGAAGGAAAAGCTTTATCCGGACGAGCATAAGTGGCGCATGAGTGACGCTGTGCTGGCAGAATACATCTCTCAGTACATTCAGGCTCAGCCGGGCTCTCGGGTAGATTTCGCATGGCAGGGCGGGGAACCCACACTTCTCGGTGTGGACTTCTTTCGCAAAGTGGTCGCACTGCAAAAGCAGTATGCGCAAGGGAAGCGCATATCGAACGCATTGCAGACGAACGGTGTTCTTCTAAACACGGAATGGTGCCGGTTTTTTGCGGAGCACGGGTTCCTGATCGGGCTCTCGCTTGACGGCCCGCGAGAACTTCACGACCGCTACCGCGTGGATAAGAGCGGCAATTCGTCGTTTGAGGATGTGGTCCGCGGGCTTGAACTACTGAAGCGGGAAGGAGTAGAGTTCAACACTCTTACCGTCGTGCACCGGGAGAACTCGCAGCGTCCTTTGGAGGTGTATCGGTTCCTGAAAGAAATCGGCAGCAAGTTCATTCAGTTCATTCCTCTCGTCGAGCGGGTGGCTCCGCCGGCGTTAAAGGTGCTCGGCTTCGGACTGAATGAACCCCCTGACCCGGCTGGAAACCAGGCGCCAACCTCACAGGTGACATCCTGGAGCGTGCCGGCAGAGCAGTACGGCAAGTTCCTCTGTGCAATTTTTGACGAGTGGGTTCGGCGGGACATCGGCAGCGTATTCGTTCAGCTCTTCGATGTGGCGTTGCAGAACTGGATGGGGCTCGGCTCCTCCCTTTGCGTCTTCGCGGAGAAGTGTGGCGGCGCGCTCGCGGTGGAACACAACGGGGACCTTTACAGCTGCGACCATTACGTCTATCCCCAGTACCGCCTGGGCAACATCTTGAACCGCGGCCTTATGGAAATGGTGAGCTCTGCGCAGCAGCACCGCTTCGGCGAAGACAAGTTAAACACGCTGCCAGATTACTGCCAAAAATGTGAGGTGCGGTTTGCCTGCAATGGCGAATGCCCCAAGCATCGCTTCATGCGAACGCCCGACGGAGCCGCTGGGTTGAACTACCTGTGCCCCTCCTACAAGCGGTTCTTCAAACACGTTGATCCTCACATGCGGGCCATGGCGGAACTACTGCGAAACCAGCGTGCCCCGGCTGAGCTGATGGAGCTACTTCGACGGGAAGATCCAGGCGCGCTCGCGCCCAAAATGCCAGGTCGAAATGATCGATGCCCCTGCGGGAGTGGTCGTAAGTTCAAGCAGTGCTGTGGTGGGACCTGAGGGCTAGCCCGTAACCCGATTCGGGGCTTCGACCGGCCCAGCGCACTCCGCATGAGCCCGATTCAAAGAACGTAAAATCCGGCATTCCGGCCTCGGGCAGACTGATTGTCCAGCATGCCTCGATCAGCACGAGTGGTAGCGCCGGGCGTGGCGCACCATATCGCGCAGCGTTGAACCGACCGGCAAGCCGTCTTCCACAGCCGCACCGACCACCTGACTTACCTGCGCCTGTTGCGCGCACAGGCCGCGCTGGGTGGACTGTCTATTCTCGCTTACTGCCTGATGCGCAACCACATCCATGTTGTGGCAGCGCCGTTTCAGCTCTTGCGCGCTCGGTCCGGCGCATTCGTGAGCGGCGCTGCGATACGCGGAAATGAACCAGGTCCGTGCGGGACCGGTGCAAGTGCCGGGGCCCATCTATCAGGCTAGGACCGGCTCGCGCGGCATATTGTGGTCGGACAGAAGCGAAAGCGTCAGGTGCGGCTCGGAGTCCAATCCCGGATAGTTGCGTGCGAGATCACGAGGACGAAAGGCCGGTGGGAGATGCCAGCACTTCCCCTTCCCCCTTTTTGGCCGTCGCGGTTGCATTAGCGCAGTTTCGGCACAGAGGTAAATCCGCCGGCAGGGTTCACCCGCAAGCCGATGCCCGTAATAGCGCTAGTTGTGAGTGCCGGGGTCAGCAGGGTCCCAGTGAATTGGACAAAGCCCCGGTTGCCAGCCGCTGCCGGGATCATGTCGGTCAGATTGAAAGAGGTGTGCCCATCTTGCGCCAGATTGAAGCTTGCGCCGGTCAGTGCCACGCCATTTTCGTCCACAATCGAGACCACTACCGGCGTCGCGTTTCCTAAATTGGTCACTGCTACACCCAACCCGAATCCGTTCCTGCAGTCATAGGGCAGCACGAAGGTGGGTCCAGCTGCGGAATCCAGCGTAACGGTCCCCTCGGACTCGACGCCAGCGGGCGAAGTGTAGTGGAAGACTTCGTAACCGGCAGCGCCATAAGCGTTCAACCTCGCATAGCCGGTCAACGGCGACGGCGTCGGCGAAGTCTCGATGAGTACCGTTGAATAGGGGTTGACAGGACCAGCGGCTGTCGACGCAGTCAGCGTCCGCACATCGCCATTCTGAGACACCGTGAGCGGCAACGCGAGCGGCCCGCCGTCGCCGAAGAACAAAACCCCATACCCAACCAGGTTTGGTGAAGGATTGACCATGTAGATCGAAGTCTTCCAGCCGCCGCCCGAAGCTACTTGCGCCAGGATTCCAGTCCTGGAAATCGTCCGTAGGGCCGGTGTGGAAGTAAAGCCGCCGGCCGGGTTCACACGCAGTCCGAGGCCAGCGAAGTTCGGTCCCACCAGGTAGGAGCCCAGGGTTGAGGTGAACTGGATATAGCCGCGATGCCCTGTTGCGGCCGCCATTTTGTCGGCTAACATGAAGGACGTATGGCCTCCCGCAGGAAGGTCCGCGGGCGAGGCCGATAGGCTTGAGCCATCCTGATCCAATGCTTCCGGAACGATTGTGGTCGAATAAAGTGCCGAGAGATTGGCTAGAGCAACTCCCATTTTGAATCCTCCCGCAGCTTCGTAAGGAAGCAGAAGGATGGAGGACGTTGACGTGTCAAGTTGAATCGTCCCCTCTGACTCTGTCCCTGCAAGTGACGTGTAGTGAAAGGCCCCGTAGCCCGACACCGCCGCACTCGTGCTGAATACCTCTGCCCACCCCGCTTGCGGCTTCGATGAAGGCGCGCCGCTCTCGATCAGCAGTGTTGCATTGGCTCCAATCGTCGTGGTGAACGTCGCTGCGGGGTGTGACTGTGTGCTGCCATTCTGCGCTATAGAGAGCGGCAAAGTGAGCGCCGTGCCGCCATCGCCCCAGAAGTTCAACATGACCTGCGCAGGCGAGGCGGAAAGATTAATCAGGTATAGCGAGGTTTTCCAGCCGCCACCCGAAGCCACTTGGGCAAAGACTCCTAGGCGTTCCAGGGAGCCTGCAGTCTCACCGCCATGGACGACCAGGAACTGCGCCCCTGCGTAGGCAGTAGCGCTTAGTTGGTCCGCGGCATAGACGGCGATCTCGAAGGTACCTGCCTCGGTCGGTGTCCCGGAGATCACGCCTGTAAGGGCGTTGATCGTCAAGCCAAGTGGCAGCCCTCCAAAGTTCGATTGCCAGGTGTAGGGCGGCGAGCCTCCGTCAGCGCTCATTTGGTACGAGTAGTAGACGCCGACAGTTGCGTCTGGCGGCGCTTTGGAAGTGATTGTGAATTTGGGCGCCGAGGCTTTGAAGATCGAGACGAAGAATTGCGCCGTTGCCGACAGCGCAGGATTGGAGCTATCGGTTACCGTGAATCTCACGACGAATGCTTCCGGGACGGCTGGTGTTCCGCTCAACACACCTCCGTTCGAAAGAGTAAGCCAAGCAGGCAATCCGACTGCTGTCCAACTGTAAGGCGGAACGCCTCCGACGACACCCAGTGTCGTCGAGTAACTCGAACCGACGTTTCCATCAGGCAGAGGCTGTGAGGAGATGACAGGCATTGTCGATGGGAGGCAGGGGAGAATGACGATGGACATCTGCTGAGTCGCGAGTGTGCCCAAGAAGTCCATAACTTGGACGGTGAAGGTGAAAATGCCGCTCTTCGTGGGCATCCCAGTGATTTGGTCAGATAACATCATCAGGCCGTCAGGCAGGGAGCCTGCAACGATCGACATGCTCTCGTGCAGTTCCGCCATATACTGGACACCGATCGTGCCCGCAGGAAGCGAAATAGCTGCGAAGCCGGGAGTAATCGAGGGCAGGCTGCCGAAGAAGGTGTCGAGGCTTGCTGAGACAGGGGGCGAGGAACTGTCTATGACCGTGAACGTCAAGTGTCTGATGGAGTCGGGGGCTGTGGGGGTTCCACTCAGGATGCCGCCGCTAGATAGCGTCAGACCGGAGGGTAAGTCTGTCGCCGACCAGTGGTAGGGGGGAGTCCCACCGCTGGCACTCAAGCTCGCGCTGTAGTTGAAACCCAAGACTGGGAACGGCAGCGCTGTTGTTGTAACTGCAAGCACCGGCCCGATAATGAAGAAGCTGTGGCTTGCAACGGATACGAGCGGTGGCGTCGAACTGTCCTGGATGACCGACTTCCAAGTGTAGGTTCCGGCGGACTGCGGCGTTCCGGACAGGATGCCATCCGGCGAAAGCGAGAAGCCTGGAGGAAGTCCGATCGCCGACCACGTGTAAGGCGGCGTTCCCCCGGCAGGCTGTAGAATCCAGGCATAGGGGAGACCGCAGCGCACCTGGTAAGGGAAATCAGGTGATGTCAGATTCCCGATCCCCAGAATGCTGAGCGTCACGGAGCGGCTGGCAGACAGTTTAGGCGTGGAACTGTCCGTGACCTCGATGATTGCCGGGTAGGTGCCGATCCTGCTCAGAACTGGGGGAGTCAGCGAACTGAGGTGGGCCGTTGCGCCAGAATCTGCTCCCGTGCTGAGATCCACGCCTGAGTTCCGTCCAGTCCAGGTCCAAGTGTACGGCGGAGTGCCGCCGCTGACGGCGAGCGGCGAGAGGTAATCCTCACCCAGGACGCCCGGGGGGATAGCGGACGGGGTCAGCGTTAGTTGTTCGGCATCCAGGGTGAAGCCGGCATAGACAGCGACGGTAGGTGTAGAGCTGTCCTGCACCATGATCTGCGGAGCGTATGCGCCAGCAGCGCTGGGCGTGCCACTCAGCAAGCCGCCTGAAGAGAGGGACATCCCTGGAGGCAAACCCGAGGCGCTCCAAGTGTAAGGCGCGCGCCCACCCGAGACCGCGAGCAACTGGGCGTAGGGTGTACCGACATGCGCCTCTGACAGTGAACCTGGGGTCACTGTCAGTCCCGTCGCGCGTCCGACTACGTTGGTCGTCGAGGCCGAGGGATCCTGCTGGTAGCTCCCGGTAAACCAAATCGCACCGTCGGCACCGGCCGCCACGCTGTATGAATGGTTCTGGCTGACGGCTGGGTATGGATAGCTGACTTCGATGCTATCCGCCGTCAGTTTGCCGAGCATTCCCGTGCCGGACTGGACCGCGTGCCAGACTGCGCCGCCGGGACCCGACGCGATGCCGGGACCCGAATCGAACGCAGCGCTGTAACAAAAAGTGCCGACGGCGCCGCTGCGCGTGATCTGACCTAAAACACAGGAATCCACCTGGGAATGGGCAGTGAACCAGAGGTTGCCGTCCGGACCCGTGGTGATGCCATCCGGTGCCGACGCCATTATATACGGAGGAAACGAGTATCCGGTTATCACTCCGTTCGGAGTTATTGATCCGAACGGGCTTGTCGCTGAGCCCAAGTCCGTGAACCAGAGATTCCCATCGGGCCCAGAAGTAATGCCGCGAGGGCGCGAAGACAGCGACAATGGAAACTCGACAGCCAGGCCATTGATGGAGATCCGTCCAATCGCGTGCCCGTTGAACTCCGTGAACCAAAGGGCGCCATCTGGCCCGGCCGTGATGCCCCAGGGACCGCTGTCCGGCGTAGGCAAGCTGAACTCGACTATTGTGCCGCCCGGCGTGATTCGTCCGATCTGGCCTGCGTTCGGTTCTGTAAACCAGAGGTTGCCATCTGGTCCAGCAACGATATTCTCAGGTTGGCTATTGGGCGTTGGAACGGCGTATTCGGCGAATGCTCCGGCGGTGGTGATGCGCCCGATCTTGTTGGTGGCGTGCTCAGTGAACCACAACGCGCCGTCCGGGCCTAAGGCGATGCCATGCGGAACGCTGCCGGCGGTCGGGACCGGAAAGAGCTGAAAGCCGACGACTGATTGCGATTGCGCGTGAGCGTTCATTGTAAAGCCGATCGACAAGCCAGCGAGAAGAAGACTGCGAAGGCGGCATGAAACTCGAGAACTTGGGGCAACGCCTGAGTTTGTTGTTCGCAAAAGGGTTCTCATGGTGTCCGATGAGCCAGTAGGAAACGAAGCACGAAGCGCAAATGGAACTTTCACTATTCTCATTGAACGCTGGAGTCGCCCCGCTGCGGCATGAATTCAGTCTATGCCGCAAAGTCCAACACGGGCTTAGAAACCTTGGCCGCTGGAACTTGGGGCCGGAACAGCCAGATCCGCCTCACTGCACAAGTGTTGGAGATTAGACGTTTTAGCGGGAACTACCCAGTACGGGCCAGCAACAACGCGTTTCCCTCCCACACTTTGGCGGTGAATGTTCTGTAAGCTTTTGTGGGGTAGAACGCGCCGGTGTGCCCCGGTGCGAATTGACGGAGTTTTATCCGGCCTCGGGCAGACTGATTGTCCTGCATGCGTCGATCAGCACGAATGGTGGCACCGGGCGTGGCGCACCACATCACGCAGCGTAGAACCGAACGGCAAACCGTCTTCCACCGCCGCACCGGCCACCTGACTCAACTGCGCCTGTTGCGCGCACAGGCTGCGCTCGGCAGCCTCTCTGGCAGGGGTGATGCAGCGCACCACGGCCGGTACGCGCAGTACCCGAATTCCCGGCGAGGGCGCTGCGGGCACTTGTGGCAGAACCGTTTCAGCTCTTGCGCACTCGGTCCGGCGCACCTCTGGGCGGCGCTGCGATAAGTGGAAATGAACCCGGTCCGTGCGGGACCGGTGCAAGCACCGGGGCCCATTAATCAGGCCAGAACCGGCCCGCGCGTCATATTGTGGTCGGACAGAAGCGAAAGCGTCAGGTGCGGCTCGGAGTCCAATCCCGGATAGTTGCCTGCGAGGTCAACAAGGCGAAAAGTCGGTGGCTCCGATCCGTTAGTGGCAAGTCCGTGCATTCGCGTTGCGCAGGCAGATCGAGCGACTCTGAAAGCCGCCCTCTCCACCCGGACGCTCGCGCATTCCGGAATGTTCGCCAAGCTCAGGGTGAATTTGGCGGTCTACGCCGGCGCCAATGCGACTGGCCGGATCCTCATGTACGCCCCTATTCATACCAAGCCGACTCCTCGGTTTGGCACTACGAGGTCAGCGCGAGTGCGAATCAACCAATGGAACCAGCCATCAACTCCGGCCTTACCGACGAAGTCAGATTGCCTAATGACCTGACCTTCCTGCTACTAAAGAATATCGGCTGGAATTGATTCTCCCGGGGGGCGGCTCTCCGCCGGCCGCCTCCCTCGCCGAATCGTCAACGCTTTTGCCCTCGCAGCAACTCGGCGGGCGTCTCCCTTACCTGGCTTTCCCTGGAATCGTGGAGTTGTTTCTCGCATTGCCGTTCGGCTAGGCGTCGCAGTCCGGATTCTGGGTGGTGCAGCTTACCGACTTGTGCGTGTGGCACTGGCCTCGAGTCGATCTTCAGACAACCGGGATCGGGCCCAAGGACGAGGGCGCTATTGCTGGAGTAACCGGATGATCGCAGGCAGCAAGGTATCCACGAATACCAACCGGTGGCGGGACCATCGCCCCGGATACGGCAGGTGGGTAACCGGGCACTGCCATTCAGCCAGGGCAGCGGCGCGGGCCACGTTGCCCTCAATGGAGCGCACTACCGTCGCAATCGCCGGCGGCTGAAGCCGGGCAATCGTCCGCGAGAGGGGTTTCTCGCTGGCGCGGCATACTGCGCGCCGCTCGCTCGCATCCAGGTGATCGACGGGCTCCGGACAAAGATCGATCAGGTAGCAGCCTGAGGATTGAAAAGTCTCCAGAAACGTCTCGGCCGTGATCGCGGCGTCGGCGGCGCTAAACGTCTCGAGCATTGCCCGGTATAGCCCGGAGTCGCCTTGATAGAAGAACCTCCCTGAGGCTGGAGGCGACTCGCCCACAAGCAGCAGCCGCAACCGAACCGGCCGGAAGCGGCGTCTCAGACTTTCCCGCCTGATCCGGGCTGTTTGGCTAGGCGAGAGCATCCGCCGTCGCTCCGGATCTCACCAATTTGACTTCTTGCTTCACTTGAATCGTGCCCCCTCTCAGGACCTCGCAATTCAGAGCGAGTTTGCCGCCAAATCGATTTACGATATCGCGCAGGACGTTCGGGTCGTGGTCTAGTGTATCCGGGTCGAAGGTCGTCATGATGCAGCGGCCGCGAAGGTCCGCAATGCCGATCACCACATCGCCGATGACGAGTTGGCTGCCGGGCCACGTGCGTTCGTCGAGTCCGCTCACGCCCCCGACAACGATGTTTGGCCGGAGGCGGCGCCGGTCCCGTCCAAACGCGGCAATCGCGCCATCCGTCGCTACCAGCAGCGGAAGGATGTCGAATCGATCCAGACTCTCGTCGCGGACTAGTTTCACTCCCGCTCCTGCGGCTTGCCGCACGGCCGCTGCTACGCCCTGATCGGTCCATGGCATTCCATCGACCAATGGCAAGCCTTGCCGGTCCAGGCTGGCCCGGTGCCCAAGCAGGCCAGGTTGTGTGCGCGAGGTGATAGTCCTTCCGCGCGCATTCCGAACCTGGATAACGCGATCACCCTCGATTCCAGACGATGTGAGCCTGGCACTTTGCAGTTGCTCACCCGCCATGGACTTCACCGGGTATCTCCAGATCTCCTCAACGTACATTTCTGTCTCCGTGTTTCGAGTGGATCAAAGTATGCGTCGGTCACTGAACGTAATCGGCTCGTCGTTAATGCTGGCGAGGCGGCGCCGCATCAAGCCTTGCTCGTCGAATTCCCAAAGCTCGTTTCCGTAGGAGCGGTACCACTGGCCCGATTCATTGTGCCATTCGTATTCAAAGCTCACCGCTATCCGGTTCTCGCGGAATCCCCAGAGCGTCTTCTTTAGGCGATAATCCAGTTCCTTGTCCCACTTGCGGCATAGGAATGACTTGATCTCCTCGCGTCCGCGCAGAAACTCCGTGCGGTTGCGCCACTCGGAATCAGCCGAGTAGGACATTGCGACGCGTTCGGGGTCCCGCGAATTCCAGGCATCCTCTGCCGTTTGGACTTTCCTAAGGGCGCTCTCAAGCGTGAATGGAGGCGTCACTGGTTCTTTCAATGCCATTGTCTAAGGTCTCCTTTGATCCGGAATCTTCGGATTGATTCCGGTATTCCTCTATGTACTGCCAGTTTCGTTCCGGTCTTCCTGAACAGCCGAAACATACACTCGGGCCTGTTACCATGCCGGCTCCTCTGCCCTGTCTGAAGGTCCGAAGCTCCCACATCCCAGTCATATCCGTTCGATCGGTGCCTCGCGTGCGTGGTGCCGCCGAAGGTCCACTCCCTCGCCGGCGGGCTCGTGGCCATCAGCCCGCCAGGTCCCGGGTGCCACTATGGCCATCCGCCGGAAATAGGCGGGCGTGTCCTCCGGCGCAGTGAACGCACTTTGCCCTGGAGTCTCAACCTGCGACGATGACGTTCTGCATCCGCCGGTGTTCCGCCTAGCCGCTGCCGTGCTGCGCGACTTGTCGACCGACCGCGTCAGAAACCCGCATCCGCGCTATTCAAGCGGGACCGCCCGTTCGGCCCCGCCAACAACATTCGTGCTGAACTACCGCATCGCTTTTTTCACGCCGGCCACTTTCTCCTTGTAGAACTGGTTCATTCCTTCAGCAATCTCGGTGAGTGAGTCCTCGACTGCGAAGTGACCCGCAGTCAACCTATGCATTTCGGCTTCGGGTAGATCCCTCAAGTACGCCTCGCCTCCTTCCGGGGTGAAGAAGACGTCGTTCTGGCCCCAGAAGATAATGGTCTTCGGCTGCCGCTCTTTCAGAAATGCCTGCCATTTCGGGTAGAGCTCGACGTTCTTGCGGTAGTCGTAGAAAAGGTCGAGTTGCACGCGCTTCGCATTCGGACGCTGCATGAACCCGGCGTCGGATTCCCAATTGTCCGGGCTGATTAGTTCGGGGTTCTTTGCACCGAAGAGGTAGATGCTCTTAACGGCGTCGGGCTCCAGAAAGGCTGCCAGCGGCTTCTCCGTGTCTGGGCTTCGGTTCTTCCATAGGGCTCCCCGGAATCCGTCCCATGCTTTCGTGAACCCGATCTCATACGCGTTTGTGTTCTGAATAATCAACCAATCGAGCGCTTCGGGGTGGCGCATTACGATCCGGAAGCCTACCGGCCCGCCGTAATCCTGGACATATAGTCCGTAGTGGTCAAAGCCGCGGTCCTTCAGGAATAGTTCCACCACCTCTGCCAGTTTGTCGAAACTGTAGGAGTAGACTGCCGGATCTGGCATGTCGCTATTCCCGAACCCCGGATAATCGGGGGCGATCACATGGAAGCGGCTGGCGAGTGCCGGGATCAGGTCGCGGTACTGGTGCGAGGAGGCTGGAAACCCGTGCAGCAGAACCAGTTTGGGGTTCCCCGGATCCCCCGCCTCGCGATAGGCAATCGTGAGCCCTTCGATCTTGGCCGTCTTGTAGGAAGTGGTTACTGCGGCGGACACGCTGGCGATAAACGCCAGGCCGCTGAGCAAACTGCGCAAGTAGTGCAAATAGTGGTTGTTCGACATTTTGATTTCTCCGGTTGAATCAGTCTAGGACGCTGCGGTTGTACCCATCCCCAACGAGACGCGAGGGAAGTCCACCTCGGTTTGGGCAATCAGATTGAAGTAATTGGTGAATATATTGATAGCTACGTTGGCGATGATCTCCGTGATTTCGCCATCGCTGTACTGGGCCCCGCGAACGCCGGCGAGCGTGGCGTCAGACAACTCCCCGCGCTGCACCACGATGGCTTGCGCGAACCTGAGCCCGGCGTCCCGTTTGGCGTCGGCATCGTGCGCTTGACGGCTGCTCGCTAGTTCCTCCGCGGTCAAACCCACCATCTGCCCGATCGCGGAATGCGCCGCCAGGCAGTACTCGCAGTCGTTCGCCTGCGCAACGGCGACGGAAATCTGCTCGCGGAACTTGGCGTCCAAGTGGCCCGTTCCCAGCGCGGACGTAAAGTTCAAGTAGGCTTCGAGTATCGCTGGCGCCGCGGCCAGCGTCTTCATCATGTTGGGCGTCATGCCCAGTTTGGCTTGAACGCCATCGAGTAGTTTCTTGGTTCTTCCGGTCGCGTCGGCCGGGTTAACTGCCTCTATTCGCTGCATTTTGTCTTGGCTCCTGTTGTGAGTCGCATTGATCGCGACACTACTACTAAGGCAGTCACAAGGCCAAACCTAGTTCAATCCTAAGTGCTTAAAAGCAAAGGCTAAACCAATTGCACGCGGGTCATGAGAATTCGCGATTCCTGACTTCTCGCAATCAAACTCATGAAGCCTCGGGATATCATGGACCATGAATCTGGCTCCCCTTCCGTCGATCATCCTGGCGATCGCGGAGCAGCGTTCCCTCAGCGCCGTCCTGTCGACCATCAGCGGCGTCATCGCGCAGCAGTCACATGTCGCCTTGGTTCGACTTTGGCTGCGGCAGCCTGACTTGAGTTGCCCCATTTGTTCCCGTGGCGCCCATTGCCAGGAAGACGCTTTACACCTGCGGGCCAGTGCAGGTAGCCCTCAAGTGGCTGGCGCGGACTGGTCGAGAACCGGCGGACAATTCCATCGAATTGCTTTGGGCCGAAGTGAGCTGAAGATCTCTCATATCGGCTCGTCGGGGGAAGCAGTCCGGATTCAAAGGCTCTCCGAGGACCAGTCGTGGATAAGAGATCGTGAGTGGGCCCGGAAAGAGGGCTTGGTCGCCTTCGCCGGACATCCGATCGTGTCTCGCGGGGAGGTCTTGGGAGTGTTGGCTGTCTTTCGCCGGACTGAGCCCAGTGATGCCTGTTGGGAGTGGTTGCGTGTTCTCGCAGATGCTGCGGCCGTGGCCATTGCTAACGCGCGTGCATTCGAGCAGGTAGAGGCCCTTCGCCGCGAGGTCGAAATGGAGCGGGACTATCTGCGCCAAGAGGTCGAAGAAACCGGTTCGTTCGGTGAGATCCTCGGCAGGAGCACGGCGTTGAAGCGATTATTGCGCCAGGTTGAGATGGTCGCTGCCACGGATGCGAGCGTTTTGATTCTGGGTGAGAGCGGCAGCGGGAAGGAGTTGATCGCCCGTGCGATCCATCAACGCAGCCGTCGCGCCCGCAAGCCGCTGGTCAAGGTAAACTGCGGCTCCATCCCACGCGAACTTTTCGAGAGCGAGTTCTTTGGGCATGCCCGCGGTTCATTTACCGGTGCCATCCGCGACCGCGTCGGACGATTCCAATTGGCGGACGGCGGCACGCTGTTTCTCGACGAGGTCGGCGAGATCCCGCTTGAACTTCAATCCAAACTGCTCCGCGTTTTGCAGGAGGGAGAATTCGAACGCGTCGGTGACGAGACGACCAGGCGGGTCAACGTACGTGTCGTTTCCGCTACCAATCGTGATTTGAGAAAAGAAGTCGCTGAAGGGCGTTTCCGCCTTGACCTCTTCTATCGGCTCGGCGTGTTTCCGCTGGAGGTACCGCCGCTGCGCGAACGGAGCGAAGATATTCCGGAACTGGCTTCCTATTTCGTGCGGCAGGCATGCGCGCGCTTTCATGTGCCCGAACCTCGGTTGATCGGGCGGGAGTTGGAGCGTGCCGGGCTGTACCATTGGCCGGGAAATATCCGCGAGCTTCAAAATGTGATTGAACGCGCCGTGATTCTCGCCCAGGATGGGACCCTGACGCTCGATCTCCCGCATTTGGACCGGCCGCCTGCTATTGCTCCCACTTCCGCGACGGACGTAATTCCGGAAGCAGAGTGGAGAAGACGCGAACGTGCCAACGTTCTTGCCGCGATGGAACGATCAGGGTATCGGGTATCTGGGCAGGGTGGCGCAGCTGAACTGCTGGGCATTCCCCCCGGCACCCTGGCATCACGTCTGAAAGCGCTCGGGATTCAAAAGCGTGGTTAAGCGGCTTCCGTCAGAGCGAATTCCGGAATGACGGAGCTATGCGTCCCTTGCGTCCTGGCGCGCTGAGAATTTCGCGGGGCTGGTCCAGGCTTTGCTTTGCCGATGACCTTGAATCGCATAGAAAAAGCTCCTTTGGGTTGATCGTTGGGTTGGTGGTTTGTTGTCAAGTCTAGCTATTCGCTAGCTAACCGGTGAACTCAGATTGAGAGCGCAGTTGGATCGCTGTTGCCCCCTTTCCTGCTGACGCTCTGCAGATACGTCGAAATGGGGATGCCCGAATCGACACGAGAACGGAATCTAGTTAACTATTGTTCGGAGGTGCGTGTGTGGTGCCTGGCTGGAGGGATGCACCCCACGGCGTTCCCTGTGCAGTGCCTGCCCTGTCTTCAGCGCCACATCGGGAAGGTGGCCTTTTCGACTAGTGCGTGCTACTAGAGTTCCACCGTCAGCGAGATAGGACGCTATCGCGTACAACGCTCGCACAGGGAGTCGATGCGCCGCGCTGCGCGAGTAGGGTAGTAGTGCGAGCGGTCGAAGTCATGCTTACTCGCCCTGCTGCTTCGACCGCTTACTCGCCCTGCGGAAATGATTGGCGGCGCGCCACGCTGCGACGGGATGGCTGTTCGCAGCGTTTGTGGCGGGTAACGAAGACGAACCGGCACTACCGCTGCTGCCGGGTTCGCTGCTGCCACGCTGACAAAAATAGGCGGAGGCCCAAAAGCCCCCGCCTGATTAAAGGGTCACACTACAAAATCAGCGAACGCGCAAAGCGGGTTCGCCAAAATCGTTGAGATCGACGGCCGCGGCCTGCTCCGCCTTCTCGATCGAGGTGTTGCGGATCGAGAACACGAAGAGCACGAAGATGAACTCGCCGATGGCGAACAGGGTGTCGCCAGGCGCTCGCATCCAGCGCAATTGCTGCAGCAGGGGCGTGCCCAGGAACTCGTGCGAGCGGGCGTACCAGTAGCCCTGGTCCACTGAGGCCCAGGTTTGCAGCAGTCCGATCGGCAGCAGGCTCAACATGCACATCGCGAACAGGCCCGCATTCATGGTCCAAAAGGCCCATTTAAGCCAGTTCTCGTGCCATTTCGCGTTTGGCACCAGCGCCCTGAGGCAGACCAGCATCAGACCCATGCCCAACATGCCGTACACCCCGAACAGAGCCGCATGGCCGTGCAGGGGTGTCGTGTTCAGCCCCTGCATGTAGTAGAGGGCGATCGGCGGGTTGATCATGAAGCCAAACAAACCAGCGCCCACCATGTTCCAGAACGCCACGGCGACAAAGAAGTTGATCGGCCACTTGTAGCGGGCGGCCCAGGGAGCCAGTTTGCCGCGGCGGATGTCGTCCCAGGCCGCAAAACCAACCAGCGTAAGCGGGACGACTTCGAGCGCGCTGAACACCGAACCCCACGCTAGCGCCACCGAGGGCGTACCCGAGAAATACAGGTGGTGGCAGGTGCCGATGATGCCGCCGGCTAGGTAGATGGCCGCCGAGAGCAGCGCCGAGCGCGCCGCAAAGGCGGGCTTGATCAGACCAAGGCGGGTGAAGAAGAACGCGATCACGGCCGTGGCGAACACCTCGAAGAAGCCCTCCACCCACAGGTGGACCACCCACCAGCGCCAGTACTCCACCATCGAAAGGTGTGTGTGCTGGCCCCACATCAGGCCCGCGCCGTAGAACAGTCCGATGGCGCCTGCCGCCATCAGAAAGACGTAGAGCAGGGGCTTGGACTCGCCCGCCGCCTTCAACGCCGGGCGGATGGAACGGATCACCAGCGTCAGCCAGATGCACAGGCCGGCGAACAACAGGATCTGCCACACGCGGCCGAGATCGACGTATTCGTAGCCCTGATGGCCCCACATGAACGACTGCTCGTCGGTGAGTTTGTTCTGAATCGACATCCACTCGCCCGAGAGCGAGCCAGCGACGATGGCTAGCAGCGCGCCGAACAGTACGTTGACGCCCAGCCGCTGGAACTTGGGTTCGTACTTGGAGACCAGCGGCGCGATGAACAAACCAGCCGCCAGCCAGGCCGTGGCAATCCAAAAGATGCCCGTCTGCACGTGCCAGGTTCGCGTGACGCTGTAAGGCAGGATCTTGGCCAGCTTGAAGCCGTAGAAGCCGTCGCCCTCCACGCCGTAGTGCGCCGTGACCACGCCCATCAGCATTTGCACCAGGATTAGCACGGCGACCACCCAGAAGTACTTCAGCGTCGCCCTTTGGGAGAGACTGGCGCGCCAGTGGCCCAGTGGGTCCTCCTTGGGCACATTGTGCGCCTCTTCCTGCTTGTCCTGGCTGGCGTACCACCAGATCATGGCCGACAGGCCGCCCAGCAGCATGATGATGGAGACGCCAGTCCACATCACTGTCTCACCGGACGGATTGTTGCCGATTAGCGTCTCGTGGGGCCAGTTCTGGGTGTACGTGACCGTATCGCCGGGGCGATGGGTCGAGGCCGACCAGGCGGACCAGAAGATGAACGCCGCCATGCTTCGCATGCGCTCGGACGTCGAGATCGTGCCGGCCGGGATCGCGTAGGCCGTCTCGCCATCCATGAACACTGCGGAGTAATGGCGCAGATTGTCCTCGAAGGCGCGGGCGCGGACGGGATCGACCACGATGGAGTTCGACGCGGGATCGTACGTATTCGTTTTGTAGAGCTTCTGCAGGCGGCCTCGCAGCCCGGCTTGCTGCTCGGCGCCAAGCTGGTCATACGGCTTGCCGTACTGCGCGTTGGCCCATTCGTTCAGGATGAAGACCAGTTCGCGGTGCAGCCAATCGGCGGTCCAGTCGGGGGCCACGTAGCTGCCGTGCCCCCAGATCGAACCCGTCTCCATTCCGCCCATGGATTGCCAGACGTTCTGTCCGCGGCCGACCTCGCCGGAAGCGATCACGGTCTGGCCCGTCGTAGTCACCACCTGGCCGGGGATGGGTGGCATCTCCTGGTAGATGCGAGTCCCGATCCAGCCCAGCACGGCGAAGGAAAAGATGAGGATGGCGGCAAAGGCGCCCCAAAGCTTCTTCATGGAAACTTAACTCCGTTGTATAGTATGTCAAACTGCGGCATGGATTCCACTCCCCACCAAAGGTCCCATGCGGTGCGGAGTAGAACAGTGACTGCGGTCACACAGGGCGGGGAAGAGTGCCGGCTTTGGGGATGGAACTCAATTCAGAGGTTCACCACGCCACAGCGTTACCTTTTAAAGGCAATTCCAGCCGTGCGCGGTCTCCTCGATTGAAGAGTCTTGGTTTGATCTGACCGGCTACGCCGCGTGGCGTACGGCCAGAGGAATCACGGGACTGGCTTTTTGAAAAATGGCGCCGACACAACTTGGCTAAGGACCAGGGACGGCACTTCGGCCGCCGTTGGGCAGTGCTAGAAGGCAGCCACTCCGTTCACTGTGCCGACCACTGATCGCGCGCCGCCAAGGCACTGACCTGCCGTGCCCGCGCGTTCGCAATAACATGTCGGCGTCTGGATACTATTTCGCTTGAAGTAATCCTGTACCGTGTTATATACTTCTTCCCTTGGCATTGCTGGTATAAGGATCCAAAGATTGAAGATAAGGATAACATCCATGAGGAACAAACTTCTGGCGGTGGCGGGAACCATTGCTGTGTCCGCCCTGCTTGGACATTTTTATGCTAAGCCATTGCTCGCACAGGTCCGGGCGGTATTGATCCAGAACGAGGACGAACCAGCCCGGCATGTGTGGACGTTTAACGGCTACAGCGCCTTCGAAAATAGTTACACAGTCCCAGCGGGCCAAACGCTAGTCATTGAGGAGGTGGGATCTCTCTGCGGTGCTTCAGTGTGGAGCCTTGCCATCGACCCATTGAGTTCGACGAACCGCGGGTACTTCTATTTTGCAGCGGGCAACAGCCTCGGCGCACTATCGCAACACACACGGATCTATGTGCGGGCAGGCCAGACGTTCACTATTAGTGAATTTACCGATAGAGGCGATCTTCTCAGTCTTCACGGATACATCATCAACAATTGAAAGCAACGTTTATAGTTCTATCTCCCAGGTCTAAACTCACCGCCGTTCAGCCAACCGCGCGTTGGTAGGGCGGCCCCCCCCACTCTGCGCGGGATCTCCAGGTCCCGCTCCCGGACGGCGTCCGAAAGGCCGCGCCGTGGCACGCCGGCCAACTAGTCCGACGTGCGCGCCGGCAGAACACCTGAGGGATGGAGGGCTGGGACATCCTAGGGATGTAGCTCGACCGGACACCCAGTCATGACCCTAGGCGGGTTGATGCCCAGGGAAATACGACACCCGCGAAACGGGGATGCAGGCCAGGGAACCGTGAGCTGAGCGCCCACTACCTCCCGGCGTGCAGTTCCTTCCGCTTGAGCCAGTTCGCAAGGAAGAGCGCGGCGATGACGAAGACGGGGCCGGCGATGAAGAGCGCCGCGCTTTGCCGGCCTTGCGGCGACAGGTGCTTGGGCATGTTGAAGAGGAACAACACTGCCACGCAGGCAAAGGCGGCCGCGCCGATCCATTCCCGGCGCCAGGCCAGCGCCAGGATCAGCAACACGACGAAGACGGGGATCAGGTGCATCGATAGGGCCAGCAGGGTCCGCCAGAAGCCCAGTCCCTCCCCAAAGACGTCCATCGCAAACAGGCTCAGGAACGCGGCGAACGCGAGGCAAACGACGCGCGGCGCCCAATACAGAACCCTGTGTTGCTTGGCTGTCATTCGAGCAACTTCCTTTCGGCTGCCAGCATGCCGCTCCAGTGCCGCGAATGTGCCTTCGGATCAGTTTCGGAATGCGCGAAGGGTTATTCGCGTCCCGAAATCAAATGCCTTAGGCGACGGCCAATCCGCTCGGCCGCCGCACGTGCCATTGTGAACGCCCCGCCCTCCGGATCCCCCGCCGGGCAATCGTAGTTCTCCTTCCTGATCAACGTGCCCGAGTGGGCATCGCTCAGCGTCACCTTCAACGGGATAGACCCTCGCGGTGTCAACTCTTACACGCCGGTCAATGTAGGCTATGCCTCGGCGGTGGCCACGCCTGCCAGCGGATCGAGTCTCGGCTCCCAGGTGATGATCGGGCCGCTGACCTTGTTTACGTCCACGACTGATCCGATCACGGTCACCACGACGGTTCCGTCATGCGCGAGCTTCACTTACGGCTATGCGATCACGGTGAGCCAGCTGTACTGACGCTCACGTTTGCATACGGTTGCGGCGTCGTAAGTGGCTCCGCGACGAAGAATGCGGTTCGGGTTGCAAAAGATGGCGCTTCGGTTCATGCTGATTGATCTGTGTCAATCAGAGACGGAAACTCGGGCTCTATCATTTGGCATTGCAACTTGTGATGGTTCCGGCCAAGGCGCGACGAACGCACGCAAAGTAACCACCCCGCTGCTTGAGCCATGGCTCCGGAACGGATTCAAGAGTCATGGGCGCTCGATGCTCTTCATGGTGAGCTCACGAATAAGGAATGGAGATATGCGCAATTCTGTACTGTCAACGACTCTCTTGGCGTCCGTCACCATTGCCGCGGCCGCTGTCTCGGCCCAAAGCGCCATCGAACAGCTCAAAACCTACACGCAACCTGCACCGGCGACAGGCAAAGCGGGTGGGCCAAATGCAGCGGCGCCCGCGGCGCCGCGCAATGGGGAAGCGACGGGATTCCCCGATATCGCCGGCCTACGGATCGGAATGCCCCTGAGGGAGGCTTTCACACTCCTACAGTCTGCTCACCCGGCAGTGAAGCTGGGAATGTACCCGCTTGACATCCCAGGAATCGATAAGCCCGTACTGGAAGGATTCTCCTACGGGTGGGAGACGCTCGCAGCACACCCCGAGCGAGTTATCGTCGATGTCACGCCGCCCCCGAATCAGCAGGTCGTGTGGAAGGTGCGGCGCTATCTGGCGCAGCAGCAGATCTACCGCGCCAACGCCCTCGCCAGCCTGCGCGAGAAGTACGGCAAGGAAATGGCAACCACGCCGGCGGTGGCCGATGACCAGCACATCTCGGATATGTGGTGGGTTTTTGACGAGCAGGGGCATCCGGCAAAACTCCCGAACCCGGGCCCGAGTTGGCCGAGTGCGGATCTGAAGTTGGCCGAATGCGGGCAGAAACTCATCTATGGCAATGACCCGGGCAGTTCCTGGTTTGCACCCAATAATCTGGAAGGTCAACTGAAGAATCTCGACCTGGCCGAGTGGTGCATGTCGTCCGGAATTGCCCTGCACGCCTACATCGGCCCCGGTGATATCGTCCGAATGCTGAATGTGGACATGTTCCAACTTCCGCTCGCCATCCGGTCGGCATCGGCGGAGATGAAATTCGTCAACGAACTCGCCAAGCGCCAGCAGCAGCAACAGATCGACAAGGCCAAACAGGCCAAGCCAAAACTATGAAAGCCAAGATCTGCTTCTACGGGTGCGCCGTTATCGCGGGGTGCCTGCTCGGGCTGCACACCAACGCAGCGCAGGCGCAGCCGGCCGCGACAGCTCCAGCAGGCGCCGCTGCCGTCTCGCTGGACGTGGTCGGAATCAAGCCAGGGATGACCATCAAAGAAGCGATGCTCGCTCTGAAGGCGGACAATCCGCGGCTGACAATCGTGCCGTCGGTCCAGCACCATGAGGGCTTTGCCGAGCCCCTCATGCCCGAAGTGATGGGGTCGGAGAAAGCAACGGCCGGAAGAGACTCGATTCTGCGCGGGGCCGAGGACGTAGAGATCCTCTTCACCATGCTTCCCAAGCAGGAAGCGGTCTGGGGTGTGAAGCGCAATTACAGCTTTGCCACCGCGGAGCGGCCCTCCTTACAAAACACGCTCGAGGCGTTGCACAAGAAGTACGGTCCGGAGAGTCTGCCCCCAGATCCCGACCCTAGAGGCATCACCAAAGCGATAGCGTGGGTTTACGATAGCCAGGGCAGGCCATTGGGGTCTCGCGGTGCGCAAGTTTACCGGACTTGCGCCAGCATTAACAATCACTTTGGAAACGGCGACCTGGCCGCCGTGAACGACATCCAATCGGGCGGCCAACCGCCGGCCCCCGAGTGCCGGTCGCTCATCATCGTGGAGGCGAGCGTTCAAGCCAACCGCGACCCGGCAGGCTCCCAGCTCGTGGTCAACACCCTGATCGTGAGTCTGGCCGACGCGGGCCGATATCGAGCGTCGATCGAGGCGGTGCGAGCAATCATTCTCAACGCCCAAAAAGCGCGAGAGAGGAAGCAGAATGAGGCGGTCGACAAACGCGGAGGTCCCAAACTCTGAGACCCCGGGGCAACCCGCACAAATAACGTTTCTTGCGGGTACTTTGGCGCTGCACTGACCGTTTGTGACCGGTCTTGAGTATTCGCCGGACGATTTGTTACTCACGCCGCTCAATCGAATTGCATTCGTCCAGAACGCGAAAGAGCCCAGCATCGCTGCTGGGCTCTTTCCGCGTTTAGCTGCCCTTCCTACTTGCTGATGGCGTAGACCCGAGCCTGATCTCCTTCCCGGCGCATGCTGGTGATCACGTGGTCGTGCTTGCTGGCGAGCGTCGATATGCAGCCGCGCACGGAGTGTTTTGCCAAAGCGTTTCTGCCAGGATCTCTTCCAAAGTTGCGCCGCCCTCGCGTTCCAGCAGAGCGAACACCGTGGCCCTGCGCGCATGCTTCCTGCGGATCGTCGCGCCCAGCCAAACCGCCTGACCTGACTGTTTCGGACATTCATGGACGCGGCGGCCCCGGGCCAGTATAATTATTCGCTGACTGGAATCGCCTCCTGGGAGATGAATATGAATGGCGCGAGTTGTGAATATGACCGCAGGCGCTTTCTGAGCGCGGCCGCCGCCGTCCCGGCCGGTCTCGCCGCATTCACTATGATGCCTGAGCCAATCCTGGCAGCCGACGAGCCGATCAACGTTTTAGGCCCAAGGCGGGGGTACCCGCCGCAGATCGGGACCCTGGTGTCCATGCTCACGTGGATGCAGGCAGCCATCCCGAGAAACGTGAAAGGCCTTTCGCCGGCCCAGCTCGACTACTTGCCTGACGTGAATGCGAACACGATCGGCGCGCTGTTGCTCCATCTGGCTGCTACCGAAACGTATTACCAGATGAACACGTTCGAAGGAATGAAGTGGGGCAGTTGGCCTGATGCGGTGAAGCGGAAATGGGATGCCGCTATGAATCTCGGAAAAGCGGGCCGCGAATCAATCAAAGGACACGATCTCGATTACTACATGAGTGTCTTGAAGGAGACGCGTGAGAAGTCACTCGCTGAGTTCCAGAGGCGCGATGACGCTTGGCTCCTGACCATCGACAAACAGTGGAGTTGGGGACCAACAAACAACTTCTGCAAGTGGTTCCATGTCTGCGAACATCAGTCGCACCACCTCGGTCAGATCGCGTTTCAGAAGAAACGTCTTCCAGGCTCCAAACAGGACGGGGAGTAGTTGGGATCCAAGAAGACATAGCCCGATTGCAGTCACATACATACAGCCGCTCGATCCGGATCCCGGCCCGGATCGCACCTGGACGCGTTTTCAACTTTTAGTTTCCGGTGCTCACGACGATCAATCGAATCGCACTTACCCGGAACACGGAAAGAAGCCGGCAGTGATGACGGGCTCTTTTCCTGTTCCGGCGCTATTTGCCTGGTAGTGGCGTAAACCCGAGCGGGATTCCCTCCGCGGCGTGTGCTGGTGATCACGTGGCAGTGCTTGCTGGCAAGCGTTGAGATGCAGCCGCGTACGGAGTGTCTTTGCCAGTTTGTCTCGGCTATTTTCTCCTCCAAAGTTGCGCCGCCCTCGCGTTCGAGCAGCGCGAGCACCGTGGCCTTGCGCGTTCCTTGGCACTGCTTGGGCGCGGGCGCGTTGTCCGCACCGGTGGCCTCCTTGGGGTTGCTTTCGACTGGGCGGGCGCTTCGGCTGCGGCCGT
>CAIVVT010000241.1 GCA_903909435.1 uncultured Acidobacteriia bacterium | reverse complement strand
TGTTCAGGCGACCGATCTCAAACCTAGCTTTACTCTCCTTTACGAATCGCCTGTAAACCTCCGCCAACGCATTAACGTCAATTGATTTTATTGCGTCGATACACGTCTGCGGCAAGCTGGCGAGTCAGCGCATGTTAGGGCCACTTCACGCGCACTTTACAAATCTTCACGCTTCCTCCGCACCAATGGAGATCTGTTCCCGCTTTGTACGAAACCGAAACTGTCCGGCCACACGTCGAAAACTCTTTGAGTACTACTGACCTTCTGGCTGTGTTTCATCTGAATGGCACAAAGCGAGAGGCGAGCAGGAAGATCTAGTGGTGCTGTTCGCCCGCAAATTGCGGGCCATCCGGCACATTCAGTTTGCGTGGAGAATCCTCTGGTGGCGCCTCTAGCAGCCGCGCGGGGAACGTGTGATTGATATGCCCGCTCACGCCCGCTTCGAGTCGACAGCGGCTTTTCGAGCGATTAAAAGCTTTGCGCCGTTCGAGTTACGAACTCAAAGCGCGATGTTGCCAGAGGCGCAATACACGGGCCCTGCAACGTCTGACGAGCTTAGTATTGTAGGGCCGTGCGCTCTAAGAAGGAGTTAATCTATGAACGATACACCTGTACATCGACGCCTTTGGCGCATGAATCTCTGGGCGAAACACAAGCTGTTTAGCCTCCCATTGGGATTCTTAGTTTTATCTATATTCGTATTCTCAAACCATTTGGGCGGCCAAGTGTTTACAGCTAACGTTGGCGGACACGTAGACGATGCAAAAGGAGCGCCCATCGAGGGTGCAGCTATTACAATCGTCAACACAGGCAATAAGCAGATGTGGGAGACGACCACTGACGACAAAGGTCATTATTCGTTTCTGCTGCTGATGCCTGGAACGTACGATTTGTCAATAAAAGCCGAAGGACTAAACCACTTTGACGTCCAGGGCATCGCTTTGAGCCCCAACCAGAGCGCTGACTACAGCCCAAAACTGGCACCACTCGATGACTCAAAGAAGACAGCGCTGGCAGCCGGACATATGACTGTCGATTCTCAGACGGCCAGTCGCGCAACCACGCTAACAGCTAGCGACATTGCTGAACTCCCCACTTCACTCCGAAATTCGCTGCTGGCGGTTCACATGACTGCGGGTGTGACCGCGATCACCACGGGGGCAAGCCCCGAAAACACCGCCGATCAATTCTCCAGCCGGTTCGGCCTGAACGGTGGCAGGCAGAACGGCTCGTCCCTTCTGGTCGATGGTATACCGGTCAATTCCTTAGGTCGAGGCGACGCCATCGTGGTTCCCGGACAGGAGGCAGTCGGACAGTTTCAGATCGTGCGCGAAGCATACGATGCGCAGTTCGGCACTAGCGACGGCAGTGCAATTAACCTTGTCACCAAGAGCGGGACCAACGTCTTTCACGGAGGCGGCTTCGAGTTTCTGAGAAACAACGAACTAGACGCCAACCGCTGGGAAAGCAATAAGTATGGCGTTGCGCGCCAGCCGTTCCACCGCAACCAATACGGCGGCGACGTCGCCGGACCGCTGGGCACCAAAGAGTCCCGCTTCTTCTTCTTCGCGGGCTATGAGGCGCTTCGACAGACTGAACCGGCGATGGAGGTGGCTACTGTGCCGACGGCAGCTATGCGGAACGGAGACTTTAGCAGCGCGACAACGGCCGGAGGAACACTGGTTCCGATTTACAACCCATATACGGGTCGTCTGATACCAGGCGCGAATTATACGCGAGACATCTTTCCTGGCAATATCATCCCGGCCCATCTGCTGAACTCGTCGGGCGTTTTGGCCGCAAAGCTATATCCACTGGCTAACGCGGCTGGAACTGCGGGTAGCAACGGTCAATATGTGGGCACATCGAAGGTCGATACCGACAACAACCGTGCGGACACTCGATTGGATTGGGCGCCCACCGACCACCTGACCATGTTTGCGCGGGGGACCAGAGCCCGGCAGACCGCCAGTGTGCCGACGTTCTTCAACAACGGAGCGGATCAGACCGCAGGCCAGTCCGAGCCCCGCATCGGGTTTTCGGGGGGCGCAATCTGGGCTCCAACGGCGAATTCGACTTACAGCCTACTGCTGGGCGCCAGTAGCTGGCGCGATACCCAGACTACGGCCAATCAGAACTACAACGGCCTGGCGATAGGTCTCCCAGCCGCAACCGTGGCCTTGTTTCAGGCCAATACCATGCCGCAGTTGACGATCACCAACTATCAGGGACTCGGCAGCGCTGAAGCCAAGCAAAACGTCAGCGCCAACTATCACGGCGAGTTGAACGGATCGCGCCAGTATGACGAACACAGCCTGAAATTCGGATTCGCCTACCAGATCCAACGGTGGGATCCGCAGGACGCATATTCCGCACTGTTCAACTTCACAAATGGACTGACCTCCGGCCCAACCGCGTTGGTGGATACGAGTTTGTCTGGCAACTCCATCGCGTCTCTGCTGCTTGGCACCGGGGCCTCCGGGAGCGCGCCGTACAATCCTGGCCTCTCCATCAGTCAGAAATCCTATGCCTTGTACGTTCAGGACACGTGGCACTACAATCCGCGCCTGGCATTGTCGATCGGGCTCCGTTATGAAGTGCAGGGCGGCCCCAAGGAAAAGGCCGGGAAGTTCAACAATTTCGACCCGTTGGCCGTTAGCCCACTTGCCTCCTCAACAGGACTGACGCTCAAAGGCGGCTTGGTCTACGGCAGCCAGCCTCTGTGGACAACCCCCACCAACAACGTGGCGCCACTGTTGGGCGTAGCGTACAAGCTGATGGATGGGGTGATCCTCCGCGCTGGCTATGGGCTGTCGTACGTGCCTACAGGCCTGGCGGGCGTAGCCGCCTCGGACGGTTATTCCACCAATACCACCTGGCTATCCACCTTGGGAAATGCAGGATTCGTCCCGAGATACCTGCTCAGCAATCCGTTTCCCAACGGGCTGATTGCGGCCGCTGGGAGTGCGAGTGGCTTGTCCACCAACCTCGGCTCAGCCGTCAACGCCAATTTGAAGACTCACGCCACCAGCTACGTGAGCAACTACTCAACGGACCTGCAGATCCAGATCGGTGGCAACGGTCTGCTCGATGTCGGTTTCGCCGCCGCACAGGGCCGAAAACTCTCGCAGGGTGTCGCGACCAACCTCAATCAACTCGATCCGACTTACCTGGCTAAGGGACCAGAATTGAACCGGTTGGTCACCAACCCCTTCGCCAAGCTTATCACGTCGGGCCCCCTTTCGGGCAGCACTGTACCCGCCTATCAGCTGTTGTTACCCTATCGGCAATTCACCAGCGTCATGGCATCCGCGCTGACGCCACAAGCGAGTTCCAACTTCAACGCCCTGATCCTGAAGTACCACTACCGGCTCTCCAGAGACATGAATGTCCTGGCGACGTACCAGTGGTCGAAATCCATTGATAACGCGTCGGAGGCACAGGCATCCGAGATCAACGACGGCGTCAGCAACGTTTACAACTTGAACGGGGAACGCTCTCTCAGCGCTCATGACGTGCCGAAGGACCTGGCCGTCAGCTTCGTCTATATGCTGCCTTTCGGGCGGGATGAGGGCGCCGGCTCTTTCGACAAGATCAAGAACGCAGTGATTAGTGGGTGGCAGGTTTCTTCGGTAGGACGATTGGCCAGTGGGCTGCCGCTGCAGTTCTATGCGCCGAACAACCTGAGCACTTACGGCTACGCCGTCCAACGCCCGACCATTACTTCACTCAATTTCCTCACCGATATCACGAAAAAGGGACCCGACAACTGGTTCGATACGCTCAACACCAAAGCGCCGGCGGCGTATACGGTCGGGGACATGCCGCGTTATGTGGGCAACGTCCGAACCGGCGCTACGGCCAATCTGGACCTCAGCCTGAGTAAATCCTGGAATATCCTGGAACGGATTCGCATTCAACTGCGCGGCGAGGCCTTCAACGTCACCAACACGCCCCAATTCGGGCGCGCAAATACAACGCTGGGCAGTGCGGGCTACGGTACAGTCACGAGCACGATCGGCAACCCACGGAACCTGCAACTTGGGATGCGGCTCGATTTCTAGGAATCGGTATTCGCGCCAGTCATCGGCCCGCCCGCGTTTCGCGCAGGCGGGCCGCTCATCTCTCGATCAACGAGCGGCCGCGTTACCAAGTCGCCCTACGAGAGGCGTTCGGGTTGCTAAACTTGCCCGCATGAGTCCAACCCGCGTTGCCGTGGTGCAAGCCGGATCGGTTCCGTTCGATGCCATGGCCTGCGTCGAGAAAGCCGAACGTTGGTTAGCCGAGGCTTCCTCTGCAGGGGCGCGCCTCGCGCTGTTCCCCGAGGCTTTCGTAGGTGGGTATCCAAAAGGCGCCGATTTCGGAGCGCGCGTCGGATCACGGTCTCCGGAAGGCCGGACGGAGTTCCGCCGCTACTGGGATAGCGCGGTCGAGGTGCCGGGACCGGCAACGATTCGGATGGCGAAAGCAGCTCAGCGGAATCGCATCTGGCTGGTGATTGGCGTGATCGAGCGTGACGGCGGAACACTGTACTGCACGGTGCTCTTCTTTTCGCCCGAGGGCGCCCTGGCAGGCAAGCATCGTAAGCTTATGCCGACGGCGATGGAGCGGTTGATCTGGGGCTGCGGCGATGGTTCAACCCTGCCCGTGGTCGACACCGGATTCGGACGGATGGGTGCGGTCATATGCTGGGAGAACTACATGCCCTTGCTTCGCGCAGCAATGTACGCCAAGGGCGTGCAGTTGTACTGCGCGCCCACGGTTGACGACCGGGAGACATGGCTGCCCACGCTGCGGCACATCGCACTGGAGGGCCGCTGCTACGTACTTTCGTCCGCCCAGTTCGTGTGCGGCGAAACCGCTGCAACCAGCATCGCCGGCGGGAGTGCGATCATTGGGCCGCTGGGCGAGGCGCTGGCAGGTCCGCTCAGAAACGGCGAGGGAATCTTGTCAGCTGAAATTGACCTGGACAGAATCGCCGAAGGCAAGTTTGATCTCGATGTCGTGGGGCATTACGCGCGACCGGACGTTTTCCATCTGGAAGTGAACGAGGCACCTCAAACACCGGTCGGGTTTGGACCGCTGCGAACTGAGCCTGCAGATTGATCGGCCGAACAGCCGCGTGCGCGGTCCATGGCCTACGCGGCCCCCAAAGACGACGCGGGTCTACCAGAAAGCCGTAGCAAGGACGCGCGGTGGTCCCGAATTGTCTTGAATCACCTCCGTCCCGATCACGATTTGCATGTTGCGGTCTTGCCAACCGGCAGGAGCCCGTTCAGACATCGCCTTCAAGAACGACGGATCAGTCAGGAACCTCCCCGCTGCAAGCGTCCCAAAGCCGTACAGACCCGCAACTGTGATCGTGATCCGGCCTGTCGTGGGGTTCGACACCCGCGAGATCACCGCGTAGTCTTCCTTCACTAGAAACTGGCCCTTGCTGTCAATCTGGCTCATTTCGATCTTCCAATTTCGCAACGAGGGATGCTCGCGATCCGCAATCCACGACAAAGTTCCTTCTCTTTGAAACGTGAAACGCATCTTTTCCATCAGCCGGAGCGTCCAGGCGTCGTTGAATGCGCCGATCAAAACGGCTGGGGCTTGCTGGAAATCGTCGAATGTTGCTTGATCCTCCCGAATCAATTGCAGCGAGGCGCCCTTCGCCTGAATCACTCCGGCTAGCCGGGCGAGCGTTTCGGCATCCCACCAGGGTACGCGCAGGCTCGGGCCAACTCCGGCCGGCGGATCCCACGGGAGGCGCGGCCCACTGCCGCCAAAACATACAACGACCGTACTGCCCGCAGGAGAAACGACAGGGCGCCAGAAAAGATCCAGCGCGGATTGCTTTTTCCAGGACCGAACTGCGAGAAGCGCCACAAGCACCAGCAGGATCGCAGCGAGGAAGAATAGCAGCCTCCGTGAGTGATTTGGCTGGCGGTGTTCCGCAGGCACGTCAGCAAGCTGAGTCGAATCCACTGCCGCGACCAACGGAGAGTGGAATTCAGGTTGGTAGGAACCCAACGGCAGTTCAATTCGGACCTCACTACCATGGCCAGGCTCCTGGTAATACTGAGCCAGGCGCTTGCGGACCTCGCCTGCCGAAATGCGAACGACGGGATCGGTACTGGGATCGTACGATGGGTCTCTTCCAAAGACATCGACGGCGACGTTGCGTTCCTTCAGCTCGCCGGAACGTCCGTCCAGGGTGCGTTCAACTACAAATCGCAAAAGAGCGGGATAGCGCTTGCTGTTGCGGAATGGCGCACTGACGAGGATGCGTTCAAGCTGCTCACGCACGGCCTCGGCCACCACCACTTGGCTCTGAACAAGAGCATCTTCGCTGTTGCTACCAGGAGGTTCCGATGGACCATTTTCTCGCGTGCCGCGCATACGAGTTTCGGCCAACTTAGAGCTGCTCGCCAACGTCTCTCCCCACCCGACGGGCCTACTTGTGCAGGTGGCCACCAGGTATCATACCTGCCCCTGCTCATCGGCGCTATGAGGCATCATCTGTTTCATTCTACAGCAGTTATTACCCTCCCCCGGAGCCGCTACCGTAACAGACCTGTTTAGGCTGTCTAACGATTGGTTTCAATGGTCCTGTGAGCTGATATCTAGATTCGCCTTACACCCGCCGGAAGACCATCGGCCAGAATGGACCCATGTCCGGCGAGCGCGAAATCGGCCAGGCATTCTTTCCGCGGTTAGGGGCCAGGGCGAGTCAACACAATCTTAACCAATTAGGAGTTATCGAAATGCTGAATCCGAAGAGAGTTTTTGTGTTATTCCCGGTGCTACTGGGCTTGCTCATCGTCGGCATCGCCAGCGCCAATGGCGGCGGCAAAGATAAGGTCAAAAACTACGAACTCACGATTGGAGCGGCCACCAAAGTCGGAAGTGTCGTATTGAAACCGGGCGAGTACAAGTTCAAGGTCGAAGGCACGAACGTGGTCTTTACGAAGCAAGGAAACGACACGGCCTTCACCGTTACCGCAAAAACCGAGTCCGCCAAGGCGGAATTCACCAAGACCATCACCCATCAGGTTCAAGATGCCGGCCAACCGCGCATCATCGCCATCGAACTTAAGGGAACCCAGAGCCTGGTGAAGTTCGACTAGGCAGTCCGCGACCCCGAACCGTGGCTGGGCCGAGTAGTCTGGCCACGGGTTTTCTGAAATTCGGAACGCTCGTTCAGCAACTTCGGTTCGAACAGCCCTGATTGACGAGGTTACGGCCTCAGGTAGCGCTGCACCGAATACCCGCTTTCGCATCACTTCACCCCGCCGTTTGTCAACTCTTACTGCCGCCTGAGTTGTGCTTAACATGGGGCTGAGTTGTCCATGCCAGACCGAAAATCTCTCTTACCCGAAATCCTGGTCCACGTCGCGCAGGTATTGAATGTGCCGCTGCGCGGACTCGTCGCCGTAATCGAATTGCTCGACGAGGGCGGCACGGTGCCCTTCATTGCGCGCTATCGCAAAGAGGTTACGGGGAACCTGGACGAAGTCCAGATCCGCGACATCGAGGAGAAGCTGTGCTACTTTCGCGACCTCGCCGCACGCCGCGAAACGATCCTCGCCTCCATCGCCGAGCAGGGCAAATTGACGCCCGATCTGAAGGCCCGCATCGACGCCGCACTCGATAAGAGCGAACTCGAAGACTTCTATCTGCCCTACAAGCCGAAGCGCCGCACCAAGGCCACTATTGCGCGAGAGAAGGGCCTGGAACCGCTCGCTCTATACCTGTGGGCACAGGAGCCCGGCCCGGAGCCGCTCGAAGTTCTCGCCACCACCTTCGTCAACCCGGAGAAGGGCGTCACGGATGTCGCGGATGCGCTGGAAGGTGCGCGCCATATCGTCGCGGAGATGATCAGCGAGGACGCGGACGTGCGCAAGGCCGTGCGCCAACTCATGTTGGACGAGGGCGTGGTGGTCAGTCGCAAGATGACTGACGCGGTGGATGAGCAATCCAAGTTCACGATGTATTACGACTACCGCGAACCTGTGAAGTCGATCCCGTCGCATCGCATGCTGGCCATCCGCCGCGGCGAAGGCGAGAACATCCTCTTCTTTCTGATCGAGACCGAGCCGCTGCGGGCCGTCGGCATCCTGCGCTACCGAATCCTGCGACAGATGGGCGACTGGACGCCGCACCTGGAACAAGCCATTGAAGACTCATGGCAGCGCTTGCTCAACTCGTCCATTCAAACCGAAATCCGGCTGGAATTGAAGAAGCGCTCCGACACCGAAGCGATCAACGTCTTCCGCGAGAATCTGCAAAACTTGCTGCTCGCGCCGCCAGCCGGTCCCATCTCCGTACTCGGCATCGACCCTGGTATCCGCACGGGCTGCAAGATCGCCGTGGTGGACGAAACAGGCAAATTCCTCGCCCACGACGTGGTCTATCTGCAAGGGAAAACGGACACCGCCGGAGCGACTTCGAAACTGAAGACCTTGCTGCTGAAGCACAACGTATGTGCCATCGCCATCGGCAACGGTACGGCCTCGCGCGAGACCGATGCGTTCGTTCGCGAATTCCTGAGGTCGGAAGGACTAAGCGGGATCTTCGCGGTCACCGTCAGCGAATCCGGCGCGAGTGTCTACTCCGCGTCCGACGTCGCGCGCCAGGAATTTCCGGACCTGGACTTGACCGTCCGCGGCGCCATTTCGATTGCCCGCCGACTGCAGGACCCGCTTTCCGAGCTTGTGAAGGTCGATCCGAAGTCGATTGGCGTAGGACAGTACCAGCACGACGTCGATCAGAAGAACCTGCAGCAGGGCCTCGAAACCGTCATCGAAAGCTGCGTGAACCGCGTGGGGGTGGACCTCAACACAGCCTCGTGGACGCTGATGCGCTACGTCGCCGGCATCAATGAACGTACCGCACTCAACATCGTTACCTTCCGCAACGAAAACGGGAAGTTCCGTTCCCGCGTCCAACTGAAGGCGGTGCCCGGAATCGGGCCGAAGACCTTCGAGCAAGCGGCAGGATTCCTGCGCATCCGGGACGGCGAGAACCCGCTGGACATGACCGCCGTTCACCCCGAGTCCTACAGCGTGGTCGAGCAGATGGCCCGGTCTTTGAGCGTCATGGTTAAAGAGATCATCAAGGATCCCAAACTGGTGGAGAAGATCGACCGGGCGCAGTTAGTGGCCGGCTCGTTCACGCTCAACGACATCCTGGAAGAACTGCGTAAGCCAGGCCGCGACCCGCGCGACAAGTTCGTCGCACCGTGCTTCAACGATGCCGTCAAGGAGATCTCTGACGTCCAGCCTGGCATGGAGTTGGAAGGCGTGGTGACCAACGTTACCAAGTTCGGAGCGTTCGTTGATGTCGGTGTCCACCAGGACGGGCTGGTCCATATCAGCGAACTCTCGAACCGCTACATCCGCGATGCTTCTGAAGTGGTCAAAGCGGGCCAGATCGTTAAGGTGAAAGTGCTCAGCGTGGACCCGAAGATCAAGCGGATCGCGCTGTCTATCAAAGCCTTGCAAGGGCCACCCGTACGGACTCCTCGTCCTCCGCAGAAACCGCAGGCGCCGCCGAACCTCGACGACAAGATCGCGTCGCTATCGTCAAAATGGAAGGTGCGCTAGCCGGTCCGTTTTGGCATGGACTTTAGAGCGACCTGCCGGCATCTTCGCTCTTTCTTTGCCGAGCATCGCTCGAACTCCCAACAACGGGTACGACCCTGTACGGGTATCTGATTCGCCAAACCGTTATAATCGAGCAACTGTGACGGCAGTCCATACAGGCAAGCTCCCGCGGCGCAACAACTACATTCTGGTCGTCTTCGACAGCTGTCGATACGACTCGTTCATCCGTGCCCGGCCCAAGAGTATGCGCAAGCTTGGCAAGGTGGAGAAGCGCTGGTCCTACGCCTCCTGGACCGCCCCGTCACATTTCAACCTGCTGATGGGCTTGATGCCGCACGTGAGCCCGAAGCACGTCTTCGCGTCGGAGTATTACAAGAAGGACTTCCTGCAATTCAACGAGCGCCTCGGGTGCTCGGATTTCGAATTCAAGTCGCTCGTGCCCCGGCTCTATTTACCACCATTCCTCAAAGACACTCTAGGCTACGAGACGCACGCGCGAGTCTCTCTGCCGGTGTTGAATCCGAAGACGCCGATCAACGTCGGTTTCGACAGTTTTAGGCTGATGGCGAGCCACAACGACATGCGCGCCATGGTTCAGGAACTGCACTTCTCTGAGGAGCGCCCGTCCTTCTGGATGCTGAACGTGGGAGAAACACATTACCCCTACGCGCTGCCAGACGAACCCCGTGACAAGTGGCCGGTATTGCACGGCGTGCACGGCGTGTTCAAGCACCTCGATGACCAGGTTGTGGGTGGCAAGCTCTCTGCCCGGAAGGAGCGGTTTTTCAACCAGCCGAAGCTCGACGAACTGCGCGCGCGCCAGGTGCATGCGGTTAAGTATTTGGATCGGGTTGTCGAAGAATTGTTCGACTTGGTGCCAGAGAATACGTACATCACGATCACGGCCGATCACGGTGAATTGTTCGGAGAAGAAGGCTACTTCGGTCACGGACCGATCCTCCACGAGAAGGTTTTGGAAGTCCCGTTCGTCGAGGGCAAACTGCGGTGAGTGTGGATTCGCACATCGGCCGCATGTCAGGGCGCGGGCTGTTCCTAGCGCTGCTCGCAATCGGGAGTATTTCGCAAGCCGGTCTGGAACGGAGCAATCCCGTCCAACGGAGCCGCGACCGTAAGGGAGTGATAGTTCGCACCTGTTTCCGCCTCCCCTTGGAACGCCCGTCCATTTGGTTCGCGCTACTACCGCTCCCTCACGGTCGCGGCTCCGATAGACTCCCCGGCTCCAATCCAGAGCGCGATCCCGTCACCCTCGCCTACATCGGGCCGGGCGCGGGGTTCGCCTTTCTGGGTTCCTTTCTAACGCTGATAGCGGGCTTCTTTCTGACGCTGTTTTCGCTGCTGTTGTGGCCCTTACGTCTGCTCTGGCGGCTTGTGAAACGACGCAAAGGCAATCGCAAAGCGCTGGTCAAGAAGACTATCTTCCTGGGGCTCGACGGGCTGGATCCCAAGTTGACGGAGCGCTTTATCGCCGAGGGCAAGCTCCCTAACCTCGCGCGGCTCGCGGAGACCGGCAGCTACCGCCGTCTACGCACCACGTACCCTTCGCTCTCGCCCGTCGCTTGGTCCACCTTCGCCACAGGGGTCAGCCCCGCCAAGCACAACATTTTCGACTTCCTCGACCGCGATTTGAAGTCCTATCTGCCGCGGCTGTCGTCGGCCCGCGTTGGGA
This sequence comes from uncultured Acidobacteriia bacterium, assembly GCA_903909435.1. Taxonomy (GTDB): domain Bacteria; phylum Acidobacteriota; class Terriglobia; order Bryobacterales; family Bryobacteraceae; genus CAIVVT01. The sequence continues at coordinate 78,297 of CAIVVT010000241.1, read as the reverse complement.
AACCGGATCGAGTTTTGCGCATCGGGCGTTGGCGCATACCGCTATCATTCTCCCCCCTCGAATTGCGGCAAAAAAGCCGACCCTTCTGGAAGATCCTGGGCGAGCAGGGCGTGGGATGTACGATCATCCGCGTGCCCATCACCTTTCCGCCCGAGCAGTTCGACGGCAAGCTGCTTTCAGCGATGTGCACGCCCGACTTGAAGGGCACCCAGGGCAGCTTCTCTCAATTCAGCACGCGCGTCGAGAAAGCGACGTATGAAAACGGCAGCCGTTACCCACTGCGCGCAGTGTCGGGCACTGGCTATGCGGGTGAGATCGAAGGTCCCGAGGACACGTTCATCGAAAACGGAAAGCCGTTGCTGATTCCGTTCAGATTGTTCGGCAAGAACGGCAACTACGAACTGCGCTTGCAAGAGCACTGCGTCAAGCTGGAGCCCGGCACTTACACCGATTGGCTGCGGCTGACTTTCCGCACCGCGATTGGCGCTACGGCGATCGGTATCGCACGCTTCCTGCTGACGGAAACCGGACCCGAATGCAGTCTTTACATGTCGCCGATCAACATCGATCCGAGCCGGCCCGCGCTGCCCATCAGCCACCCCTCGTGCTACGCCGTGTACCTGGCGAACCTGCTGGGTTCCTACGCGACGGCAGGCATGGCAGAGGACACCTGGGCGCTCAATGAGGGCGTGATCGACGAAGATGCCTTTCTGCGGCAGGCCTACTCGATTTACGAAGAGCGCGAGGCGATGTTCTTTAACGCACTCGAGAGCACGCCAGAGGGCGTCGTGGCCTGCGTCTTCGACACCAGCGACCGCGTCCAGCACATGTTCTACGCGAACATGAGCGGATCTGAGCGGCATGCGAAAGTGATCGAGGAAATGTACCAGCGGATGGATGAACTGGTCGGCAAGACACTGCCCTTCATCGATGCGCATACCGCGTTGTTTGTGCTCTCCGACCACGGGTTCACTTCGTTCCGGCGCGGCGTGAATCTCAATTCGTGGCTGCGCGACAACGGCTACTTGCATTTGCACAGAGATGCCCTGGTGAGCGGCTCGTTTTTCGATGGGGTCGATTGGAGCAGAACCCGCGCATACGCTCTGGGCCTCGGCGGCTTCTACCTCAATACAAAGGGCCGCGAAGCACACGGCATCGTGGAGCCAGGGCGCGAGGCCGAACTGCTGAAGCAGGAGATCATCACCAAGCTCTCCGCCCTGCGCGAGGAAACCGGAGAGACGCCCATTCAGAAGGTCTACGCCACAGGCAAGCTCTATCGCGGACCCTACCTAGAGGCCGCTCCCGACTTTTTGGTCGGCTACAGCGAAGGCTATCGCGCGTCATGGGATGGAGCCGTGGGCAAGGTCTCCGAGAGCGTGCTCGAAGACAACGGGAAGGCCTGGAGCGGCGACCATTGCGTGGATCCGGTGCTCGTCCCAGGCATTCTGTTTTCCAACCTGCGGATCGACGCTGTCGACCCCGGTATCGAGGACATGGCTCCCACCGCGCTACGCCTGTTCGGCGTCGATACACCGGCGTGGATGGACGGGAAACCAGTGCTATGAGGCGGACAGCGATCACCTTGGCGCTGTGCGTAGCATTGGCTGGCTGCGCACGGCGAAACGAAGGCGGGAAGAAGATCATCGTCCTCGGCATCGACGCCATGGACGCCAACTTCCTGGAACGTCATTGGGAATCGCTCCCGAACTTGGATCGCCTGCGCCGCACCGGCGATTTCAAACGCATGGCGACCACCATTCCACCGCAGAGCCCGGTGGCGTGGTCCACGTTCATCACCGGCCTGGACCCGGGCGGTCACGGCATTTTCGACTTCGTGCATCGAGATCCGAAGACTATGGCGCCACTGTCTTCTATGGCCGAGATGGAGCCGCCAACGCACACGCTCAGCGTCGGTCCTTATGAACTGCCGCTGTGGGGCGGAGGCGTCAAACGCTTCCTGCGCGGTAAGGCGTTCTGGCAGTTGCTCGATGCGGCGACCGTCCCGGTGACGCTTCTGCGTATGCCCAACAACTTCCCTCCACTGGAGTCCAAAAGCCAAACGCTCTCAGGCATGGGCACCCCCGATATCCGCGGGACCTTCGGAACATTCACGGACTTCAGCGACAATCCGCTGGAACTTGCCCGCTCCGTCTCGGGCGGTCGTGTGGTGCCGGTGACGGTGGCGCAGAATCGCGTTTCCCTAGTGGTCGAGGGACCCGAGAACACGCTGCGCAAAGACCGGGCCCGCTCCAGCGTCACGATGTTGGTAACGCGCGACCCGGAGAACGCCGTGGCGCAGTTCGAAGTGGACGGCCAAAGGTTCATTCTGAAGCAGGGAGAATGGTCCAATTGGATCCGCGTGCGCTTCCCGATCGTGCCTGGCCTCAAGTCGGCGGCCGGCATGTTTCGCGTCTGCGCCCGCAAGCTCAACCCCGAGTTCCGGGTCTACGTCTCACCCATCAACCTGGACCCGAGTTCGCCGGAACTGCCCATCTCCACTCCGTCCAAATATAGCCGCGAGTTGGCGGATGCAATTGGTCCGTTCTATACGCAAGGCATCGCGGAGGACACGGCGGCGCTGCGGCAGGGCGCACTGACTCGCGAGGAGTACCTGGAGCAAAGCCGTACGGTGGATGAAGAGCAATTCCGCATGCTTGCGTACGCGCTGGGCCGGTTTCAGCGCGGCGTGCTGTTCATCCATTTCCTCGGCATCGATCAAGATTCGCACGTGCTGTGGGGAGCGCATGAGGACCTGCTCCTGAAGACTTACCAGCGCGTGGACGCGGAGGTTGGACGGGTGCTCAGTGCCGCGCCGGGCGCGACTCTGATGGTGATTTCCGACCACGGCTTCGCGTCCTTCAATCGAGCCGTCAACCTGAATACCTGGCTCTATCAGGAGGGCTACCTGGCGCTCGACAGCCCGGAGAATCTCGGTGCCGGCGAGATGTTCGCGCACGTCGATTGGTCGCGTACGCGGGCTTATGGGCTGGGTCTGAATGGGCTGTATCTGAACCTCGCCGGACGTGAGCGCGGCGGTATCGTCCAAGCGGGCGAAAGCAAGCAACTGGTGGACGAGATCGCGGCACGACTGGAAGCGCTGCGCGACCCGCGGGATGGGCACGGCGTGGTGACTCGGGCCTACCGCACACGTGACGTCTACCACGGTGCGGCGGCAAGCTCTGCCCCCGAGATCGTCGTGGGTTGGGCCGACGGATATCGCTCCTCCTGGCAGACGGCGCTCGGCGCATTGTCCCCCGGGGTATTCCAGGACAATCTTGACGAGTGGCGCGGAGATCATTGCATCGCAGCGGAGTTGGTGCCGGCCACCTTCCTTAGCAATCGCAAAAGCAAATTGAACGACCTGTGGCTGGGCGACTTGACAGTCACGCTGTTGCACGAGTTCGGCGTCCAACCGGCCGATGGGATGCGAGGCCGAGCGATATTCTAAAGCGGAGGCAAGATGACATGGGGCCGGCATTCCGGTTAAAGAAAGAGCTTTGGGCGAGGGTCAGGAAAGTGTCCGAAGCGGCGGGTTATAGCTCGCCGGAGGAGTTCGTCGCGCATGTGGTCGAAAAGGAAATCGCCAAGCTCGACGACGCGCAGTCCGACGAGGACATCGTAAATCGCTTGAAAGGCTTGGGCTACATCGACTGATGCTCCCCGCGTCCTACACGTGGAGTCTCGCAGCGATCTCAATAGCCGTGGCTTTTGCCATGCTGTGGTCGTTCAAGCGGTGCTCCGACCAGGCTCGCATCCAGGTGGCAAAGCGCAAGATACGCGCGCACTTGCTGGCTTTTCGACTCTTCGCGAACGAACCCGCCCAGATCTTCAAGGCTCAAGGGCAACTTCTGGTTTGGAACTTCCGTTACCTGGCGTTGATGCTGCGGCCGACCGCCGTCACGATCATTCCGCTCGCATTGTTGCTGTTCCATCTCGACGCGGTGTATGGACGGCGTCCGTTGCATCCAGGCGAATCAGCCATCGTCACCGCGCAACTTACCGGTGCATCGCAGTCGGCGATGGCCCCTCTTTCACTCGTAGGCCGAAACGTCACTGTTGAGACGCCAGCGTTGCGCTTTCCCGAAGTGCAACGAGCGTGCTGGCGTGTGCGCGCTGCCGGAGCCGGCCCGGGCGACCTTGAGTTGCGTCTGCCGGACGGTTCGATCGCAAAGACCGTGCGATCCGGCGCACCGTCAATTTACCTTTCGGAGCGCAGGGTCGCCTCGCTGCTCCAGTGGTTCTGCTATCCCGGCGAAGCGCGACTGCGGGACGCCCGCGTAAGTTCCATCGAAGTGGAGTATCCACCGGCGGAGATCGACGTGTTTGGCTTCGGCGTACATTGGCTGATCTGGTTCTGCCTGGTGAGCCTGATCGCCATGCTCGCTTTGCGCAAGCGGCTACGCGTGACGTTCTGAATTGGGAGAATCGCGCGCGGCCGCGGTCGGATGATATGATCCGCGTGAACTTAGTTCGACGTGAGGCTTGAGCCATGCACAAAACCATATCCGTACTCCTGTTCTCTCTGATGCTCGCGGGCTGCGGCGACGCGCGGCTCACAAGCTGGCGCGTGGATCCGCTAACGAAAGTGTTTCCAGACGATACTCGAGACACGTCCCAATCCGGCGATGTGGTTCCGCTGCTGGCTCGCAAGGGCCACGCCAGCATCCAGATCGCAGTGCACAGTGAAGCGGGCATCGCGGACTTGAAGGCGGATGTTGAGATGCAAGGTCCGGTGACGGCACAGGTTCGCCACGCCGGATACGTGCCCGTCGCCTCGAATCCGCCCAAGTCGCCGGAAGACGAACTGGTGCGAACCGCTCCTGCCCTCTATCCGGACCCACTGCTCGAAGGGTTTCCATTTCAGTTGAAGCCCAAGCGGACCGAATCGATCTGGGTGACGCTTTCTGCACCGCCCGATACGCAGCCGGGTGAATACACCGGCAAAGTCACGCTCTCAGCCGGCGGCGCGACCATCTCCGTCCAGTCGTTCAAGGTCCAGGTGACCAAGGCCACGGTCCCGGCGGTGCAGACGCTGCAAGTCACCAACTGGTTCACGTTGGAGCCGGAATCGTTGGGCAGGCATTTCAAAATCGACAAGGATCCCGAAGCGTATTGGCGCGTGCTCGGCAACATTGGAGGCGTGATGGGGAATCACCGGCAGAACGTGTTTCTGACCCCTGTTTTGACGCTCGCGGGTCCAAAGATCGAGGGCGGGCAGATCCGTTACGATTTCGCGAAGCTCGACCGTTGGGTTGAGACTCTCCAGAAAGCTGGTGTCATCGGGACCATCGAAGGTGCACACCTCCTGGGCCGCAGGTCCGGCTATGACACGTCCATGATCGTGCCGGCCTACGTCATCGACGGTGGCAAGGTGGTCTTGAAACAACTCTCCACGGACGACCCTCACGCGGAGCAGTTCCTGAACACTTTTCTCACCGCTCTTTACGCTCATCTGAAGGCGAGGGGGTGGGCGGAGCACTACATTCAGCACATCCATGACGAGCCGCACGGCCAGGAGACTGCGATCTACAATCGCTACGCGAAGATCATCCGCAGGAACCTGCCGGGCATCCCGACCATCGACGCGGTAGGCCTGGATCAGGATCTCGGTTTCTTCGAAGACGTGAGTGACATCTGGGTGCCGGTACTGGGTAGTTTCGACGGGCAACTCGGTAAGATCCAGGCTCATGTCGCCAAGGGCGGTCAGTCCTGGTTCTACACCTGCATCGCGCCTCAGGGCCGCCACCTGAACCGCTTTATCGACTATCCGCTGCTGAAGACGCAACTCCTGCACTGGTTCAATTTCCGGCACAACTTCACCGGTTTCCTCCACTGGGGCGGCAACTATTGGGGACCCGAACCCTTCCTTGACGTGCAACCCGTGATCAACGACAACGAAACGCTGCTGCCCGCCGGCGACAACGCGATCGTTTATCCGAACCCGGCGAAGGAATCGGTGTTAAGTTCGATCCGCCTGGAGGCCATGCGAGAGGGAATCGAGGACTACGAGTTGCTCGTCGCGCTGGCAAAACACAACCCGGAGAAGGCGAAGCGACTGGCCTCCACGGCCATCCCGAACATAACCGACTATGTGCGCAGCGTTCCGCAGTTCCGCTCACTGCAGCACGAGTTGATGGCCGAGTGAGTTGAGTCCAGGTGCTGTATCGCGCCGCTAGCCTTGAACTGACGCTTGCATCCGGCGCAGGATGCCGCCGGGATCTGCGATGCCGAACTGGGCGATCTGTTCCGCTCGTTTCTGTGTATCGGCCGCTGCGTAGATGCGCAGTTCGTCCGCATTTCCCGATGGACGCAGATGGGCTACGTCCGCGTTGTCGAATGTGACTCGAACGCCGTCAGTATAGTTCAGGCGCGTGATCGAACCGAAACCCAATTCGGGCGCGAAGTAAGTTTCAAGTTCACGGCGAATTGCTTCGAGGTTGGATTGACTGGCTGCGGTGACGCCAATTCCCTGGTCCGCGTCGTCCGTTGCGACTATCTTCTCGCCTTCCAACAACACATCCTTTACATCCGGGTCTAGCGGTGTGAAACGTCGTACGATTTGGTCACTGATAGCGCGCGGGAACTGCTTCAGCAGCGCGGCCCTGCTGAATCTGCGGGGCAGTTTTGAGAACAGTCCGCCAATAGCCAGACCCTGTTCTTGCGCGCTGAAGAGTGTGCACAAGATTGGCAATATGGCGTCCCGCGTCGGGAGCGCACTCAATGTCCTGCCGCTACGTTGAATGTCCGAGCCAGTAAGAAACCCACCGTTGGCCTCCCAGCCACAAACCAGCTTTTTGCCTTTGAGAGTAGCGGCCTCCATGCCGGCGATGACATAAGGCGAGCCGATCTTCGTTTTCGGCTCCAGCACATTCGCAAGACCGCCTCGATCTATGCCGTCATTACAGCTAATCGGCACGACGACTGCGTCTGCCCCTAGATACTCAGCTGTGATCATACCGACCAGGTCGCCCCCGTAGAACTCCACCTTGGACGTGACCTGGTGCACGCCAAGCACCAGCGGCCGATCGCTGTCCCCGTCGAGCGATACGACGGCAAACAACGGACCGTGTTCCGCAACCGCATCATCCACCACAGCTTGGATCGTGGTGAGTTGGGCGGAATCGATATTCTCCGTGTCAATGGGCACGAAGGTATCGCTCCGCCCCGCCGCCACTACATCGGCATCGAAGCCTCGCAGCAATTCCACCAGCAGATCTCGTCCCACGGCCGAATGCTGGTAAACCAAGACTCTTGTCCCCTTAAGCGACTGCCCCTCGAAGAACTCCGTGTAGCGCGACAGATACTCCGCTCGCGCTATTCCATTCTCGGACGGAAGCTCGCTGTGACCTGCTTTGAATCGACCATTCTCGTCGAAGGGTGACTCCGCAAAGGACTGCGCGTACAACCGCTTTCGGGTTGTTAACACCAATTCGCCAATTGGCTTTTCGTGCTCTTTCAGCAGTTCTCCCCTGGCAGTATTGGTTTTGTAACCGTTGCGATCAAAGGGAATGTGACTCCCCGTGATCATCATGCTGCCACGTTGGCGGGACATCGCGAAACATGCCAAGGCCGGCGTCGGAATGCGGCCTAGGTAGACTGCTTTCATCCCCGAGTCTCCAATAGCCCGCTCGATTGCCTGAGCTATCTCGCCGCGACCGCCCTGCGCTTCCACGTAACATGTCGAACTCGGACGCAAGTCGCTCGCGAAATAGAAATCCTGGCCGGCGACTATGCCCCCTTTCGAGTCGGGCAGCGATTGTAGATACTGCAGTTCCGCGCGCGCGTTGATGTAGATCTCCAACTGCGTGAGGTCCACCACCTCTCCCCGGCGTCCGCTGGTCCCGAACCGCAATTCCCGTGGTTGGTAGTTCAATCGACTGGCCAGCGAGTCACTAGCCAGGAAACCGGGATCTGAGTTTGTAGTCGCCATCTCCTTTAGTATCCCGGCATCACACCCCGACGACTCAACTATTCCCGCAGCCAATTGCTTCTCCAGCGGCAGAATCCAAGTCCGCGTGGCGGTAGGCCATCGTCTCCGCTTCCACCGTTGCAGTGGGGGACTCCGGGCTTCGTGTACGCTGACTATGGGTAGCCCGTTCACTAATCGTCCTTGGCTGCGCGATGATCCCGGCCGCCGCCTGCCTATCACATATGCCACTCTCCTTCGTGCCGCTTTGGCTTCACAAGTCGCTGCCGGTTCCATTCCTGCCACTCGGATTCTGCATCCTGCTGGGATGCCTGGGGTTGCTGCTCCGGAGGCGTTGGATTACCGGACTGGCGTTCGTTCTCTTGTGGGGATTCTCGACGCAGCGGGTCGCGACCTGGCTGGCGTCAACAGTTGAACTGCGCTATCCCGCACGGGAGGTGAAGGACTGCCCGAAGGCGGACGCGGTGGTTGTTTTGTGCGGCATGCTGCACGAGTCCGTAACGTCGGCCGCCGAATGGACGGAGGCCGTGGACCGCTTTGAGCGCGGCGTGGAACTCGTCTCCAATGACCGCGCCCCAAAAATACTGTTCACGCGTGGAGTGCTTCGGCTCGACTCCCCCCTCGAATCGGAGGGCGAGAAACTGGTCCGGGAGGCTCTGAAACACGGGATTCTGGCAGATAAGATCGAACTGACGGACGAGCGTGTTCTCGAAACCTCTGGTGAGGTGCGGTCCATCCGGCGGGCGATGGAGAAGCGCGGTTGGCATCGAATCATCCTGGTCACCAGCGCCATGCACATGCCGCGCGCGATGTGGCTGATGCGGAAGGAGCGGATCGACGCGATCCCATTCCCGGCGGACTTTGAAGCCGAGTTCACCCACCCCGTCGAATTCCAGAGCTTCCTGCCTCAAGCGAAAGACCTGGAGCGATCGGAGCGCGCAATCAGAGAGTGGATCGGGCTAACGTACTATCGCGTTTTCGGGACATAGTCCGGCTCGCCCAAATCAGGATATCGTGCGCGGTAGGACGTCGTGCTGCCGGAAGCGCGTCCTGCACTGGAGGCTTAACCGGAAACAATGCACGGGGTCGGTTTGGTGGGCCTCCACCAAGGCCCAAATCGAGCTACGGGCGGCGGGCAGCGCTCGGCGCTACCGTCCCGCTCCCGATGGGCCGCCGCACTACCGTGCGCGGAGGGCTCGCCGGTGGAACCGCCGGATTAGCCTGGACGGACTGGCCCAGATAGATCGACACCGGGTTCGCGGAGACGCCATCGACAGCCAGTTGCACATCTACCAGACCCGCATTCGCCAGTGACTGCGGCAACGGTCCGATCAGGACTAGATCGACACCGGCATCGGCCGTACTCGGGGTAATGCTGATGACCGGCACATCGATACCGGCAATCTGGGCGATCACGTACCCACCCGCATTGCGCTCGCGGAGGCCTGTGGCGCGCAGTTCGAGCGTCACTCCGTTGGTCGCCGCAGTCACATCGATGGGCACTGCGATCCAACTGTTCGTGGCAGCTTCGAGTACCGCCAAAGGCGCGGTAAAGGTCGCAGCGCCAACCTGCGAGTTAGCCTGGCCGGCCGCCAGGCCCTGCCCGCTTGAATCAGCGCTAAACAGGCCGGGTGCGACCTGCCCAACCTGGACGAAACCGGTCCCGGCGGGTCGCCCGCTGGAGGCGACGCGCACTACGGCTAAGCCGGGTTTGATGGCGGGATCGACCAGACAGATGGCTCCCTGTAGCGAGATGGAAATCACCTGGCATGTCCGCTGGGTCCCGATGCTATCCACCATGACAACGCTGACCGTGCTGAAGGCCGCATCCGCCTTCAGCCCTACCACGGTGACCGCCGCCAACGATGCGGGAGCGACGGTGGTTGCCCCGGAGGCGGCGGAGTACATCCCGGTCTTCTTATTCGGGATGGAGTTCACGATGGAAAAGGCCGGCACCGCGTTGGTCGCCGCGGTCGTGGTTCCGGACGCCGTCGTGGTAGTCGTGTTGGTGGTGACGGGCAAGCTGAAGGATGGCAGCGCGATAGTCCCGTCGGCCCGGGCGATGGCGAGAGGGGCGATGGTTGCCGTCATGTTGGCTGTGCCTGTCACGACATTGCCCGCCTGAGCCGTCAGTGCAATCGAAAAGACCAGCGATTCGACCAGTGCTGGATCGGCGGACACGACTTCCCAGGTTGCAGTAGCCTGGGTGCCATCGAGGTAGAGTTGGGCATAGCCCGGAACCCATTCGTTCACTTGCGAAAACGGCCCTCCGTAGGTGGCGTCGGAAGTGTACGTCAGCATCGCCTTGGGTGCCGTCCCGTCATAGCCCGTTGTGCCAACAACGTCGCGAACACTCGCCCACACCTGAATACCCGTCGGGATGTGGTTAAACACGACTCTCAGCCGGGTTCCAGTCTCAGCCAGTCCTGTCAGATTCAACCCGTTTTCCGCCGGCAATGAGTCGTTATAAAACCCTGACTCCGTGGAATACAGATAGCCCGGAGTGGCTTGCGGCATGACGAACAGCGGATCGCCTCCGCTGGTCGCCACATTGCGCCTGCGGAACGCCGCCGCGAAACCTTCCGTGAATTTCAACAGAAAGCCAAAATCGTGGCTTGGGTTGGTTTTTGGTACGAGCGACGGGGTCAGGATCAGCGGCGCCTGAGTCAACGGAACCCGCTCGCTGGCGGAGGTCAGTGGCGTGAACTTCGAGGCAGGGAGGGCTTCGCCGCTCACCTTTTTGGCATAAGAAATCGGAATTGTCTGACCGTTCGCATCGTACATCACCAGGGTGGTGGTAATGGACGGCACCGACTTGGCGGGCAGGTCGCTGGGGCTCGCACGCAGATTGGCGATGCGAATCGTGCGGACGGAATTGGCGCCAGGTGGATCGATGGGGATTTGCGGGAAAACGACGCCGTTGCTCTGCAGTACGCGTCCCTGGAATACGTTCGAGGGCGACGGATCACCGGAGTATTGCGGGCAGGTTACGGCCCTTGAGTCGGGGATACACACGGTCTGGCTGGCTGGATCGGGCTCGTCAATCAGCAGCAGTGCGTCGCTGAGGCTCCAATCGCCGATGACCGATTCAGGCGTACGGTTGGGCAATCCGGTATTGGCGACGATGGCGAATTGATACTCGGGCACGCGCCTGCCTGACGGAGTCGGGCTCCCTCCTGAACACGCAAGCACGATGTCGGCAAGCAACTCGGCCGCACCCTCGGCTCGTACCGTCGCAGGCTGATCGATCCGCCTGCAATTCAGCGGGTTTGAGGCCCAGGTGGTGAGCGCCGCCGAGACGGTCACTAGGAGCAGGCGAATGGGGCAGGTGCGGGACATTGTTGGGGTCTGTCTGGTCCTTCAACCTCAATCGAGATGGAACGGTTGACGGCCGCGCCAGTCGGGAACGCTCGGCAACCAGTAGTCGCTGCCCAGCGTGCGGGCTTTGGGTGAATAACGGAGGTAGAAGGATAGAGACTGCGAGGTGTAGTTGCGGGCGTTGTTGATGTTGAGCAGTCCACCCAGGAACCAGTTCTCGTTGAATTGGTACAGCCAGCGGAAATCGGTATTGAAGTTGATACCGGTGCTGGTAATCCCCGGATAGTAGGGACCGTCGCGTCCCTGCAGCAAGGCATTAGTCGGGAAGTAGGGCGAGTCGTCTTCCCGGAAAATTTGCGGGCCGACGCTGCCCGAAAGCGTGTACTGCAGGCGGCGATGCCACACCCCGCGCCAGGTCACGGGAACGCCGACCAGGAAATAGCGCTGTGGACTGAAATACCCGCCTTGACCGAAGGTGAAATAGCGCAGGTTGTTGTCGTAGTGCAGTCCGAGCGCGAAGATGCCGATATTCAGATCGCCTTCGGCGCGCGAGAGAATGCGGCGGTAACCGCCCGCCAGCCCGTCATACCGCTTGTTGGCCTCGACGTTGACGCCCTGCAGTTGCTGGTAGCCGCCACCGAAGTAGTAGCCGGCGTTCTCGTTGCCGAAATCAGCCCGGGCGGCCGCGGAGTTGGCCACAACGCCTCCGAAGACCTGATTGCTGACAGGATCCCTGACGCCGGCGTACGAGAGTAAAGTATCCCTGAGCGCCTCGCGGGAAAAGGTGAAAGTGAGCGGGCCGTTGGCGGGCCGGAAGCGGAACCCGCCGACGATGTTCTGGACCAGGAAACCTCGCGGGGTGATGCCCGCCCACAGCCCCAGAGTCTCGGTTGAGAGCTGCCCGCTCAAGCCGACGCCAGTGGCGGACAATTTGTCGAACGCCACACCCTGAGGGAGCATGCCAAGCCGCAATTCGCTGCTGCCGTCCGATGCTCCAGCGGTGATCTGAGTCGGCGTGGCCGCAAGCCCAAGGCGGACGGCGCTGCCTAGTACGACGCTGGCCTCGATATCGCCTTCGACCAGCGTACGCTGCTCGAAACCAGCCCGGCCGCCGCGCGCCTCGATATTAGGTCCACCGCCGAGGAACGGTGCATTCCGCCCGTCGAGCGCGCTCAACTCTTCATGCACTTGCTCCGTAAGCGCCTTGGGCTTCTTCTGGTCGATGAACGGAAAGAGGCCGAAAGTGCCCGGCGCTTCCACTCCCGGAGTCTCTTTCGCGATCTCGCCATTGGGCAGGATCACCTCCTGTCCCACCAACAGGTTCGCTAGACTTCGCTGTGGATCATTCGGCGAAAGCGCAGCCGTACCGGCCTTGCGCGAAGTTTGCAGATCTCCAACCGTGATGGCCTGACGCCAGTAAAGTTGAGCCTTCGTGTATTCGCCCTTGCTGGCTGCCTGCCTGCCTGCGAGTTCGAGTAGGGAGGGCTCCTGTGGGAAACGCTGCAAGCCAATCCGAAGCCACTGCTGCGCGACGGGTTCGTTGAGCTTGATCGCCGCGCCGACGGCCGCTGCGAACTCCTCCGCCGTGGGAGCGCCGGCCAGGATCCCCTTGTAGGCGTTAAACGCCCGGCGCGTCTCACCCGCACCCAGCAGTGCGCCAGCCAAGGCGTCCCGGATCTCCTTGTCCTTCGGCAGCAGTTTTGCGCCAGCGTCGAGAATTGCCACCTGCGTCTTGAAGTCCACATCCCGGCGGGCTTTTTCCGCCCGGCGTCGAATCCAGACGCTCCAGATCTCCTGGAAGCCGCGGGTCTGATCGGGGGTTACATCATGCCGCATCCGGAGTGTGGTGAGCGTCGAGTACAGTTCCTTTTCGTCACCGCCGCTGTTGAGCAGCAACCAGGCTAACTGTAGTTGGAGCCCGACGGGCGGGGCCTTGTGGATGGCATCGAAGCGTTCTATTGCCGCCTTTACACTGCGCAGTGCGGCATCAGTTTCTCCGCTGGCGTCCTCGACCGCCGCAAGCAGAGCAATGAAATCAGGGTCGTCCTGCAGTTTGGCCGAGGGGCCCGGGGGAATCCGCTTGGCGATTTCGCTCGCTTCGGATGACAGTTTTTGCTGCTGTTTGGCGGAGATCAGGAGCTTCCAGCCATCGGTGTTCTGCGGGCTCGCTTCCACCAGTTGAGCGGCTACATCGGCGGCCTGTTTGGCGTCGCCCTTAGTGAGCGCAGCGGAGGCCAGCATCAGCAGCGCACCCTCGCGCTCCTGAGGCTGCATCGGCAGTGCGAGCACCTTGCGCAGGAGTTCCTCGGCCACGCCGGGCGCACCATACTTGGCTTGCAGAACTGCGGCCGCGCGCAGAAAACCACTGCGTTTGAGGCCCTCCTGATAGGTGCTTTCGGGGATTGAAACCAAGGCGGAATACGCGGCCTGCTCGTGACCGGCCTTCATCTGGGCGCTCAGCAACCCCTCCCAGACTGCCGGGTTCTGTGGCGTTTTCACGCTGGCCTCGCGGAAGATCTCCTCCGACTCCGCTGTTCGATCGAGCGTCAGCAGCAGGCCTGCCAATTGAAGCTTCTCGTCAGCGCTGAGGGCAGCGGCGTCTGCCTTCAATTGCGACATCGCCAGCGCCACGATCTTCTCCGCCTCGGCTTTGTCATTGGCCTCAATGTGGGCGAAGGCCACGGTCAGCTTGAAGCCGATGCCTGCCATCAGAGTCTTGAGCACGGCGGGGGGCATCTTCTTCAGCAGGTCCAGACCTGCCTTCGGACCATCCTTAGCGACTTTGGCCTCAAACTCGCCGCGCCAGTTGTCGGCGTTGTTCGGCTCGGCTTTCGTGAGCCGCTGAAACAGGGGCAGCGTAGCGGCCTTATCACCCAGCTTCAATTGAGAACCAGCCAGGCCGCGCACTGCGATCAAGTCGTTGGGCCGCAGGGCGAATGCTTGATCAAATTCCGCCTTGGCGCGAGCCGAATCGTTCGCATTCAAAGCGCGCGTGCCGGCCTGCACATGCAGGAAGAACCTGGCCGAATCAAGCGCCGTCTGGATCTGTTTGTCTTTAGGAGACGCGGCCGCGGCTACTTCGAAATACTCGGCGGCGCCGGCGAAATCCTCACGCTTCATGGCGATATAGCCCAGTCCCGACATCGCCGCCACGCTGCGCGGAGAATCCTGCACAATCTGTTCCAACCTGGCCTGTGCTTCATCCAGCTTGCCGGCATTCAGCAGGTCGAAGCCATGCTGCTCGGCGGCAGTCATAGCGCCGGCGGCAGCGGGCTGATACTTGGGCATGTTGTCCAGGAATTTCTGGAGTTCTGCGTCGGGCGTCTTGGCGAGATAAGCCTGCAAAGACGCCTTGTTGGCGAGCTTTGACCCATCCCAACTCAGCGCCTGGCGTAAAGCGGAGCGAGCGGCGTCGCCGGGCACGGCCTCGAGGAGCTTGATGCCAGCCGCACGGGTTTCGGCTTTATAGGTGAATAGTTTGCCCAGAGAAAGGCGGTACTCGAAATACTCCGGGTACTTGCCAATCAGCCTCTGCAGCCCCGCGGTCGCCGGCTTCCATCCGTCCGGCGCAGAAGCCATCGTTTCGTAAAAGGCGATGGCGAGCGGACCCGGCGGCGGATCCTCGCCCAGCACTTCCCGGTAGATCCGCAGCGCCTCCGCGAATTGCTTGTTGCGCGCCAGGCGGCCGGCCTCGTCCAAACGCCCCGTCTGAGAGACCTTAAGCGCAGGTAGGATGACCGCGGAGCGGCCGGAGCGAGCCAGTTTATCGAGGTATTCCCTGGCTTCGGCGGACTTGCCATTCTGTTGCGCCCAGTGGGCCATTCCGGCAAGCGCGTCCGGCTGGCTCGGTTCCGCTACCAGGATCTGCCGCCAGGTTTGCGCCGCCAGGTCCAGCCGGCCGCGAGCCTCAAGGGCACTCGCCTTGCGCAGCAGGACGCCCACGGCCGGAGAACTCGGCGGAGCATTGGAGCCGGCAGCGCCATTTGAGTCCTGGGACAATTTCGCTACAGGGGGCAAGGCGGATACCGGCCATCCGGCCAGTGCCACCCACGCCGCAACTACTAGTAAATGCTTCATCTTCCGATCCCGCCGCTCCCGGCTCCGTTACCGCTTCGCTTCAGCATCAACCTTCCTTGGGAGTCGAAGCGATAGCGTCCCTCCGCCCAACCTAACGCAAAGAGCGCCAAGCAGATATCGTAATATCGGAGGTCGCTGCCCGATTCCAGACGCTGCCGTACACGCTGGGATTGCCGGGCCAGGGACGGCCGATCACCGATTGCCGCCAGATACGGCATCACCGCAGCGGAGAAACCCACCGGGCTGAGCGCGTTCGACACGACGCCATCGGGCAGAATTTCCGCTGCGGGGAAGGCGACTTTCTTCAGGTGCTCGCCCATACCGTGCAGGGACGGCAGAATCTGCGGGAGGCCCGGTGTGCCCGGGTCGAGCATCCCCGCCCACAGGTACACTCGGATGGCATCGTAACTGGCGAGTGGTTTCCCATAATGGGAGGGTTCCGCTGAGAAGCCCGCGCCACTCCGGTACGCAACCCAGTCGAGCGCGTAACCCGACGGTGCTGAACCCACAATCACGCGCGGCACGTTCTCCGCGATCCGTTGCCATGGACCGCCGGGCTGGGCTTGGGCCAGGCCCGCAAATATCTGCAGAGGCAAGTAGCTGGGGTTCAACTGGTAGACGCCAGCCTGCTTTACAAACCCACTGGCACCCGGCAGCAGCATGGCGCCCAGACCGGGCAATTCCCCAACCTCCTGAGCCGCGATTAGCGATGCGAGACGTTGACCTAGTTGGGTGTAGCGCTCATTCTGCCAGATGTGTCCCGCTTGCACGAGCGTATAGGCGAGCCAGAGGTCAGCGTCGGCGGCCGAATTGGCGTCGAGGATGGAGTCCATCCCCCCAGCCGTTCTGCCGTAGAGCCAGGCGGGTAAGGCCCTCCCGAGATCGCCGCCCGCCAGATGGCTTTGGGTCCAGCTGAGAATCCTGTCAAAGCGCTCGCTGTCGCCAGCCACGAGCGCAAAGAACAACCCATAAGCCTGCCCTTCGGAGGTTGTACGGTCGCCGGCGGAACGGTCGATTACGCGCCCCTGCACGTCCGCCAGGCCGAGGGCATAGCGTTGCCACAATGCCAGGCTGGGCTCAGCCGGCAAAATGCAGGGCAATGCGGAAGCAAACGCCGCCCTAAGCATGGTCCGCCGCGTATTCATGACTCGATGCGCAGCCTCTCTTGGGCATGCCGGTCCACCCAACCGGACGCGATATTCGCCAGAAAGAGCCCGATGAGCAGCACGATGACGGGTACCAGCCACATGTAGCGATAGATCCAGTAATCCATGGCTGCGAACAGATCCAGCGAGCCGAGATCGTAACTTGCTACGGGAAGGCGATACGAGCCGAAGCCTTTGGCCGTCTGGAGGCTTGCCGTTCCGTAGACCTCTTCGCCCTGGATCGATTGACTCAGCGCCTCGACGAACTGCTCAAATGCAGCGGGGCTGACCGCGCTGATTGCGACCACGCTGCGCTGTGGGTTCAGCGGCGATAGGAACCCCTGCAAGACAATCCCGGGAATGGGTTCGGCGGCCAGCCGCTCGGAGAGTTTGCTCCATTCCCTGCCCTCGCTCATGACTGGGATGGACAGCAGTCGCAAATAGATGGACTCGGGCCGGTTGAGGGTCAGCCCAGCCTTGTCGATACGAAGGGGCATTTGCGCACCCCACGTCGAGAAGAGCGGCATCGTTTGAGCCGAGCCGATCAGGATCAGATCCTTGTCTCCGGCTCGCAATGCGCGCTGCGGGTCCATGATCTCGACGCGCAATCCAGGCATGCCAGTTTGGGCAGAAAGGAACCCCATCAGTTCCAGGTAGGCCCTTAACTCCTCGGGAGCCGGCCGTTCGGGCAAGACGACGGCAGTCTCCGAGAGGTCCGCCTCGCGGGTGAACGGGAATCCCGCTTTCGCGAACAGATCCAACCGCGGCAGGGTTGCGAAATGGGGTATCCCGCGCAGGTCCAATTCACTGTCCCGCAGCAAGCTCCCGACGGGTGCTGACCTCCGTCCCCCGACGTCCACGGACTTAAACTCCAGCGTCAAAGTGTTGCGGGGGTACAGTGCCGCCACCGGAATCTCGACCGTATCGCGGATGGACTCCGCCGATTTCCCGCCGCCAAAACGCCGCACGGCCACGTCCACGTTATTGAGCTTGATACGGACCTCGGCCTTGGAGCCCTCGATCAGGGGGGCATAGCGATAGTGCAAGCGCAGCGGGACGCCTTCCCTCTGGCCGAAGTACAGATCGGGGGGCAGGCGAAAATACCATCGAACCGTTCCGTTGCCTTCCGCTCGCAATTGATCGTCGGAGGTGGAGTCGCCAATACGGGTCAACTGGCCTGAACGCAGCCAGCGCGGTGAGTCGTAGGGCTTGCGGGCGGGCGCGTCGGGCAGTCCCGAAGCCTCGAACCGATCACCTTTCTGCAAGGCCAATCCGCGTGCGAAGCACTCCGCCGCCTGCAATACCTGGGCGCTGTCTTTGCCCCCTAGTACGAGCACTTTTCCGGATGCGTCCGCGGGGTTGTCGCGGAGCGCCACGACCGGACCGACGGGGGCGTCCATTTTGAGCGCCGACAGATCGGTGGTTCCGTCCAGAGCGAATACGACGGCGTTACCCTTCGGCAGGCCGGAGCGGGAGACCGGGAATTTCAATCCCCGATGATCGGCCAGCGCGCCGAAGTAGGAAGCCACCAGACCGGCGGCCTTCAACACCTGAGCGTCCGCATCGACCGGCAGGACGAACGCAAGCTCAACCGCCTGCTGCAGGTTGGGATCGAAGAAAGGAGCCGGGAGCAAAGCAAGGTCGTTCGGCCAGGGGATCACTTCACCCGACATGCGCAGGCTGCTGGAGAGGTCGATGATGGTCCGAAGGTCCCCATCGCTGGCTGCGCAAGCCCCCTGGCACTGACCTTTTAGCTGAAAGACAAGCGTATTCTGCGCGATCAGCAACTCGGCCGGAACGAGCAGTTCCGCATGGCTGAAGGAGTCGGCTCCAGCAGTTCCGCGCTCCAGCGGGACAGATCCGATGTAGGAGCCATTGAGGATCACCTGCAATTCGCTTTTGGCCGCATCGAGCAGGGGTGAAAGCTGGTAGTTCAGGCCTAAGTGCGCTTCCGTGGCGACCTTTGCCAGTGGGAGGCTGAAATTGAGCGCAGCCTGCACGTCGGCGCCATGCAATACGATAGGTTGCCGCTCGCCCAGCAGCCGGAAATCCCGCACTTCCTCAAAACCTCGAGCAGAAGGCCCGTCGGCGGCATAGGACTGGCGGGCACACCAGCCCAACCCCAGGGCCAGCGCCAGGACGATGCTCACGCTGGTTGTCTGCCGTGGGCGCGTCCGTTTCGGCCGGGCCGGTACCGGCGGCGCTGGAGCCGGCTCCGGACGGGCAAACATAGCGGCGGGAATCATCAGAATACCGTGCACCGACACCCGCAGAATACGCAGGAAACTCTGTCCGGGGCGGTCGAAAGTCCTCGCTTCCAAACCGCTCAGCCACAAGTCCGCTCCGGCGAAGATCAAGCGCGTCACCGCGTCGCGCTGGTGCACTTCCAGTTCGTTGAAGCGCATGCGCAATTCGCGATCCTTGACGCCCACAATCTCCACGGGAAGCGCAGCCTCCTCATCGGCAGCGGTGACCAGCAAAGTCAACCGGGTGCCGCTGGCAATCTCGGCCGGCTCGTCCAGGGTCAGAGCAACGCCGCTGTTCGACATGTCGTCCGTTTCGCCGGCGAGCACGCGGCCATCGTCCAGGATCAGCCTGGCCGGATAGCGGCGTTCGAGCCGGGCTTCATGGCGGCGCTGACGCCGTTCCCCCGCCACCGCCACGGCCGCGCCCAGAATCATCACGTTCAGCAAAGCCCAGAACATGTTCATGAGCAAGGCGGGCTGACGTTCGGGCTCCGTGATCAGACGCAGTCCACCCATGGTTATGCCGGCGAGGTTGAGAAGCAGCAGGAAGATCACCGGCATCGCCGCACGCCAGGCGAAGTAGGCCTGATCGGACCCGTGACTCTTGGGCGTGACATTGAACTTACCGTGCTTGGGGCTGATCAAGGCGAGCGTGGTGGGGATCAGGATGTACGGAGCCAGGACGGTCTCATACACCTCGTTCCAGAATGAATGCCTGTAGCGGCCCTGAATGCGGCTATTGGTCAGCGTCGATTGGGCGATGTGCGGAAATGCATAGGCCAGAATCGTGAGCACGTAGCCGTAAACGTTCGATCGGTTCAACAAGAGGTACACGAGCGGCGCCGTCAGGAAAATCAACCTGGGGATTGCGTAGAGATAGTGCAGGGTGCTGTTCAGGTAGCAAATCCGCTGCGGCCACTTTAGTCCTTTCCCAAATAAGGGGCAGTCGATCCTGAGGATCTGGACCATGCCGCGGCCCCACCGAATTCGCTGTCCAATATGGTCCGCCAGGCTGGCAGTGGCAAGGCCGGCTGCCTGTGGAAAACGGATGTAGGCCGTATTCCAACCGCGCCGCTGCATCTTGAGCGCGGTATGCGCGTCCTCGGTAACGGTCTCGACCGCGATGCCACCGACTTCGATCAGCGCGCTGCGGCGAATGGCAGCACACGAACCGCAGAAAAACGTCGCGTTCCAGAAGTCGTTGCAATTCTGGACCACGCCGTAGAACAGCGCACCCTCGTTGGGCACCTCGCCGAAAATCTCCAGGTTCTTCTCGAACGGGTCGGGCGTGTAGAAATAGTGCGGGGTCTGGACCATGGCCAGGTCGGGGTCCTTTAGGAACCAACCCATGGTCATCTGCAGGAATGAGCGGGTGGGGATGTGATCGCAATCGAAAATGGCGATAAACTCGCCCTTCGTCTGCGCCATCGCACTGTTGATGTTGCCCGCTTTCGCTCCTTTGTTGTCGGGACGGATCATGTAGCCGCAGCCGCAGGACTCCGCGAACTCACGGAATTCGGGACGCCGCCCGTCATCCAGGATGAAGACCTTCATCTTGTCTGGCGGCCAGTCCATGCGCATCGCTGCGAGCACCGTCGGCATGACCACGGCCAGAGGTTCGTTGTAAGTGGGGACGTACACGTCCACTTCAGGCCATTCGTCCAGGTCGCGCGGGAGCGGTGTCGGATTGCGGTCCAGCGGCCTCAGGCTCTGGAAGTAGCCCAGCGCCAGCACCAGCACGGCATACGACTCGGCGAGTATCAGCAGCAGCGGGAAGATCGCATCCCATTCCAGGTTCGCTATGCCCGTAGCCGACAGGTGCCGGTAGGTTTCGCTGTAGCGCCAGTAAATGTACCGCCCGGTGCTGAACAACGAGAGGATCACCAGCAATAGCGTTCCCGAGTAACTCGCCGACCCGCGGTTGATCCAGACGGCCAGGGCGAAAGTGCAGATTCCGAAAAGCGCCTGGTCTCTCCACTCAAAGCGAACGCTCGCCATCAGGCAAAGTGCAACGAGCGAAAGTAGGATCAGTAGTTTTACGAGAAAACCGGGTCCGGACTTCTTTTTAGATCCGCTCATTTCTTAACTCGTCGCTTCCTACTCTTTGGGCATGCCAGGCTCCGGGGTAGCCTGCCTTCAAGCCAGATCCGCCAACCAATCCCCGAGATTCTCGAAATCCCGCGAGGCCGGCGACTCCGGCGCATAGTCCAGCACGGTAGTGCCTTCGGCCAACGCGGCACCAATTTCCTCGGACCAGCGGATCGTAACAGGTGCCAGGCGGCTTCCCAGGCGGCGCATCAAGTGCTGGCGGATCTCTTCCTGAAGGCGACTGGCACTGTCGAATTGGTTGAGCACAAAGTAGAACGGGAGTCGGCGTCCCTGTTCATTTTCATAGCTATCCAGTTGCTCGGAGAGTGCCAGGGCGGCCTTTATCCCGCGCATGTCGGCCAGCACCGGCACGAGATAGCAGGATCCGGGGACAAGCCGCGTATTCACGAGCGCCGGTGTCACCGCCTTGGTGTCCATCAGGAACCAACGATAGTCCAGTTGGTGCACCGTCATCGGCTCCTGGAACCAGGTGCTCGACAGGGTTGGCGAGATCTTGCGGTTCAAGATTGGAATGGCAGCCGAGTTCTCGGCCTCGAAGTGCAGTTTGAGCAGGCCATCCTCGCGGTCGTCGAAGATCAGCACACCCTCACCCCGGCTCTGGTAGTAACGAGCCAGCGTCGCCGTCAGGGTCGTGCAGCCCATCCCACTGACGGCAGTGGTCACGACGAGCGCACGAGCGCGGCGTTGAGGACGCTGCTCCAGCGGACGATCGTCCCCGCCCATTTCGTCAAACAACGCTCTCAAGCCGGCGCGGGAACCCTGCACCTCCTGCGGTTTTTGGCCTGGGGGAACGGCTTCGGGCCCCGGGGCGGGCGACGCTGCGGACGGCCTCTCGTAAGAACGTGTACTGACAATCGATTGGGCCGGCCGCAATGCCCGGGCCGGACTCAGGGATTGCGGAGTGCGAGCGGGTTGTGGTGAGTCTGCCGCGGACCGGTTGGGCTGCGAGGAAACCGCCGCACTCAAACCGGGCCAGGAAGAGTGGACGGCTGGTTGAAGCTGGACTTGCTGGACGAATTCAGAAGCGGGCGGCTGTCCCAACGAGTTGACTTCTGGACGAGCGGCCAGATTCGGATCAGCCGCTGACGCTGGCTGCGAAACGGGCGGCGTGGCCACCGGCCCTGGTGTCTTGGCGGTGCCCGCCTGGAACGTCGCCGGCGCTGGACCGGCGTTCAGTTCCGCTTCCGGAATGGGAGACAGCCGGTTTCGCTTGCGCGGAAACTCAATGTAGAGCTTTGGGTCAAAGCCAATCTGGGCGCAGATGGTCTCAATATCGTCGCTGAAAGTCGAGTCCAATCCACTCGGTGACTTGCGTTTTGAGTCGCTCATCGTCCTCCCCAGCCACTCCTGGCGAACCGATTGGCGCAGGGCGCGGCCCTTTCCGACATGCAGATCAACTCAGGCGTTTCGCCGCCAGCGCTCGAATTGAGAATACTGAGATGCACTGAAAGCACCTTGACTCGTGCAGGGGATTCTAGGCTGTCTCTTCCGCGCTGCTCGTACCGTCCAGGCAGAAAGACCGGGGTGCCAACAACGGAGCGGCTCCGCTCGCAGGTTAGGGCCTAGAAGTCCGTTATTTTAGCTCGCGCATCTTTATTCTATTGGGGTTTGGGGTCCCTTGGACAGACTTAATGTACGATCTGAGCCTGATTTTCGGAGTTTTAACACCTTTTGGCCGGTAGCGCGCGAATCCCCGGCTTTCGCTTGGTGCGAACCGCCGCGTAGCGGGCGTTGTGACGGTACAGGACGCCGCAGCGGAGTGGCAGATCAATACCGGGGCTTGGAAATGGCACGGCTAGCAAATGGATGGCTGCGGCGCGCCCCGGTGGCGCCAGCGTGATGCTCCTGCGCTTGCGCCGGCACGCGTCCACTTTGGCTGGGCCCAAGCGGTCATTGATCCCCTGGAACGATTTGCGGCGGGCCTCCTTCTGGGAGCGACTGCTGCAAACCGCACCTGAGGCGCCGTCCGGACACGCCGCGGGAGTCGATTTCAGTGCGTATCCGCGAGCCTCAACTCGTTGGACTGGTCGTCGTAGTCGAACTCGGCTGCAATCTCTTGCTCGGCATGCCGGTTAACGAAGCTGTGCCGGAATTCGCGATCCAGGCGGACAAAGGCCGCTGGCAGGGCATCAAGGATCACTTCGGCGGATTGGGCGCTGGGTGACAGGAAACGCATGAGGACGGTCTCCTCTCGAAGAGCGAACAAACGGGCCGACTCAAGACTCCGTCAGGAATCCAGGCAGACCCTGTTTCGAGCGTTAAGGGCATGCTATCAGAATCTCGATCACTGAAAGCCGGAGAGGATCCGCATGATCAGGCAGTTCCGGCTGGCTGGGGCTTTTTCCAGCGGTGTTACCTGGACTCCGCACGGAGGAGGCGTCGTCTTGACTGACCTATCGACGAGCCGGTTCTACCGCGGCGAGGTGCGGTGACCGTGCCTGAGATCGGCGCAGCCGGAGCTACTTTCCGGCGCGTCGATGCGAATGTGGGTCTCGGAGCAGCCCCGGTGCCCTACGAACGACCACTATCTCCCGGCGTGCAGTTCTTTTCGCTTGAGCCAGTTCACCAGGAACAGCGCGGCCAGCACCCACAGTGGTCCAGCGATGAACGCCCACGACCCCCAGGGCATGTGCCGAAACAACATCAACCACATCTGCAGGCAGCCGAGCACGGTCAGGAACACCGCGCCGATCCACTCCCAGCGCCAGGCGAGCGCCAGGATCAGCAACACGACGAACACAGGGATCAAGTGCATGAATAGGGCTAACAGGGTGCGCCAGAAGCCCAACCCCTCCCCAAAGACGTCCATCGCAAACAGACTCAGGAACGCTGCAAACACCAGACAAGTGACGCGCGGCGCCCAATACAGAACCTTTTTCTGATTCCCGCTCATACGAGCACCTCCTTTCGGCTGCCAGGATGACCCACAAGCGCCGCGAATGTGCCTTCGCAATGGTTTCGGACTGCGCGAAAGATCCTTCTTGTCTGCTCATCAATGGCTTAGCCGGCGGACAATCTGTTCCGCGGCCGCGCGCGCCACGCTGGACTCCGCGCTCGCGGTATCCCCCGCCGGGCAATCGTAGTTCTCCGCCCAGATCAAGCGGCCCGAGTGGACATCGCTCATCCGCAGCGCAATCCGCACGTGGGATTCGAACTGCTGAGCCGTCCCCTCCACGATCACGTTCAAGCCCAGCAGCCGCCCCATCAGCGCTAACGGAATGCCCCGCCTCTCGTAGCGCCGCACGGTGCTGGGCGAGATCAACTGTACGGCATCAAGCTTCGCGAGTTCTCCCACCAGGGTGTCGGTGAACCGCAGAGGGAAGGCAGCCCGCTCAAGTTCGGGGCTGATGCTCTCTAGGGTCGCTACGGCCAGCAGCGCCCGCTCGCCCCGGGCCGGCGAGAACCGTGAAGGCTGGTAAAACTGCCAGTACACGAGGGCTGCGATCAGGAGCACCGCCAGTCCGGCCACCAGCGGCAGAACCGGTCTCCGCTTAACTACCGGCAATTGTCCCGGGGGCTCGACGCCGGCGGGCGCAAAGCGGTACCCCCGCCGCGGCACGGTCTCGATATAGGCTTCACCGACGGTGCCCAGTGCCTGGCGAAGCAACGAGATATTGCGAGCGAGTCCAACCTCCTCCACCACGCAGTCGGGCCACACGAGCCTCATCAACTCGGCCTTTTCGACGACTTGACCGCGCCGTTCCAGTAGCACCGCCAGCGTGTCGATCGTCTTCGGCATCAGGGGAACAGGCTCACCATCGCGCGACAACATTCGTTCCGCCGGATCGAACCGGAACGGCCCGAATAGATGTGGGCGAGCGGGCGGCGGAACAGGCATGGCAGTTTTCCAGCAACAATCTTACACGCCACGCGAGGGAGGCGCTGAGCCGCGGCGGCCTAAACTAGGGTGGACCTCCGGCATCCTACCGGGCGCGCGCCCGCACCGCGCCGGCCGGGTACGCAACGAGGCCCGGCCAGAGTTGACCGGGCCTGCTTCATTTGCGGAAGTGCATACTACTGCGCGCGCCCGCGCCTGCGGATCGCTCCCATGCCGAGGAGCAGTCCCAGGCCCGTGAGGACGAGGGAGCCGGGCTCCGGAATGGCATTAGCGAAAGCGTCGCCCAGAATGGCGTGTCCCCGGGCGGTAGGGTGCAGATCATCCCAGAACAGGTACTGGTCCGGGTGGGCGCAGACGGTGACGCCGTCGTAGCACATGTCGGTCACGTTGGTGAATCCATACGCACCCGGGTTCGCCACCACACGGTGTAAGAAGCCGGAGGTGTCAAAGTATCTGATCGCCGAGCCGTATTGCGCCAGATCTACCTGCAGAAAGAAGTTGAAGTATTCGGTCAGAGAGGTTCCGGCCGCAGCGCCGATGGTGGAACTGAAGTATGGGGTCAAACCCAAGTCCGGCATCCCGGGCACGAGAATGTGCTGGGCGCCGTCGTGGAGCAGCCCTTTGACGATGCTATCTATATCGCCTATTGAGCGTTGCAGCACGGCCGCTGGAGAACCATCCTGCGGAGCAGGCGAAAGCAGATCGTCGGCGCCGCCCCACACAACGAACAGCGTATTCGCCCCTGTGGGTACGGAGCCCTTTGAGCCTAGATACTCAAGCTGCATGCCGGGCAGGCCGAAAGTTCCGATACTGACCGGGTTGCCTCCATCCAGATGATTGCCGATTCCCGTCGTAGCGCCAGACCAAGCCACGTCGATCAGACCGGCGTTCAGGCTTTGGGCGAGATTCTCCACCGCAACCGGGCCATTGGAACTGCGCCCCTGCCAATAGGGCGGAGCCGGCAGAACGGAGGCCCGAAACAGATTTCCGTTGTCACTCAGGCTGTCGCCGAAAACGACAACACTTGTGAAGACTGATCCGCTGGCCAGTGCCGCGAAGCAGAGAATCAAAACAACAACGTATTTCAGACGCTTGAACATTACTTCTCCTCTTGATGAGCCAATCATGGCTTGCAGGGTCCGGCGGCACAGTGAAGTTCGCTCAGACCGGAGCATGCAAGGCAGGCCCTTCCCATCCGAAAACCAGATCGTCTTCTGCGGCCGCGTAGAAACACGAAACCGGGACCAAAGTGCAAGGTGCAAACGGAGATCAGTCTCGCAC
The DNA here is from genome assembly GCA_903909435.1 of uncultured Acidobacteriia bacterium. GTDB lineage: Bacteria > Acidobacteriota > Terriglobia > Bryobacterales > Bryobacteraceae > CAIVVT01. Next base: position 52,356 of record CAIVVT010000241.1, on the reverse strand, counting down.
TCCAACGCTGCCTCGCCGGACGCAGGTATGTCCTGTATTTCGAGTGTAAGACCTGTTTATAGATAATTGCTGACATTCTTTGCGCGAGCGATGATTCCTCGGCGAAACGACCTGCACGTTTCCAGCCGCCGGGTTGCTAACGCATTCGGCATCTCCGCGGCCAACGCGGCCACGCTTCGCGGCCCAGGCGTGCATACCTGCAAGCACTCCCCGGTAACGGCGCATGTGGATTACGAACATCAGCGGGCCGTGTTTGTTAGCCCGGCGCGGAAACCTTACTGGAGTAGGAAGATTGCAAGTCAGCGTTCGAGGGATAGCGCGCTTTGGCGCCCAGCCTCAATCGCGAGGTATTCATCGGGGACCGTATTCTGGTCGCTCTGTTTGCTTTCGGCTATTTCTGCTCACACCTCGTGGAATTCCCTTTCCCGGATTCCGCCCATGTCCTGATTGCCGTGTGGCCAGCCGGCGGGATCGGCTTGGCCGCTCTTCTAGTAACGCCCCTTCAGCGACGGCCTGCGCCTCTTGGGATGCTGTTCGTCCACGCCGGATCGAGGAGTGACGAGTGCTGTGGGACGGCGGGATGCTCGACATCACCGAGCGGAAGCACGTGGAAACCGCGCTCGTGGAGGTGGGCGCCCGACGGAAGATTCTGCTTGATGAATCGAGACACGCCATATTCGTTGTCAGCACCCAGTGCAGGCTACTGGAATGGATTGGGGCGTTTAGGCGAATGCTCGGCTACACCGAACAGGAGATGCCCAATCTGTATGTCTCGGACTTCGATGCCCAATGGAGTTCAGCGCAGTTGCTGAAGAGGTTGCAGGATTTGTTAGAACCTTCGGAGACCTTCGAACCGCGGCACCGGCGGAAGGATGGAACGATTTGTGACGTGGAGGTGAGCGCGGGAGGGGTGCACATGCTCGTGTTCCCGCGCTCGAACCCCCAGCCGCACTGCGTCCCCCAACACATCGCGGAGGCGGGCCAGCGGCTGCTCAAAGACTGGGGCGGCGAAGGCCGATTGCGCACCTGCGCCGCTTCGTTCCAGTAGCAGATTCCCCGCTGGTTCTTCACGGCGCCGGGACGGGGACCACTGCGCTCGTGGTCCAAGGCCCGACCAGTTCCAGCTTGAGGACCGTATCGATTTCGTCCACGGGGCCGGCAGGCAAATTGAACGTGAGTGTCTGCGCGGTCTGCAGGAATGGAAGATTTCCTGATGCGGCCCCCGCCTGGAGCAGTTTCGCGCTCACCACACGCACCGGCAGTGCGGGTAGCACCAGCGTCTGGTTTCGCGGCGGATGTAAAACGTGGACATAGACCTGCGTTCCGCGGTGTGTTGACACGCCATACTCTCCCGGGAGCCAGGGTCCCCCGCGTGTGCCGTAGATGCTCTCTCCGTACTGCCCGAGCCACTGCCCCATTTCGCGCAGCCGCTCCGCCTGGGCCGGGTCGATCTGGCCATCCGGGCGCGGCCCGACATTCAGCAGCATGTTGCCATCCCGCCCGGCCGCCCCGACCAGCAGGCGCAGGAGTTGAACGAGCGGCTTGACCTTGGCATTCGGCTGGTAGCCCCAGGCGCCCTCCGTGATGGTTGTGCACAGTTCCCAGGGATGCTGGTTGTCGAAGTCACCCAGCGCACCGTCGCCCTCGCGCGAGCGGAAGTCGGCGGGTGCATTCGTGCGGTCATTCAAGATCAGGTCCGGCTGCAGTTGCCGCAGCCGCGCTACTGTCTGAACGTCCTGCCAGTCGAAGCGCCCGGAGTAAGGCTTACTCTGAGGACGCGTCCGCCAACCGCTGCCGGTGAACTCGAGTCCGCCGAAGCCCAACCACTCATTGCCTCCGCCGTCGAACCACAGGATGTCCAACTTGCCGTAGTTGGACGCAAGCTCCCCGATCTGCCGCTGGTACTGTTCCCGCAGTTCGACGGCATTCTGCCGGTAGAGATCGGGAAAGTAGAACCCCGGGAAACGCCAGTCCAGCGGCGAATAATACAGCCCCACTCCGAGTCCGGCCTTGCGCACGGCGCTCGCGTAGTCCGCGACGAAGTCGTGATGCGCCGCGGACTTCATCGCGGTAAAGTTGCTGCCCGGGTCGTCAAACAGCGCAAAGCCGTCGTGGTGCCGCGCCGTGAGAACCATGTACTTCATGCCGCCCGCCTTGGCGATCCTGGCCCAGGCGTCAGCGTCGAAGTGCTCAGGATGGAACTGATCAGCCAGTTTCGCGTACTGGTCCGTGGGAATCTGTTCGTCCCACTGCACCCACTCACCGCGGCCCGGGATGGCGTAAACGCCCCAGTGCAGGAACATCCCCAGGCGCGCCTCACGCCACCAGGCAATACGCTGCCCTGCGTTCGAATCGTAGGCCAGGGGAGCCCATTGGGCCTGCAGCGGGGTGAGGCTAGACAGGATTAGCAGCAGAGGGAAAAGTGCTTTGCGCGGGAAGGCCAGGAACATCGAATCTCCTTATGAGGTCGTGGAGGACAGAAGCGGACACAATCAAGGATGTTTGAGTGCCGCTTCGAAGCTGAACTGAGGTCAGTCCAGCAACGCCGGATGCGCGGAATAGGAGATTCCGTGACAGGCCGCTGTGTTTACCGAGCGATTCTACCAGAGCATCCCGGAAGCCGACATCCGCAGACGGTAAGGGCCGTGAGGTTCCGCCAACGATCCCGGCCGTTGTCAGAGACTACTCCTCGGCGACGGTCGCTACAACCTCAACCGCATCTGCAGGCAACCGGGCACTGTCACCAAGTCCGCGACGAACCAATCCCAACACCAGGCGAGTATCAGGCTCAGCAACATGGCGAACCCAGGGATGAGGGGTATCAACACGGCTCGCAAGGTCCCACAAAAATCCAGTCCCTCCCCAGGACGTCGATTGCAAACGACCTCAGGAACAAAGCGATCGCCGGGCACCAGATTTGTGGCGTCCAATACCGTACGGCTCGTGATCCTCGGACACTCAATCAGCTTCCTTCCGGCAGCCAGGATGACTCTCACGCGACGCCAAGGTGGCTTCGCATTTGTTCAGGACCGCGCGAAAGGCCGTTCGCGCCTGCGGACCACCCGCACGAAATCCCTCATTGTCAAAAGTCGTGATAGGGGGACCGCGATCACCCTGAAGACAGGGACGTGGCCCGGCGCTGGAGAGCGCCGGGCCACAACCGTTTCTCGCGAGTTTGATCGTGCCCGCGAATCAGGATTCCACGGCTTAAGAAAACTTCCTCACCCGGCTCGCCACGTCCGCCGAGAAGCGTTCGATGTATCCCTGCACGTACGTCGCTGGATCTAGCGACTCATCTACCGTCAGAGGCGTCAGATCCATGGCGAAGTTGATCAGTTCCGCAGCGTCCACCGAGTGGCTCTGGTGGTAGGTGGCGTGAGCTCGGCGGCGGGCCATTGTCGCCAGATCGTAGCGCTTGCCGCCTGCAATCTGCGAGTCGAAGACGCTTACCAGCGCCATCTGGATGTTCTCGTGGCCGCCCAGGGCGCAGACACGCTTGTCGCTGTCGACCATCCAATCCAGGTCGCGCCACACTTCGCAGCCATACAAACGATTTGGCCGCTGATCCGGACTCAGTTCGCGGATGGCCGCGATCGTCCGCAGCGTTACGCTCACGTGCGTGTCGTGCTTGTCGGCCAGATTGTGAGTGTAGACGACCTCGGGACGGGTCGCTTCGAGCAGTGCCTTGATGTCGTTCTTAGCCGCGGGATTGGCCGCGCTCTTGATGGCGGCGCTGCCGTGGTTGAGGAACGCCACGGCCGAGTAGTCACCCACAAAGGCCGCTTTCTTCTGTTCGACGCGGCGCACCACCTGCATCTGTTCATCCGTATAGGCACCGTACAGTCCGTCACGCGGGCTGCCCGCTCCGTTGGTCGCGATGACGGCCATAAACCACTTGTCGGGCACCCCAAAACAATCGAGGATTCCCTCCATCGACATGATCTCGATGTCGTCCTGGTGGGCGGCGATTCCAAGGCATGTCACACGGCTCAACGCTTCCGCTTCGGCGGTTCCATCGGGAACCCAAATCTCGGCATTCGCTTCGCTTAGTTTCATCTCTCAACTCCCTATAGGCTCGGCAGGCTGGCGGCAGCAATCGACTGGCCCACGCGGCGGCTCTTCTCGTCGGGCAGGGCGACGGAGACTTGGGGGGCGAGTTCGGGGAAGTCCGCGCGCAAAACTTCGAGGCTCTTAGCCAGAATGATGTCGCCGCCCACGCCCGTCGTCACGCGGCCCAAAATCAGCACATGTTTCAAATCGTAGAAGTTCGCGTAGTGCGCGATGGCGTAGCCTAGACAAACCCCAACGCTCTCGTAGACCTTGCGCGCGATTTCGTCGCCCTCGGCCATCTGCTTCTGCAACACAACCAGCCGCTCGGGCAGCCCCATTTTTGCGTCGAAAACCATGCCTGCGGCGCTCGCGATGCGGTTGGTGCCTTGCTGCGAGAAGAATTGGACGCCACATCCGGCGTCGCCGGACCACTCGTCCACCGGACCGTCCGCGCGGTAGTCCACCGGCATGAAGGCCAGTTCGTTCAGCCAGCCCGTGATATTGCCTTCGCGGTTCACGTAACCGACGGCCTGGCTGGAGCCGAGCGCAATGCCCAGAACGGGGTTGTCGTTGATCGACATGGAACCGGCTAAGGCGGTCACTTCTCCGTCGTTCACTACTTCCATCGGCACGCCCAGCTCTTCACGGATGCGCAGGAACAGCGGTACGATTTTGGCCTCGAACTGGTCCTTGGGAATGCCCCGGTAAAGCGACCCGACGCGCACGCGATTATTGATATAGACGCCGGCAGCGCTGCCCCCGACGGCGTCCAGACGGGGCATGTGCGCGGCGGCGCGGCGGATGGAGTCCATCACGCCCTGGTACTGATACTCCGGGTCGCTGGCGCTCTTAGGGTCCCATACGATCTCTTCGCTGAACACGGCCTCACCGTCGATTACGGCGCTTGCTTTGCGGTCGCTGGCACCCAGGTCGAAGCCCACCCGGCACCCGGCGAGGTTGCGGCCCAGCGGCATGGTGCTTTCTTTGGATTCCGGCACGACGCTGGCGGTAGTGAGGACGATTTCGAATGGGTGCTCGAAGACGCCGCCCATGAAATCGAAGTCGAACTTGCGCGGTCCCGAGGGGGAATAGACTTCGCGAATGTAGGCACCGATCTCGGCCGGGCCGCCAATGTAAACTTTCCACCCGCCGCGCTGCCACAGCAGCGTCTTGACGATGCGCTCGACGTAGAGCCGCGTCGCCTGGACGTGGCCGTTGGCGGGCGGGATCACGACGGTGCGGTAAGTCGAGACGGACCCGTCGCCGCGCTCCAGCGCAATGCACAGTGGTTCCGCCCCCAATTCCGCTGCAAGTTTGAGGTACTCCCGCGTGAACAACGCTGCGGGCAGAAAGCTCGCATCCAATGGCGGAACCAAGGCTGGATGAACTTCTAGACCCGCGATTTGTAAACTCATTGTGCTCCTTTAGCGCCCGACATGAATTGACCTGTCCGACCCGGACGTGAAAGTGCGACAGCCGACCATGGCCGCGCGAGCGATGCTGCGCCCGCTTGCGGGCCCTGGAAGCCCCGCGTGGAAGAACAGATCCAGATGTCTCGCGCCGGGGTTCTCACGCTCGGCGTGGGTTCGCGCGATCGCCGCTCGCCCACTGCCCACGGACCGCGCGATTCAAATAGCATGGTCGCCTGATTATCCCAACTTCATGAAAGCGCAGGCAACCCAGGCGGGACGCCATGAAGTGGTCGCGGCACGTTGACTGGCGTCGCGAGCACAGACAGCGACCGGAAGCCGCCGTGGTTCTGCCTGCGCGCGGAGACGCTTGTCCACGTCCCGAGTACTGCCGGCGGGATCGTGGGCACTGCACACTGAAGCGTTCGCCACAGTCAACCGGAGGCATTCATAAAATGTGAGTGGGGATTGTTACAGTTATGGCACCGAACTCATGCTTTGTAGAAAACAATGCGAACGAGCGGAAGACATAAAAAAGCCTCGAGCCGAAGCTCGAGGCAAAGAGAGCAGTTACGGGGTTCTGAGTTTAAGATGCGGGCGGGTCTTTATGCCCGCCCGTCATCCTTGTGCATTAAAACTACTTCTGTGCCGTGGGAGCGGCGGGGGCGGTCGTCGTTTTGACCATCTTTTTATGCCCCTTGTGTGCGGTCTTGGTCTTCGTGACGGTCTTATCGCCGCTGGGCGTGGTCGTCGAAGGGGTCTGAGCGAATAGGCCGGCGGTGGCCAGCAGGAATGCCATAGTGGTGAGAGTTGCCAGTTTCTTCATTGTTAAGTCTCCTTGTTTCAGCATTTTGTTGGGGCGCCAACTTCGAATAACTGGCGCCTTCACTAGGGTCAGACGGCGAGCCACACTAATCGTTTCTCAATACGGTGGATGTAGCCTGAATTCGGCCAAAACTATCCCGCAAAGGCGGGGGGCCCCATCCGGGCAACTCAGATCAAAACACGTGACAGCCTCAGGTATCCTGGGGGCGATGAGGCCCGTGCCTTGCGTCTCGCCGGTTCTATCCCCGGGGGGCACGTAAGAGGATGCCGTGAACGGGGCGCCGGAAGATGTGAAGATCAAGTCTGGGAACTGAGATCGGGGCCGCGCAGCCGAAGCCGGCGCATGGCGTCATCAGGAGGGGAAGTGCCGGAAGGGCCAATCATCGCGCAGGAGGAGATCCAACCACGACGCGTCTCTGCGTTTGGTTTGCTCTTGCGCGCAAGCTTCTTCGTATTGCTGATTTGGATCAGCGGCAACATCTTCGGTGTTCTGCTGCACGGCGCCCTGGACCCGGATCCGCAGAGGATGACGCTGCTCTCGGCTGCACTCGGGATGTTTGTTCCGGCAACCCTGGCAAGCACATTCGTGGTCAGGATTTACGAGCGAGGGCGGCTCGAAGATATAGGCATGGGGTGGAGTTCTGCCTCGCTCAGACAGTTCTGGGTGGGAGCAGCCGCCAGTGCAGTGGCCGCCGTGCTGGTGATTGGCGGAGCATGGTGCGCTGGAATGGCGACCTTCGAGAAGATCGCAGACCCAAAGGCCGCTTTCAACCCGGGGCAACTGGTCTTCGTCGGAGTCCTTTTACTGTTTGGAGCCGTGGGCGAGGAACTGATGTTCCGTGGCTACGCGTTCCAGCTTTTGGCCGGCTCGTTCGGGCCGCGGCCGGTAATCCCCATCTTCGGGATGCTCTTCGCGGCGGCGCACTTATCGAACCTGGGAGCATGGTGGCTGGGCACGGTAAACACCGGACTGTGGGGCCTGCTGCTGGGTTTCGCGGTATACCGCAGCGGAGCGCTGTGGATGTCGATCGGTCTGCACTTCGGCTGGAACTTCGTCTTGCCACTGGCAGGTGCCCGGCTCAGCGGGTTCACGCTCGGCCTGACGGGTTACGACTTGAAGTGGAAGACCTCCATCTGGCTGAGCGGAGGCGAATACGGTCCCGAGGGCAGCCTGTTCACGACCGTTGCCTGTGCCCTGCTGATGGCCTGGCTCTGGCGGACCAAAATGCACCGACAGCAGTCCCTATTGCTCGACCCGCCCGTTGCCCCCCCGAAGGAACAGCAGCTATGAAATTCATTCTGCTCTCAGTCTGGCTGGCGTGCACCGGAATCGCCGCGGCCCAAGGCGGGTTCGATTCCAAAGCCAAAGACGACAAGGTCCGCAAGCTGACGGACGAGGAGAAACTCACGCTGGTGCGCGGGTTGTCGGCCGAGTACGCCAAGGTGAAGGTCTTCCTGCCGCGCTCGAAGAGGGCGCTGAAGATGAAGAGCGACGGCAGCTACGACAAAGCCGACTGGAAAGAAACGGGGATGGAGTTCGGGCCGGTGGCGCGCGTGGACGACCTGGTGCAGGTCACGCACGTCGATGTCGAGGAGAACCGGATCGTCTTCGAGATAGACGGCGGGTTCAAGCCCAAGGGCAAATGGTATCAACGGGTCGAGGTCGGCGGGGGCATGGGAGGCAGCGGTACGCGGCCGGTGAATCAGGATCCGAAGCGGTCGTTCGGGACTTCAATCGCCCTCTCCTGGGAAGGGCGTATCCCGCCCGAGATCCAGGTTTCCGACGTGAAGAGGATCCTCAAGCCGGTGTTGGATTTCGAAATGCGGAGCGCTTCGGAAGACTACTTCTCAAATCTCCCGCCCGAGATCCAGGAAGCGATCAAGGCCCGGCGCGCCGCCATCGGGATGACCCGCGAACAGGTGCGCATGGCGATGGGGATGCCGCGCGACAAGCTGCGCGAAACCAAAGACGGGCTGGATACCGAGGACTGGATCTATGGCCTGCCTCCGGGCAAGATCACATTCGTGACCTTCGCCAATGGCAAAGTGACGCAGGTGAAGGACTCCTTCGCCGGACTTGGCGGAGCGACCGCCCCCCCGCTGAAGCCCGTTCAATAACGAGTTGCAGGGCGGCGCTCCAGCGCCGAACGGGGTCTGGAGACTCCGCTCCTTTTGCTCACGCAAGCTAGCACTCGTATCGGCAGACAGGCGGGCCGAAGCTCCGTGCGGAGTGACTTTTCCGGTACCGTTCAGGCGAGCTACATCGGGCTTTGGTATCCTAATTGTTTGGTATCCAGATCCGTTCAGAGAGGATAATCTACATGGCAATCAAAGTAGCAATTAACGGCTTCGGCCGTATCGGGCGCAACGTGTTGCGCGCCGCATTGGAAAAGCCCGAGGCGGGCATCGAAATCGTTGCAACGAACGACCTGACCGACACGAAGACCCTGGCGCACTTGCTCAAGTACGACTCGGTCCTCGGCAAACTGCATGCCGATGTCAAGGCTGGCGACGGCGAAATCCTCGTCAACGGCAAGTCGATTAAGGTCTTCAGCATCAAGAATCCAGCCGAAATCGACTGGTCCAGCCTGGGCGCGCAGATCGTAGTCGAATCCACCGGCTTCTTCACCAAAGCGGAAGCGGCCAAGGCCCACCTGCGCGGCTCCGTCAAGAAAGTCATCATCTCCGCACCGGCGACGGGCGAAGACATCACCATCGTGCTCGGCGTCAACGAAGAGAAGTACGACGCGGCCAATCACCACATCATCTCGAACGCCTCCTGCACCACCAACTGCCTGGCGCCGATGGCCAAGGTGATCCACGACAAATGGGGCATCGAGAAGGGCTCGATGGTCACCATCCACTCGTACACCAACGACCAGAAGGTGCTCGACTATCCGCACAGCGATCTCCGACGTGCCCGTGCTGCCGCGATCAACATGATCCCGACCAAGACCGGCGCCGCCAAGGCCATTGGCCTGGTGATGCCGGATCTGCTGGGCAAGATGGACGGCTACTCGATGCGCGTTCCGCTGCCGGACGTTTCCGCAGTCGATCTGACCGCGGTCCTGAAGACTCCCGCCACCGCCGAAGCAATCAACGCCGAGATCAAGGCTGCCTCCGAAGGCAAGCTGAAGGGCATCCTCGGCTTCACCAACGACCCAGTCGTTTCCAGCGACATGCTGCACGACCCGAACTCCAGTATCGTGGACGGCCTGCTGACGAAAGTCATGGACGGCACCTTCCTGAAGATCGTCTCCTGGTACGACAACGAGTGGGGCTATTCCTGCCGCGTGATCGACCTGGCGAAGTTCATCGCCGACAAGGGTCTCTAATTTCGCAGCGCCCGGCGGTCCGGGTGGGCAAAAGAGACGCAGTACAGAAGCCCCGGAATCCTGCGAAGGAGTCCGGGGCTTTTTCTGTCTGGGCGATGGTCGATCCTCTCGGGCCGGAATCCGGGAGCGGGCCCGCCTGTAGGCGTATAGTAACCGTGTATCTTCTGAGGCCTTTCTATGACATGTTTTCCATTCAAGAGTTCCATCCGCGCGGCGACGTTTTTCGCTGTGTTCTCGGCGTTCGGTTTGTGGGCTGCGCCAGCCGCACAATCCGGCGAACGGCCTTTGCCCCGCCTGGTTGAAAAAGACGGGCGGTACGCTCTACTGGTGGATGGCGCGCCGTACCTGATTCTCGGGGCACAGGAGAACAACTCCAGCGCGTGGCCCGCGCTGCTCCCGAAGGTGTGGCCAGCGATGGAAGCGCTCCACGTGAACACGGTCGAAATCCCCGTGTATTGGGAGCAGTTCGAGCCGCAGCAGGGCCGCTTCGACAACTCCCTGGTGGACACGCTGCTGCAACAGGCACGCGAGCATCGCGTGCGGCTGGTGCTGCTCTGGTTCGGTACGTGGAAGAACGGCAGCGGCCACTACCAGCCCGAGTGGATGAAGCTAAAACCCGGCGTTTACCCGCACGTCATCGGGGCGAACGGGCGCGCCATCGACTCGCCTTCGCCGCATGCCGAAGCCACGCTGCAAGCGGACATCGCGGCCTTCACGGCGCTGATGCGCCACCTGAAAGCGGCGGATCCGCAGCGGACCGTCATCTTGGTGCAGGTGGAGAATGAGCCTGGCATGTGGGGCGGCATCCGCGACTACTCGCCAGCCGCTCAGAAGCTTTTCGAGGGACCGGTACCCGAGAAACTGCTGGCGAAGTTGCACAAGCAATCCGGCACCTGGCCGCAGGTCTTCGGGGCGGACGCCGACGAGTTCTTCCACGCGTGGTCGGTGGCCGAGTACATCGGCAAAGTCGGTGCGGCGGGCAAGGCCGCATATCCCTTGCCGCTGTATGTGAATGCGGCGTTGCGCGACCCTCTGAAGCCGAGCCGGCCCCCAAGCTACGAGAGCGGCGGGCCGACTGACAACGTGCTGGATGTCTACAAGGCAGCGGCGCCGGCCATCGACATCCTGGCACCCGACGTCTATATGGGCGAAACGGACAAGTTCCTGGCGGTGCTAGACCACTATCACCGTGCGGACAACGCACTTTTCGTGCCCGAAACTGGCAGTTTCGGGCCGTTCCCCAGGTACTTCTTCGCCGCATTGGGACACCAGGCAATCGGCTTTGCGCCGTTCGGCATCGACTACACCACTGCTCTGTCGGGGTTTCCCGGAACTCCCAAACCGAACGACGACTGGCTCGCGCCGTTCGCGCTGAACTACGAACTCGTCGCCCCCATGCAGCGCGAAATCGCGAAGCTGAGTTTCGAGGGCAAACTCCAAGCGGCGGTGGAAGAGAAGGGCAAGCCCACGCAGACGTTCGATTGCGGGGACTGGAAGGCAAAGGTGTCCTACGGCCTGCCGGGCTTCGGCAACTCCGAGGCGAAGGGCAATCCCGAAACGAATGGACGGGTGCTGATCGCGCAACTGGCGGCCAACCAATTCCTGGTTGCGGGCTTCCACGTACGAGTCGATTTCGAACCCACCGATCAGGGGTCGGGCAAACAGCGCCTGTTCCTCAAAGTGGAGGAGGGTAAGTACGAAAATGGAGCTTTCCGTACCAGCCGCATCTGGAACGGCGATCAGACCGACTGGGGGCTGAACTTCGCCGCCACGCCACAGGTCCTACGAGTGTCTGTAGCGACGTATTGAGGCGACTGCTCTTACGCGCCCCACTCCGCTGTCCAGGTTGCAGCCCCTGGCTCGATCTCGATACTGGTCGCCCCGGCCTTCGCGGCCGCACGCTGGACCGACTTGAGCCTCAGCCCCGCGAGTACCGCCGGTACTCGAACCGACTTGGGCGCCGGCCCAGCGCCGCGTTCATATCTGAGGCGCCAGCCAGAACCTTGCGGCGCGAGTTCCAGGTTGAGCCGCCCGAAGCGGGTAGGCGTTTGTTTTACGCCGAAGAGCTGACGCGAGGCGAGTTCGTGCGCGCCGATGCCTTCCAGCAACCGCAGGGACGGACCGTCTTCGAGCGCCAGCATGTGGCGCAGGTACAGGACACATTCGGCGCTGGCCCAATTGTGGGGCATATCGCCGACGTAGCCCGCTACGTTGGACCCGCGTAAGGGCTGTTCCTCACGCCAGCAGTAAAGCGGTGAAGCATGGTTGAGGAAGCCGTGGAAGGTGCGGCGCGCCCATTCGTGCTCACCGGACCAAAGGTAGGCGTGAGCGGCGAACAATGCGTTGTAGGTCCACAGGCCGCCGTGGGGTAGCCAGCCGGTTTCGGCGGGAACGTCCTCCTGCGTGCACCACTGCATCAGCGCGTTGTGGCCGCGCACCGCGGGGTGGTTCCGGCTGAAGACCAGGCCGGGATAGATGGCGTGCGCGAGCGCCCACTGCGCGGATTGCAGACGCGGCCGCTCCCACTCGCCGCGCTGCCAGGCCGGATCGTCTTTCATCACCATCGGGAGGAATTCGAAACCGGCTGGGTGATGAACCATCTCCTGCTTCGCCGCGGCCTCAAACGCAGTTCGCAACTGGGTGTAGAACTTGGCGGCCTGTTCGAGTCCGTTGCTCGACGGCCCGCCGTCGGCCTGCGTGGCAGCCCGCAAACCGGCGAGCGACCAGAGCGGGTTAGTAAACTCGTTGCCCTTGGTGCAACCTCCATCGGAAAACCCGAGTGCGAGCAGGCCATAGCGGCCCGCAGGCGAGCCTTCGGAGCGCCCTTTGTCGCGCATCGCCTCAAGGAAGGCGGCCGCGCGGGCGATGTTCGGCTTCAATTCGCGGTAGTCGCCCCACTCGCCCGAGAGTTCGGCTTGCCTCACCGTGGAGAACATCGCGATGGCGGCGTCCTTGTAGTGTTCCGAGCCGCCACCGGCATCGAGCGCGCCATCGCTGCGCTGATAGGTCCAGGTGGTGTGCAGCCCCTCGCGGGCGGCTTTGTCGTAGCCGAGATAGCGTGCCGCCTCCAGGATGAAGTGCCCATCGACGACCCACAGACCGCGATAGCAGGTTGGCCCGACCTGGAACGTCAAATGGCCGTCGCGCACTTCGCGAGCCTGGAGGATGTTGCGGGCGCAGGCCGTGAGGAAGTCCGCGTAAGGGTGGGGAAGTTCCCACTCCACACCGCCGCCAAACGGACGCCAGTCTCTCCAATAGGCGCGCGCCTCGTCGAGCAACGCCCCGCCGTTCGCGGCTTCAACCGTCTGCGACTGCTGCGGGAAGCGGAATAGGATTTCGGCGGGCAACTCCACGGCGGGTAAGGAGACCTGATAAGAGGACCCCCAATCGGCGAGACGCAGATCATGGCTGCAGACGAACAACTGAGTCTTGCCGCCGCTGTCGAGGATGACCGTTCGGCCCTGCGACCTCAACGTTTCACGCGTGCGCAGAGACACGACGGGTACGGCACGCTCAGCACGCTTGCCGGTTGCGGCGACTCGCATGAGCAGGTTATCGACACGACCTTCGCCGGCCCGGTTGGTGGCGAACGAGATCAACTCGAAGCGTGTTTTCGCGCGCTCGGCAAGCGTGTGAACGATCGGAACGCCGGGGGCTTCGAGTTCTTGGCGCACTATATGGGCTTCACCCACACCGAGCAGCGAGAACTGCACGATGGTCGGATAGAATTCCGGCGCGCGCCTCCCCGGGTTGCCGTAGAGCAGGCGTCCGCTTTGATCGACCAGGCTCTTATGTGGGTCGTCAGGGAAGCAGTAGGCAGTTTGCCACTGCAAAGGGGAGTAGCGGAAATCGACGGCTGCAGTTTGTCGTGGTTCTGAGGCTTTGGCCGGAGGGGCCTTCTCAGGCTCGGCGGCCAGTTCGATGGGTGCTACGAGTGCGCCTGCGGTTTCGAGGAGGTGGCGGCGGGAAATCGAAGAATTCATAAGCGCGAGAGCGGACCGTCCTTCCGGGAATCCGGCTCCGTTCGAGCATACACCGCACGGCCCGCGATTGGTCGCCACGGCGTTCTATCAAGTGCTGGTACCGTCCCCAATTCACGCTGGGCGTGGGCACGGAACAGGATGCAAAAATGAATTTGACCGGTGAATGCCCCCTTCAATTCAAGCGATTTTCGTTGAATACTGAGAACAGATAGAGGAGCCTGACATGCGATTCACTGCCTTGCTTTTGGCCGCGACTACCATGGCTACTGTCACGTCCGCGCAAAGCGACAAGACCAGGAATAACCTGATTCGTGAAGTTCGTCACGAACTCGTCATGCTGCCGTATTACGGCGTGTTCGATAATCTCAGCTTCGAGGTGAACGGCTACAGCGTCACCCTTCGCGGGCAGGTCACCCGGCCGACGCTGAAGAGCGACGCGGAGAATGTCGTGAAGGGGATTGAAGGCGTTGAGAAGGTGATCAACGAGATCGCCGTGTTGCCACCGTCGCCGATGGACGACCGCATCCGCAGAGCAACTTACCGGGCGATCTACGGGCGGCCTCCACTGGACCGCTATGCGCTGTCGGCGGTCCCGTCGATCCACATCATCGTATCGGGCGGGAAAGTTACGCTTGTTGGAGTTGCGGATAACGAGACCGACAAGAATCTCGCCGGCTTGAAGGCGAATGGCGTCTCGGGTGTGTTCTCTGTGGACAACCAACTTCAGGTATCGGACCATGGAAAAAAGTGACGCCTGATCCAAGCCGACGCGCCCAGGTGAGCGATAAGCGCGTCCTCCCCGTCGAGTTGCAGACCACGCTGCCGGCTTTCTGCTTTTCGGCAACAAGCCGAGCGTTGATCAGAAGACTGCCCGTAGGAGGATGCGTATGCCGGATTCGCTTTTCTCGGCCGAATTCAATTCCATTCTGAGGCAGGTGAAGGATACGGGCGGCACGCCCAAAGCATTTCCTTCCCCAATCGACTGGCGCGATGAATGGATCTATTTCCTGATGGTCGACCGGTTCAACAATTCCACTGCACCGCCGCGCCACCAACCGTTCGACGATCCCGGATTCTATGGATTCCAAGGTGGAAACTTCGCCGGGATTCAAGATCGCCTAGCCTACATCAAGGGACTGGGCGCGGGTGCCATCTGGCTGAGCCCGGTGCTCAAGAATGTCCCCTTCGAAGAAGGGACATACCACGGCTACGGGATACACGATTTCCTGCACGCCGATCCTCGATTCGCCAAGGACCCTCAGCGCGCCGACGACGAGTTGCGGTCTCTGGTGGATGCCGCGCACGCGCAGGGCTTGTACGTAATCCTGGATATCGTCTTGAACCATACCGGGAATGCGTTCGCCTACATGTGCGATCCGGGTGACCAAAACTGTCAACAGTCCGGCGGTGCGCAGGCGGACTTCCGGCAGGCGCCGCGTGCGGTTCAATGGCGGGACGCGAACGGGAATGCGCGTGCGGATTGGCCCGACATCGCAACAATTCCCGGTCCTCCCGGAGATGCGCTGGTTTGGCCGAGTGAGTTGCACAACAACTCGTTCTATCGTAGGCAAGGTCTGCCCGGAGGCGCCGACGATACGGTTGGCGATTTTGCTTCTCTCAAACAGCTCCGAACAGACAACGCACAACTGCAGCAGTTTCTGATTCGGGCATACCAGTATGTCATCGCCAGGTTCGACGTTGATGGGTTCCGGATCGATACGCTGCGCTACCTCAAAGGCGGATTGCCGCAGCTTTTCGGAAACTCGATCCGCGAATTCGCGCTGAGCATCGGGAAGAAGAACTTCTTCACATTCGGCGAAGTGTATGTGGGCGACGCCGAACGCGCGATCGCAAACTTCATCGGCAAAACCACTACCGACCAGGGGGACATGGTGGGCGTGGACGCCGCGCTGGACTATCCGCTGTTCTTCAACCTGAAGCCCGTGGTCAAAGGTTTCTCCGCGCCTTCCGATCTGGTAGGCATGTATGTGTTGCGGAAGAGCATCGAGGCCGGCGTGCTCAGTTCTCATGGAGACGCCACCCGCTTCTTCGTGACGTTCCTCGACAACCACGACGTCAAGGAGAGAATTCGCTTCGCCCAGCCGGGCAACGAACACCAATTCGACGATCAGGTGACGCTCGGACTGGCTTGCCTGTGCGGTCTTCCGGGGATCCCCTGCCTGTATTACGGGACGGAACAAGGACTCCACGGAAGTGGCAGCGATCCCGCGGTCCGCGAGGCCCTCTGGGGCAGCCCGGGGTTTCAGCAGGACAGCTTCTACTACCAGCAAATCAGCCGCATATCCGAGGCCCGCGCCAGCACGCCAGCGCTGCGCTATGGGCGATTCTATTTCCGGCCCATTTCGGGTGATGGACGGCACTTCGGAATCTCCTCATTTCCGCAGGGTATTCTGGCATTTTCGAGGATTCTGATGGATCAGGAAGTTGTCGTGGCCGCGAATTGCAGCCCCTCGGAGACCCGATCGTTCGACGTGATCGTTGACATCTCGCTCAATCAGGCGGCCGATCAGTATCGGGTTTTATACAGCAACAAATCGGCTCTTCAAGGGCCTGGCCCGGTACAGGACAAGCCCGCCGGTTCTGTTTCGGTACAGGAATCCAATGGGACAACAGGCTCCGGTCCACTGCGCACCATTCGAGTGACTTTGGGTCCGCTGGAGGTCCAAATCCTGAGCCGTTGAGATAGCCGCGACATGCGCGCGCAGGCAGCTTCGATTCACGCTATGGGAGCCAGTACTTAAGGGCTCTTTGCGTGAACACGGAGACTGTCAACGCCCATCCGAAACTAAGAAACGTGCCGATGATAATGTACTCGGCAACCCTGCGCTGGCTGGGATCCTTGATCTCACCAAATCGCAGGATGGACTTTGCGGCGATCAGGAAACCGATCCCGTTAGGTTGACCCATCAGCAACAGCAGCAAGACCAGGAAGCGCTCCAGCCAGCCAATGTACTTGCCGCCCTGCTTCAGGCCGGCGATGCCATTGTCCTGCAGCTCGTCTGCGAAGCGATTGACAAGCAGGGCAATCAGATTGCCTCCGATCGGAATGCAAAGGATGAGGCCCGAGACCAGGGTGAGGGCGGCGAAGTACCAATGCGACACCTCGGAGCTCGCGCTGGCGATCCACCACCCGCCATTGGCCGCATCTGGGAAGCCGCACGCCAGCGCTGTCAGTACGCCGAGATGTACCGACTGGTCGATTGACCACAAGGTTAGGGAATCCGCACGGAATCGCACCCTGATTGCGCCCATACTCATATGCGTCGCGAAGACAACGAGTAGGATTTGCCAGTGAAAAGCGCCTAGCAACAGGTACGAGATCGACGTGACGATAACGGCGTGCAGAACGAGCGCCCAGGCGCGTCTTTGCCGCTTGATCGCCCAGTCCGCCCGGAAAATGACGTAGCCGAGGAGATGGGCGGCGAGGATCGCGGCGAAGGTCGGGGCCATTGTACTTAGACGCCCATTTTCGATTGACGTCGCTCAGACAACCCTTTTCGGTTGTCTGGCAGCAGACAACCCTTTTCGGTTGTCTGGGCACCTGAATTGAGGATTATCCCCCAGGATGTCTCTTCGAATAGCCGAACAGCTTCCCGCAGGACGTACCAATTTGCACCGCTGAGTCCCTTGGCCACAGCCTGCTTGGAGACGGCGGGCCGCAACGATTGGCCGATCTTCTCAGTATCCGGTTCGTTCGGATTGAGGGCGCTGCGCACGAGTTGGGCCTGCCGCGTGGTCCACTGGCCGATCAGCGAATCGCAAAGATGACCGGCAACCGGCAGCCATGCCGATAGTGGTCCGGCCGACTGCGGGACTTCGATGGTCAGGTTCGAATAGCGGGTCATCCTGTCCAAAGCTCTACCGGAAAGAACAAAGGCCTGCCCGGTAGATAGTGAGACCCGCTCATGGGAAATCTCCTGGACTTCACCCAACCCGATGGCGATCCGGGTATCGGCCAGTCCCCCCGCCAGGAGGCAGGCCCGCAGATGGATGGCGACGCGCAGGGCCATGGCGGGATCGGTCAGCAGCAACTGCCACGCATCCCCCCGAAAAAACTCCGGCTTCCCTTGGACCATCCCTCGCTTCCAGCGTCTGACCGCGTTGATCGAGCTGATCAAGGTGGAGCGAACCGACTCGAGTTGAATGGGTGGCAGCAGGCTGGACTGGATGATATCGCCAGTCAACACGGCGAAGTAATTGCCATTCATCACAGAGGTCTCCGCACGTGATTTTCGGCGCTCATGTCAACAAAGTCATTGTAGATCCTCAACCCGGGAAGACGCCCGCAGATACGCGAATTGACCCGCTCGCCGCACCGGCGCGTAGGCTGCCAGCGTCACCGTCAGGAGTAATTCTGGACCGGCAAATCGGATCCTCTGCCGCACCCCAAACGAAAGGTCGGGAATAGTCAACATACGCTCCGCGTTTTGCATTCCGACCCCCTGAAGCGATAGATTCATCGAGGAAGCTGAAGAATCTCTCCAAACCTCCGAAAGGCAAACCATGGCTCAAATTAAAGGACCGGCTATTTTTCTCGCGCAGTTCATGGGCGACGAAGCCCCCTTCAATAACCTGCCGAACATCACGGCCTGGGCGAAGTCGCTGGGCTACATCGGCACGCAGATCCCGGCATGGGACGCCCGCCTGATCGACCTCGAAAAGGCCGCCTCGTCGAAGACCTATTGCCACGACTTGAAGGGTCAGACCAACGGCCTCGAGATCACGGAACTGGCATCGCACCTGATGGGGCAGCTCGTCGCGGTACACCCGGCCTATGACGACCTGTTCGATTCCTTTGCCGCGCCGGAAGTCCGCGGCGACCCCAAGGCCCGCACCGCGTGGGCCGTCAACCAGATGAAACTCGCCATCAAGGCTACGGCGAACCTCGGTCTGAAAACCCTGCCGTCGTTTTCCGGCGCCCTGCTTTGGCCATTCATGTATCCATGGCCGCAGCGTCCCGGCGGACTGGTGGAGGAGGGGTTCAAGGAACTCGCCAAGCGCTGGAAGCCGCTGCTCGATTACGCCGACAAGTTTGGCGTGGATATCGCCTACGAGTTGCATCCCGGCGAGGATCTGCACGACGGTGTGACCTTTGAACGCTTCCTGGGAGCGACAGGCAACCACCCGCGCGTGAATATCCTGTACGATCCGTCGCATTTCATCTTACAGTGCCTCGACCACGTCGGTTTCATCGACGTCTACGGCAGCCGCATCAAGGCGTTCCACGTGAAGGACGCCGAGTTCCGTCCGTCGGCCAAGGCCGGCGTATACGGCAGTTTCTCGGGCTGGCAAGAGCGTCCGGGCCGCTTCCGCAGCCTCGGCGACGGACAGGTCGATTTCAAACAGGTTTTCACGCGTCTGACCGCAGCGGGCTACAAGTCCTGGGCGGTGCTTGAGTGGGAGTGCTGCTTTAAGGACTCCGCGCAGGGAGCCGCCGAAGGGGCTCCGTTCATCGCGTCGCACCTGATCGACGTGCCGACGAAAGCGTTCGACGACTTCGCAGGCGCGGCCAGCGACGCGTCGCGCAATCGCCGCATTCTGGGAGTGAAATAGAGCTCAAGCGCAGTTTGAACATCGACGGGGTACGAGGCTTGGCAAGTCTCGTACTCGGCGTCGCTCCGCAGGGCGCCAGGACGAACCCGCGACGGGTGGGGGGCTACTCGGCGATGGTCAGGCGGGCTTTCGGCCGCAAGGGGAGGCGCACAGTGAATGTCGTCCCGTCCCGCTGGCTGGAGGTGAACGAGACCTTGCCCTGCAGGTAGCTTTCGGTGAGCAGCCGGACGGAGTACGTGCCCGTTCCCCGTCCGGCCCCCTTCGTCGAAAACGAGCGCTGGAAGATCTGTAGGCGTGTCGCCGCCGGGATGACTCCCGGGTTCCAGACGGAGAACTCGACGTGATCGTCCACCAACCTGCCACCGATGCGCACTTCTTCGCCAGCGGACAACGCCTCAAGCGCGTTCTTCAATAGGTTCATCAAGACCCGCCCAACGAGGGTAGGATCGGTGAGAAATGTCGCGTGCTCGGACGGGTAGGAGGGGACAATTTGCTTCGCGGCTGCGACGGGCCAATGCGAGGCCACCATGGCCGCCTCAGCCATGCACTCCGCAACCGCGACTTGCTTCCATCGCGTGGCGAGTTGACCGGTCTCGGCGGCGAGCAGCACTTGCTGGTTGCGAATCTCGTCCAGCATGACGTCACAGCTGTCGCGCATCATCTTTAACAGTTCGGCCAGTTCGGCGCTTTCCATGTCCTGCCGCTCCATGAGCAGGATTTCGGAGAGCCCCTTGACCGACCCGGCAGTGTTCAGGATGTCATGGAAGAAGATCCTCTCGAGCACCCTGCGCCGCTTCTCGTGGCTGATGTCGTTTAGCGCGCAAAAGACCGCCGGCTCGCCATTCCATTCCACCGGCCGGCTTTGAATGCTGTACTCAAGGCTGCACTCGCCGCCAGCCGTAGTTGCCGTAATGCGGCATTCCGATGTGCTGGGGGCCCCTTGCTCCAGCCCGAGCCGAATGGATAGGTTGGCGCCACAATAAAGGCACGCCGGCGTATCCCCACAGCCTTCGAGCTCCTGGCTATGAATGCAACGCAGAACCTCTCCAAGTTTGAGTCCTTCCATGCGACCGCCATTTTTGGGCGCATTCAAGGCTTGAGCTGCGGGGTTGGCGTATAGGATTCGGCGATCCTGACCAAGAATCACGAGCGGATTTGGATCGAGATCGGCGAGAAAAGTCGGCGAAGTCGCGGATTGGGGAAAAGCGCTCATGATGACTTGGTTTCAGCTTAACTAAAAAATATAGCCCGGTGGCCGGCTTGGAACTCCATCCGAAAAGACTGTCAGCGAATAAGGGGCGATGATTCACCCGCGCCACTTGTTCAGCCCCAATCTGAAACTCTGATGCCGGCTTAGGGGACCGGAAGAGCACGCACCCACGAGCGGAGCGAGCCCACCGGGCGTCCGGGATTGCTACGATAGCGACTGTCATGAAAGTTGCTGTTGTTGGCCTCGGTTTTATGGGGTTGACCCATTTGAAGGGTTGGCGAAGTACTCCCGGTGTCGAGATTGGCGCCGTCTCCTCGGACGATCCCAAGGCGCTGTCGGGAGATCTGTCCGGGATTCAGGGCAATCTGGACGTGAGCGGCGAGACGTTTGATTTCTCTTCAGCCGGCAAGTACTCGGATGCCTTCGAGTGCGTTCGGAACGCCGACGTAGACGCCGTGGACCTGTGCTTGCCAACTCGGTTGCATGCACCCGTCGCTCTGGCCGCACTCGCGGCGGGCAAACACGTTTTGGTGGAGAAGCCCATGGGGTTGGACGGGGCCGAGTGCGACCGCCTGATCGAGGCGGCGGACAAGGTCGGCCGGGTCCTGATGTCGGCGCATGTGCTGCGCTTCTTCCCGGCTTACCAGCCGCTGCTCGACGGAGTCTCCTCCGGGCGTCTGGGACCGGTACATAGCGCGCTTTTCCGGCGGCGCTGCGCGGCTCCTGCGTGGTCCCTGTGGATGGGTGACCGGACACAGAGCGGCGGCGGCGTTTTCGACCTGCTGATCCACGATTTCGACATGGTTTTGGCCGCCTTCGGCGCTCCGCAAGCGATCTCGGCCTGGGGCGTTGAAGAGCTCAGCCGGGGGCTGGACGTACTGACCGCGCAACTGCACTATCCCGACATCGCCAGCGTGACCGTGAGCGGCGGCTGGCACCATCCGAAGTCATACCCGTTCTCGATGGAGTACACCGTATCGGGCGAGAACGGGACGCTCGATTTCAGTTCGGCCGGCCGCCCGCCCAAGTTCCACTCCGCCGACGGCTCGGAATCGCTCGAACCGCAGGCGGATATCGACGGCTACCAGGCGGAAATCGCGTACTTCGCCGAGTGCTGCCGGACGAATACCAAGCCGGCGCGGTGCACGCCTGAAAGTTCCGCGGCGGCCGTGCGGCTGACCAGACTGGCCCAGGAATCGCGAGCCCGCAAAGGAGAGGTTCTGTCATGCAAGTTCTAAGAGACCTGACGGTCGGCGTGTTCTATTGGATCAGCGACGAGGCCGTGGCGACCGTCGCCGAGATACTGGATCTGGGCGTCGAGGCCTGCCAGCTCGCGGTGACCGGAGAGCGCAAGTTGTCGCCGCAATTGGCGGAGGCTTATCGCAAAGCGCTGGCTGAGTCCGGGCTTGGCGTCGCGACAGTGTTCGCCGCATATGAAGGCGAGCGCTATGACGACATTCCGACAGTCGTCCGGACGGTCGGCTTCATGCCGCGGGCAACGCGCGCCGCGCGCGAACTGCGCACCCGCGAGGTGATCGATTTTGGCGCTGCCCTTGGAGTCGGGAGCTTCGGCTGTCACGTCGGATTCGTGCCCGAAGACCGCGGCGACCCGGACTATCTGGCCGTGCGCGACGTGGTGCGGCGGATCGCGGACTATGCCGCCAGCCTCGGGATGACGTTCAGCCTGGAAACCGGGCAGGAGCCGGCGGAGTTGCTTTTGCAGTTCTTCCGCGACGTGAACCGCTCGAACGTGAAGATCAACTTCGATCCGGCAAACATGGTTCTGTACGGCAGCGGCGAGCCGGTTGCGGCTTACAAACTGCTGGCTCCGCACGTCGTTTCGATCCACGGCAAGGACGGCGACTGGCCCAATCCCGCGACCCCGGGCGCGCTCGGAACCGAGCGACCATTGGGCTCCGGTGCGGTGAACATCGCGAAGTTCGTGCGCACGGTCCGGGATAGCGGCTTCGTGGGCACCATCAACGTGGAGTCGGGCGTGCATGGCGACGAGCCGCACGCATTGACCCTGAAGAACGCGGTTGAGCTGCTCAAGCGTCTGCGGGATTCCTGATCCGACCGGCGCGACCAGAGGGCAAACGCGACGCTGTCCACGAGGATTCCCAGAGGAAAACTCCCGAATTCAGTAGCCAAATACTACAAGAATCGGCATACTCACCACGACGAGGTCTCCCGGCGCATGGGAACCCCTTTAGAAACGTGGTTTGGATAACCGCAAAGGTTTGGTATCCAGCTTGCTAAGCTGAATGGCAGGGAGGGGTGTATACCCCTTTCCATTAGTGAGAGATCCAGCCTGGCATGTCGGACTTGAAGGCCCAAATCGGTAGCGCGCTGTTGGTCGTACTGACCGCGACTCTGGTTGTTTGCGCCGTCATCAATTACCAGCAACAGGACCTGTTCCGACTGCCCGACGACGGAGTGACCTGGACAGACCACCTGGACGCTTCCTCTCCCGACAAATCCATCAGCGTGATTGCCATGAACGTCGAGCAGGCGGGCCCTGCCGATCAGGCCGGAATTCGCCTGGGAGACGAACTGCTCCGGATTGGTGGCCGGTTCAACAAGTCGGGGGTGCCCGTCCGTCAGGCTACTGACGTCCCCCAGGTTCTTAAATCGGTGGGCGCTTGGGGCAAGGCGGAGTACGTTCTCAATCGCAACGGCGTGGAAATCACGGCCCAGGTGATCGTTTCGGACACCAGCGCCGACCAGGCCTTGCTGTATCAATACGCTGTCGGCGCCGCGTATTTGATCATCGGACTATTCCTGTTCATCCGGCGTAACAGAGCGGCCCATTCGCTGCACTTTTACCTGATTTGCCTCTCTAGTTTTGTCCTGCACACGTTTCACTTCACCGGCAAACTGAACAGTTTCGACACCGGGATCTATCTTGGCAATTTCGCGGCGGCCATGTTCGCGGCGGCGCTGTTCCTGCATTTCTGTCTCACGTTCCCCGAGCCTCGTCCCGGCTGGACCCGCTGGAAGGCGATTTCGGTTTACCTCCCTGCCCTGTCGTTAATTGCGCTGCTCCTCGGCGTGACTTCCGGCGTGGTGCGCACGGCGTTGTCGGAAGTGATGCTGCGCTGGTTGCTGGATAAGGTCTGGCTGCTGGTGTACTGCATTTCGTACTGCGTAGGTGCCGTGCTTTTGCATCTCAGTTACCGGCGCGCAGACGACCCGATCATCCGCCAGCAGATCAAGTGGCTGCGCAACGGCACGCTGGCCGGTATGGGCCCGTTCACCGTGTTCTACGCGATACCCTATGTCGCCGGCATCGTGCCGACTCCGGAGATGCGCCTGGCCGTGCTGTTCCTGGCGCTGATCCCGGTCACCTGGGCCTACGCGATCCTGCGTTACCGGCTGATGGACGTGGACATCATATTCCAGCAGGGGTATGTGTACATGCTCTCCACGCTGGCCGTGCTTGGCGCGGTGAGCATGTTGGTCTATACCCTGGTGCAACGCGGCGACGGCCTCGGCCCGACCACAGTGATCATGCTGGTGTTGGTGGCTGCGTTCAGTTTCGAACCCTTGCGCGGCTATATCCAAAAACGCTTCGACCGGTACGTGTTCTACAAAGACCGTTGGGACTACCGCCAGACCCTGATCGGTTTTGCCCGGGAGTTGAGCACGGAGATGGACCTGGACAGGACTTTGGCCAGCGTGGGCGAGCGGTTGATCGACACCCTATCGATACGCCAGGTGGCCTTCTTTCTGGCCAGCGAGTCGAACCCGAACGGGTTCACGCTGCATAGCCTTTACACCTCGCAGGGCGCGGGCGAACTGCCGGACGAAGCCCTGGACCTGAGCTTCCTGGAACTGACGCCGACCACCCCCTACCTGTTCTTCGAAAGGACGGGGCGTACGCTCGGCGCGGGCGCGCGGGACAAGTCCACCAGTGTTCGAGCAACGATCGCGAGGCTCGACCTGACTTATTACATCCCCTGCACCTACCGTGGTCGCACGCTGGCTTGGTTCGGTTTGAGCCGCACGGCGGCCGGCGACTTCCTGTCGAGCGACGATATCGACCTGCTTTCCACGCTCTCAGGCTACGTGGGCATGGCGGTTGAAAACGCAGGGCTGTACCGCTCCCTGGCCGACAAGATGCAGCAGTACGAGCGGCTGAAGGAGTTCAGCGAGAACATCGTCGAATCCATCAACGTCGGCGTGCTGGCGGCGGGATTGAACGATCGCGTGGAGAGCTGGAATTCGCAGATGGAGCGGCTGACCGGAATCCCCCGCCACGACGCGTTGGGACGGCCGCTTTCGGAGCTCTTCCCGGTTGAACTGGCGAGCCACTTCGAAGTGCTGCAAGGCAGCCTGGAGGTTCATCAGCTTTACAAGATTCCGCTGCGGCCACTGGATGCCGTTCAGGCTGGGCGAAACGGTGAGGCGGCGCACTCACTGGCTGCCAATGGGAACGGGAACGGCGCACCCGGCGCTGTCGTCCAGGTCATTCCCGAGGAGGATGCCCCGGTCCCGCGCGAGGAATCGCGAAGGACCGTAACGGTGAACGTGGCGATCGCTCCGTTGGTCGCCCGGGACGGCTCCTGCATCGGACGGTTGGTGATTCTCGATGACATCACGGAGCGGGAAGAGCTAGAACGCAAACTCGTTCAGGCAGACAAGCTGTCCTCGATCGGATTGCTGGCGGCGGGCGTGGCGCACGAAGTCAACACGCCGCTGGCGGTGATCTCCACGTACGCCCAGATGCTGGCCAAACAGGTGGCGGGCGACGAACAGAAGTCGAAACTGCTCGACAAGATTGCGCGGCAGACTTTCCGAGCCAGCGAGATCGTCAACTCCCTGCTGAACTTCTCGCGCACATCGTCAACCGCCTTTGAAGATATCGATTTGAACCGGGTGGTGCGCGAGACACTGACGCTGCTGGAGCACCAGTTCCAGAAGGCTCAGATTATCGTGGAGACGGACCTCGAAGACACGCTACCCTTGATTCGCGGCAACGCCGGCAAGCTGCAGCAGGTGTTCCTGAACCTGTTCATCAATGCCCGTGACGCCATGGAATCGGGGGGTGCGCTGAAGGTCAGGACCAGGCCCGACGCCGTCGGCGTGCAGGTACAGGTGATGGACAGCGGACCGGGCATTCCCCGCGAAAACTTGGCTCGTATCTTCGATCCCTTCTTCACCACTAAGGGCGCCCGCAAAGGCACAGGGCTCGGGCTCTCCGTCAGCTATGGCATCGTGGAAGAGCACGGTGGTGTAATCGAGGTAGAATCGAAGCCCGGAGAAGGAACCGTATTCCGCCTGGAGTTTCCCGCCGTCAGGAAGACAGTGAATGCCTGAGCAACCCGTAGAGTTTCATGGAGTGGCGGCTGCCGACAAGCCGACCCGGGGGCGGATTCTCGTCATCGACGACGAAGCCGACATCCGGGAGAGCCTGGAAACGCTGCTCGATCTGGAAGGATACACCGTCCATCTGGCGGACTGCGCGATGGACGGTTTGCGCAAACTGGAGAGCGGGATCTATGACCTGATCCTGCTCGATCTGATGATGCCGGACCGCTCGGGTCTGGACTTGCTGGCCGACATTCGAGCGCGAGACATCGAAACCCCGGTGTTCCTGATCACGGCCTATGGATCCATCGACGTAGCCGTGCAGGCCCTCAAGGCCGGCGCCAACGACTTCATCCCGAAGCCGTGGGACAACGACAAGCTGGTGATCGAGATCGACCGCCAGATCGCTGGTGCCCGTCTGGAGCGGGAAAATCGCGAACTGCGCCGGGCGTTGAAACAGCGCTACGCATTTCCAAACATCGTCGGCAAGTCCGAGCGGATGCAGCGCGTGTTGGATCTGGTCAGCCAGGTTGCGCCTTCGAAATCGAACATCCTGATCACCGGCGAAACTGGCACCGGCAAGGAGTTGATCGCCAAGGCGATCCACGCCAACTCGCCTCGTGCCGACCGGCCTTTCGTCGGCGTCAACTCCGGTTCCCTGCCGCCCGATCTGCTGGAGAGCACGCTGTTCGGGCACGTCAAGGGCGCCTTCACCGGAGCGGTGGCCAATCGCAAAGGCTACTTCGAAACCGCGAACCGCGGGACGATTTTCTTCGACGAGATCGGCACCCTCTCGGCCGACATGCAAGTGAAGCTGCTGCGAGTTTTGCAGGAGCGCGAATTCATGCCGGTCGGATCGGCCGACGTGATCCGGGTGGATGTCCGCGTCATCGCCGCCACCAACGCCGACTTGTCGCGCATGGTGGATGACGGCAGATTCCGCCAGGACCTTTACTACCGGCTGAACGTGATCAACATCCCCCTGCCGCCGCTGCGGGACCGCAAGGAGGACGTGCCGCGGCTGGTTGAGCATTTCTTCGACGTGTACTGCCGCGAAAACGAGAAGTATCTGGCCGCGGACGGTCGTTCGCAGCTGCACTTCGAGCCCGAGGCGACGCACATCCTAATGGACTACACCTGGCCGGGGAACGTCCGCGAACTGGAAAACGCAATCGAGCGCGCCGTGGTGCTGGCTACCAGCGAAGAGGTGCCTGCAAGCGTGCTGCCGGAGCAGGTGCTGCACTCCACGGGGGTCCGTACCGCACCGGGGCCAGACGGCAAACTTCCCGCCGGAGCCTCGCTGTTCGAGACGGTCGCCGACTACGAGCGCAAGATCATCATCGAAGCGCTGGAAGAGTGCGGCTACTCGCAGACGGAAGCCGCGACCCAGTTGAAGATCCCACTCTCGACCCTCAACCAGAAAATCAAGCGGCTGGACATTCCAGTGAAGCGCAGATCGTCCGGAAACTGAGATCCCGGCGCGGACGTCGGTGAGCTTTGAGAGCACGGCGGAAGGCGTGCCAAAACCGCTGATTGAAGCGGTTTCGCCTCTCATGTTGTTGAATCATTATGGTCGCGCTTTTAGGAACCGCTAATTTAAGCGGGTTTAGTTTCCACCACCAGCTATTGGGACCGCGTCGCTCCACAGCGGAAACTGGGAGATTTGCAAGAGATGTCTGAGCTGACTCGTCGTTCGTTCCTGCTTGCCCCTGCCGCTCCGGCCCTGCTGCGGAGCGCGAGCATGACCTCAAAGGAGCGCATCGAATCCGCGTTGCGGGATGCGAATGCCGACCGTCCTCCGTTCACGCTGTGGCACCATTTCGGGCTGGAAGGGCAAGGCCCCGAAGCGCACGCGAAAGCGACGCTGCAGTTCCATCGGGACTATCGCACCGACCTGGTGAAGGTGATGAGCGATTTCCCTTACCCCAAGCCGGCAGGGCCCTGGCATGAGTTGAAGCCGGTGGATAACCCGTTTCCGGAGCAGCTGAAGGCGCTGGAACTGATCCGCGAGGGGCTTAAACAGGACGGCAGGAACGCGCCGTATTTCGTCGAGACGCTGTTCAATCCGTGGAACGTGGCCGAGAAGGTGAGTTCGCCCGCCGAGGTTCAAAAACTCCGCCAGGAGCAGCCGCAGAAGCTGCTGGATGCGCTCCAGGCGATCGCCCGGTCGGAGATCAACCACGCCAAAGCCGCTATCAAGCGGGGCGCGGCCGGCATTTTCCTGGCGGTCGCAAATGCCCAGGACGGCATCCTGACGCGCGCGGAGTACGAGAAGTTCAGCGAACCGTTCGACCGCATGATCCTCCAGGCAGTCTCCGATGCGCCGCTGAACATCATCCACCTGCACGGCCCGAAGGTCTACGTGGACTACTTTGCAAAAGCCACCGGCTGGAAAATCTCCGGCTTCAATTACTCGATGCACGAGACCGGCTATTCCATGCGGCTGGCGCGCCACAGCTGGCACACCATGCGCGGCGCCATCGTGGGCGGATTGGACCATCGCGAGTACCGCAACCGCAGCGTGGAGGACTTGCGGGATGACGTCCGGTTGGCTGTTGGCGACGCGGGCAAACGCCTGATCGTCACCCCCGGCTGCTCGGTGCCGAATGATTCCAAGCCCGAAGAGCTGCGCCTTCTGGGCGAGGCGCTCGGCGCCTTTGAGGCCTGATCCCGCTCAACCTGTCCAGGCTGGAGAAGATTCCTCCGGAGGCGGCACTAGTGGTGTGAGAGGCTTACCATGCTGTCTTCGATTGCCGCGCTGCCTCGCCGCAGCAGGGCCTCCGGGAGTCGTGTAGATTCCAGCGGCAAGGCCCAATTGCAGGAGTACATCCAGCGCTTCACGCTCTCCCTGAACGCAGAAATCGAGCGGCTTCTGCCGTCGAACCTGCAGCCGCTTGGCCAGCATGTGCAGTGGCTGTCGGCGCTGGATTCGGTCCGCTATGGGATCTCCCCCAGTACCGATTTTGTCCGCGCGGCTGGGCTCGCCGATCAGCCCAGCCTGCTGGAGAATTGCTGGTCGCAGCTAGGGCTGTGTTGGGATGGCGTTGGCCTGCTGGGGCATAGCCGCAGCAGGCCGCAGGGGGTGCTGCTGGTCGAGGCCAGGAGCCAGATTGAGGAATCGGGTGGTCCCGGTTGCTGTGCGCCAGCCTGCTCCACACCGCTGGTGCTGGATACTTTCCGGGAGACGCGGGAATGGCTGGAAGCGCACGAAACGGAGGACTGGACCGGAGCGCTGTATCGCACGGCGAATCGTCTGGCGCACTTGCACATGCTGAGAAACCACCTCGGCATTCCCGCCTGGCTGGTTCAGGTGTACTTCGTCAACGACCCGGACGAGCCGGCTTCGCGCGCAGACTGGCTGCCCATCATCGCCGGGGTCAACGCACGGCTGGGGCTCTCGCGGCGACCGCCGTTCACGCTCGACGTCTTCCTGCCCGCCTTGAACCCGGCCTAAACTGATATGCGATCCACCGCTCCCTCACGGTCGCGGCTCTGGCCGGAACGGAGCCGCGACCGTGAGGGAGCGGTAGGACTTCACTGAACACTCGATCACGCGGTTGGCGGAACCGGCCGGCCGGTTACCAGTTGGAGAGAGTCCCGTCGGGCAGGCGCATTTCCTCGTCCTTCCAACTCTCGCCCGTGCCATCGGCCTTGAGCACCGCGTCCCAATCGATGCGCACGCCCAGGCCAGGCGTATCAAACACGGGGAGATGGCCGTCCGCGTCCACGTCGAAGCGCGGCCAGTCGTCCGGATGGATGAAGCGCAGCCAGGGATCCACGCTGCCGGACGCGCCATGGGCATTGTAGTGGATGCCCTTCGCCCATTCGAGAATCCAGCCCGCTCGCGACTGAACCACCACCTGCAGACAGGCCATGAAGGCGATCGGCGAGAGCGGGCAATGCGGCGCGATCGAGACCGCGTTCGCCTCGCACAGGCCGGCGATTTCCGCAGTATTTGAGATGCCGCCGACGTGCACGATGTCGGGCTGCAGCACGTGCGCCGAACGAGCGGCAATGACGTCGCTGAACTCGGCCACCGTCGTCATGCGCTCACCGACCGCGATGGGCACGTGCGTGATCTCCGCGATGTCCTTGAGCCAGCGGTTGTACTCCGGCCTGACCGGCTCCTCGTAGAAGAGCGGATTCGAGAATTCGAGTTCCTTGGCCAGGCGCCGTGCCATGGGCACGTTGGCCCGGCCGTGGAAATCGTAGGCGATATCGACCTCGGGGCCAACGGCGTCGCGCACCGCCCGCGCACGGGCCACCGCCGCGCGGATGCCGCCGTAGGTGTCGATGGCGGCGAGCGGCGGACAAGCGTTCATCTTGATGGCGCGCGCCCCTTCGCTGACCACGCGCAGGGCCTCTTCCGCCGCGGCCTCGGGCGAGTTGTTGTTGCCCCCCGCCCAGCGGTAGACCTTCACACGATCCCGCACGCGGCCGCCCAGCAGTCGGTGGACCGGCAGCCCCGCCGCCTTGCCGGCGATGTCCCACAGCGCGATTTCAATCCCAGCCAGCGCGCTCATGAATACGCCGCCGCCGTGGTAAAAGCTTCGATCGAAGAAACCGCGCACCAACCCCTTGAAGTCATCGGTCGGCTTGCCCGTGAACCACTCGGCCATGGCCTGTACGCCGGCGCGCGTGCTCTCCAGGTGGCCTTCCAGCGTGAACTCCCCGAAGCCTTCGAGGCCATCCGAGGTCAAGATCCGCAGCAGGCCCCAGCGTGGCGCCACGCAGGCCGTCTCGATCTTCTCGATCCGTCTATTGCTCATGCTCTGCCACCGGTTCCAACGCCCGGCGATACGCGTCCAGGTTCTCTTTCAGGTGGTCGATCGAGCGCGTGCCAGTCAGAATCCAACCCTGGAATTTCACCTTCAGCACGTGCGCAAAAAGTGCCGCCCGATCCGTGGGTTCGGCGTCGTAGAGCCGCGCACCGGCCTGATACGGTCTATTGATCAGCAACTCGATCCCGCGCGAGGCGGCCTCGCGAAAGGCCGGGCCCATGTCCTCGCGCGTCACGTTATACGGCATCTGCATCACGCCGTAGCCGAGTTCGATCGCCAGCGCGGCCGGCTCGGGCGTGCTGGCACTGACGCCAATTTTCTTGACGCCCGCCTTCAATGCAAACTCCCACGCCCTGGCGAGATCCGCACTGCGCAGTACCTCGACATTCGTGCGGTGCAATTGCAGCAGATCGATGCTGCCCAGGCGGCGCAGGCTCTGCTCCACGCTGCGGCAGAGCGCGTCGTAGGAATGGTCTCCATACGCCGCGCCCTTTCCGCTATCCCAATGCTCGCCGAACTTGGTCGCCACCGTCACCAGCCCGCGCTCCTCGCGGCTGAGGGTCTTCAGGAAGATCCCCAGTTTGACCTCGCTGGTGTTGCCGTACGACGGAGCCGTATCGAACAGCCGGAAGCCGAGCCCATAGGCCGCTTCGATAAACGCGACGGATTCGGCCTCGCCCGGCACAGGGACCGGCCTGGCGCCCCAGGTCATGCCGATGTTGATCAGGCCCAGACCGAGTTCAACGCTTGGTTCTGTCATTTTCTCCAGAGCGCTACCACTTCAATTTCAGATCGGCGTGGAGGCGCTCCTTCGATTTCATCATTTCTTCCCAGGTGATGACACGCTGCTGGTAGGCCGCCATGCGCCCGAGCACCGCCGTCAGCGTGCTTTCGGTCGCCTGATCGCCATTGTTGATGGCCTTACCCTCGCGGACGCTGGCGATGAACGCCTTCACGTTATTGACGGCGCCTTGCCGGAAGGTGTCGTCTTTGTCGGCGCCTTTCCAGGCGTTCTCGCCCGTGATGCGCAGCGAACCGCCGTAGTGCGTATCCGCGCAGCCCTTGATACCGAAGACGCGCACGCACAGGTCGGAGAAGCTGTTGGTCAACTGGTTCGAACTGAAGTCGGCCTGCACGTCGTTGCCGTACCAGAAGGTCACCTGGAAGTGGTCCCAGGCGTCACCGGCGTCGTATCCGGTCCCGCTCCAGTCGGCTCGCCCGCCGGTGCCCGTGGCCTTCAACGGATGGCCCTGCAGGAACCAGTTGGCGACGTCGATCACGTGGATGTTCTGCTCGACGATGATGTCGCCGCCAAGGACTTTGTCCATGTAGAAATTCAGCGTGCGTCGCTGCCCCGGATCCATGCCCGGAGAGCCCTTGTCCTTGGACGGACGCCCGGCGTAATAGAACACCTGGGCGAAGGCCGGCTTGCCGATGTCGCCCTGATGGACGCGCCTGGCCGCTTCCTGGTAAACCTCCTGCGCACGCGTCTGGAAGTCAGTCCAGAACGTGAGCTTCTTCTGAGCCGCCAGCTTACCGGTGGCGGCGTAGCTCTGGCAGCCGGGCACGTCCACGCCGATGGGCTTGGCGCAATATACGTGCTTGCCGGCCTTTACCGCCTCTTCCGCCTCTTCGGGGTGGTAGAGCGGAGGCGTCATGATGACGACGGCGTCGAGCTTCGAGTGCGCCAGTTCCTTGTAGGCGTCGGGCCCGTAGTAGGCTCGCGAGGCATCCACCTTGAACTTGTCGCGCGTGGAATCCAGGTGGTCCTGCATCACGTCAGCCAGGCCGACGATGCGCGCGCCGGTATATTCGGGGAAGAACGGGCCGATCCAGTTGCCGCGTCCGCCGCAGCCGACGATACCCACTTCCACCGCCGAATTAGCCTGGGAGCCGAATACGGTCTCCGGCTTGAGAATGAGAAGGCCTGCCGCAGCCGCTGTTTTGACGAACTCGCGACGCCCTGTTCCTGCTTCGATGCCCATTGATGCCTCCGCTAATTGAGTGATTGCTTCGCGGTTTGCAATCTATCACAGAGAGGTGCGGCAATGTGCGTGGGCCGGGACAGGCCGGGACAGGCTCTACGCATCGCACGTTAGCAAGCGCCTGCTAGCGCCGGGCTGGTCGAGTGATTTTTGAGAAGCCCGGCGAGCTGCGGTTATACTTGGTCGGAGTTGACCACAATGCGCTTTTCCTGCTTCGTTCCTAGAATTGCAGCCCTACTCCTGGTTGCGGCGGCGACCAGTCTCGCGGCGCACCTGCCGGCCGCGACTGCCGCGAAAGTGGATGAAATAGCCGTCAAAGCACTCGCCGGCACCGGCACGCCCAGCGTTTCCATCGCGATCGTCCAGGGCGGCAAGATCGCGTACCAGAAGGCATACGGCAAGGCTCGTCTGGATCCAGCGGCGGATGCCACGCCGGAAACGCGTTACGGGATCGGATCGGTCAGCAAACAGCTCCTGGCGGGGACCGTCCTGCTGCTGGTTCAGGAAGGCAAGCTCTCCCTCGACGACCACGTTTCGAAGTTCCTTCCGAACCTGACTCGCGCCAACGAGATCACGGTCAGGCATCTGCTCACGCACACCTCCGGCTACCAGGATTACTACCCGCAGGATTACGTGGCTCCGTTCATGCAGAAGCCGGTGACGGCCGAGGCCATTCTCAACCAGTGGGCGAGAAAGCCGCTGGATTTCGATCCGGGCACACGCTGGCAGTACAGCAACACGAATTTCGTCGTGGCGGGCCGGATCGTGGAGATTGTGACTGGCGAGACGTTCTTCTCGTTCCTGTCGAAACGCTTCCTGCAGCCGCTGGGGATGACCAGCGCCATCGACTTGGCCGACGGGTCGATGCCGCTAGCCGACGCCGCCGGTTACACTCACTTCGCCACTGGACCGCAGCGCCCGGTCAAGGCCGAGGCGCGCGGTTGGCTGTATGCGGCGGGAGAGCTGGCCATGACCGCTCACGACCTGGCACTGTGGGACATCTCGCTCATCGAACACCGGCTTTTGAAGGCCGCCGCGTTCGAGCAATTCATCACGCCTGCGCGACTCCTCAACGGCACAACCACTCGCTATGCGCTCGGCGTGGGAGTCACTGAGGCGGAGGGACATCCCAAGCTGGCCCATGGTGGAGCGGTCTCCGGCTTCGTCAGCCAGAACACGGTCTGGCCGGACCAGGGAACTGCCGTGGTGGTACTCTCCAACACCGACGGTTCTGCCGCACCGGCGTCCATCACGAGCCAGATCGCACCGCTGGTCCTGCCCCAGGAGGATGATGCGCAAGCAGAGCCGGCGGTACGCCAGGCGCGGCAGATCCTAGACGGATTGATCGAAGGCAGGATCGATCAAGCCCTGTTGACCCCCAATGCGGACGCGTTCTTCACCAGCCAGGTCCTGGCGGACGCCGCCTCCAGCCTTAAGTCGCTCGGTCCGGTGGAAGCCTTGAGGCAGATCTCCTCGGAACTGCGCGGCGGAATGACCTACCGCCACTTCGAGATCAGGTTTAAGACCAAGGCACTGCACTTGAGCACGCTGACTGTGCCGGGCGGGAAGCTGGAGCAATACCTGATTCAGTAGCCGGCGCGGCTAGGTAAACGACTGGATCGGGACGGCTACGCAAGCGCGCAGCCCCTGCCGGCGGGAAGTTTTCTTCAAAACGGTTGGTGGCACCGAGCGATAGCCGCTGAGCTCAGCGGCGCGTTTGAACTTTTCCCTTTAGGATTCAATGGCTTGAGATCCAAAACCGCTGGAATCTAGCCGTTTTGGCGTGTCCGCCGGGCCCAAGCAATCTATTGCGGCGGCGCTTGCCGCTCCTTGCCCGCTTCCTTGCCTTGGATCGCTTCGCGGGCGCGTGCGGCGGTGGCGGCGCGCGCCGCTTCGTCCAGCTGGCTGAAGACCCGCATCTCTGCCTGGGCGTCCTCGGCACGGCCCAGTGCCCGGTACGCCTGTACCAGCAGGTAGTGGATGCTGGGCTCCGCCGGCGTCGCCTTGGCGGATGCCAGCAGGTCCGGCAGAGCCTCTTCAAAACGCCGCAACTTCACCAGCAGGCGCGCGCGGTCCAGCCGGGCCTCCGTCAGGTCCGGACAAGCAGCCAGCGCGCGGTCCACGTCACCTAGCGCCTCCTCCGGACGAAGACTCTGGAGCAGCAACACGTCACCCAGCTTCCAGGCCACGCGGCAGTTGTTTGGGTCGTTCGCCTGTTCGGCCGAGAACTCCGCAAAAGCCGCGTCCAACTGCCCCGTTTCTCGGTACAGATCGCCCAACTTGTAATGCAAACCGGGCTGGCGGGGGGCCAGGGCCAGCGCTTTCTTCATTTCGAGAATCGCGCCATCGTAGTTCTTGACGCCCTCGGCCATGTCGGACGAAATCTGGTGCGCCCAGATGGAATTGGGGTCGATCTCATTCACCTTGGCTAGGGCCGACTCCGAGAGTTGCAGATACACATTGCCGAGCAGGTACCAGAGTTGCGGATTGCGCGGCTGCTTCTGCGCGAGCTGCTCGAGCGTGCGGGCCGCAGCCTGGAACTCGCCCAGCTTGGTCAGGCAGTTCACCAGAAACATGGCAGCGTTTGCGTCGCCGGGATTGGCATGGGCCGCCTCCTCCAAACGCTGACGGGCAGCCCGGTAATCGCCTTGCTGGAAGTAAGCCATCCCCAGCAGCGCCGCGGCCGAGGGCAAATTCGGATTCACCTTCAGGCCCTTTTCGAGCATCTCGATAGCTTTGGGATAGTTGCCAAGTTGAAGGTAGAGCGAGCCCAGGTTGTTATAGGCGGGTGAGAGCCGGGGTGCGAGCCGCACCATCGCCTCGTACTTCGCTGCCGCACCGGCCAGATCGCCCTTGGACTGGAGGTCGCTGGCCTCGTCGTGCAGTTGCTCGATGCGCGGATCGGAAGCAGGGTCGGCGGCGCGAGCGGTGGACTTCGGCGCCTGAGCCAGCAAGCCCATCTGGAGCACGCCAATCAGAAACAGCTGTCCCGGAAGGCTCGACCGGCGGATGGACGTCATTGCTCCAGAATAATCTCTAGCTGCCGAGTCAACTAAGGCTTTGGGCGCGTACGGCACGCGATAATGGTGGGACTTGATTAAGCGCGCTACCCTGACCTTACTTCGCCGCCTGCTTCCAAACGGCCCGCTCTGGGTGCCGGCTGCTGCAATTCTGGGTGGTTTTGCGGTGCTTTCGGCCTCCCGGGGTGCGCCACCGCCGCCTACCGAGCTCAAGTTCTCGGAGGTCGCCGCAGCAGCCGGTTTGCGCGCCAGCATGCGCTGCGGCGGCCCGGAGAAGCGGTGGATCACCGAGGCCAACGGCAGCGGCCTGGCCTGGCTCGACTATGACAATGACGGGCGCATGGATTTACTGATCGTGAACGGGTCGAATATGGATGAGTTGCGCAGGACGCTGAAGGGGGAGATGCCCGTGGTGAATACGCCGGAATCCGGGCGGGGCGTCTACCTGTTTCACAACCTGGGCAACGGGCGTTTCGAGGACGTCACCGAGCGCGCCGGCCTGCGCAACCCCTACTGGGGCACGGGGGCGAACGCCGCCGATTTCAACAACGACGGCTACTTGGACATCCTGATCACGGCCCTCGGCCGCGACCTGCTGTATCGCAACAACGGCAACGGCACATTCACGGAGGTCGGCGGTGCGGCGGGCTTGAGCCGCGAGGTGGCTTGGCACACCGGCAGCGCCTTTGGAGACTTCGATGGGGACGGCTGGCTGGACCTGTATGTGTCGAGCTACATCGATCTCAAGCAGTTCTCTCTGGCCGAGCCTGCGCCCGTCTGTGACTACCTGGGCCAGAAGGTCTTTTGCGGACCGATCGGCTTGCCCGGCGCACGCGGGATCCTGTATCACAACAATCGCGACGGCACGTTCTCCGACCTGACGAAGAGCGCGGGTCTAGCGGACCTTGCGCCGTCCCACGGGTTCTCCGTCGTGGCAGATGACTTCAATCAGGACGGGCGCACGGACCTGTTCATTGCGAACGATTCGGACCCCAACTTCCTGCTGCTCAACCGAGGCGACGGCACATTCCGTGAAGCTGCGCTGGAGCGTGGGGTGGCGTTCAATGCGGACGGCCGGGCGCAATCGAACATGGGCGTTGCCGTCGGCGACCTGACCCATACCGGCCGCATGGATCTGCTAACCACAACGTTTCACCACGACTACTTCCCGCTGTTTCGCCAGGACGCGAGCGGGTACTACGCGGAGGTGGCGGCCCAAACTGGTTTGGCCTCGATGACCTCGCAGTACCTCGGATGGGCCTGCGGCCTGACGGACTTCGACAACGGTGGTACGCAGATGTTCTGGACCGCCAACGGCCACGTGTATCCGCAGGTGGATACCTACTTCCAACCGCTCGCTATCTTCCGCGTTCTGACCGGGAAATTCACTCCGGCTTGGATGTACCCGGGCGCGCTGCAGAACTCATATCGCGGGGCGGCCAGCGCAGACTACGACAACGACGGCGGGATGGATCTGGCGGTGCTGCCGATTGCGGGTGCTCCGCTGCTGCTGCACAACGAAAGCGCCTCGCGCGGCGCGTGGATAGGACTGACGCTGCAGGGCCGCAAGAGCAATCGCGACGCCATCGGCGCGCGGGTGCGGGTGGACGCCTGCGGGACCAGCCAGTATGACAATGTCCGCAACGGCGGCAGTTACATTTCGCATAACGACCCGCGCCTGCACTTCGGCTTGGGAAACTGCACCGCCGTGACACGCGTTGAGATCCGTTGGCCCAGCGGCGTTAAGCAGGAACTGGCCGGGCTGCCATTGAACCAGTACTCCCGGATCGAGGAAGCGCAGTGAGGGACAACGCCAGGTTCTTTTCAATATGCCTGGTTGTAGCGCTGGCGTTCAGCGGCGCATGGGTCGCGTTGGGCCGTGGGGGTAATGCCGCGTACGGAATCAGTTTTGCGGATGTCGCGGCGGCCCGCGGACTCCACTTTACGGGTGTTGCCTCGCACACGTCGCTCAAGTACCTGATCGAGACGATGGGCTCGGGGGTCGCGCTTTTCGACTACGACGGCGATGGGCGGCTGGACGTGTTTCTAGTCAATGGCGCGACGCTCGGCGATCCCGCGCCGAAGGGCTTTATTCCCCGCAAGACCGACAGCGCTTCCTGGAACCGGCTGTTCCACCAGAAGCCCGACGGCAGCTTCGAAGACGTCACGGAGCGCGCCGGTCTGCAGGGCACGGGGTACGGCATGGGCGTAGCCGTCGGCGACTTCGACAACGATGGCTTCGAGGACCTGTACGTCACCGCATACGGCGGCAACAAGCTCTACCACAACAACGGGAACGGGACCTTCACGGACGTCACGGCGGAATCGGGAACCGGTGGCGGCGGGTGGTCTACCAGCGCGGCCTGGGTGGACCTGGATAACGACGGCTTGCTGGACCTGGTTGTGCTGCGCTACATGGACTGGGATTTCAGCGACATCTATTGCGGAGAGCACATTGAAGGCATGCGGGCGTATTGCCATCCCGACACGTTTCCAGCGATTGCGCCGCTTGTGTTTCACAACGATGGGCACGGGCACTTCACAGAGGTTGCCAAAAGGCTGGGGCTGGGCAAGCCGGCAAAAGGCCTCGGCATTACCATCGCCGACTACGACCGCGACGGGCGGGTCGACCTGTTCTTCGCCAACGACTCGATGGTGGAGTACCTCTACCACAACAAGGGGGACGGAACCTTTGAGGAGGTCGGTCTGCTGTCGGGCGTGGCGGTGGACGACAATGGGCAGACGTTTGCGGGCATGGGTGTCGATTTCGCCGATTACGACAACGACGGCCACCCCGATCTGATGGTGGTGAACCTGGCGAACCAGAAGTATGCGCTGTATCACAACGATCGGGACGGGTCGTTCACGTATGCCTCTCAGCCCATGGGGATTGCGCGCGCGTCGCTGCTGCACTCCGGCTGGGGATTCCGCTTTCTGGATGTCGATAACGACGGGTGGAAGGATCTGCTGATTGCCCAGGGGCACGATCTGGACACGATTGAGAAGACCTCGCCGCAACTGCGCTATCGCGAGCCGATGATGATGCTGCACAATTCGGGCAAAACGTTCGAAGACGTGTCGGCGCAGTCCGGCGCTGTGTTCAAGGAGGCCTGGGTGGGCCGCGGCCTGGCAACAGGCGATTTCGACAACGACGGTCGCATCGACGCAGTGGTGACCACGAATGGAGGACCGGCGCACCTCCTGCACAACGAGACGGTGAGCGCGAATCACTGGCTGCTACTGAACCTGATTGGGCACAAGAGCAACCGGGACGCGATTGGAGCCGTGGTGAGCGTCGCGACAGGTGGCTTGACGCAGTTCGCCACTGTGACCACCGCAAGCAGCTATCTCACCTCCAGCGACAAGCGGGTGCACTTCGGGCTCGGCGCGCAAGCGACGCCCGCACGCGTCGAAATCCGCTGGCCGAGCGGCATCAAGCAGAAACTGAACGACGTGAAGCCGGACCAGATTCTCACGGTGGATGAACCCGCACAATGATCGGCAAACGTGCCTGTCTGATCGCGAGCTTAAGCCTTTCGGCGGCAGGTAGTACCGTACAACAACCGGTGGACCAGCCGCTGGCGGCCGCACAACAGCAGGTGGACGCTGATCACTTGCAGGAGGCTGAGGCATCTGTACGGGCGTATGTTGCGGAGCATCCATTGTCGGCGGAAGCGCACGCCTTGCTGGGCTACGTGTTGCTGAAGGAGAACAACCCCCGGGCGTCTCTGGACGAGTATCTGGAGAGCGCGAAATACCGGCAGCCGCTAACGCTCGACCTCGTCGCGATTGGCTCGGACTACCTGCTACTCGAAGACTTTTCTAATGCCGATGCGTGGCTCGAGAAAGCCTACGCGGCCGATCCGAAGAACAGTTTGACGCAGTACCTATGGGGGCGCGCGGCCTACAACCGGCAGCATTTCGAGGAGGCCGCGCGGCACTTCGAGGGATGCCTGAAGATGGACCCGGACAATGCGAAAGCGCTGGGCCAGTTGGGGCTCGCCTATCAACGATTAGGTAGGACGGACGAGGCGATTGCGGCCTTTCGGCGCGCCATCGCAGTAGGGGCATCCGACGCAGACGATGCCGCTACCCGAATCGAATTTGGCTCGCTGCTAGTAGAAAACGGAAATGCTGCGGGGGCGGTACCGGTTTTGGCCGAGGCCGCGCGATTGCTTCCAGGAGATATGCGCTCCCGCCGCGAGCTGGGCAAGGCGTACCTGCGCAGCGGCGAGTTCGAGAAGGCACGTGTGGAGTTGGAGGCCGCCCGGCAGATCGACGCGCAAAACGCGCCGGCTCATTTTCTCCTGTCGCAGGTTTACAGTCGCCTGGGGAAATTGGAGGATGCGCGGCGGGAAAGCGAGGCGTACGTTGCGCTTTCAAAGCAAGGTTCCGCGCCGGACGATCCTTTGCGCGAGGCGCGTTCACTGGCCGCGACTGGCAACCTAACCGGCTCCGAGCAACTGGTCCGCCGCTACCTGGAGACGCACCAGTCATCGGCGGATGGCCACTACTTGCTCGGATACCTCTTGTTCAAACAGCGGAATGCCAAGGCCTCTCTGGCTGAGTACACGGAAGCCGCGCGCTACCGGAAACCCACCGCCGCCGACTTGGAAGCAGTCGCCAGCGACTATGTTCTGCTGCACGATTATCCGGACGCGGCGCGCTGGTTTGCGAAAGCGGTCGAGTGGGATCCGCAGAACTTCCGCACGCGCTACTTCCTGGCTCGCGCGCTGTACAACGAGAACCGTTTCGACGACGCCGTGCGCGTGTTTGAGGAGTGCCTGAAGCTCGATCCGAAGAGCGTGAAGGCCAAGGACAATCAGGGCCTCGCCTACGAGGGCCTGGGACGCATGGAAGAAGCGGAGTCGGCGTATCGCGCGGCCATCGCCTGGCAGTCGGATACACCTTCAAAAGAGGCCGGACCGTACCTGAATCTGGGAGCATTTCTGGTGTCCGCGGGGAGATCCGGCGAGGCGATCCCGGTGCTCGAAGCGGCCCTTCGGATCGACCCGCAACTCGTCGCCGTCCATCGCGAATTGGGCAAGGCGTACAGTCACCTGGACCAACTCGAAAAAGCGCAGGCTCACTTGGAGCAAGCCGTGAGTCTGGCGCCCGGCAGCGCGGCTGCGCACTATCTGCTGGCGCAGGTCTACCGCCGGCGCGGCTGGGCGGATAGAGCCCAGGCGGAGACGGATAAGTATCGCTCACTGGCCGTTACTCACTCAACCGACAACGCTACATCGCTCGACCAGGCGGTTCAAAACAAATAGGGTCCTGACGCAAAGACGCCCGCCGCAGGGAGTCGCTTCCCGCGGCGGGCGTCTTGTTCCGGGACGGCCTTCCCGGTAGCGATGTCTACGCTAGAAACTGACCGTGAAGTGGGCCTGGCCCTGGCGTTGGGTATTGGCCTGGGAGTTAATTACCAGGCCGAAATTCGGATCGGTCAGCGACGTATTGGGGCCTCCGAAGATCACGCGGTTCAACACGT
Organism: uncultured Acidobacteriia bacterium; assembly: GCA_903909435.1. Classification (GTDB taxonomy): domain Bacteria; phylum Acidobacteriota; class Terriglobia; order Bryobacterales; family Bryobacteraceae; genus CAIVVT01. The sequence goes on along the minus strand of CAIVVT010000241.1, from coordinate 11,383 downwards.
TGAAGTACTCGATCTCCAGCTTGAGCTTGACCTTCTCCCCGACCGGGAAGTACTTGGCCAGCGCGATGTTCTCGTTCAGGCCAAATGGTGAGCGAAGCCCGCTCAGGAAGCGCGGCGCATTCCCGATCGCCCAAGGGCCGGGGTCGCTGAAGGCGGCCGCATTGATGACGGGCTTACCCGCATACACGTTGCTGTAGGAATACTGCAGCGTCTGTCCGGATACCATGTTAGGCCGGTTGCCGCCGGTGCCGAGGGGCGCGCCAGGTACGTTGACTTGAAGCGGGGTGCCGGACGCGTAACCCAGCAACGGACTGATCTGCCAGCCACCCAGGGCCGCATTCGCAAGGCCGCCCTTGTTCATGTACTTACGGCCCTTGCCGAACGGAAGCTCATAGGTGGCCGCGACCGCAGTGACGTGAGTCTGATCGGCGCTGTCGATCGACCATTCCGCCTTCTGGTTGTCCTTGTTCAGCGACGTTGTGGAGAACGAGGTGAATCCTGAACTGGTGTTGGACATGGTCCGCGCCAGAGTGTAGGAAACCAGGAAGCTCAGGCCGCTGGTATAGCGCTTCTCAAGCTGCAACTGCATCGCATTGTAGAACGCGGAGCCGGTGTCGTCGAAATTGTTGAATATGTTCGCGTACTGCGGGTAGGGAGTGAGTGCCTGGAGCACAGTCGCCGAGCCTCCGAAGTCGTTGGCGAAATTCGGATAGGGCGAGACGATGCCCGCGGCGACGGCGGCGGGGGAGTTGAACTGCTGCCCCAGCAGGCTGCCGTACTTGGTGAGGAACTTGGGACTGAGCTGGTTGATCGGATTCAACTGCGCCGGTAGGAAATTGGCACGGTTGCCCGCATAGGATGCGGTCACGAACATGTTGAAAGGCAGCTCACGCTGCACGCCGACGCTCCAGACCACGTTGTACGGCGCCCGTCCGTCCTCTTTTGGGTTAAACGCGTTGATTTGCGTGCCGATCCCGAGAGTGGGGGAGAACGGAATCGGTGCGGGGTAAGGCAGCACGTTCGAATCCCACGACCCGAATCCGGGCGTCGTGGAACCGGTGCTGTTGCGCGTAAACGAACCCAGCAGCAGGTTGCCATAATTGACGGCCACCTTGTGAGTGCCGTACTCGTAGGCCCCGCCATTGAGGTAGTTCTGCGAGAAACCACCCTGCAAAACGGTCTTGTTGTTGAGCGAGTAGGAGAACCCGAAGCGTGGGCTGATGTGGTTCATGTGAATAGCCGCCCGGTCGAGGTTGGCACAGCCGGTGCAGTTGCCGAACTTGGTGGCTGCGCCCAACAAACCGCCCGCCCCAGGATTCGCAATCTTCGAGTCGAAGTAGACGATGTTGTTGCCGATCGCGGTGAAGGGCACCATCACATCCCAACGCACGCCAAGGTTCACCGTTAGCTTGCGGTTGATCTTGATGTCGTCCTGAATGTAAGGAGAGAAATCCCAGTTGCGCAGCCGCTGTTCGGTCGAGCCAGTCCGGTTCGCGCTATCCACAGTCCCAAGCAGGAAGCTGGCAAATGCGTTTCCGGTTGTCCCCAGATTGTTCGGGTCAGCGGTCTGGTTGTTGCTGAAGTTGAAGCTGCCCGCGCACGACTGGCACTCGTTGTCGTCCTGGTACGTCCGGCGAATTTCCATGCCGATGTTGAAGGTGTGCTTGCCTTGAATCCACAGGTAGTTGTTGTCGAGAACCCAACCGAGTTTGCGATTTACCGAGGCAATCCAGGTGGAGCCCAACGAAGTCGGCGACAGGGGCCCGCCGAAGTTCAGGGTCGGCACCTGGGGAGCGCCCGGAGCCGCAGCGAAGTTGAGCGCCGTGGTCCTTTGGCTGATCTGGTCATTCAGTTCGCCCAACCAGCTTGCGCCGACGGTCATCACCAGGTGAGGGGAGATGGTGTTCGAGTAGCTCAGAATGGCGACAGTCCCGAGATTAGGGTTATAGGTGTTGCTGGTGAGCGGGTTGTTGGTCGGCAGGCGAGAACTGGTCTCCGTGCCGTACGAGGTCTGCTTGTCGCGCCAGGCGGCCCAGTGGATGGACTGCTTGTCCGTAATCGAGTGGTCGATGTTGAAGCCCCACGGGTTCTGCCTCTGGGGCAGCACACCGCGCAACGACTGCAGATTGTTCGAAAAGCCCGCGAGCGACGGGTCGGGCATGTACTGCAGCAAGCTCTGCGAAAGCGGGCTGAAGCGGGCGGAAGGGATTCTGGCGCCTGCGAACGGCTGACCGTTGTTGGGGTCATAAATGGTCAGGCCCGTGGCACTGAAATCCCCCGCTTTCTCGGCGGCGGTAGGCATGGACATGAAGCTGGTATCGCTCTGATTCAGGCGGTACCACTCCATGGTCAGGAAGAAGAAGGTGCGGTTCTTGCCGTTGTAAAGTTTCGGTATCAGCACCGGCCCGCCCAACGCGAATCCGTAGTTGTGTTCCTTGTCCACGGGGGTAGCCGAATTGTAGGCCCCGCGCGCGTCGAAGAAATCGTTGCGCAAAATCTCGAAAGCGTCTCCGTGCAGCGTGTTGGTCCCCGAGGTGGTCTGGTACGTCACCACGCCCTGGGCCAGTCCGTATTGAGCCGAGAACGACGAGCGCAGAACGTTGAACTGGTTCACCTGTTCGAAGGGCGGATTCCAGATCGTCTGGAAACCTTGCGTTTCCGACTGCGCCATCGGCACGCCGTTGAAGACCACTTCGTTTTCGAAATCGACGCCGCCGTTAATGCGTTTGCTAAACGTGCCGCCGGTGACACCGGGGGCCAGAAACACGAATTGGTCGATCTGACGGCCACGCCCGCCCGAGATCTCGTTGGGCAGCTCCTGCACCACGCGATTCTCAATGGTCGTGTTCAGGTTGGGCTGGGTAGTATCCAGGGCGATGACGTCCGCACTGACTTCCACGGTTTGGCTGACGTCGCCCGCTTTGAGCGACGCATCCACCGTCGAAGCCCTGCCGACCTCGACGCCTACGCCGTTCAGAATCGCGGTCTGAAAGCCCGCCAGTTCCACCTTCACGGTGTAAGTGCCGGGAATCAAGTCGGTAACAACGTAAGTGCCAGCACTGCTAACGGTTGCCGTCTTTACGACGCCCGTAGCCACGTTCGTGATGGTCACTTTCGCATTAGGCGTCAGAGCGCCGGACGAGTCGGTGACGGTACCGTTGATGCTGCTCAAAGTCTGCGCTGAGATCTTCGGAGCTACCCACAGTCCCAGGCAGAGGGCGAGTGCGATTGCGAGTCGTGGTCGGTGTGAGAAAGGGAACCGAGAGAGAGCAGACAGCAAAGTCTTCATGATCTTCCTTACCGGGGAATCAAGCATTCAAGCGAGCTTTCGGTAGTATGTTACAACTAACACGAAACGGCTATCTTCTTAATGTTCCTTAAGGTGGAGCGAGGGGGTTTCTGCCCATTGGATAGCCGTGGATCCCCGCTGAACGGCGGGAGTTGTGCGGCGCGCCAGCCGGAGTCATCGGCTCGAGGCCGCGTACCGTTCTCCGGCGGGGCCCATTCATTGACACCATCCGAGGATTGTGATGGACTTCCGTGGACCCACAAATATGCCGACCAGAAGACGCTTCCTTACGCTGGGCGCCGCCTTGCCCCTCGCGGCCGTTGCCGATGCCGCTCCAACGGGCCCAGTAGCCTCGTTTGAACAGAACGATTGCCGCTCCATGAACGGAACGTGGCAGTTCCGCCTGGACCCGGACAATTCCGGTGAGAACCACGGCTGGCATCGACCCACGGAAGCTGAGGACGGCTGGCGCGCCGTGACTGTGCCTCACACCTGGCAGATCGAACCCGGAAACACGGAGTACATGGGAGTGGTGTGGTATCGCCGCACGTTCGATGCACCGCAAGCCTGGGCGGATCGCGCGGTGCGCGTCGAGTTCGAAGCCGTGTTCCACACCGCGACGGTCTGGCTGAATGGCGTCGAAGTTGGGCGGCACGTGGGCAAGGGCTATACGGCCTTCGTCCTCGACCTTTCGCAGCAGCTGCGCCCTGCCACATTAAACACTTTGGTGGTGCGTGCGGATAGCTCGTTTAACGAGGCCATGCTCCCGCGCGGTCGATCGAGCGACTGGGCGCACGACGGCGGCATTTACCGGCCGGTGCAGTTGCTGGTTTCGCCCAAACTGTTCATCGAGCGCGTGTGGGTCGATGCCGATCCCGATCTCGGCAGTGGCAGCGCCAGCGTCGTGGTCCGTGCGGTCATCCGCAACTGCTCCGGGGCCGCTTTGGACGGACAGATTCAGGGACGCATCTTCGACGAGAGCACCAGTCTCGGCGTGGCCTCGATAGCGCCCATAGCTACCCGGCTCGGCGCCGGTGAACGCAAGACTATCGCCTTGCCAGCTGCGAGGATTGCTCACGCCAAACTCTGGCATTTCGACCACCCCGACCTATACCGGGCCGACCTGGAGTTGTCGAACGGTCACTCGCTTTCTACGGCATTTGGAATTCGCAAGATCGAGACGCACGACGGCGGGTTCTACCTGAATGGCGAACGCGTGCGGCTGATGGGTACCGAGCGCATGGCCGGCAGCAACCCCGAGTACGGCATGGCCGAGCCGTCCGAATGGATCGCGCACGACCACGCAGACATGAAGAACCTGAACTGCATCTACACGCGCGTCCACTGGCAGCAGGACCGGCGCGTGCTCGACTGGTGCGACCGCCACGGCATGCTCATCCAGACAGAGGTGCCGACCTGGGGCGACGACACGTTCAAGGGCATGGCCGGCGATACCTCGCCCGAGATCATGAACAACGGGCTGGAGCAACTGCGCGAGTTGATCGAACTCGACCGCAATCACCCGTGCATCTTTTCCTGGGGGGTGTGCAACGAGATTGGAGGCCAGAACCCACCCGCCTACGCCTTTGCCAAGCGGATGTACGAGGAGGCCAAGCGGCTCGACCCCCGGCGCCTGGTTACATATGCGTCGAACTCGCTCCAGGAGACGCCGGGCAAGGACGTCTCGGGGCTGATGGATTACATTATGTGGAACGAGTACTACGAGAGTTGGTACCCGGGTACGCCCGCCGATTTGGCGCGCAATCTCGACGAGATTCACAAGGCGTTCCCTAGTAAGGCCATCGTGATCTCCGAATACGGCTGGTGTGCGTGCACGCCCGATCGCCCGGAGGGTGACGCCAAGCGCCTCGATGTGTTGAAGCAGCACGACGCCGTGTTCCGGCAACGCGATTATGTCGCCGGGTTGATCTTCTTCTGCTACAACGACTACCGCACGCATATCGGCGACAAAGGACTGGGTGCGGCGAAGCAGCGCGTGCACGGCGTGGTGGATCTGTACGGCGCGCGCAAACCCTCCTACGAGCAGTTGCGCGCCGAGTCCAGCCCGATCGAGTCGCTGGAGGTTTCGGGCCCGGTCGGGCACTTGAAGGTGACGGTTCAGGCACGCCGCGCGGTCCCCTCGTACGTGCTGCGGCAGTACAAGGTGCGGGCTGTTGTGTACGGCTTTGGCGATATCCCGCTCGAGCGCCCCGAGGCGCCGCTGCCTGAGTTAAGCCCGGGACAGCATGCATCGGTCGAGATCCGGTTCACCGAGAAAGCCCCCGTGCGCGTGGAGATCGACGTCCTGCGCCCCACCGGATTTTCGGCGGCAAGCCGGACCTGGCGCGCCTAGCTCGGGTAGCTGGTGAACGCTTTCGGCTTCTGCGCTATCGATCTGAATCGGCCCTACAATGGAACCCCAAACCGATATGACACCCGAGATTCCGACCAAGAGTTACATATGCCACCGGACCTCTCAACCGCCGTCGCTCAACGGCCGGCTCGACTCCCCGGCGTGGCAGCAGGTGGAGCGGTCGCCGCGTTTCGTGGATATGGCCACGGGTGAGCCTGCGTTCTTCGGCACTCAGGCCGCGGCGCTGTGGGACGACGATTACCTGTATGTCGGATTCTGGATCGAAGAGCCCTTCGTGCGCGCCAAATTGACCGAGCGCGACTCCCTCATTTTTCAGGAGAACGACGTCGAGGTGTTCATCGACGGAGGCGATTGCTACTACGAGTTTGAGATCAATGCGCTGGGGACGATTTATGAGGTGTTCTTCATTTGGAAGGATGCACACGCCCGGTTCGACCAAGCCGAATGGGATGTGCTGCGGCGGGATGCGTTGACGTTTGGCGGCAACTACGACCGCTCGCCGGAAACCTTCTGGCGAGGCACGCATCCGCGTGGTCTGCGCTGGGCGTTTCTCGATTACGACATGCCCGGAGTGCGCTGGGCGACGCACATCGATGGGGCCATCAACGACGACTCGGTGGTGGACAAGGGCTGGACTGCGGAAATCGCTTTCCCCTGGGCAGCGATGAAGGAACTCGCTAACGGACGGTCGCTACCGCCGAAGGACGGCGACGAGTGGCGGGTGTTCTTCGGGCGCTTCGAGTCGCTGCGCGCGGGCGGCCAGGCCATGTCGCCGCAGCCGGCGTGGTCCTGGAACGCGCACGGGGTATACGACACGCACCGGCCCGAACGCTTCACCCGTGTCCGCTTTTCAGACAGCACTCTCGAAACTCCCTGATACGGCTGCATTACCAGCGTTTCGTGCCATAAAAGGGGCAACAAGCGAGCCGTCGAATCACGGCACTTCGCTACCAGCCACGACCTTCAAGTCCGCGATCATCCTCGCACTGTACGCAGCCGCTTCCCAGAACGCGGATTGCACGTGTTGAATGGAAAACCCATGCTGCGCGGCGGCATTGAAATTGCCCGCCTCGTAGCCCAGCACCGCCTCCAATATTGCGCCCAGATCGCCTTCGCGCTTCAGGATCGCCCGCTTAAACCCGGCGTCCAGGGGCAATGGCTGGATGATATCCGGCAGCGGCGCACTCAGGATCGAATCGAGCGTGGAGAGTAGCCCTGCCATGTACGCCATAGGCGCATTGTTGCCGTATTGCTGGGCCACGATCTCGCAGGCCCTCGCCCGCTGAAGGGCGAATCCCAGGTAACCGGCCGGACAGTTGTCGCTGCCTGAAATCACCAGCAGCGAGACCCACCGGAAGACTCGATCGACGCCCAGTTGCAGGAGCGCCTGGACCGGCGACTCGATCCGTACGTCGCGGGCGTATAGCGCGGAGTTTGCCAACCGCAGCAAGCCATAGATCAAGGTCGCGTCCCGTGAGAGTGTCGCGGCGATCTCAGCTGCCGACTTGTCCGGGTCGATACATTCCGCTAGCAGCGCGATGGCGGACAGGCGATTGGCCGGAATACGGCGACCGCTCAGGACTTCCGGCCGCCGCAGATAATAGCCCTGGAAGAGGTCGCATCCTAGCGCCTTGGACCACTCGAATTCCGCTGCCGACTCGACCTTCTCTGCAACGATCTTTACCCCGAAGCCTTTCAGGATTTCTACGTGCCGGCTGAAATCGTCAGTGGATAACGCGCGCAGGTCGAGTTTGACGTAATGGGCCAGCCGTATGAACGGGATCTGAACTTCGGAATACACGAAATCGTCCAGGGCAATTTTGTATCCGAGACTATTCAGTCGTTGCAGGCAGGCAATCGTCCCGGCATTGACCTCGACGTCTTCGAGCACCTCAATCACGCACCTGTCTGGCGGAACGATGGGGTTCATCGCCAACAGAACGGCAGTGTGGTTGATGAAGACCGGCTGTTCCGGCGAAACGGTCGGCAATCCGATCTCTAGAAACGCCTCAAGCAGAACATCAGCGCTGGCTTGATCGCCACTGACGAATGAGGCTGTCGCATCCGCAACATTGCGGCGGTACAGCAGTTCATACGCTCTGATCTCGAGGTTGCCGTCATAGATCGGCTGGCGGCCCAGGAAACACTCCGGTACAGCCCCTCGGTTCGACTCTGGCGATCCTGTAGTCCCCATTCGGCCGCACGTGGATCCTCGCTGTGTCCTGCGCAAAGCGTAACACATCGCCGGAAGGCTCCAGTTTATTCCCGCCAGCAGTTTGGCAGTGCGCCTTGCAGAAACTTGCAACATATGAGCAATTTTGAACAGACACTGCAGTTCCATACTGGTACGGTAAATTCTGCGAAGGCGGCTCATTCATCGAAGCAGGAGCCGGCAGGGTTGAGACAACACTCCAGGCTTCGGGCCACTGAGTTGGATACTCCGGGATATCGCATGAGCGTGATGGCCCTGGTTCTCCTCCGCCACCGGGCTGGAGCACGCTCATGTGCCGGAGTGGCTTGTGTTGGATGGAGCACTTGAGCTTCACCAACCCGGGTGAACTGTCACTGGGCTCTTGATGCCGGGTTCGGGCTTGGTTGGAAGCGTCGCTCCCGATCGCCCATTTGTCGTGCGTGCCCAAGCCCATCGATGGACCCGGGCCAACCTTTGGTGTTCGCGGGATCTTATCGGTATCTGGCTGGGCGCCGATGCGAAGAGTTGTTTCCCACTCGGGGTAAGCTCGGGCCGCAGCGACAGTGTGCACGAACACCCTGCATCCAGAGCCCCTCGCGTGCAGGACGCCACGACATGTTCCCCAACGGGAGGGTCGGACCATTTGCTGATTTCGGGTACTGGGAGAGACGGACATGACCCCAACGAATCTGTCGAACTACCGGGAGTTTCTGATGGAGAAACTGGCGGAGCTATCAGCCGTCGTCCGGAATCGCGAGGCCATCGCGATTGAGAAGAACGCCGACGCACTGGACGAAGTTCAGAATGCGGCTGAGCGTGAGCTTGCCATCCAAAACCTGGATCGTGGGTCGCAAATGCTGCGCAATGTCCGAGGCGCTCTGGAACGAATCGACGACGGGACCCTGGGTGTGTGCGTGCGCTGCGAAGGCGAGATCAGCCCGAGGCGGTTGGCGGCAGTGCCTTGGACCCCGTACTGCATTGAGTGCCAGGAATGGGCCGATCGGCAGCTGTGCCCCGAGGATGACGCCGTGCTGTTTGAGGGCGAGCCGGCTACTGTCTCCTCGGCCGCCCGTGGGTGACAGAGTCTCGCGTATAGTGATTACGGTAAGATCGCACTTCGACGCGAGGCCACATGTCATCCAACACAGCGCCCGGGATGTTCAACCGCCGGAAGCTCGCGCAAGCCGCTGCCCTTGGCGGTCTGCTGCCCGCTGCCGGCTACGCCACAGCGGCGCTGTCTGCAGGCGACGCGCCGAGCGCGTCGAGCACGATCTTCGATGTGCGGCGTTTCGGCGCCAGAGGCGATGGTAAGAGCGACGACACGAAGGCCATTCAATCTGCTATCGACGCGGGAGCGCATGGCGGCGCCGTCTTCGTGCCCCCGGGCCTGTATCTCAGCGGCGAACTGCAATTGATGCCGCATGTCAGTATCATCGGCGTGGCCGCGTGGAGCTATCGCGCTCCTGGCGGGTCGGTGATTCGCCTCAACGACCCTAAGGCGGCCTGCCTGCTGAACATCACCGGAGCGTTCGGTGTCAGCGTCGAAGGCCTGTCGCTGGAGGGCGGAAACCTCGGCGCGAGCACCCACGGGATTTTGCTCAATAAACCGGATTACGGCAAGGAGGAGGACGCTTTCCGCATCGAACGCTCGCAGGTCGCGCACTTCAGCGGCGACGGCGTCCGACTGGTGCGCGCGTGGTGTTTCTCGATCCGCCATTGCATGATCGCGCACAACGGCGGCGACGGGGTGTCGCTGCGAGGTTGGGACGGGTTCCTGCTGGACAACTGGCTGTCTGGAAATCGCGGCGCCGGATTCGGCGCGCGGCAGGAAAACGCGTCGTGCACGTTTACGGCGAACCGCATCGAATGGAACGGGGAAGGGATCTTGATTGCGGGCGGCGACGGATACAACATCACGGGCAACTTCTTCGACCGCTCCGGCGGCTGTGCCCTGGTTCTGCGCGAGGGCGCCAATGGTCCCTGTGAACAGATGAACATCACGGGCAATTATCTGAAGCGAAGTGGAAAGACGGCTAAACCGGAAAGCCACGATTCCGGGCAGGTGCGAATGGAAGGCGCGCGCGGCGTCACATTCACCGGCAACAACCTTCAAGTCGGACGGGACGATGGCGGGGGCGGCCAGTTGTCGCCTGCGTACGGCATCATCTACCGCGGCCTCCAGCACTGCGTGATCAGCAACAACGTGCTGCATAACGGGGCTCTCAAAGAGCTTCTGCTGGACCTTGGGGGCAACGAAACGGGGGTGGTGGTGAAGGACAATCCGGGCTGCCTGTATCAGGCAAAAAGCTGAATACGACCGGCTGGCCGCGGGTTCACTACAGGTCCCAGACAAGTGCCTGGAAACGATGGATAGCTCGAAAGCCCATGCGGGTGTAGAGCTGCTGCGCTCTCAGGTTCGACTCGGTCACGGTCAGCGAAATCTCGCGGCAGCCGCCGGTCTGGAGCGCCTTGATCGATCGGCGCAGCAGTTCGTAGCCTAGCCCACGTCCCAATTGCGCATCCGCGACGCAGAGCTGCGCGATATGACCGCTCTCAAGAGCCACGCGGGTGGCTATAACGCAGCCTTGCACTTCACCTTCAGGGCCAAGCGCCACGAAACTGGCCTCTTGCTGAAACGCGCCGCAACCCGGGTAGTTGACGATGTTTCGAAGGAACCGGTCTGCGCCGGTGACGCTCTTGTACTGGTCGTTGATCAGGCTGTCCACATGACCGCGGTACACCTGCGCAATCAGCTCCGCTGTGGCGTTGAACCAAACCGGTCCCCAGGGGAAGATCCTGAGTTCCTGGCCGAATGAGATGGCCCTGTACCGGGAGGCGTGTTCCAGCGTCGCCAACATGAAGACTCGGGGGAAGCGTTGCGGCGCGTACTCGCCTCGCCACACCAGCGAGGCTGGACTGCCCAATTGCATCAACTGGCTTTCGATGCGCCGGACGGCTAAGGTCGGCAGCGTGGCCGAATGCCGCAGTGCCTCGATCGACTGGTTCAACAGTTGGCTCTCCAGTTGCGGTGAGCGCCACTGATCCCGGATATACAGGTCCCCCAGGATCGACTTACGATCTTCCGATACCCAGTAACAGTAGCCGGCCACTTCGGAACCGCACACCAGAGCTACCCCGTCCAGCGCCCGCATGTTGACATAACGCGTGATGAGTTCAGCCGAACTGCTGAAGTCCCAGTGCAGCCTGGATCGCCAATTGCGCTTCTCCTCGTCCAGCAGGGGCCGCATGCGGCTGGCTGGTATCGAGCGCAGATCTTCGAAGTGGCAAGCCGTTAGTCTGGCTGACGCAGCCATTTGGAGAATGATAACAGAAGTGGGGCTATGTCCCGCTTGCTTCCGTGACGACGTGTCGGAGCCAAATAGAAAGTTCCTATTCCCAGCCAAGTAGAACGTTCCGGTTTTGAGGGTTGTCTGGCAACCCTCATGGTATGTTCGCACAGCCTTGCCGGGGTCGCGCCTGGTGAGGCTGCCCAAAGCCGAGGCGACGGAGTTGGCTCCGGAAGCAGTCG
>CAIVVT010000240.1 GCA_903909435.1 uncultured Acidobacteriia bacterium | reverse complement strand
GCCTGCGCGGAGAGATTTGTGCGCAGCATCAAGGAGTCCTGCGTGGAGCGCATGATCTTGTTTGGCGAGGGGTCATTGCGGACCGCCGTTCAAAACTTCGTCGCCCATTATCACACCGAACGCAATCACCAAAGTCCGGAGCACAAACTCATCAGCCCAGAGCCTGACCATATTGGCAACACAGGCGAGATTGAGCGGTCAGCGACTGGGCGGCATGTTCAACTACTACCACCGCGCTGCCGCTCGAAGTGATGAATTCCGGACCAAGGCTAATGCTGGCCGAGCATAAGCTTGCCGGCTGGCGCAGAGCTGTGTCCGTGCATGCACAAAACCCCTGGCACGCGCGATTCCAACGGGCACTATTTGGAGCGAAGTCCCCTGGCGCATGCTCACGATACTGCCAGCACAGGCCCACCTTCACGCGTTGGCTCCGCTCAATTTGGAAACGGCCAAGCAGAAAGCGATAAGTCGAGTATTCAGACCATACGGGATTTGAAAGTGTGATGGCGGTGAACGCCAAAGGCACGTTTCTGTGCGCGGGAAGCAGTGCGGCGGATGACCGCCGTCGAGGCTCTGAGGATTCCGGAATCCGCAGAAGCCGAGAGCCTGCTGGGCGACATCTACGAGAAACTCGAGCGCCCGTTCGACGCCGGGCACGCCTATCAGAAGGCGGCCGAGTTTGCGCCGCTGAACGAGGACTATCGCTTCGACTTCAGCTAGGAGATGGTGAAGCACGAAACGTTCCACGCCGCGCAACTGGTGGCTGAGCGGGCGGATGTCTGGCCGGAAGAATCCGAATCGTACCGAGTTTGTACCGTAGCTGCGAGTCCTCGCTCGCGATCGCCAGCCGAATGGCCGGCTTACCGGCGGCATCGACCATCGCGATACGCACTTCGTAGGTGCCCGGCTCCAGCTTGTTCGAAGTGGTCACCAACGTGTCGACCTCATAGTGCTCGCCCTGCACCCAACCGGTCTGCGTAAATGACGGGTCGTTTGCGCTCCACTTCTCGACTCCGTTTCCATCGGTGAAGTAGATCCGCAGCGGGTAGCGCTGGTAGAGTCTTCCGGCGTTGCGATTCACCCAGGTCGAGTGCAGCATCAGCAGGTCGCCGGCGGCTAACTCCTCGGGCCAACTGGCCTCCATCGCCACCAGTCGGTAGCCGATGCCACCGCTCCGCAGGCCGTTCTCAAACGCCGCCTTGTCTTCGCGCATGGCGCGCTTGTAGCTGTCGGCATCCATGTAGAAGTGGCCGAAGTTGGAGTGCCACTCGGAGAACACCCGCATGTTCTCTGCGAGCGTGCCATGCACTCCCTCGTCTTTGACAGCCGTATACGACCAGTTGCCCTCGGCCCACATCGCGGCGGTGCGCCAATAGCGCTCCATGATCAGCCGGTCGTACATCAACAACCCGTCGATGAAGCCGTGGCGCGCAAGCGCGAAGCCTTTCCCGATCGCCACGTCGAGCGCTTGCCGGTCGAGATAGTCCTCCACGCTGCGAACTTGATCGCGGTCGTCGTCGAAGCAGTAGGAGATGATCAGCGGCTTCACCTTGAATACGTCGGCGTACATATCGACGATCTTGGTGAGCACGCGGCGCTTGACCTCAACGCTGGGCCAGGGGTAGTGGGACCACATGGTGTGCCACTCGCCCCACTGACCATAGCCCATCGCGCCCCACAGCATGACGGGACTCGCGGGCTTATCGTAGCGTTCGGCCAGCGCCTGCAGGAACCTCCTGGCCTTGGGCAGGTAGACCTTCTCGTAGGAAGGATCGACGTAGTCCGGCTCCTTTTTCGGCGCCTTGCCTTCACCAAGGTATGCGCGGTATTTCACTCCGCTCGCCCACAGCCATTCGGGGCACACTTCATTGCCTGGAGCGCCGGCCCAGCCTGGATCGTCGGTGATCCAGATGCGCAACTCAACCTGCTTGCCGCGCCTGGCCCAATAGTCCATGACCGTGTCGAGGTCTTTCCAGTAGTAGTGGCCTTCCTTGGGTTCGAGGTCCGACCACATCCAGTCGATCAGCACCCAGCCGAACAGTGGCGCGTCGTCGCCGAAGCCGGTGGTGTTGTAGTCGAGCGAGAACGCCCGCCCGTCGAAGTACCGCGGCCCAGCCCACAAACCCCAGCCCATGTGCGGGTTGGTCAGGACCTCATTGTGCTCAACCGGGGTAACCCGCGTGATCGCCCGCCCGCTCTGCGCGTCCAGCGAACCAATTCCGGCGCACAGCCAGATCCCCGTCAAGATCGCATGCTTCGAATTCATACTCAAAGTTCCTTGTCCTTGCCCCCGGCCAACTCTGCACGGGGTCGGCCGCGCCGTTACCGGGATCTCGTCACTACGGGTTCACCCTTCAAATCATACCGGTCAGCCTTACGGGCTCGACGAAGACTGGAATGATAGAGTAAACAGCCAATGACGGCGCCAGATAGAGATTTCGGACCTCCGAGCGCGATCACCCGGCGAAAGATGCTCAAAACGGCGGGCATGGTGGCTGCCGGTGCCGGATTGGCGGTCTCCGCTTCAGCCTCATCCAGCCGGATTCAAGATCGTGTGCGTCCCGCTGCCAGCATGAGCGAGGCGTTTGAATACAGGCTGTTGCTAGGCTGGATCAACGACAATTCCAACCGTCCGCTCAGCGGAGGCCGCTGGCCTATTACGACCGTCGATGAACAGACGGTGCGGGAGTACAAGTCCTTCCTGCGAACGGCACACGATTGCGGCTACAACGGCATCACCTTGTGGGGTTTGTATGCGAGCCACGCCTGGACCGTTCCGTTGAACGACTCTCTGGAGCCCAGACGCCGCCGCTTGATCGACCGGATTCTGAACGACGCCTACAAGCTAGACATCAGGGTTCTCTACGGCCTGGGAGTTTATCGTTGGGGGTTTGAAGAGATTATCAAACACGATCCTGCGACTGCGCGCAACGAAGGCCGCATAGCCTGGGGTTCGTATCAGAGCGACAATGGCGTGGCCATGTGCTACCACAGCGAGTCCGCGCGCCAGTGGATGCGCGACATTGTCGACCTGTGCGTGAAGGAAGTCGGCACTCAGGGATTCGGGTTCCAATCCGGGGACCTTGGCCGATGTTACTGCTCCCAGTGCCGGCGCATGACCGACACCGAGTATCATTCACGCGTCATCAATGAAACGGCCGAGTACATCAAGCGGCAGCATCCCAAGCAGATTGTGGGGATGAGCGCCTGGGGCGTGGATCTGGGGGACGGAGCGGAGGCGTTGAACCAGCTGACGAGCCATCTCGATTTCCTCACTGATGTGACCGATCAGTCGGAGCGGAAAGGGCGGGAATACCGCCGGTCACTTACGGCGCGTCTCCCGTGCGCCCTCGGCTCGCTCGGCGGAGCCGTAATCGTCCCTCCGCAGCGTTGGCACCGCGACTGTTGGTTCCTGCCGCTTGCCGAGATGACCGCCAGGAGCATTCGGTCGTTGCACGAGGACGGCGGCCGGGCGTTCGAATACTTTATGGGTCCGATGGCGAACCTGCAGTTCGACATCATGACGCGGTTTGCCGGCCGCCTGCTCAGCAACCCGCAGCAGTCGTGTGAACAGGCCCTTTCCCAGGTTGTCGAACGCCTTTTTGAGCCGGCCAACCGCGGGGCCACCGCGGACATTGTGCGCTGGCTGATCGACGTCGAACACGGCTACCTGACTCGCGCCGGCGACATTTCCAGCGGCGAGTTCGACTTCGAGCCGCTCAAAGGTGAGACCGCGGGCGAACCGATCTATCTCACACGATTGTCGAGCGAGGCGCTCATTGGGTACGGGAACGACTTGGAGCGTTTGTCGAAGCAAATCCCTGCATTGGGCACGCAGTGCAGGCGTCGCCAGGAACTGCAACTGATCGGCCGGTGTATGGAGAACGTCCTGCGAGATGTGCGGCAGGTTTTGGCAATCCGCGCGAACACGCATTGACGGCTTGCGGATTCTCACCAAGATTGCCGCTACGATTCCAATGGAGCCGCTTCGAACGTCCAAGGCTCGACTATCTTTAAGAGAGCCTTGGTTTGCGATCATGAAACGGATTACAGCACTGATTGTCCTGCTGATTGGTTTACCGCTGGCATGGAGCGTACCGATGAAGAAGATCCGCGTGGCGGTTTGCCAGATTCTGGTCATCGACAGCGACCGTGAAGGGAACTTCCGGCGTATCGAGTATGCGTTGGAACAGGCTGAAGCCCAACACGCAGATGTCGCGGTGTTCCCGGAGTCGGCGATCCTGGGCTGGGAGAATCCGGAGGCGCATCAGCTCGCCAAACCGATTCCCGGCCAAGACAGCGCGCGGATTGGCGAACTCGCGCGTAAGTACAAGCTGATGATCGCCATCGGGATGGATGAGAAGGACGGCGACCGGCTCTACGATTCGGCCATTCTCGTCGACAAATCGGGAAAGTTGCTCTGGAAACACCGGAAGATCAACGTGTTGCCGGAATTGATGTCGCCTCCTTACTCGGAAGGTCGCCCGGAAGACATCGGCATTGTCGAGACTGAGTTCGGTCGCATCGCTGTTTTGATCTGCGCGGACACCTTCGTCGATTCGCACCTGGCACGCCTCAAGAGCCTGAATCCTGACCTGCTTCTGGTGCCATACGGCTGGGCCGCGCCGAAACAGGATTGGCCGGGCCATTCAAAAGAGCTAGAGAGGCTCGTGAAGAAGCGAGCGGCGGAACTGGAGTGCCCGATGGTGGGGGTCGATCTGGTCGGCGAGATGGGCCACGGGCCATGGCGCGGGCGCACTTATGGAGGATCGAGTTTCGTGGCAGATGGGCGGGGCGAGATAGTGTTAACGCTGCGCGACCGGGATACGGATCTCCGCGTCATCGAACTCGCCGTAGACGGAGGATCGCAGCAAGCCAGGACTCCGTGATGCCGTTCTGCATTCGACTGGTGGGACAACCGCAGTTTCGATTCAGGGCCGCGTAGAGCTTCGTCCGACTGCCACCAATGCGCAAAGATCCCCCGGCAACGCCGACGGATCTCCCATGTTGTTTCAGAGCTCCGCAATAAGCAGATCCGCCGCTATGCCGCTTCTTTCTCGAGCCAGTACTCGTGGGGAAGCCCGCGAGAATCCCAGTGCTGCGGACTCTGAAGCCGGGTGGAAACTGATGGCGATCCGAACTCTCAGGCGGCGGTCGTGCCGGTGCCGGTACCGCGGGGCCGAGGCCCATGTGCGGTCTGCAGTGACTGAAGTGCTGCACCCGCGATTCAAGAACCGAATTGAGATGGCCCGCATTAAACGGAATGAGGAAATCCAAACATTCGCCATCATCCACCGCGTTGAATCGGTCGCCCGCCGGGCTTTCACCTCCCGCTCTTGAAAGAGTGCCAGCTACTTGCGGAGGAATAGGTTTTCCGCCGCGAGAGAGCTGCGGGAATGTGCCGCCAGAACCGCCAGATGGATCAAGTCCAACACGATCGAGGAGAAAGTCCGGCAACAATGTGTCGCGGCGAGCAAGACCAACGGAACCGGCATCATCGCACAGGATGCCATGTCGCGGCATGTTACGAAATCACGATGCTCCTCCGGAGCGCATATTTGCTGAAAGCCCCTGGCACGCGCGATTTCAACGGGCACCACCTGGGAGCGAAGGCGCCCGGCGCATGCTCACAATGCTGCAACGCAGGCCTGCTGTAGTGCGTAGGTTCCGCTCAATCCGGAAACAGCCGAGGAGAAAACGACAAGTCGAATGCTCGGACGATACGAGGTTCGACCTATAACATGATGTACTGGCGTGCTTGATTCTGAGCGCTGATTCCTCGGAATCGCTCGGGCTGGACGAACTTCGTAGTACCCCGCGTGGATAATACAAACTCACGCCCGTAACCCATCGCCTGAAAGAGCCACTTGCACCCGCGCGTAGGCGGCTCGAAGTAAACTCCCGCTAGGCGCCCCAGCCTGCGCACCTCAGTACGACTGAGAGCCCCGAAGTTCACGGGCGCATTCGCTCCAACTGGCCGTTGACTGTCTTCATGCGTTCGGTCAAGGCCTCCCAGGGCGTGCCTTCGATTCTGACAACTCCGTAGTTGCTGTTTTCGCCGTCAATCGCGCGGCCTTCTTTCGGCTGATCGAAGTACTGAAACCAGTGGTAGCCTAGGAATCCTGGAAGCGTCGCGAGATCGGTTGCGTAACGTTCAAAGCTGTCGGCCCGATCCATTTGTGTTGCGACCGGCTTGCCACCGCCCTTGGCGTTCGCCAAACCCGAATCCATCGCCTTGAAACTGAATTCAGTGATCATCACCGGTTTGCCGGTCACCGCTGTAATGTGCCGCAGCATCTCCAGCGGAGCTTTCGCACTGTAGTCGTTGTATGAGATCACATCGAAGTACTTACTAACTCCCCGCAGCGCCGCATCCGGAGCGTAGCCTGCAAACCGGCAGCCCAGGATAAGATGGACCTTGTCGTATTTCCGGATGGCGTCGCGCGTCAGGCGTCCATATTCGGCGGCAACCTTCTCCAAGAAGTCGTCCTTGTCCGCGGGGGTCATCGTCTCCACGTTCTTCCCGCGCACTGCCAGGAAGGTCTCGACTGTCCGCCTGCCTGGACTCTCTGCGGGCAGCCGCAAGTACATTTCGAGGAGGCTTTCCTTTGACTTCCATTCCGCACCCCAACGAAGCTCGTTGTCGGTGAAATATCCGAGCACCCAGGGATTCGAGGCGAGTTCGCCAATGCGTTTCCGGGCGGATTCCTGAACTGCCGCTTGAGAAGCAGGACTAAACATGTCGAAGACCTTGCGGTTCAGCCAGAGATCGTCCGGGTCAGCAGCTCCTGCCAAATCGAGTACTGGCGCATAAACGATTCCAGCGTTTGCGAATTCAGGTTCCGCCCATGAGGCCGCGGTGTTGAAGTTCCACTCGCGCAGTTGACGTGCCGTATTCTTCGCCCATTCAGCAGGATCGGCGGGCACCACGGGAGGAGATCCGGGCCGTTCCGCATGCCAGTTGATGTGATCAACGCCCTTCGAGAGAAAGCCGTTGCCTTCGGGTGTGACAAACCACCAAAGTCCTTTAATGATCTCGACGTGAAAGAAGCCAGTGCGGCCGCCTCTCACGAGACTCCAGCCGCCGAAGCGGTCGTAATCGGCCGTTTGCGAGAATACCGGCGAGGTCAGAAACAGAAATGCGGTTACTGCCAACCATGTCGTCTTCATAAGTTCTGGTGAATTGCTCGAAATCCAGTTTTCGCTTCGCTTCCGAACCGCATGTGCGCCGTCTGCCATTTGCGTAAGCGTTCACCTAGTTGCCGGTTCCGCCGCACACCGGTGACAGGCTAGCCGCCTGCCGCATCTTGAACGTGTAAAACATCGCGAACAGGTAGCTGGCTAAGCCCAATGCATAAGAATGCTGCAATCCGATGGAATCGGCCAGCTTGCCCTGCAACACCGGGATCAGCGCACACCCTACAAATCCCATAGTAAGCAAGCCCGATGCCTGACCAGTTAACTCGCCCATGTTTTCGATGGCCAACGAGTAAAGAGTCGGGAACAATACAGAAACGAAAAACCCGATCGCTGTAACTGCCGCCACGGCGAACATACCTTTGGCTAAAACTGCGGTAGCCAGGCACGCCATCGCGCCGGCGAGGCTGATTATCAGGTGTGTGGTGGGCAACATTTTAGTCTGGACCCACGAAGCGGCCAGCCGGCCGAACGCGAACACGGCAAAATAGACCGTGAACAATAGCTGGGACTGGTGGGCCGTCATTCTCCCGACGCCCGGATCCTCCAGGAAATTGCGGTAGAAACCGAACAGGCCGGCCTCCACACCCAGAATCAGGAATATGGTCACAAAGCCTAGCATCACGCGCGAGTGCGACCAAATGGCTCCGCGAACCGCCGAACCTTGGCCGCCGCTTCCGAAACTGGCCGCAATATCGATATCCCGAGTGATAAAGGCGACGACGGAGACCAGCGCGAGCACCACGCCGAGCGCGACAAAGAGCCGTTCCATGTAGGGCAGCTTCGCATCCACTGCGATCACCGCCGCTGGGATAATAAAGGACAGCGTCGCCGGCGCGATGATCTGTGCCACCGCGCCCAGCGCATTGCCGAGATTGAGCCGGCTCGACGCGCTTCTCGAAGGTCCGAGGGCGGACAGCATCGGGTTCCCGGCGACGATCTCAAAATTGAATCCGAGCCCGATCAGAAAGAAACCCAGCAGCACTAAGTCGTACCGGCCTGAGCGAAGTCCGGGGACGAGCAGCAGCGTACCGAGCGAAAATAGCGCCATCGCCGCAATCATGCATCGCTTGTAGCCCGTGTAGCGGATCAGATACCCGATTCCTCCAGCCAGCAGGAATGGGATATTCTTCGCGAACATAGTATACATCTGCTGTTGATAATTGAGATGGAAATACTCTTTGAACTCGGGCAGGAATACGCCCTCAAAGCATTGCGTCATCCCGCAGAAGAAGTAGATAAAGTAGATCGTGTAGAGCGTGAAACGCGTAGACCCGGAATCCGCTGGTGTGGCCGTTAACATACTTGCGCGCCTCAATCGGCCTGTAAAGTCTTCGTCATCCGCGCCGTATTCTCTCGCCACGCATAGACGATCGCATCATAAAACTGATACTTGGCGCTGTCCTCGATCTTCCCGTGCCTGGTCAGATAGTCAAGGCACCTCGCGACGCCTTCCCGAAACGGGATCGTATAGCGAAAGCCAAGGTCGCGCTTAGCCTTCGAACTATCGAATATGTTGTTGTGACGGAAGTTCTCGACGCACCATTCCGCTTCGGCGGGCACCAGTTTGCCGAGCAAGTCGGTCGGGATGTAGACGAAGTCCGGCTCCGGCGCCGCGAGAGCACGGGCAATCGTGCGCCAGATGTGGTTGTGCGTCATCCACTCGTCGCCGGGAACGTTGTAGCCCTCGCCGTACGTCCTGTCGTTGCCGATCGCGTTTACGAAAGCCAGCGCCACATCGTCCCGATGCGTTGCCGTCCAGATCGAAGTTCCGTCGCCGTGCAGGATGATCGGCTGAGCCTTGCGAAGCCGATCGAGGTGATACGTCTGCCCGCCGAAGCTGTGGATGCCCGGGCTCCAGGTGTCGTTGTAGGTGAAAGCCGGCCGGATGATGGTGACCGGAAAATCGCCCCTGCGATGCGCTGCCCACAGGATCTTCTCGCACTCGACTTTCTTCCAGGCATATGGGAAGCTCGGCAGGGCTTCCACAACACCGTTTGCTTCAGTTACCGGATAGCTTGCCGGCGTCTTCGAATAGACATCCACAGTGCTGCAGAAAATGAACTGGCCCGCCTGTCCGCGAAACGTCTCTACGGCGCAACGCGCGTCTTCAGGCTCGTAGCAGACCATGTCAATCACGCAATCGAAAGGACCTTTTCCCGCCAGTTTTTGCTGAAAATCGGCACGATCTGTTCTATCGCAGGCGATCACCGTGACTCCCTGCAAATCCTCTGGCTGCGAGGGCGATCGCTTGACCAACGTCAGATCTTCCCCGCGGCGCGCCAGTTCGCGGGTGATCGTCGTGCTGATGTTGCCCGTTCCGCCAATGATCAAGACTCGCATTTCAGTGTGTTTCCTTTAGCTTCAGCGCTCCGGACGGTAAGGCTCGTTGTCGCTTATGATCGCCTGGTCGCCGACGCCGTTCTCGATCTGCACGCCGTAATAGCCGTTGTTCCCGCGGATAATGGCGTGCCGTACGCCCGGCTTCAACTGAATCGCCGGAGGCTGGTATCGACGGTCGTCGCTTGCATATGCGTTGCCAGGCTTCCGTTCTTTTGAAAGCGCATCGAAGGTGCAATTCTGGACTTGCAGTTTGCCGGCTTCGGCGACGATTGAGTAACCCTTCGAATCGAAGTTGTTGGAGAAATAGCAGTCGGAGAACGACGTGTAGCCATCGCCGCGCAGCACTGCATTGTGTTCCACCGGTCCCCAGAAACCGCAGTTCACGAATCGCACGTTCCCCTTCGCGCCCTTTTCAATGACCACCTGCGTAGCGCGCCCGACGCGATGCGAATTGAATTCTCCGTTCGTAATCAGGAGGCCCTGCGGCTGGATCGCCTCCACTTGAATTGCCGTGTCGCAGGCATCCGCTCCGATGCCGGAGAGCTGACCATTAGACGACCCGTTGGGCGTTTCGATGAAGCGGTAGCCAACCTTTGCGGGAAAGACGAACGTATTTGTAACGTACTCCCAATCGGTCCGTCCGAACACGAACGCCTCAAGGTTCTTCTGCATGTAGTCGAACACCTTGCTCCAATCGCCGTTGAACGCCTTGTGCGCCCAGAAATGCGAATGGAACTGAACGTTTTCAATCCGTCCAATGTCGCCGACCCAATCAACGTAAATCCCCCGCCGGAGCACCGTGCCGTGGACTCCCAGAATCCGATGCCGCCCGTTCTCCGTGGGACCGGTGCGTATGCCGTTGTAGCTGTTGATCAGTGTTACATTCGACACCGTGCTGTCGAACGAAACACTCTTGGCATCCGATGGATTAGCGCGGATCTGAATGGTCCAGGGGTAAGGACGAATGTCCGCGACCGTTTGCTCTGGGTAGTAAATCGTCACGCCTGTAATCGACGTCGAACTCCGCATTTCCAGGAAAGCCGGGCCTCCCTCGTTGTCGCGGCCCTCGACCGGCATCAGGATGGATCCGGACTGCGGCTCCCACGACTGCGGCGCCTGGTTGACCCCGGCCAGATGCACACCCATCTCAAGCACGAGATGCCCCTTGCACAACCAGCGTCCAGAGGGAACAAACACGACGCCGCCCTTCATCTTTGCCGCGTCGATTGATTTCTGAATTGCGGCCGTATTGTCCGTCACTCCATCCCCAACAGCCCCGTAGTGCGTGATGTTGAACACCCCGTCGTTCGGAGCTAGAGACCCAGTAGCGACCTGCGCACCGGCAGCCAAAGTGGCAGCCAGCAGTATGAAGGGAACCGTGGTAATTCTTGTCATCCCCGCTCGTCCTTTAGCTCTTGATCACCAGCACACGGTCAGCGTCCGCGCCGGTCTCGATTAAGTCGCCGTGCCCTGTTAGCTGCCTCCGCCAGAGCAGTCCTCCGTTTGATGGGTCGAGGCAGCTCACCATCATGTCCGGTCTGAGCAACTCCTCTCGCAGTTCCACGACTCCGCCTCGCGGCAGATACAACACGGCGAGAGCGCCCTCGCCGCTGCGGGCCGGGGCGATGAACAGCGAGGGGTGTTGCAAACCCGGCTGGTGCATCACCAGATCCGGGCAAGGATCGAGGCTGGGCCAGTCGACGGACGTGAAAATCGCTTTCAATTGCCCCATGCAAGCACTGCCCGGCAAATTCAGCGCATCACGCCAGGCCGGTGCGATGCCGGTGTTCGGATGGCTCATGGGAAGCTCGGGGGTCGATTCCCAACTCCAGATTCCGTGCGCACCATAGGTAACCCCTGCTGGCGGGGAGGCAAGCAGACTCCAGTACGCGGCACGTCGCACGTCGCCGGCGTCCATAACACGCCCGGTTGCCATCGCGCGATGGCCCTCGTAGCAAGGCTCCAGGTTGATGTGCGGGCAGCGCGGCTCCGTTCGCCAGTCCAGGCTCGGCGGTCCTTCGTTGATCCAGCGGAAGTTGTCATCGTCATTCCAGTGCCCGCTCTGGTACCCGTTGAATTGGAACCATGGCTCCATTCGGAACTCGGGCGCCGACCAGATCTTACCGCCAGGGTGAATGGTGGCGGGGCGTGTGCTGCTCGACAAGGCTCTGCGGCCAATGCGACGCCATCGCTCAGCTTCTGCGCCCTCATAGATTCCGTCGCCGGCCAGAATCCAAACTACGTGGTGGGCACTGTAGCGAGCCACCATGTACCGGATCAACAGTTCGAGTTGCTCGTCAGACAGGGAGTTGCCCGGGTTCAGGTGGCAACTGTCCGGGTTCCACCCGGCTGCCCACGCCAGAACCGGAGCGGCAACCATACCATATGCGTTGATCGCATCCACACGACGGTCCAACCGTCGGAAGAACGCCGGCTCGATTCGGATGTGCTCCCGCCCAAGGTAAGCGGGCCGGCCCTCGGCGTCGCCCGCCGCGCTGATCCATTGCGTCGAGACGAACTGGATGACGTTGAATCCTTTCTGCGACCGGTCGGAGAGGTATGTCGTCCAGTCGGCCTCGTTCGACTTTAAAGGACCGTTCCAAGCAGTGTCGCCGAGCCAGAAGAACGGTGTTCCGTCGGCGTGGACAAAGTGGCGATTGTCGTCCGAGACGCGAAGCGGACCACGCTCGTAAAGGACGTTCGTGCTGGCCGCGGGGACACACTCGAACGTGCCTCCTATGCCATCAAATCCGCTGTCTCCGTCGGGCGAGCAGCGAACACTCCACGTCCACCGGCCCGGCATCTCCGGCGAGAAACGCACGCGCCACCTGCGCCCTCCGTCCCAGAACGCGTGCGTCGTCGAGCGGACGACAGCGCTCTCGAATTCCACTTCAACCGACACGTCCTGCACCGGATTCTCGTAGTCGCGGCTGCTCTCGAACGTGGCCTCGAAGCGGGTGTACAGGGCGACCGTATTCATTGGCGCGTGGGCGTCCTAGGCGCGACGAATGACTTAGAAACCTCGTCGAGAACCAGGACGCAATCGCTGCCGAAGCCTTCCGAAGGAGCGTTGAGTGCGCGCGCCTGGATGTTCTCGCTCACCTTCAATCGCTGCAGCGGCTTCGCGCGAACCGGCATGACCTCTGCCCCCAAAGTCAGCGCCGACATGACAACCACCGTGAAGAAGACTGCGAGCGGATCATGTTTCACCTTTGTGTGTCTTGTCTCTCTATGCAACAACCGCGGTTCGCGGTTTCAGTATGTCCCGGATCGCTCCGGCGAGCGTTTCGCGATCGTACACGCTGCGCCACTCGGGGTTGATGTATTTGTTCGTGCCCCACTCGATTGCGAGTTGCGCCGCGTCGGAGAATGGCGACTTCTCCGCCCCGAATACGATTCCCATCGCGATCTGAGCGTGGCCCGCGGTGAACGCCTCGGCCGCCTCTCGCGGCACGCCTCGCTCGATGGCCAGTTCCATCGACTGTTTCATCCAGTTTGCAGCGGCCGCCATGACGATCTCGGACATCGCGGGCTCCAGGAATGCGAACTGCTCCGGGGTCACACGGATTGCTCTGCTCACAGGCGCGAAGATCGCGCGACAGATTTCTATCCCTTGCGTAAACGACTCCTCGGAACCTCCGATCAGAGAAACGATAATGTCCTGCACCGCCGTGCCGCCGAAGTAATCGCGACGAGCTTCGGGGGTCGCCTGCTCCGTGAAGAACGGCGGATGGCAGGGGTGGGTGATCATCTGCGTGATCCCCTCGCGTACGGGGAGTTCGCCGACGTAGGCCGCCGCCGCGTCCAGCATGATCAGAGACCCGCCCTTCTTCATCTGCGGCACGAGCTGCCGCGCGATCGCGCCGATCAGCGCATCCGGCACCGCCATCACCACGAAATCCGCCGCGGCCATCGCGTCCCCGGTCGCCGTGACGGTCAAACCCAAATCCACAAGCGCCTGCGCCCTGTCAGCGTTGCTCTCGCAGAGCAACACCTGGTACGCGTCGCTGAATCCGATCTTCTCCGCCGCGCGGGCACCCATCTTGCCGCCGGCGCCGATCACTGCCACTGACTTCTTCATAACTACTCCTTGATGAGAGTCCTCAAATACGTCACGCTCTCTTCGGCCCACTGGTGTTCCAGCGCTATGGTCTCGCCGAGCGAGGCTTGCGGCGGCGGCCAGAGTTCCAGGATGGCGTTGCATTTCGCACCCGCCGAATTCAGTAACTCGAGCAGTCGCGGAACGTTCAATTGACCTTGCCCCGCCGGCCGCCCTTCCACACGGAAGCCCATCATGTGCCACTCGCGAGTCACTTGAAAATCCTTCACATGCAGGCAGCACGTCCAGCGAGCAAGCGCCGCGGCCACTTCCTCGGTTCCTTCCGGAACGGCGAGCGAATTCACGGTGTCGAGCGTGATGCCCAGGTACTCGCTGTCGCACTCGCGTAACGCCTCGCTCATGGCCGACGCGGGCATCAGGCTGTTCTCCATGGCGAGCCGCACGCCGGCTTGCCGCAATTCCGGCTCGATCGCTCTAAGCAACTCCGTCAGTTCACCGCTGGAGGGAACCCGTCCGTCGACTTCCGGCACCGTGCGCAGCAGCGACGCTCCACAGCGAAGGGTGAAGTCGATCAGCCGGCGCAAGTGCGTCGTTTCGACGCCGCGCGTCCCGATTTCGAGTTCGAGGCCCATCTGGCGGCTAAATGATAATAATTCTCCAAGTGCCGCCGGCGGGATCTCAAAAAGAGGCAAATTTGGACCAAATTGGACCACTTTTACCCCCATTTTGACCGCTTTTTCGAGCAGATCCAGCGCGCGCATCGGCGTTTCAGGTTCCGCTCCCGGAAAACCGATCGACCACATGTAGGTGTAGGTGCCGATGCCGAGTTTCACCGCGCTACTCCCTGCCGCCAAGCGCGATCACCGTGATCGCCACGATCAGGACTGCAATCCCGGCTACGGCATACCGGATCGCCTTCGGAGGCGCTCCCTTCCATTCACCGCTCATCCAGCCGAGCGTGTTCGACGTGATCAGGCTCATCGACATGAACAGCGGCCAGCCCACCACCGCGCCCAGCGAGCCCAGCGCATTGGCGCCTGCCCCGTACACGATGAAACTTCCGAAGCACAGCAGGCCCATCAGCCCGCCCCAGCCCCAATAGCCCGCGGGCGCGGTGCGGAACAGCTTCCAGGTTCCCCCGCGCTGAAGTAGCAGGATGCTGTACCCGGCGTTCGCGATCAGGCCCGCGGTCAGGCACAACGACCAGATCGCGTTGCTCGCCGCATCGCTGGTTGCGCCCGCGGCGAGCGCCCGCTGCTGCAGTTCGCCCCCGAAGGCGAAGCTGAAGTTCAGCATCGGCGAGAAGATCCCGGCCAGCACGCAGATCAGCAGCCCGACGGCGAAGCCTTGCTTCGGGCGGCTATCGCCGCGCTCCCGCATCTTGCCCGCGATGGCGCACAGGATGATCCCGCAAACGACGATCAGTGTCCCCACAATCAGCGATGTTCCGCGGCGGGTTCGCAGCTGTTCCGGGTGTAAAACAAGAAGCGGCAAAAAAGTTCCAATTGGGGCGATCAACCCTAGGATTAAGCCGTAGCCGAGCGCTAGGCCCATGCGCACGATCCCGAGCCCGAACAGCACCGAGCCGACGCCCCAGCCGAGCCCGAACAACAACACCCGCCAGAGGCTCGCCGCGGACGCTCCACCGAGCACTGCGCTCAGGTCAGGGACTGTGGCGAGCGCCGCAATCCAGGGGATCACCAGCAATCCGGAGAGCGAGTACACCAGCCAGGTGTTCTCCCATTTCCAGCCGGGCAACTTCTTCATCGGCGCGACGAAACTGCCGTTCAGGATGCCGCCCACCAGGACGGCGGCGATACCGTAAGTCAAGTCCATCGTGTCCGCTCCTAGCCCTTCGAACTGTCGAGACGCGTGACCGCGTACGGCTCGAGGTTCAACGTCTCTCGCTCCACTCCAACCGCGATCTCGCAAGGCTCGTCCGTCAGATTCGCGATCAACATCCGGAGTCTCCCTCCGGACGCGAGCGCCAGCGCGGCGACGCGGGACTCGTCGCTGTTTTCGCACCCAACCACGCTCGCCCCCGCAAACCCTGCTGCCGCTTCGAGAACGTGGAAGACCGGGTACACCTCATCGCCGTCCAGCACGCCACCGGCGCCGTGCGTTTCGAAATACGTGACGCTCGACGCTCCGGCCCGGGCCAAAGCCGACAGGCTCGCGAGGGTCCAAGCGGCGCAGAACGGCGACTTCTGCCTGGGATCCGGCTCGGACGGCTCGACATGTCCCGTGGCATCGGGGTTGAAGCGTGGGCGCAGCGTTACCGGAGAGACGACGACGGGCCGGCCGATCAGAAAACGCTGGGCGCTGCGGACCGCGTCGAACTGGCCGGACGCATTCGCCATCACGCTCTCGTCATCGAAGGCATGCACCTGCGGATTCACCGAGAAGCAGGCGGCATCCCAGCCATCGCCAAAAGGCCGATTTCGGTTCAGTTCCGCAAAGTAGGCGTTCGTGCCTACTGCGATGAGTGACCCGGACCCCAAGGCTGCGCGCAATTCGAGCGCCGCCGCAGCGCCCGTCACCTTCTCGGTCTTGTGGTAAACCAGCCAGCGATCCACTTTCGGAATCCAACCCCGCAGGTGAGCGGTGTCGCCAGGGAGCGTTACGGCAACCTCCAGCTTAGCCCCGATCGCTCCCGCTTCCGCCGCGGCCAATTCCAGCTTAGGCCGCCAGTCGCTTCCGGGCGGCAGATCCACCCGCAAATGGCTCAGCTTGAGGCGCCGCAGTTCTTCGAGTTCCTTCGCCGAGAGCGGCCGGCCGTCGCTCGCCATCCCCAATCCGATCCTCGGGAACCGTACCCCGGACGCGTCTGCCAAGCGCAACCGAACCACGCGCTCGGGCGACCGCTCGGGCGATTCCAGTGCGCCAAGGAGGGTGATCTCAATGCGCTGGTTGATCTCCGTACCTGCGAGGACCTCGACCGGAAATGGAAGGCTCAGCGGCGTGCCGTAGGTCTTGAAGTTGGCGTCGGTCCAGTTGCGGTGATCTTCGGTCTCAAAGACGTCGCCGAAAAACCGCACTTCGGCGCATACGCCCGGCGCGAGATCGTGCGTGATGGCTCGCACGTTGAGGAAGGGCTGATGCGGCGACACGAGCTCGGGGAATTGCGTTCGCTCCAGGTCTCCATCGGCAGTCTCAACAACGCAGGGCTTGCCAGCGCATTCCCTCAGCGGATGATGCACGCAGAGACCGATCCGGTTGCGGAGGAACCTCGAGTGCGCCTGCCCTTCCATCGCGAAAGAGATGCAGCCGGCTGGGGTTCCGGCAAGAATCCCGCGCCACCGGAAATCGACGCTACCCTGTTGGTGAATCGAGTCGAAAACGATCCGAAACCCATCGCTCTCCTCTTGCAAAGAGACGTTCTCCAAACGCCCCGGCATCGTACACCAGTTGTGATCCCGGACTGCAGCGTAGATCCGCTGCACCACCTCGGCGCCGCCCAATCGAACATGGCGCAACTCGCCGTCCGAGTACGTCGCCTCGAGGGGACCGGCGCGTAGTTTGAGCGCTTCGCCCATCACTGTCCCAGGTTCACCACTTGCCCGGACGCCGCGGATTCGTAGGATGCGAAGACCAGCCGCACCGTTTTCAGATTGTCCTCACCCGAGGTCTCGGCGGCACATTCGCCGCGCATCGCTGCCAGCAGATTCGCCTGACAACCCACAATGCTCGAATGGACGACGTCATACCGGGAGTCCGCCCAGGCGTAACGCGGGGGAGGGCAGCGCTGAATGTGGGTCCCGTCCTTCGTCGTGATGCGAATCCAGTGATCCAATTCCAGTTCCGCAGAGCCTTGCGTCGCCTCTAGCAGAATCGCCGTCTCGGGGAATCGGTCACGTTCCAGGTAGTTTTCCGCGTAGCCCATCTCAACCGTCACGGTCGCGCCGGTCTTCATCTTCAACATCACCGTGGCGACGTCTTCCCCGCGGATGTCCTTGTGCGCCTGGAAAGTCTGGCAGTACAGCGACTCCGCCTCGCCGAACAGGAAGCGGGCGGTATCCAGAACGTGGCTGCCGATGTCGGTCAGGACAAACTGCTCCAGGTTGCGGAGAAAGGGCTGGTTGTCGAACAGCCGGAAGCCCGAAACCATGCGGATGCGGCCGCGGAAGACCTCGCCGATGCCGGCGCTGTCCATGCGCCTCTTCAATTCCCGTATCGGCGCCTGCCAGCGCCAGTTCTCGTTCACGTACAGCGGCACGCCGGCCAAACGGCAAGCATCGAGCATCCCGGCCGCCTCATGGTAGGAGACCGCCAGCGGTTTCTGGCACACCACGGGGATGCCCAGGCTCGCCGCGAGTTTGGTGTATTTCGCGTGCGTGCCCACGTCGGTCACGATGTCCGCGAAATCGGGCCGCGTCTCACGCAGCATGCTTTCTACGTCGTCGAACACCGGCGGCGAGCCGAAATCCCGCGCCAGGGCTTCGGCCTTCGCACGTGTCCGGTTGTAGATGCCCACGCATTGCGCCCCCCCGGCCTCATGCCACCCCGCCAACTGATAGCGGGCCCAGAAGCCGGAGCCGATCATCGCGAAACGGAGCGTGCGCATGCGGCTATGGTATACTCATCATACCAGTGAGTCAACCGGCTCAAATACCTGCGAAGATTCGCCGCCGGAAACTCTCCGACGAGGTCCTCGACCGGCTGCTCCTGCTGATCGAGCAGGGTGAAGTCGAGCCTGGCGGATTCCTGCCATCCGAACGCGATTTGATGTCGCGTTTCGGGGTAGGCCGCCCGGCCATCCGCGAAGCATTGCAGGCGCTGGCATCGATGGGGATCATTCAGATCCAGCACGGCGAACGGTCGCGGCGCGTTTCACTCGGGCCGCGGACGGTGTTGGATCAAATCGACCGGTCAGTGAGGCACCTGCTGCAGACCTCACCGCAACTGCGCGGCCACTTGCGTGAGGCACGCATGTTGTTCGAAGCGGGGATGGTGCGCCTAGCGGCGCAAAACGCCAAAGCGAGAGACATCGCGTCGCTGCGAACCGCGCTGGATCGCCAACGCGCAGCCGGTGGTGACGTGGCCCAATTCGTCGCGGCCGACATAGCGTTTCACAACGCGATCGCAGCAGTATCGGGCAATCCCATCTACGTTGCCGTCAGTGAGGCGCTTCTGCAGTGGGTCTTTGAACTCTTCCCGCGCCTGCTGCGCGTCCCGGGGGTGGAGGATCTGACATTGCAAGAGCACGAAACGGTGCTGAACGCGATCGCAGCACACGACGAAGATGCCGCGGTGCGCGCGCTAGCGGCCCACTTGCTGCGGTCAAACCCTCGTTACGAATCTCGCAAAGGCGAAGCCCGGAAGAGCCGCAGGTTTAGCATAGGCGCATGATAGTTGATTCGAGCAATGACGCTTGATTGGGTGCCGAGCGGACAAGGACATGCTGGGCCAAGAGCTGGGACTCGGCCACATTTGTCCGGCTCTTGCATTCCTTTCTGATTGTCGTAATGGCCATTCAACCGCGATCGGCAGGAACGCAATCGCGAGTGACGGGCAATGTGGCCAAAGTCGGGTGAACATTGCCTCCGGCTTCACTGCGAATCGGAGCGGGATGACAACCGAGGAGGACACGGCAGGATGTTGAGGGTAGCGTGGTTCAGCGTGGGGAGTTGCTCTACTTGGGAGCGTGGCGATGGAGAGGGTTGTGGTGCGAAACAGAATCCCGAGCTTAGTCCTGCTGCTTCTCACGGCCGTTGCATTCGGAACCGAGCCAGAGGGACTCGAAATCGTCCGCGCCGAACCTTCGAATTCCTGATGGAAGCTGTTCCCCGGCTCCAAACTGCCCTTCGGCATCCTGAAACTCAACGCCCGATAACCAGATGAACGTTTGACGCAGCAAGAGCCGGCCAGTTCAAGAATCACCGGAAATGGATGAGTATTCGGCCTGAAGCTCGACTCTGTTGAATGCGACTCGCGACGCCTCATTGATGCCGATGGCCTCAAGCCATCGGGAGAACCCACTTTTCTTGCTCCTCAATCCGGCCACGACCCGCTACACCTTTGCCCGGCAACTGAACGAAGTGTACAGAGCGGGCAGTGCCTGCCGCAGCGCAGCCTCATTCTCCCGCCAGTCGCCACGGTGGTGAATTAAAAAGTTGGTCCCCCGGTCGGTTCGGGCAAAGGTAAACGCCCCGTCGTCGCGTACAGTGACGGTGCACCGCAACAACTCATTCGTCAATACCCGGTCTCCGCCCCCAGTTCGCCAGGCGTCACGATGCGATGGACTCCGGCCGCATTCTGCACCAGTCGCCGCCCAGAGGCCTCGATCCAGAGCGCCGTCTCCCAAACGGCGTGCTCGCGCGGGCAGATCCTAGCGAATGTTGCGGCCGGCCAGTGACTGTCTAACGCGTGCAGGAAATCTGAGCGGTTGCTGCGCTCGAAGGCGTAAGCCAAGTAACCTTGCAGCAACGGGTCGAGCCGACGGATGAACTGCAGGTCGGGCAGTTTCCAGAACGTGTTGTGTTCGTCATAGCTGAAGGCGCCACTCTTGGTCCCGCAGGGGTAGATCGCGATCGGCAACTCCGAACGCAGCAGCCGCACGATGGCGTGCCGGTCCAGCAGCACGTTCCACTCCATGAACTCCAGAGACGTCGAACCCGCGCTTAGATGGATCCGCTCTACCTTGTCGCGCAGCAGCGCAGGCTCGCGGTTATACGCCGCCGCCAGAGTTCGCGCCGAGCCGAAGGACAGGATTTGCACGCGCTCGCGGGAGGCCCGCAGGGTCTCCAGTATCAACTCGATGCCGGTCTGCTGAAACGCCGGGGGCATCCAGCGCCTTGTCAACCGGGCTCTTCAACGCGAGGAACGGGCCGATGCCCCACGGCACGTTACGGTCGAAAAGGTAGTTCAGCTGCAGCACCGGGATGATGCCCGCATCGCGCGGCCCGCCGCCATGTTTGCTGCCGTCGCCCGCCGTGGCCAGTTCAGCACGAAACCCCTCCGTAGGATCCAGAATGACCGCCCGCAGATCGATCTCAGGCAGGGCGTAAGCGGCGATCAGATCGAAGTTGTCTCCCGGATCCTGGTAGGGATGATACAGGTCGGTGATGTCGATCACCGGCACCCGTGTGTGCGCGGCAGGCGCCTTGGCCGCACTGGATGGAGAGACTGCAGCGGCTGCGCCGAGCAGTGCTGCGCGCAGGGTCAGACCTGTGTCAACGGAACGATTCATATTGGCTCCTAATGCGATTCAGCTCCGTCAACCTCACGATCAAAGGTCCCTCAGCGCCGGACATCTGCGCGGGCGGCGCGGCATGCCGCCTGCTGTTCTGCGCCGGCGTAGCGCGGGTCCCAATACTCCGACGCTGCGCGACTCTCGCCGCTTGACCTGCGTTTTGCCAACTCGCCGGCGCTCAGGGCCGGCTTGTTCCCCGTAAACATCCCGCCGCCACACCCCCGATACAACGCTGAGGACCTATCGTCAACCTAGCCATTGCCGCATTCGGCATTGCGGTGGGCACGACCACCTGCATCCTTCGCAGGGCTGAGCAATGGAACTACTACAGGTGGTCTACCGCTGGTGTAGCAGATTCTCAATCAAGCCAATTGCCGTTCGAACGCCGTTCTCGCTTGACATCATTGCCCCCAGTGCGCCTGCTCGCGACGCCAGTCCGCTGGCCTTCGAGACCTCCTCCACACCGTCAGCCAGTTGCCTTGCGGTAAGGCCCTTTCGTCGAAGCGTTGCACCGGCAACTCCGAGGCGCTCCAGTTCAGCCCCCCAAAAGAACTGGTCGGAGACGTGCGCCACGATGATCGATGGGCGGCCGGCGAGCAGCGCTGACTGTGTGGTTCCAGCGCCGCCATGGTGAATGACCATCGAACATCTCGGGAACACTTTGCTGTAAGGTGTTCGCTGGACTTTGAACATCTGGACATCGGTCTCGAACGCGGACAAGTCCGACCACGGCAATTGGAGGATTGCACGACAACCGGCCCGGCGGACGGCGTCCATCCACAGAGTGGCCGTTTCCTTGATGTAGGGAAGGCTCTTCGGCATCATGCTCCCGAAGGTCAGGTACAAGGGAGGAGCGCCGTCTGACAGGAACGCATCGAGCCCTTCGGGAAGCTCGTCTGCCATCAGGGTGGCAGGAGGGTTGAGGAAGCCACAGACGTGATGCCGCGAGTCCCAATCGGGAGGCGCTCGGCAGATCTGCGGGCTCACCGCAATGAGGTTAAGCCGGTCGGCGGCCCACGTCTGGGTCATGACATCGGTGTCCGGCGGCAGGTTCTCGCGCGTGCGCAGCGCATTGACGCGGGGCAGGAAGATGCGGTTCACCATAAACTGCACCAGTCGCCATCCCAGCGGGTAGGACCAGCGCCCCAGGCTTGGGAAGCCCGGCGGACAAACGCTCACCGACGGCAAGCAGTTGTGGACGATGTTCAGGGTCGCTGCGGGCACGCCCGCCTTTTCCGCGGCCACGCGCAGCGGATACACAAAGAAGTGGCCGACAACAACGTCATTATTGGCACACAATTCCTTTGCGGCGGAGTACATCGGCTCCAAGACTGGATCGAATCCGTGAGTCATGACAAGCTCCGCCTGCCGGATCGGATTCCCAACCTCTATGATCTTGCGCCAGACCGCTTCAATCTGCTCTGCGGTCGGGATTTGCGGATTGGGCACTGTGACGAGTCGGTAGCCGAACCGGGTAGCAAGATCGCTGTAGTCGCGGCCCGCATTGTCAGTGACTGCGAGCGTCACATCGTGACCAGCTTCGACCAGTCCTGCCGCTAGCGCCGTGAATGGCTGAATGTCACCTTCGCTGCCCCACGCCTGCAAACCAATTCTCATGCCGAACGCTCTCCTTCGGGCAGGGCATGTGGCTTAGCCCGAATCGATCATAGCTAATGCCCTCGCATTGAAGGCAAGCTGGCTAATGGTGTAGCCACCCGATCCTAGCGGGAATACTGCACGGTTGTCTCGATGACGCGCCGACCACGCGCCCGATGCACAGTTGCCCGAGGACACGCGCCTGTTGGCGGCGCTGCAGGAAGCCAGCGGCGGCACCTGGGGCGGCTCAGTCTTCGATGCACAGCGGATCATCGATCTGCTGGATGCAGGAAAGCGAGCGCTCGACGGGGAGTAGGCGCCGCGGCGCCAGCCGTGACCCTGCGGGGAACGATCTGCGATTCACGCGAACTCTTGCACGATGACCGGGCGGCAGGGGCTGGCCTCGATCTGCAACGGATTGCGCAGCGAGCGGCCAAAGCCGCTCCATTCCACTTCCATCCAATCGCCGACCCGCAAGGCTATTCCGGCCCCGAAGCTGAACGCCGAGGCGCCATAGAAATGAACGTGGAGGTCGCCAGGGCAGCGGTGCTGGTCGAACTTGAAGTGGTGATGTTCGAGATTCGCCAGGCTGTGACACATGGCTGCCTCGCCGGTTCGAATCGGCTTCTCCCAGAGAACGGCGCCGTCGCGGTAGATGGCGACGCGGCCCGAAACGTCCGAAAAGTCCGGCGTTAGACCGATCTCCGGGCCGAGCGCGCAGTTGCGGAGCTTCGAACCCGCCAGGTTCAGGTAATTGCGGCGCTCGAAGGCATGGTCGGAGAACTCATTGCCAGTTGCCATGCCGATGCGCCGCGGCACGCCCGCTGGATCGATCAGGTAGATTCCGGCGATTTCGGGCTCTTCGCCGCCATCCTCGGCAAACGCCGGCACGGCGAGTGCGTCGAGATGCGCGCGCAGAATTGCGCCGTTCCATTTGTAGAACCACTCGGGCGCAATGCCCACCTGGCCGGGCGTGGGGCGTCCGCCCTGCTCGCCCCATTGATACATCCGCATGCTGTCGGTCAACGCTGAGCCGGCGGCGTGCATCGCCTGGCGGTTCTCAGCGCTCGCCCGATGGGTCAACCCCGTGCCGGAGACGAGCAGCCGCGCGGGCGCTTCCGTATGGTCAACGGGCGGCAACAGCCGCCAGTCGCTTGCGCCGGTGTAGACGGCGTCATAATCGAGACGCTCCTCGCCCAGCGAATAGCCGGCTAGCGCGACCAGCGAGGATCGCTCTTCAAGCGCCGCCTTGGCGAGTTCCAGCAGCGTGGAATAGCCGGCGAGCGGACGCAGCGCGGGTTCTTCGACCACGGCGAGGCGGCGCTGGCTTCCCCGATGTAGCTGTACGAGACGCATAGAGGGGATTCTATCGCGCCACGCTGTCCGTACGCGCTTCGTTTGCGTTCTAATGGTGGCGATCGGATGGCGGTGCGGAGCGGCTGGCAACTATGCAGTTCGTAGTGATAGGCGCGGGCAATATGGGTTGCGTCTACGGAGGCAACCTGGCGCGAATTGGACAATCGGTGGCATTCCTGGACGTGTGGGCCGAACATGTGGAGCGCATCAACACGCAGGGATTGCATGTTGAGGGATTGACCGGCGTCTTCGACGTGACCGCGCGGGCGGCCACCGATGTGCGGGAGTTGCCTCCGGCCGACGTCGTTCTGATCTGCGTGAACGCCTACTCGACCCAGGCCGCTGCTGAAGCCGCCCGCCAGGTGCTCAAGCCCGAGGGCTGCTGCCTGACGCTTCAGAATGGCGTAGGCAATGTTGAGATCCTCGCCGCCGCCCTGGGAGAGCAACGCGTGCTCGCCGGCTTGAGCTTCCAGAGCGGCGACATGGCCGGCCCAGGCAGCGTGCGCCACACCAACAACGGGCCTACCTACATGGGCGAGCTCGACCGTTCGCGTTCGCCGCGACTGCTTGAGCTGGCTGCACTCTTCGAGCAGGCCGGCATGCACCCCGATCTTGTGGCAGATGTTCTGACAACGATCTGGGCCAAATTCGTGCACAATTGCGGCATAAACGCGCTTTGCGCGCTCACCGGGCTGCGGCCCGGGCACATCCAGGAGGTCTCCGCGATGCTCGAGTTTCAGAGCCGTATCGTCGCCGAGACCGTCGCGCTGCTGAGCGCCAAAGGCATCACGCTGACCGAAACCGACCCCGACTCGGCCATCAAGGAATACTGCTCGCACAAGTTCCACCGCGTCTCCATGGCGCAGCATCTGCTGCGCGGCCAACTGACGGAGATCGACTCGCTGAATGGCTATGTTGCCAGAGAGAGCGCGCGGCTCGGACTCACCGCGCCATACAGCCATGCCCTGACTTGCCTCATCGAAGGCCGTCAGCACCACCCCGCCAACGGCGGAGCGTTGGCGGCCGAAGAAAAGGTGAGCGGTGCGGCGAGGGAGCGGACATGACCGAACGCAGCGCGATAGTGACTGGCGCCGGACGGGGCATCGGGCTTGAGATCGCGAGAGTCTTGTGCGCGCAGGGCCTGGCCGTCGGCGTTAATGACCTGGACGAGGCCATTGCCGAGCAAGCGGCCGCGGAGTTACGCAATGCGGGTGGAATCGCGTTGGCCTGCCCAGGGGACGTGACCAAATCTTCGGACGTCACTGCGATGGTCGAGCGCGTCGAGGCCGAACTCGGAGCGCTGTGGCTGCTCGTCAGCAACGCCGGAGTTTTCCACGCCGCGCCAACAGCAGACTTCCCCGAGGAGGCCTGGGACCGCGAGTTCGCCGTAGATGCCAAGGCTGCCTTCCTCTGTTCGCGGGCCGCCATCCGGCTCATGATTCCACGGCGCGGCGGCCGCATCGTCATCATCTCCTCGATCGCCGGCCAGATCGTGCGCACCGGGCAGATCGCCTATTGTGCGGCTAAGGCCGCCGCCATCCACTTCGCGCGCTGTCTGGCTGTCGAGATGGCCCCGTACGATATCACAGTGAACTGCGTATGTCCGGGCATGACCGATTCGGCGATGCTGCGCCAGAGCGCGGCCGCACGCGGCGTCGAGCTCGGCGCATATCTGGAGATGATCCCGGCGGCGAAACTGGCCACCGGCGGCGACCACGCTGCAACTGTTGCCTGGCTGGCATCGCACGCCGCCGGACATGTCACCGGGCAGGTGATCACGGTCGACGGCGGTCAGTCGCTATACCACCCGTTGACGCGCAATGGATGAGCGGTAATCCACTTCATCCCCGGCCCACGAAAGGC
Source organism: uncultured Acidobacteriia bacterium (assembly GCA_903909435.1). Lineage (GTDB taxonomy): Bacteria > Acidobacteriota > Terriglobia > Bryobacterales > Bryobacteraceae > CAIVVT01. The sequence continues at coordinate 29,528 of CAIVVT010000240.1, read as the reverse complement.
ATCTTGGTCGCCATCACCGTCATGAATTGGCCGTTGGCTTCGAGACGCAGGTTGGCGATATAGAGCACGGCCTCGGCCGCATGGCGGACATCGATGCGCTGCTCCACCATCAGCGTCCCATTGGCCTGCGGCACACCCGTGGACATGGCCTGCGTCATCCCGGTCGCAGCGTTTCCGATGTCAATCTGGCTGCACGCAATGTCGTACTCCCGGCAGTCCAGCGAGATCGACTTGGTCAGGCCCGTGATGCCGTGCTTGGTGGCGGTATAGGGCGCCGAGTTCGGCCGTGGCGAGTAGGCTGAGATCGAGCCGTTGTTGATGATTCGTCCGCCACGCGGCTGCTGCGACTTCATGAGCCGCACGGCCTGTTGAGCGGAATAGAAAGCCCCCGAGAGGTTCACGTCGACCACCTTGCGCCACTGTGCGGGCGTGAGGTCTTCAAACCGGACGGGGGCCTCCAACGCCGGCGTTGTTGAACAGAACGTCGAGGCGGCCGAATCGCTCATGCGTGCGGTCGAAAAGTCGTCGGACTGAGTCCGCATCGCTCACATCGGAGGGAATCACAAACGCGCGGTCAGCTGGAACGCCTGAGCGCGCTGCTGTCTCGTGCAATTCAGCTTCGCGGCGGCCGGCGAGTACGACGGAGTAGCCAGCTGTGAGCAGCGCCAGGCCAACCGCCCGGCCGATGCCGCTGCCTGCGCCCGTGACCAGAGCGATGCGTGCGGAATGTGACATATCATCCCTCATTGTGACGCGGCGGCGAGGACGCCAGGGCCACCCATGCGCGGTTTCAATATGCCATCCCGGTAGGGTCGATGACTGGCGCCGTTGCTCCATGGGTTCGGCCTATCCATTGCTCCACGTTTCCGTTGGGAGTGCCTCACCATCCGAATCGTGAGCTGGTTTCCATCCACCGCCGCATCGCACGTAGCGGGCAGATTTCCCGCACCACGCTGCTGGCGACAAAGTTAGATCCGCCCCGCTAGCCGCAAACTCATGAGAATGTAGAAGGGCCGAGGACTCACATCCGAGCCGATTGCGTATGCTCATGGTACTGGCTCCACGGAAACTCCTATGCCGGGTTTCGCCGCGGGCAGGGGGCGCAGGAAGAAGTCATACTCATCCGGCTCGACAGGAACCAGACTCATCTCGGCGCCAATCAGAGGCGAGCCGGACTTCACGCGATAGGCCGGGAGGCTGGGAAGCTTCGAGGTGTCCCGCACCGCGATCCCGTCTCCAGCCGCGCTCAGTTGCGGATCTGCTTCAATCCCGACAGGCTTCCCGTCCAAGGTTTCCGGGACCGTAGCGGCGCGGAAGGCAGCCAAGGAATTGAACTCTTTGCCCTCCCACAGGATGCGCACTGGCAGGATGCGCACTGGCTGCCCGTTCGACCAATAGCCGTTTCCCTGCACCACCACGTCCCGGCTCTTCGAGTCTTTGTCGAGAGTCGGAGTTCCGCCCGTTGCAATCAGGAGGTTATTCCACAGGCGCACGCCGCGGACGTTGGAACGAATCTGAATCCCGAATCCGGTGTGGCCATAGGTTCGCCGGGTAGCGAGACGTTCCGGGCTTGCCCAGCAGCACGTTATGCCGGTCTTGGGGCGAACGCCTCGGCCTTGCTCACATCCACGCGTTTCCAGGCCACCTTCCCATCAGCGTCTTGATGAGCGATTCTCTCTCAGGGGACTCCGGATACTGGTCTACTATTGGCTGGCGCCGAACAATACGACCAGTGCCCCTGGCTTGTCGAGACGCGCGCGGATGCGAGCTCGACCCGCGGAATCGAATTCGACGGTGCGCGAGCGCGGCGGCGCGACCGCCAGTATCACCTCGGTGCAAGCGATTGCCAACGAACCGAACATCTCTGTGTATGCCGCCACCAAGGCCGGCATTTTGGGTCTGACGCGCGGGCTGGCCATCGACTTCGCCCCGCTCGGGGTTCGCGTGAACGCCGTTTGTCCAGGCGCAATCGGCGACACGGGCATGATGGAGAATGCGCTCAAGACCGTCGAGGATCCCGGCGCGGTCGTGGCCGCGGCTTAGTTCCTGGCCTCCAAAAGGAGCGGCGCTTCACTGGCCGTGGACGGAGCCCTGCTCGAACGGCTGGCGATATGAAATTCAGCGGGGGGCGATTCGTCAATCTTGCGGCGCTGGCGCTTGTGAATCTGATTTGGGCGGGGCAATACGCCGCCTACAAGATCGCCTCCGACCACATTGATATCGCAGCTCTCAACTTCTGGAGGTTCCTGATCGCGGCCCTGCTGTTGACTCCGTTCTGGCTGCATCAGCGCCGCCGGATCGACCGAGTCGAGCGATCGAGGATGGGCCGGAACGTACTTCAGTTCTCGCTGCTTGCCCTGTTGAGCCTGCTGCCGCCCTCGGTCCTTCTGGCCTGGGACATCGCGCACTCCAGCGCTTCAAACGCAGCCATCGTGTCGTTGACCATCCCGTTGCTCATGGTGCTGATCAGCTGGCTGCAACTCAGGGAGAAACTCGCGGCCCTGCGGCTCGTCAGTCTCGCTCTGGCGCCAGCCGGAACGGTGCTTATCGCGCGTAGCGATCTGGTGGGCGGGTCGTTCAGTCTGGCGGTGCTGACTGGGAACCTGGTGATCTTCTTGGGCGGCGCAGGCAGCGCGTTCTCCAACGACTTCAGCAAACGCCTGCTCGAGCGTTTCAGCGAATTGGAAGTGCTGTTCTACGGTTACTTCATGGCGATCCCGTGTTGTGCCGCGCTTTCAACCGTTTACGACCTAAGGCCGTTCTACCACGCGGCCAGTTACCCACCGGCGGCGTGGGGCGCGCTGTTCGTGCTTGGCGGTCTCTCCTGGGAACTCGCTATGGTGTTGTGGATGTGGGTATTGAAACGCCTCGCCGTCAGCCAGATTTCGGTCTCGGATTACTTATGGCCGGTCTTCGGCGTGGTCACTGCGGCCGTCACCCTGCATGAGAGGCTGGCGCTGGTACACCTGGTGGGCGGCCTATGCGCCATCGCCACCACATTCCTTACCTCAGAGTATGAGGTCTGACGCCTGAAGCACGAGGGCGAGTTCGATTTGGCCCATCACGCATGATACGGTATTGCGAGGTCGGGCCCGCTGCCAATTCTTTCAGACGGGGGCTTCCTTGTAACCTGAGGGAGAATGAGCATGAAGCGTCGAGAGTTTGTGCAAGCCTGTACGGGTGTCGCGCTCGCAACCGAGCTGATCAAGTCGCGAGCGAATCCCGGCAGCATTGCCTTTGAGCCGTCTCCAAGCCCAATGCGCCAGGCAACAGAATCCGGAGGCGATCCGCCGGCGGTTGTGCGACAGGCTGGCAACACCGTTCATGTGGAAGCCACAACTTATCGCTTTGAATGGATGCGAGGGACAGACCGTTTTGTCCTACGGGATTCCGACGGACGCCAGATGACGACCGGTCCCGCCCAACCTTTGCTGCTGGTCGAGCCCGTGACGCAGCCCGGCAAGCGCATCTGTTCCCCAGGACACATCAAAAGCGTGGACGCTTCAGAACGGCGACTCGTGCTGGAGTACGCAGGGGTGAACGGAACGGGCCATCTGAAGGTGGTCTGGCGCTTCGACCCGCGCGCCATCTGGATTGACGCCGTGGAGTATGATTCCACCGAGCAGCAGGACGTTGTTTCACTGCATTACTTCGCGACGTCGAAGGCGGGCGTGCCCGTTCCCGCTCTTGAACAAACCCACTCCGTGATTCCGGGTATTTCGATGTCGTCGGGACTCAGCCCCATCGTGCCTGGTGAACTCAACCTAAAACTCACATCGTGGCTGGGCCGGTGTTCGGATCCGGCACCCGGCTTGTTTCAGCAATGGGGACTGCCCGTGCACTACTTCTGCGGTTTCCATCGCAGCGCCGAAGTTGCCCATCCGGGCGCGCTCCGCGAGCATCTCTCCGACGCCTATTGCTGCGGATTGGCAGACCTCCCGGCTGGCGACGTATACATTCAGAGCGAGGGCAACAACCAGAGCCTGATCGTCAAGTACGCCGGCGACGTCTGGAAGCACATGCGCACGCCAGGCCTGCTGATCCTTGGAACCACCCTGGTCCTCACGGCCGGCCCGAACTTCCGTGAAGCGATACGCGCGTACTACCAGGCACTAATGCGCGCAGGTGTTGTACGCCGCAAGCAGTGTTCTGAGCGCAAGCAGGCCGTGATGATGGCGCCCCAGTTCTCAACCTGGGGCGAGCAGATGGCACTACACAAGTACTCCGACAAGCTCGACGAGGCCGCGCTCAGCCGTATCTACCAGGACTACAAGGGCTCCGGCATGCGCGCGGGTCTGTTTGAAATCGACGACAAGTGGGAAGGCCATTACGGCCAGATGGAGCACTCCACCGAGCGGTTGCCGCATTTTGAGGCATTTCTGGACAGGGTGCGATCGGACGGCCACATGATTGGATTGTGGGCCGCCTTCATCCGATGCCAGAACCCGGCGGCGCTGGGGCTGGATCTATCGCACGTGATCCACGGCCCGGACGGCAAGCCGATCGTTGCCAACATGAACGGCGATCACTACATCCTCGATCTCACGCAGCCAGTCGTGCAGTCCAAGATCAGGGAGACGGCGCGCCGCTTTATGCGCCGGTACAAGCCGGATCTGATCAAATTCGACTTCGGCTATGAGATGCCGCCGATCGAGTTGGGTGCACCGAAAGACATGCGCTTCGCCGGCGAGCGGCTCCTGCTCAGGGCCGTGGAGATCGTTGTCAGTGCGCTGCGCGAGGAGAATCCAGACATCGTCCTGATGTACTACAACCTCAGCCCGCTGTTCGTCGATTACATCGACCAGCACAGCCCGGATGACCCCTACGTGACAGCGGGCGAGTATTGGGTGGAGTTCAATCGCCGCTTCTTCTTCAGCAGCGTGATGTGCGAACTCGGCGTACCCACCTATGGCTCGAACGGCTACGACTGGCTTTCAGCGCCCGACATCTGGTTCGATTCGGTCGCTTGCGGAACGCTGGGCTCGATGCAGAGCTTCGCCGGCGACGAGCAGAACAGCGGCCCGACTCCGGAAGCGATCGCCAAGTACAACGGCCTGACACGCCTGGTTCGGCAGGAAATAACAGCGACGGTGTTGCCGCTGGATGCCGATTATCTTGCCCCTCATACGGGCGCGCATGCCTCATCCTGGGTGCGAATCGAGAATGGCCAAGTCGTGCTGGCGGCCTTACGGGAGTACCGCCTGGATGGTCGCAAGGGCGTGTGCCGCTTCGAGAATCTCGTCTCGACGACAGCGTCCTTGGTGGTGGCATCGAAGTCGGTTGACGGACTTGACCGGAGTTCCAAGCTCGGTCTGGTCCCCTATGGTGACGGCGTATTCAGGCTACGGCGCAAAAGCGGCGTCGCAGCGGAAGTAGTTGAACATCTGTTTGATGGAAGGATCAATCGGCGGCGGATTCTGCTCTCTGCCGGTGAGTTGCAGTTGTCCTTCCGCGAGCATGCGGGGGCGGGCGTGCCGGTAGAGTGGGTGGAAGTAGATTTCGTATAGGCGGAACCGACCGATGCAACGTAGAGACTTTATTCAGACTTGTGCGAGCGTCGCGCTGACGACTAGCCTGGGTCACGCCGAGCCGCAGACGACAGGCAAGATGGTCGGGCCCAAATCGAAACCGCCTGCCAGGCGACTGTGCGCCTTCCGCCTGGAGGAACTCCCTTTCAACGTGCGGGATCTACGACTGACGCTGCATTGCCTGCAGGGACTGGTGAACCGCGAGCAACCGCGGCTTTACCTGGTGCAGGACCGCTATGACGAGTTGTGGCTCGATTGGCTGCGCGAGCGTGGCGACGTCGATGAGGTTGAGTGGCTCGATATCGGTAAACTCTTCGAGCGCTTCCTGCCCGTCGCCTCGTGCATGTACGTCACGGACCCGGCCATTCCGGCCAGCGTCAACGTCGCCACGATGCTCGCAGGGGTCCACAACGGCGTGGTCGCTACGCCCGGCATGGCGGGCATGTTCAGCCTCTCCATGGGCGCCTATCCGGATTCGAACAAGGTAGGGGCCGACCTTCGAGTCATGCACTGGCGCAAAGACGTAGAGGCCTACCGCTGGGCCTTTGCGCAGATCGGCGACAGCCTGTCCCGCAAGGCCGTGGCCTACCTGGACCCGACGACTGACGCAGTCCGCGATTACTTCGTCGAGTTCAAGATCCCCATCGTGTGGGTCTCCAATCCAAACGAGCAAACCAAGCCGCAAACTTCGTTCTTTGAAGAGCGGGATTTGGCGCGCGAAGTCTTCATGAAGTGGCCGCCCAATATCCCATGTATGGGCTGGCCGCTTGAAACCGGCATCGGCGAATGGGAGGGCGTCCGCTTGGCCAGCGAGTGCGCCAAGTTCGAAGTCTGCTCAGGCCACGACGGCTATTCGCCCACGGTCAGCAATCTATCCGTGCACTCCGGCACTACCGCCGCATTGCGTCAGCGCGTGCCGGCTGCACCGAAGCTCGAGCGCGACAAGATCTACTACGCGTTTGTCCGCTCTGATGGCGACGGCCTGAACTTCCAGAGGCATTACTATCGAAAGCTTTTCGACGACCCTCAACACGGCCGGGTGCCACTGGGCTGGCACATCGGCCCCACCGCCGCCGATTTTCAGCCCGATATTCTGGACTATTACTACAAGCACGCCAGCCCGGGCGACTGCTTCGTGAACGCGCTAACCGGAGTCGGCTACATCCATGAGGACAACTATGCCGACAACTATCCGTCCGAGCAGCGCGAGCAGATCTGGCGCGAGTACCTTGAACTCTCCGGCGCCTATCGCAAGCGCATTGATGCTTCGGTGCTCTCTACCTTCGCCGAAATGGAGCCGGCGCGGATGGAACACTTCGCGAGCATACCCGGCATCCAAGGGATCTACGCCAACTACGGGCGGACGCACGTGACTACCGCACAGAATCAGGTGTCACTCTCCGCGGGCAAGCCTGTCTTCCGTGCGGTCAATGGCGGAGCCGGAGATTTCACTTTTACGCCGTTGGGGCGGCGTCAGGCGGAAACTACAATTATCAACCAGGTGCGTCAGGCGACGCCCGAGCAACGGCCCTCATTTATGCACGTATTCCTGGCGAACTGGCTGAGCCACATGGAAATGGTCGATAACATCGCGAAAGGCTTGGGGCCGGGCTACGTCCCTGTGCGCCCGGATCAGCTACCGGCGCTCTTCGCTCAGGCGCGAAGCTGAAGATGCGGATGCCCAATATCACTCGTCGATCTTCTCTGAATCTGTCCGCGCCGCGCTGGGGTGGTTGCGATTTGCTCCATGTGCCCGTAGGAAGTGTTTCCAACTACTCCGTGGTAGCCGCCATCGGATAAACGGCAATCCAGAGAGGCAACGGTATTGATGACGAGACGATCGTTTTCTGCACTTGCGGGCGGCGTGGCCGCTGTACCCGGGATCTCTTTGCTCGCGGAAGAATCGAAGACCGTGTTCCCGTTTGGAACTCACGTTTATCGTGAGCCCTCGCTTCCTCTGGAACAACTGCGCGCCGATTTCCCGATCCTGAAGAAGCTCGGCTTCACGATGATCAAGATCCAGGAGTCCTGGTCGACTGACGAGAAGCGGGAAGGCGAGATCGATCTTTCGCGCGTTGCGCGAGTGGTTTCCGACGCCCGACAGAACGGGTTGGTCGTGTACTTCGGCGTGACCATGGAACAGGCCCCCGCCTGGCTGTGGAAGAAGTATCCGGAAGCGAGCATGGTTTATGAAACCGGCCAGCCGCAGAACGATCCCACGCAGTACCTCCTGCCGACCGACGGCAAGCCCGGCCCTTGTTGGCATCACCCAGAGGCCCGGGCCGCCGCCACCCGCTTCATGGAAGAGGTTGGCAGACAGATCGGCCAGTACGACAACATTCGCGTCTGGAACGTCTGGCAGGAAATCGGCTTCTGGACCATGCGGCCGGGACATCTGGGGCTGTGCTACTGCCAGAATTCGCTCCGAGAATTCCGTACCTGGCGCAGGGGCAAGTATGGGGCGCTGGACAAGCTGAACAGCACTTGGCGCACCGGTTTTGGCGAGTGGGAGGAAGTCGAGCCGCCCCGCGCATTTGCTCAGGTCCCTTCGTGGATTGACTGGCGCTTCTTCATGGATGACGTTTACATCACCGGTGTTCTTCGCTTTAAGGCGGAGGCCTTTCGCCGCAACGATCCTGGACATCGTCCCGTGCTGGCTCACACAGCCTCTCCAACCTACGGCGGAACTGCCGAGTGGCGCTACGCGGGCGTGCTCGACGTCATCGGTTCTTCTGCGTACCCGGCCTGGGGCGAATTGGGCGATCCCGACATTACGTCGGCGCAACGTGTCCGGCAGTCCTACGCTGTCTACCAGCAACTCTGGGAAAACATCATGATGAAATTCGACTACGTGCGCTCGGCGAGCGAGACAGGCGAAATCTGGTGCGCCGAGCTGCAGGGCGGCCGTGCCGGCGGAGGGCCGGATCCGGGGCGGGTGCCCGACGCCGGAGACATCCGCCGCTGGGTGCTCGGCCCTTTAGCTGCTGGCGCGCGCGGCATCTGTTTTTGGAATCATCGTAGCGAGCCATTTTGGAGCGAGGGCTATGGGTTCGGCTTGCTTGAGTTGAAGGGCGATACGACCGAGCGTGCCGCCGAAGCAGGCCGGCTAGGCAAGGCGATCAACTCCCATGCCGACCTGTTCGTTTCGGGAGTTCATCCGCGTTCAAAGGTGGCAATCGTTCTGGACGAAGACCTGTGGCATTTCGTAGAAGGCACCGGCGGGGCGTTCAAAGAGCAGTTCACGCACTCGCTGAGCGGAATCTACCGGGCACTCTTTGACGAAGGCATCCAGGTGGACTTCCTGGATTCAGCGCGTATTGCGCAGGAGGGCGCCGATTATCGGGTACTGTTGTTGCCGTGTCCTTCCGCTCTCGGTCCGGAGGTCATAGAAGCCCTGCGCGCTTACGTCCGCGCGGGCGGGACGCTTGTCTCGGAGGCCACTGCCGGCAGATACGATCGATACGGCTTCGGCATGGCGGGGGAGATGGCCCCTGAATTGGCCGAACTGTTCGGCGCACGCCACCTGCAACTGTATACTCTCAAGCCCGAAACAACTCGCAGTCTTACTGGGGCTGGGGCCTTCGAGAGACAGCGTGTGAGCGGGAGTCTTTACTTGCAGATCCTGGAGTCGACCAGCGGCAGTGCAGTGCTGAAATACCGCGACGAAGTGGCGGCCTGCACCAACCAATACGGCAAGGGCCAAGCTTATCTCGTAGGCACGCTGCTTGGTCCGGCGATTCTGCCTGAGAAGAGTGCTCCGGAGAACCGCCAGTTCCTAGCTGCCCTGCTGGAACGAGCGGGAGTGAAAGCCGACCGAGTGGGAAACCTACAACGCCGCAGGCGCAATCTCGGGTCCAAGAGCGCCTGGTTCTTCCTCAACTGTACGCACGAGACTGTTCAGGAAAGCGTGCCACTGGAAGACTTCCGCAGCGCGGCCCCACTGCTCGGTGGCGATCTGGAGATCCGCGAGGGCAAAGTGCTTATCTCTGCTGAGCCGATGGACATCTGCTGCCTGATTCTCGAGAAGACGTGATGACCTTCCTGAATAATCCAGCAAGGCGTGCGGCTGAGTGGTCGGTGTTGAACGATGCGGTGTGAAACGCGGGACGTAGCAGACAAAGTGTGTCAAGGCCAACCCGCTGCCGGACGCTTACGTTTGAGTTGGGTTGATCCTGAAATCTTGGGTAACTCCGCCTATTCAAAATCAAGGATGGTCGCAGGATGAACGAGTTGCCTTGCGGTCCGACTCGAATTTGAGCTCACGCAATCTAAGTCTTGTGGGCAATATGTCCCAGCCGCCGCGGGGCTGGCTGCGTCGGATTCCTGTTTAGGAGCGCTTTAACAGCAGGTTGCCCAAATCCCTAAAGCCATGCCGAAATGGTTCAATTGCGCGCTTCGAGATGCTCAGGCCGTTGTTCACAAACAATCCTTGGCCGGAGACTCCGGCCTGAGAAAGGAACGTGCCACAACCCTCTGCCGCCCGGCAGTCCAGGATGCTGATGCCATTGCCGCGACGCAGGGCAATCGCCGCTACGTCAGCGGCATTCGCCTGCCGGCCTTCGAACTGCCTGATCTCCACGTCTTGAAAGTCCTCGGCTACGATGGCGTGGCTGAAGAAGGCGGGCTTCTCACCACCCCAGGTTTCGCGAAAACCCGCGACGCGCAGGCGGCGCACGCGGCGGACGTAAAGCGCTGGGACGTCGTGCTTGAACAAAGCCATCGCAAGGTCCGCAGCGCCCCGCAAATCGAAGTTACCGCCGTAGCTTGGCTGCAATTGGCTGTTTGTGAGCCGCAGGTCGAACTTGTCGAACATAACGTCCTCGATCGGTCTGTCGGGCGAACCGAAGACGAGGGCGGAGTTCTCGCTCTCAGGTAAGATATTGCTGAAACGGATCCGCCGGATATGACCCAGTTCGCCGGACGTCCGCAGAGGCAGGCACGAGACATTTACCGGCTCGCCCTTGCCCCGCCAGTGTCCCGTGATCAGACGAGTCCGCATGATGATTTTCGAGAAGATCACCCCCTGTACGCTCCCGCTGCCACGGACTTTCACCTTGAGTCCGCAGTTGGAATCGATCGTCAGGTTCTCGAACGCGCAGTTCCGTGTTTCACCGCTAGCGTAACCGACTCGAATCCCGGCCGATTGCGCCGCCAATGTGCAATTCGAAACCACGATGTTGCGCGACCTGAGAGCCCTGACGCCGTTGATCTGGGATCATCTGAACCCATACGGTCGTTTCGGTCTCGACATGAATGCTCGGCTGCCGCTCCAATGATCCAAACGGCCCCTCGTGAAAGGAATGTTGGATCTACCCCTATTCGCAGTGTCTTGGGCCGGGCGCGAAAGACAATCCGAGGTCCAGAAGCGCGCCGCAGCGAAGATGCGGAGTCAACACGAGTACTAACGGCCAGAAGTAGCGATGGACGGGATCAACAGCGGACCGGTACCTGTCGCTCTCAATCCGGGAGTCCTTCAATCCAGGGCCAGTATACTCTTCCGCAGACGAGAGTTCCTGGCAGCTACGTTCTGTCGACAGTACGGCCGGGCCGATTGCTGATTCGCCGCGAAGGCGACGACCCGCGCCAGAAGCCCATATTCAGTTGTACCGGCCCCGGACTCGGTTCGAATTACTTCGCTGTCACCGGATCGAAGTCGAAGTAGCCAAGATTGAAGCCGTTGCCATAGTGGAGCGTAAACAACTGGCGTCCGGCTTGGGGGAAGGTGATCGTGCCGATCTCGGATTTGTTCCACGTGTGCGCGCCACCGGTGACGAGCGGCATTTTGTATTCATTCACCGGGCCGCGATTGATGGACAGTCCGACCCTCTGGCCGTTCTTGTCGTTGGCGTAGGCGAAGATCACCTTGTAGATGCCGGCCTTCTTCACGTCGACCGTGTAGGAGCACCACTCGGCGGGTTCGGCTCCGCCGATGTAGAGCTGATTGGGGCCGATGTCGAAGAAGTTCTTGTGCTTGAGATCGGCGAAGTCCTTCGTGAAGGAGATGTCGACACCTTCGTCGCGGCGGAAGCTCCATTCATAATCTGTGGCGTGGCGGCGCTGGTGCATTGGCTTCTGATTGAGCACGCCGCTGAGGATGTTGACGGCCGTCGTGTCGTGGTACGAGATGCCCTCTCCGCCGCGGTCGTAAAAGGCGCACTGCAGGCGGCCGGGAATGGCCTGCCCGCGCGCCGGCGCGCGCTTCGGCGCGGGCGGATAGGCGGCGTCAAGCGCGGCGCGGTCGGTGGCCCGCTCGAGCGTGAAGCCTTCGAGCTGAACGTCGTACTCGGCGCTGTCCCACACGAAGGTCCGGAAGGCGAAGCCGCGCACCTGGGGCCCGGCCTGGGCGGCGTTCCGGCGCATCGCGCGCACGGGAATGGTGATGCGATGCCAATTGCCGTCGCGGAATTCGCTCTCGTAGTCACGCAGCGAGACGGGGCCGGACTCGGTCTCATCGACAGCGAAGAAGAGCTCCTGCGGCGGGCGCGGACCGGTGATGCGAATCAAAAAGGCGACGGCGTCGTACTGGCTCAGGTCGACGGGGGCGTCGTTGGGACCAGCCCAGTTCCAGCCGAAGACCGCGTAGCGGTAGCCGTTGAGCGCGACGTGATAGTGGATGAAGCGCTTGCCATCGGCGTCGGGACTATCCAGACCTATCGTCGCGCCCGACTCTTCCTTGCCGGCCCAGCCAGCACCCTTCGGGTCCTTCGAGTCCCAGACGGTCGCCGCTGTCTCAAACGCGTGGTAGGGCAGGCGTGGTCGAAGCGCGGCGGCGGCCTGGTCGGCGCGATAGGCGGCGTCATCGAAGGGGACGCCGAGGTAGTCGGCCGGCGGCGCGGCCATGGACAGAGCGGGAACCAAGATCAGCGCGGCGCAAGCGGCGACGGCGCGGAGAGTGGCGTGGCGGAGGCCCCGTCGATTGATCGATGAAGCGAAGAAGTCGGATTTGTGGCGCATGATCCAGCGCCAGTATACTCCGCACCTGTCGCAGCGCGCCGTATCTGGGCTGTGGGAGGAGTATTGGGCCGCGAGGATCAACGGGTCGGCGAAAAGCCATTGGAGCGCCCAATCGCTTGCGTCAAGAGCGGATTGCATCTTCGACCGACGCCCTCGCATTCTCCGCCGCTAGGCTTCAAGCCCACATCGGACATTGGCTGAAACCTGCCGAATCGGGCGGAACCTGGGAGCAGCGGGCCGCTAAGGTGTCTCCTTCGGCAAATTTGGCCCTCAGAAACAAACCGTTGCCGGTCTGGAGGAGTTGCCGGGCGAATCGGTTTAGCGATTGCAATTGTTGCTCAATTGCCAGATTACATTCGGGTCAGGCACGATCCGCTCAACCTGGGTCTTGGGTGCGGCAAGCAGTTCTTCATCCTTCGCGCAGAACAGTCGTGAGTGTTGTCTTCGATATCTTCCCGGCCTCGGTCGAGGAGAAGTAGGAGCTACCGGCGCGGGTTCTCCTCCCGAACTAGGATATCGGGCAGTTGCACGTCCTGGCCGTTCACGTCGACGTGAATCGCTGGCCAGCCATCGACGAGGCCGATGTTCTCTAATCGGTCCCCGTTCAGCAGGAAGGTGTCGAACGAGAGCGCTCCTTGGATAATCGGATTCCACGCGAAGGCCTGCCGGTCGTGCACGGTTTCTTTCGAGCCCGGGTACGCCACCCACTCCCGTTCGGCGTAACCGATCGCGCCGCCCTGATGGTGCAGCTCCATCTCGCCTGGAAACCCGTTGGCGGCATACCACGCTTTCGACTGTTCCAGAATCTCGCCTGCCTGGGCTCCGGGCCTTGTGCTTGCAAGGAATCCGGCCGCCACCTGCGCGGATGCGTGAACGCGCTGACGCAGGTATTCGGGCAGGGGGCCGAAGTAGACAAACCGGCCGGCCGAAGTCACCAGGCCCCATTTGCGCGCGCAGACGTTCACAAAGGCGTAATGGCGCAGCCGCACGCCGGACGGCACCGTGTGCCGGAAGCTGAGCACGCGCTCGTCGACGCCCATCAGGAGTACGGTCGGCCGGATGCCGCGGCGCAACAACTCGTCCGAGGCCATCGCTTCCATTTCGTACTCGGTCATACCGGGCTGGATGCGCCTGCAGACCGACGCCACCGCCTCCGCAGTGTTCCGGCCGAGCCAGCGGTACTTCTTCATCTCCGGGTCGGTGAGTTCATAGCGCAGCGGCGCGAACTCCGCTCCGATTTGCTTGAAGCCTGCGTAGGGGGTGTCGGTTCCGACCGCGCCCTGGCCCACGATTTCGTTGATCAGCTCCAGCTTGCGATCCGGCGTAACCTTGTCTTCGTACCACTTGAACTCCCTCGGCTCGTAGCCCAGGCCTTTCAAGTCCTCGGCCATGAGTCGGGGCATCTCGCTGTTGCTAGCCAATACGAACTTGCGTCCATCAGCGGTGATCAGCAGCGAGGAAGCGCCGATTTCGGTTGTGATGACGACGTGATTGTCGCCCAGCCCGGCAGTGATCCAGGAGAAGTTGCCGATCTGCGAAAGCAGCACGCCGGCCAGTTTCTGTTCCCGCAAGAAGTTCTGAACGCGAGCCAGCTTGATCTGGATCTCCTCCTCGAGTTCCGCGCGGGTGACCGGCTCCGGGGTAGCCGGCCGGCTTGTGAGCTGCCGGAACAACGCGGGGTCGAACTCGCGCAGCCCTGCGATCCCGTTCAGTTGACTGGTCGCAACCCAGGGTAGCCAGCCGCGATGCAACCCGAATCCGCGTACCGGCGCGAGGCTCCAATGCTCCTGCTGCCAGCCGGGTCCTTTCAGGTCGTACGTGCGCCCGGGCAGGGCCAACATCGCCTTCGTGTTGTGCAGCAGAATCCGTGCGACCTCTAGATAATGCGGGTCCTTGGCGTACACCGACATCTTCGCAAACTCGTCGGCGTCGAAGGCCATGTACTCATCGACCAGCGAATGGCCAGTGGCGATGATCTGGAGACCGGTAGTGGGAACGCCTCGCTTCCAGTGCAACTTGGCGTTGTCCTCATCGTCCGGCATCGGTACGTTCCAGATGTAGATGAACGTCTCCGCGTAGTCGGCCGCCACTTTGGCGCGGTCGAGCCATTTCGACTCGCGCGTCTTTTCATACAGCGACAGATACGCCTCAAGCGAGAGCGTTCCCGCTTCTTTGTCGATGACGTCGGGATTATCAATCGTCCCGCCTACGAACTTGCCGCTTGCCTGGCCGTGCTCCCAGGAGAATTCGGCGGCGCGGATCGCAGCGGCAAGGTACTTGTTCTCACCCGTGAGATCGCTCAGGAGCACGAGCAGAGGCACGGCATTGTAGGTCGACGCTGGGGAGGCATCGGCTACTTCGCCGGTGCCGGGCTCCCAGGCGCGCGGGAATCCGCCCGCCGGCTGTTGCTGCGTCAGGAGCCAATTGGCGAACTCTCCCGACCAGGCGAGCCAGCGCGGATGCTCCCGGCCAGCGGCCCGTTCCCGCTTCACCGCGCGCAATGTCGCCTTGACGTCGTCGCCGAACGAGCGCAGATAGACTCGTTTGTCGCGGGGAATGGCGAGTGCCGTCGCCCCGGTGTCCAGGTTGAATCCCTCGCCTTCGGGCGGAGCCACTTTGAGCTTCGCGAACGAATCGAAGATGGCGCTTGCAATGGCGCGATGTTTCTCCGCGCGCGAGCCTGTATCGCGGGAAGCGTCTTCCAGAAGGAACTCGGCGGCTTCCAGGTTCTTGCCGGTGAAGCCGAGGATCGCCTTGCGGTCACCGGTTGTATCGGCCACGCTATCGATGTAATTCGAGATGCCGGTTCGCCCGTCGGGAGTCTTCTCCGCGCGCTCGCCGAGCATATCGATTAGGCTTCGCTGGACAGCTTCGATGTCCTGCCAGCTCAACTTCGGCTCCATCACCGACCAGGCCCAGCGCCACGCGCCGCGGCAGAACGACGGAAGATCCTCCTCCCGGCTGAATCGGAACGACACTTCGTAATGCTGTGTCAGCCCGTCTTCGATCGGGTGGAATCGCCGCCGCCAATGCTTCATATGGCCGCCCGGGTAGGTGCCCCCGCTATAAGTGAACTCGCCTTCGGTGCCGGGAAACCAGAGTCCGACTGCGACGCCCTCGCCTTCCGGGCGTGTACCGATCGCGGCGAAACGGAAACGCCGGTCCACCGTTGGTTTCGCCTCCAGGTCGCGCGCGTCTTCCGCAGTCGTTGCTGCGTCGGGCTTGCCGTCGATCACGGCCAGCGAATTGCCGTCCTTGAAGCGAATTCCAAACAGGGGAGCCGGGGTGCGGTCCTCGCGAATTCGCAACTCGCCCCAACGTCCGCCCTCGTACAACTCGGCTCCGCCAATCGCCGATTGTTCGAGGTTTTGTGGACTACCGTAGATCATTCCCGGCACGAATAGATCGACGTCATCGCGGTGGACGGGCCCAGCGCTTGCCAGCGTAATGGCGGAAACGAATCCGCCTTCCGCAGAGCCCTCCACACGCAGCTTGCGGCGCACGGTGACGACGTCGCCCCGGCGTGTCCAGTTGTCCTCGATAACGAAGAGTGCGCCCGCTGCCGCGAGTGTCGCCTTTCCAATGAACCCGTCCGCGGTGCTTACGGCGGATTCATAGCCGCGTGCAAAGCGTGTGGGCGCGCTCAGGGAGCGGTCCGCGATTTCGATTTCAACCGGCTGTGGGCGGGAGAAGCGGCTCCCAGTTCCGAAGACGACCCCATACTCGCCGCCGGCGCCCTTCTGCGCAGTCACGCTTTGCGCGGACGTGGGTCCGGCGGCAAAGACTAGAAAGACGACGGTTCCGATCAGATGACCATGTAACCAGTGCACCTTAGCTCCTTATCCAACTGGAATCCCACTTGCGATATCACCGCGCGATCGCCTGGCAGAACCGCGCCCCCTCGATTCGGGATTAGGTCGAGTTCTCGATGGTTAGTCTCGCACGACATTGCCGTCAGTCCGACTGACTCGCCCACTCAATCTACTCCGCACGCAGCTCAATCACACTCGCGCTCTCGCTGGGAAACATATAGCGCGCGACGCCGGCCTTGACCTCGACCGGCCCCCGCAACGGCTCTGCCGTGTGCGGTTGCTCCTCGTCGTTGCGGTCGGCACGCGATCCCGCCTTCAGGGTCTCGGCGGTCACGGACACGGCCCGGAATCCGTCGATCGAGATTTCGCCGTCAAAGGCCGCCGTCAGGGGGCGGTTGATGCAGAAGAGCAGCAGCTTCGCGCCGGTCTGGTCCAGAGCCGCCACAACATCCAAGTACGGAACTTCGTCCCGCGGGGCGGCGCGTTCACCACGGAAGTGCCCGCGGGCAAGTATCTGGTGGCAGTGGAGAAGGGCAATGAATACGTGCCTGAAGGGATAGAGATTGCAGTTCCAGTTTCCGGTATGGCAAGGCGGACAATTCGCCTAAGGCGTTGGGTCGAGATGGCGGATCGCGGATGGTTTTCAGGGGATATGCATGTGCACAGGGCCCTCTCAGACCTTGCCGTGCTGATGGAGGCTGAAGACCTCGCGGTTTCGATTCCAATGACGCTCTGGAGGACGGGCAAGACTGTCAGTCAGGATACGGATCTGGATCGTTTCCTCGCTGCCGCCGGTGAGAGTGGCGTTCTTCACGTGGGCGCTCGATTCTTTCCGGTTCTCAATGAGGAGTTGGAACCGCACGCCTCGGCGCTCCTGGCATCGTGGCTAGGCCGGACTTTTGTGGGCCTGGAGTACCCACTGGCGGCATTTGGCCAAGCTGTCGCAAAGTCTGGTGGCCTCTCCGACTCAGAAAAAGCGACTTCGCTCGAAATGCCGGCGTTGGCTGCGGTGGGAGCTTGTGGGACGGTCGGGCTGGCGAACAACCATCTGTGGCGATCGGGGAGTTTCACGGGTGCATGGGGAGCGTGGCCAGACGCCATGCCCGGCAAATACCAGCAGAATTGCAACGGATACGCCGAGTTCGGGTTCGATATGTATTCCGCCCTGCTGAATGCCGGGTTCCCGTTGAAGTTGTCAGCGGGGAGCGCCAGCGGGGTTCATCCGGTCCCAATCGGTTGGAGCCGCGTCTACGTTCGAGCGATGGGCCCACTGACACCCAAGGGATGGTTCGCTGGCTTGCGAGTCGGGAGGACATTCGTCACGACTGGACCCATGCTTCTACTGCGCGTGAACGGACACGAACCGGGCGACGAGATCCGGGGTGAGCGATTTCCAGCAAGCCTCGACATCGTAGTCGAGGTGCTCTCGCCTCATCCGATTGCTAAGTGCGAAGTTGTCGTGAACGGAGTTGCGCACACGGTCGAGTTGAACGCCGATGCAGACGACGCGAATTTGTGCGGGGGAAGAATCGGCCTGATCGTCCATTCGAGTTCCTGGATCACCGCGCGGTGTAAGGCTGCGCGAAGAAGCAATTGCGATGTGGCGCACACCTCCCCCGTCTATGTGTGGAAAGGCGAAGAACCGATTCCCGTGCGACAGGAGGAGGTCAGACGTCTGCTGGCGGCGATGGATCACCTCATCGAGCATGTGAAGGCTGGTGACCGTCCGGACGACATCATCGTCGACAGCGACGGCCTGCGCCAGAGAACGCTGGATTATCTTGGGCAGGCGCGCGACGTGTATCGGCGGAAACTACTGAGTTCTCCGGATACAATCCGTTGAGGCTTGCTCCGCGTCCGCGCCGCGCCGGCGCACGTCATCGTTGTGCCAGCCGAGATGGAGATCCCGCATCCTGGCGGAGAACCTGCGCGAGCCCGCAGGCCGGCACGGGGGCTGGCTTGATATTTGCGCGTACTAATGCGCCCTGCCTCCTCGTGCCAGACAGCCGGAGGCCATGTGCCATTACCCTACGCGTTACCGCGCCTGCCTGGCGCGCCTTGGCGCGTCGCGGGTGTGGCGCGAATGTAGTTCTGCCCTATCGCGCCGGAGTCAGCATGTACAGGGCGGCGCCGTGCGCATCCAGTTCCGCGACGATGTCGCCTTGTATCCTGCCCAGGTCTTGCTTAGCCCACAGGTCCCGTACGCTGAAGTGCCCGCGGAGTGCTTCATCGCTCAAGTGGAAGCTGACCTTACGCCGGGCGTTCGTCAGATTGAACAGCGCAATATACCGAGCTTTGCCGCCCGGCTCGTCCGCTAGCCACACGGCGTCGTGCTCTGTCCGGCTCACCTGCCGGTTGTGCGCGCTGTGCTGGTTCACCTCGAGGACTTCTTTGTTCTTGAGGAAGGCCAAGCTCTGCTCGGAGCTCGAAACCAGGTCAGCGCCGATCATCAGCGGCGAGCGCGCCATGCACCACAGCGTCATCAGCGTGTAGTGCTCGGGCCAGGTGAATCGCGACTGCCGGTCTGGTCCGACAATATGATGCCGCATACCGACATGCCCGATGGGCAGCATGTCCCCGTCAGGCCAGACGCCGTTACCAATGAAGGGCGACCACGAATTCAGCAGGTCGAACATGTGCAGCAGCGCCGGCCAGTTGTCCCAAAAATCGCCCGACAAGCGCCACATCTGCGCATTCGCCGCGACGTGGTGCGCTCGACCCAGCGGCGTTTCGCCCGGCGAGAGACTAAGCACGATCGGCCGCCCGCACTTCATGATCGAGTTGTGAATCAACTCCAGTTCGCCGGCGTGATAGATCGTCGCCGACAGATCATCGACCTTGACGAAGTCGATGCCCCACGAGGCGTAGAGCTGGAACAGCGAGTCGTAGTAGGCCTGCGCCCCGGGCTTGGTGACATCCACGCCATACATGTAATTCAGCCATGAACAGGTCGAATCGGTGTCGGCGATATCGTGCGCTGTGACCTTCGCGCCGACTACCGGGAGTCCCTCGAAGTAAGCTTGTCGGGGAATGCCACGCATGATATGTATGCCGAACTTGAGCCCTTTGGCATGCACGTAATCGGCGATCGGCTTGAAGCCAGCGCCGTGGGCCGCTGATGGGAAGCGGTTCTCGCTCGGCGTCAGTCGGCCGTAGCCATCCATAGTCAACTGTTGGAGCGGCTTGCCATCGGTGTCGAGCTTCAGGTCGGGGTTGGCCTTGCGCTCCGGGTCATCGGCCGGCGTGCCCAGAACGGGGTTGTACCATAGAAAATCGAGGACTGCGTACTCCCAGCCGTAGGGCTTCAAATCGCGGGCCATCACATCGACGTTGCACTTGAACTCGGCCTCGTTAATGTTCGAGTCGTAGGCATCGTAGCTGTTCCAGCCCATTGGCGGTGCCGGCGCCACAAGCGACCGTTTCGCATGCTCAGCTGATTGCAGCGTGAATACGAGAAGGAAGGCAGCGCAGAAACACCTTATGTGCATGTCTCAGCGATTCTATCAACCGGAGCGTCGAACGGGCGGATATCAGTTGCAAGTGTGTCAGCTGCGAGTGCCACACAGCGGCGACGAGCCTCGCGTTGGATTCAGAGCCAGGCCAAAGCGCCCACCAAGTGCACTTGCGGCACGCCCCACATCTCCTGCCTCGCCTTCAATATGGTGAAAATGCCGCCAGGTGGCTCAGGCACAGCCTGCAACTGTAAGTGCATCCCGGTGGGTTACGTACGGCCCGGGCGGTGGAGGTGGGCACTTCGAACCAGATCGAGACAATCCGCACAGGGGATTGAGCGCTTAGTTGCCCAGAGCTACCCGGTTGGCCGTCCGCCACCGCGAGCGCGGCATGACCATAAGGGACGGTTGGCGTCGTCTGGCGCCCGTCCTGCGATAGCATGGTCAGGCGCTTGGAGCACTGTAATTGGCGGAGAATCAATCCTCGCGGGATGATCGCGGAGGCGAGAAACGGATGTTGCGAATCGCATGGATGGGTGTGTTGATCGGCGCGGTGGCGCTCGGCGCGTCGGCGACTCAGAAGGAACTCGCGGAGACGGCACAGCCTGAGCCGCAGGTTCAGTACGCGGAGCTGAACTTCGATTACGGCGGCGAGCATTACGCCTATCGGTTGCTGGCGCCGCCGCATGTCGAACCTGGCGAGCGCTACCCGCTGCTCGTCTTTCTCCACGGTGCCGGTGAGCGCGGCCGCGATAACGAGGCCTCGTTGAAGTACCTGCCGGAGTTAATGGCTCGTGCGCCCTATCGAGATCGGCATGCGGCCTACGTGCTGGTGCCGCAATGCCGCGACGGCCAGCGTTGGGTAGAAGCCGACTGGGCGGCAAAGCGCTCGTCGCGAATGCGGCCCGATCCCTCGCCTATGATGGCGATGGCAATGGCGCTACTCGACGGAACGCTGCGCACGCTACCCATCGACCTTGATCGCGTGTATCTCGCCGGCATCTCGATGGGCGGATATGGCGCATGGGAACTCGCAGCGCGGAGGCCAGGCACGTTCGCGGCCGTGGTGCCGGTCTGCGGCGGTGGCGATGAAGGGACGGGGCAACTGTTGGCGTTTACGTCCATTTGGGCCTGGCATGGCGGCGCCGATCCGGTTGTACCCACGGCTCGCACACGGTCGATGATCGAGGCGATCCGCGCAGCCGGAGGCACACCGAAATACACCGAGCCCGCGGGCGTCGGCCACATGGTCTTCGAACAGGCCTTCGCGCCCGCGAGCGGAGTCATGGACTGGCTCTTCGCGCAACATCGCGGGCCAGAGCGGACCGATGCGAACTTCCCCGCCGGCACGAAAGTGCTGCGCGTTCTCTGCACCGGCGATTCCAACACGGAGGCGTCGGTGTTTCCGGGCTACAGGGCGTTTCTGAAGCACGAACTCAACGCGCGCGGCATCTTCGTCGACTTCGTAGGATCGAAACGAGGTGGGGAACCCGCTAGCGATCCGGAGCACGAGGGCTACGCCGGCGAAGGCCTCGCGCGCATCCGTCAGCGTGTGCGCGAAGGCATGATCGAACAACATCCCGCCGACGTGATGGTGCTGCTCTCGGGAAGTAACGATCTGTGGATCGACGTCCACAAGGACCGCTGGCCGGTCAGCCTGGAGCGGGCGCGCGAGTTGGCTGTGCAGGCGATCTCGATCATTGAAGAGGCGCATCGCCGGCGTCCAGCGCTGCGCGTCGTCGTCGGATTGCCCGCGACGCCGGGCAACAATCCGGAGGCCCTGGCCACCTACCGCGAGGGACTCAGAGCAGCCGCATCGACCCGGCCGTGGCTTGCGCTCGCCCCTCTGGATGGCGCGGACAACGACGGCGTCCATTACTGGGAGGCGGGCTACCGCCTGATCGCTCAGCGGTTTGCTGAGGCGATCGCGGGCGAAACGAAGGGTGCGCCGGTGGGATCGGCCCTGCCCCCGCGCGGCGTGCGCTTCACCGCGCCTCAAGCGGAGGTCGGCGTTTACGACATCGCCACCGTACAGATCGATGTCGACGGCCCTACGGCGCTCAACCCGTTCACCGACGTGGCGGTGAGCGGCACGTTTACAGATGCCGCGGGGAAGATCTACCAAGTCGATGGGTTCTGTGATTCGGCCGACGGCACGCGTTTCGCATTGCGCTTCACACCGGAGCGTGCCGGCGTTGTCAAGTGGTCGGCGAAGCTCCAGCAGGATAGTCTGACACGGACGGCGCAGGGCAGCTTTATGGCTGCTGACAAAGGTCTGCGAGGGCCCGTGCACGTGGACGCGGATCATCCCTGGCACTTCATTCATGAGGGCAGCGGAGAGCACTACTTCTATAGCTCGACGACCGCCTACGCGCTGGCCGGTTGGCGGGACGAGGCCATCATCCGCGAGAGTCTCGACCGGCTGGCGCGGCTGCACGTAACACAGGCGCGGGTGGCGCTGATCCCGCCGCGCGTTGCGAGCGGTGCGCAGTGGATGGAACCAGCGGTGACCACTACGGGCTGGTTCAGCTTTTGCGTCAACGTCTGGCCTGCGGCACGTCCCGACGATGTGGAGGACCCCGGGTTCAATCCGAATCGCTTCAATGTTGAATACTGGCAGAAGTACGAGCGTTTGCTCGCCTACGCCCGCAAACTCGGCGTCCAGATCTCGGTGATCTTTTACGTTGACGGCCGTTTGCCTGGTGTGGATCCCTTTCGCTCCCATGCGATGGGAGGCGATCTTGAAAAGCTCTACTACCACTATGCCGTAGCGCGGCTATCGGCTTTCTCCAACGTCTTCTGGGACGTCACGAACGAGCATCACCTTTTCCGGACGGAAGCGTGGGTGAATGAAATGGGCGCTTACTTGCGTGCGCACGACCCATACGCCCACATGACCAGCGTCCACGGAAATGGCGATTATCCTTTCCGCAAGTCGGCGTGGACCGACTTTGCGATGTACCAGAGCTGGGACGAGCATGGGGCCTACGACTTTATGCTGCGCAGCCGCGCCAAGCAAGAAGCGACTGGTCGACCGATGCCGCAGGTCAATGAAGAGTACGGCTACGAAGATCACTACCCATATCCCTGGGGTGAAGCGCGGCTCTACCCGACTCGCTCGGCCGATACCCGCCGGCGCCTGGCATGGCAGATGACTATGGCGGGCGGTTACCAGACCACGGGCGAGCGCGCCAATGTGCCGGGCTACGGTGGCTGGGTGACCGGCCGCGGCAACGACGAGATGGTGTTGCTCAAGCTGCACCAGCACCTCTACGACTTCTGGACCTCACTGAAATGGTGGAAGCTCGATCCGCTGAAGGGCGTGGGGCCGGCAGATGTGCCGTGTCTCGGCTTGGCGGGCGAAATCTACGTCTTTTATTTGGAGCACGGCGGCAGTATGCTCTTACAGTTGCCGGCGGGCAATTACGCTGCGCGGTGGTACGATCCACGGACGGGGCTCTATGATGACGCGGGCGTTGCGCGCGGGGGGACCTGGGCATCGCCGGCCGCGCCGGACACACAGGATTGGATCCTGCTGCTCGAACGGCAAAAGTAGTTTAGTACCTGTCTTCGTTGGTATCAGGCCGCCGTTGCCGGTCTGCCTGGACCGCCGATTCGCGGAGAAGTCGGTTGGAAGCTGGCGTTCCATGAAGCCAACACCTTCCCGCCCGCATTCCAGCCTCGCAAGTCGTTGCCAACAGCGCCTTGAGCACGGCGTGTTTGTATGAGCCAAACGTTGAACCGCTCGCTAGCCGCCTCTAGCGTTGCGATCTGGCTGTTAGTTTTCGCGCGGATGCCACGATCTGAAGGAGTTTCAGGTGGCAAGGACTGCTCTCACTCGCTCCCGCAAGGCCGGCAACAATTCGCCGGCAAACCAGGGCCGCTGACTGGCCCACATTCCGTTCCGCGGTGACGGATGCGGGAGCGCGATCGATTGAGGCAGCAAAGCCCGGAAGTCCGCCGCGGCTTCAGATAGGTTCCTGTATCGTTTGCCGAGATTCGACGCGAATGCAAATCCGCCCAGATAGATGGTCAGCTCCACGTGCACGAGCAGTGGCAAAATCCTCGGGTGCCATAGCGGAGCGCACTCGGGACGAGGCGGAAGATCGCCGTTCGCGCCGGAACCCGGATAACAGAATCCGGTAGGAACCAGAGCGATCCGTCGTGGATCGTAGAACTGCTCCGTGCTTACTCCCAGCCACTCTCGAAGACGGTCCCCACTGCGGTCCTGCCAAGGGGTTCCCGCAAGGTGAGTGGCTTTCCCGGGAGCTTGGCCGATGATCAGAACTCTGGATGCGAGATCCGCCGCCAACAAGGGCTTCGCACCCAAGGGAAGGGAGGAGGTGCACACGGTACACGCACGCGCCTCCTCAACGATAGTCAACAGTGTCTGGGCCGGCTTCATACCAACAGCACTATGCCGCCGTGTAGAGGCGCTCGGAAACCACTTTCCCGTTTTCCCAGCGGCGGCGCAGCACTTCGTTCCAGAGCACCGGACCGTTGCTTGTGGCGATGTCAAAGGTCCATTCGCTCATGGATACGCCGTCGCCAACGGTTTGGCTGTGCAGCGTCAGACCGTTGACTTTTGTAACGGTCTTGAAGAAGCCGGAGAGATACTCCTTGTGGCCCTCTTTGCCGCCCGTTCGTGGCGCCTTGTTGCCCTCTTGGAACACGCAGTTGTCGGCGTAGAACTTGTCGGTCGCTTCGACCATTTCGCCCTTCGCGATTAGTGCGTCGAGATTCTGTACGAGAGTTTTCAAATCTTCCATTTCATTGCTCCTTGAAACTTATCTGGTTTGGGTTTCGCTAACCACCAACTCGCCGGCCGTGGTTGGGGGGGTAAAGACAGATACCGGGATGACTTGCCTCGACGCGTTGTTTGGATAACGCGAGGACCGTTTCTTTGATCGGACTTAAATCCTGCGTGTGTAGTCTGGCGGGTGTGCGTGCTTAGTTCTTGGCTCGAAGCACAGGGTAGAATTGCACCCACGTCAGGTCCGTCTTTGAAGCGCCCGCAATGTGGCAACCAGCGCATTCATCTTTGGACGATTCGACCGAAGATGTGGCGTAAGGCAGGGGGTGGTGGCCGAAGTTGAAGAATCCCCAGTTTCCGGTCTTGCTGAACCGCTTACTGTCCTTCACCGTCACGTCCATGCCGCCGAACTCGCCTTCGAAGAAACCGCGACCGGAGGCTTCGTCAGCCGATCCATCGGGATGCGAAGGCTCGCGGACCAGCGTGAGTTCCTTCACCAGCACCGTTCCCTCCGGAAAGACGCCGGTCTTACGGTAGACCGCCAGATTGGCCTGTTCCACGTAGACGTTGTGGAACTCGGGGAATCCAGCGTTGCCATTGTTGAGGCCGTTGGGCGTAACCATGGAGCCGATGAAAACCCAATTGCGATAGCCTTTCGGCTGCAACAGCTTCCCGTCGGAGGTATAAGCGGGACCGCTTCCGGCGGCGCGCACCGGCGTGGTTCCGGCCGCCAAATAGATCCCGACGCCAGTGGCCGCGATCAGCAGTGCTGTGATGATGCTCTTCTTTTGTGCCATTTGTTTTCCTTTCGAGATCTAGGCAGCGAGTGAGGCGTTTCCAGTACAGGCCTTCAGCGCGATCGGCGCTTCCGCCCCCACGCCGAGCAGATTGGGAACGACCCGGATTGCCTTTCGGGCGGCTTGAAGATCAGCTCGTGCCGCCGGAGGTGCGGTTTCGATCGTGTGGATGGTGAATCTCATCCTGTCTCCCAAGTTGGCGGCTGAAAGTGCCGCCATAAGGGGAGACGCAGTGGGGTGCCGGTATCTTACCTCTAATCCGGGCTTGTATCCCGGGTCACCAGAATCGTCACCGACTGACCTTGTTCTGCGTCTTCATGGCTTCGAGCAGCAGCTGCAGTTCTTCCATGCAGCAGGCGCAGCGTTCGAGGTGTTCTCCGACGAGGCGAAGGGGTTCGGGCATGGCCGCGCCATTCGTCAGGTGATCGGCGTAAGCAGCGAAATAATCAAAGCAGTCGTCGCAGCCGATTTCGTGCGGGAGCACCGAAAGAGCCATGTCGATAACCGATTTTAGTTTGGTGTCTCTTTCACTCATGGGGCTACGTTCCGCTCAGAACGCTGCGGACATGATCTTCCGACCACCCCGCGCGTAGAATCGCCTGTTTCAGCCGCACGCGGCCATCATAAGTCAGCTTGTAAAGGGCATTCCTGTTCGTGCCGAGTCGTTTTGCGATCTCGTCGGGTGGAGCGCCGCCTAACTCTGCTTGAATGGCATCACGCTGCTTAGGGGTGAGATTGTCCTCGATCGCGTTTCGAACCACCTCAATGAGCCGCGAGCGCTCATACGAGATGTTCGCCGGGGAAGCCTCACTGGCAGGGGGAGGAATACGTCCCGCCTCAGACATCTCATCGAGCGAAACATCCTTCCAGCGGGCCCGCCGCATCTCGCTAAGAGCGACCCTGGTCACGATCGAGAGTGCCCAAGTGACGAACCGGCTGTCGCCGCGGTAGGTCTCAACGCGGCTGATGATGAGCAGCAGAGCTTCCTGAGCGGAGTCCTGAACCATTGCCGAGTCGGCCGGAAACTGGTGAAAGGCCCGCGCGAGGCCGGTTACCAGGATCCTGCGCAACTCCGTGAGGGCTTCGTCGCCGCGGAAGCCGACGGCTGAAAGATCGGACACCCAGTCCTCATCCGTGCGGTATTTGGGTGGGTTCGTTATCGTTTGCCACGACCCTTCCCTTTGTATTCTAACAATCAAACCGCCGCGAAACACTCGCGGCCAGGATCTCCCGCGCTGTGCGCCTGGCTTCACTTGTTGTCCTCCGCGATTTCGTTGAGCTGCGGTTCGGGAACGGTAGAGCATCAGTGTCGGAAAGTGGCTTAGATGCCACACGTGTCGGGTTGAGCGTTCTGCAAACCTCAGCAAGTGCTCTCAGGGTAGGCACATGGCGCGGTTTTGAGGTGGAATTGATTTCGGTGCTGGCGCAGTAGTTGCGGCCTATTCAGGAAGGCCGCCTGGTGTTTTCGCAGTTCATGGAGGACGCGCCGTTGCACGAGTTTCGGCGTTCTGTGGGGCGCTCAGGGACGACTACCGGTTGCGACGTTCTTCTTGTTGGGATCAGTTTCTGTGCGTGGCCTTTGCGCAGTTGTTATCCTCGCCGATCCAGCCGGGCTGCGGCGACGCTTTGTACAACTCGGTCAGCGCGTGACGCGAGCACTTCTGGGTCGACTACGGCTTGCCAGAGTAGTTGAACGGGAATGGCGCTGGCAGATCCTGCTCGTAGGGGAGGTCCATGTGCTTCTTCTCGACGCCCTCCTCCACCCGACGATTGAACTCGTCGAGGACGGCAATCGCGATCAGCCCGAAGGGATCCTGCGGGCGAACCAGGTCGGCGGTCAAGAAACGGCGACGACACCGATCAGCACCGCGCGACCTCGACAGATCGGCATGCTGCCGATGCTCAGTGACCGCTAAGCGATATCATGACGAGCACGACTGGCGGAACAGGCATATGCGAATGAAGCGATGGCTTACTCGACGGTGGTTCATGATGTTCGCGGGGGGCGCCTCCCCCGCTCTCCTGGGCGCAGCCTCACGCGCGTCCTCCGCTGGAGAGGTGCACACGGTGAGTGCGCGTGGCATCACCGTTCGGCTGTCGGCCGACGGCGATATCCTGGGTGCTGTTTGCGATGGCCACGAATGTCATCTGACCGGAGGGACCCGGCTGGACGGGTGCGAACGGGTGGGCGAGGCCCGTGCGACCGTGCGCGGCGACGGTGCTGTGGAAGTCCGGCGCACTCTGCGCCGCGCTTCGGCGGGGAGCACGCTGGTGCTGCTGGACCGGTTCCTCCCCCACGGCGACAGTGTGCGTTGGGAGATCGAGATCACCTCCGATGACGCCCCTTGGACGACCGCGATCCAAACCGCCCTGCAGTATCCCGCCTCGGCCGCAACGCGTTTCTGGACCGCGTGGTCGGACCCGGAGCACGCGAGCGACACCTGGCGGGACCCGCGCGTGCTGATGCCGTTGACCTCCACGAACTGGTCTTACTCAAATCTCAGTTCTGAAACGCCGGAGCGGGGCGACTTCATCTCGCTGCCGCTCTTCACGGTCGCCGAGCCCGCCGACGACCGGGCCCTCAGCCTGATCCTGTCACCCCAGGACTCCATTCTGGCCCTGGGGCTCTCCACCACGGCTTCTGGCGAGATCGTGTTCTCCAGGACCGACCACCGGCTGGGTCGCGGCAAGACCGTGCGTTTCGTGATGGACATGGTGGCCCATGAGGCCGACTGGCGGGGTGGCTTGCGCTGGATGACGCAGTGCTACCCGCAGTTTTTTGATCCTCCCAATCGCCAGGCGAGCGCCATGGCAGGTTGCGGGGCGTACTCCGGCTCAGAGGATCCAATCGATGTCGAACGATTCAAGGCGATGTCGTTCCGCGTCAATTGGAAGTTGTCAGACGACTTCCCCTGGATGGGGATGTTCCTGCCGCCGATGTCGAGCGCCGAGGCAGAGTGGGAGCGAGCCTGCGATGAGCCCGCGCCGCCTGGCAAACCACGCACCACGAGTTATCGGCGACTGAACGACTACGCCCGATACATGAAGGCCAACGGATTCTATGTGCTCGACTACTTCAACGTCACCGAGTTGGGCCGCAATCTCAAGGAGGTTCCGGCCGACGCGGCGCGCTCCAACGATTCCGGCCTGTGGAAGGATCCGGGCGCCTATATTCAACTGAGGCTGCCCGATGCGCACCTACGGCCTCACGTGAAGACCTTCTATGGCGCATGGGTGTCGGACTGCGGCGACCCCGTCTACCAGCAGTTCCTGCTGGAGCAGGCCCGGCGCCACATCGAACAAATCCCCGATAGCGCCGGCATCTGCATCGACCGCCTGGATTGGTTGCGTCTCTATAACGCGAACGCAGACGACGGCGCCAGTTGGAAGAACGGCCACGCGGCGCGAGCGCTGGTGGAAAGTTGGAAGGGCCTGATGGAGTGGCTCAGTCCGCTGATGCACGGGGCGGGGAAGGTGATCTTCGTCAATCCGATGACAATGCGCCTGGACCTGATGAAGGAGGTTGACGGCTTCTACTCCGAGCACGGC
Source organism: uncultured Acidobacteriia bacterium (assembly GCA_903909435.1). Lineage (GTDB taxonomy): Bacteria > Acidobacteriota > Terriglobia > Bryobacterales > Bryobacteraceae > CAIVVT01. The sequence goes on along the minus strand of CAIVVT010000240.1, from coordinate 683 downwards.
GAGTCCGGCCCGGCGCTCGACTCTATGGCGTGGCTCTCTCTCCGCAAGCCGGCCATCACCTGGACCGGCATGTCGTTCGATAAGCCCAGTTACGAGCTCAAGCCTGACCCCGACCGCTTCTTCCAGCGCCATCTGCTGATGGGCGTCTATCCGACCGCTCCGTATCCGTTCAACAACCATGCGCTCGGCCCGAACGCCGCGACCGATCCCCATTATCTCGCCTATGGAGCGCTGCTCGACGCGATGCGCGGCAAGCGCTGGGTGCTCGCGCCACGCTGCGTCGAAAGCCGCACGCCAGGCGTGTCCGTCAATCTCTTTGAGGTGTCCGGCGGATACTCACTGCCGATCGTCTTCGGTGGAGCGGCGGACTCCGCCCAGGTCGTCGTCCGCCACGTCCCAAGCCTCGAGACGCTGCGGTGCCTTGCGCTGCATCCGGCCTCTGGCCCGGCCAGTCCCGTCGAAGGCGCCATCAACAACGGCGCGCTGACGCTGAACGTTCCGCTTGTGCGCGGTTGCGCCATGGTGTTGCTGCGCGCCTGAATGCGCCCGGCTAGCCGCGATTTCTCACACAGCGAGTAGCAAGAAGCCGCCAGCTGGGGCATAACTGAGTTTCCAGGCTACAGTTACGTTCCGCAGGGAGGCGGCTTTCGCTATGACAGAGTGTACCCAAGAGAGCTTCGAGT
>CAIVVT010000239.1 GCA_903909435.1 uncultured Acidobacteriia bacterium | reverse complement strand
TTCTTCGGCACAGACGTTCAACGGGAGCGAGCCGCCGTCGTGCACCGGGCTCGGTTCAACTTCATGACCGAAGCGCGGATCTGGTATTCGAAGGATTTCAATCAGCGGCTGCTGCCTGGAGACTGCCAGAACATGATCGTCTTGAGCGACGAGTTTTACCGCGAAACCCTCAGCCACCCAATCCCGACTGATCTGGAGGCAGCAAAGGCACTGTCGTCCAGTCCGGCCGCGCTCGACCTGTTCATGTGGATTTCCTACCGCTGCTTTACGGCACGGGGAAGAGAGCGAGTGCCGCTCTTCGGGGATTTCGGCCTCATCAGCCAACTTGGGAGCGTTGAATATGCCCGCGCCCGAAAATTCCGCGAGAAGTTGGACGGCTGGCTCGACTTGATCCGCGCCATGTGGCCCGAATGTCCCGCGTTGATCGATCGTGACGGGACTGCGCTAATCGTTGGCCGGGCCCACGCAGTTCTTTCGGAGCAGATTGCGGCGACGAGCTGGGTCTGAGCGCGAGCGGAGCCGCGCCAAACGAAATTCATCGGTCTACACAGGCGCAGTCTTGTGTTTCCGCGGAGGAATGACACCTAGGTGATCGGTGAAACTTGGGACTCCCGGACAGCTGTGGACTCTTCAGCGGCGAGTGCGGGAAGGGTGAACTGCGCTTGCGCCCAAATTGGTCCTTGCCCTCGGAGAAAGGAACGAGGCGGCGAGGAGCGTCGACCCAACCTGGCGCTGGCTCGTAACTCGCGGAAGCCGTGTGCGCGTCCGCTGCTCAAACAGCGGCAGTCATAAATGTAATTCGGCCAAAGGCGGCTGCTCGATTGGGCGTCCTCGCATGCAGGACCCGAACGGATTGCTAAGCTCGAACAGGATGAAGAAACACGTGGTCATGCAATCGCAACGAACCCGTTGCGAATCGTGCGGTCGTTCCGTGCCCAGCTACGACATTGTGAACGTCACTTCCCTAGAACATGGCGGTCGTACACTATGCAATGAGTGCTGCAACAAAGAGGTTGCCGCGTTGGGTGACCTCAGCATGTTCGAGCATGTACGGTTTGAACCTGTCAGGCTCGCGGACTGCACGGGAGCAATTCACGAGTTTCACTTTCGAACCCGGTTGTTTGGGCCGGGAGTCGCGATAGATGCGTTTGAGCTCGTTGACAATCACCCGGCCGGCTACCGGTTTGAGATCATAGGCGATCCGGAGGGCGATCTGCTCGAGCTGCTCAGCCGATTGATTGAGAAGATCCGGCGCGGGCTGAGCACTAAACACCTGATAGACCGCGATCTGGGTCAACAGATCGCAAATCACCAAATCGTGCGTGGCGAAATCGGATGGGACGAAGCCGAAGGCGGGTCGGGTCCCCTTCTCACGATTGACGGTCACGAGATCACCTGGCGTGAGTTCGGGCGCATGCTAATGAGCTTCGAGGGCTGGCAATTCAAGTTGGAAATCAAAGACAAGAGCGAGGAACTGTAATCAGGGTTCCTCACGGAAGTGGCGGCGCGCCCGAGGCGGGCGCGATTTCCACATTCCCACAGCTTCGGATTCTCTTGACGGCGGCAGACGAACGGCAAGACACCAAGCGGCACCCTCAGCGACGCTTCCGAATTCCGCGGCATTTCCGGCTGAGGCAAGACGGAGCAGAATGGCAGCATCCGGGTGGGGCAAATGAGATGCGCGAAGTGAGTCGCGCCGGATGCTCGAACGCAACAGCTTTTCGGCTCAGGAGTTCAGTTCAGCCTCAAGCGTAGCCAGCATCTCCAGGAGAAAATCGAAGTTCGGCGGCTCCCCAAAGATCATGTCTGCCATATCCCTGTAGTCCCGTCTCAGCGCTGGGATTCGACTCTCGGCGGGTGACACTCGGAGACTCCCACGGCGTGCCAAGTCATAGCGAGCCCACCCAGCAGGATAGAACGCCTCTTTGTGACTTACGACTTGGGCGAGAAGGTCAATGTCGGCAAGGGCCTCGGTTTTGACCTGACCCGCCGCCATCATCGCGACGTCATAGTAGTGGCGGGAATATCGTCCGGGAAGCCGCTTCGCTTGCGGTCGGTGGAATTCTGCGTGCAGAATGGTCACCTTTTCCCAGAATGTTCTCTTGGCGAGGATGGCCTCGACCTGAGCTTCGGCATCAGGCATCAGCGAAGGAAACTCCTCCGCAATGAACGGACGAATCGTGAACCGTCCACGGGGCACGAATTCCGCGTGAGTCCCGAGTTCAAGGATAACCTGTGATCGGATGTAGGTTAGGCGCTCCGCGGCAGCCGTGGGGTAGCGGAAGATGACGACGTTCGGATCTGTCGGGTCCACCTCCAAGCCCCAGTCGTTTTGCCACGTCAGAACCTCGCTACATCTCGTCCGAAGCGCATTCAAGAATTCGCCCTTAATATAGTTCTGGCACTCCGTCATCATTTCGGCCAAGATCTTTACGCGCCGAGTCTTTGAGATCCCACCCTGCAGAGGGTCGCGGGTGCCAGTGAACCCAAGTGCCGTGTAGTCCACTGCTATATCGATGTCCTCGGAGAACCGGTTTATGGCATGGAAGATCTTCGATAAAGATGTGCCCCCTTTGAAGAGCAGCCGGTTTGACACGAGATCTATCGAGAAGAGCTGTTTCAAGATCCAGCAGACCCAGAAGTCCTTCTCGACCACTGCCTCGGGCAGATCCTTGCGTTCTGCCGTGGCCTGAAATGCCTCTGCCCGCCCGTTCGCGGACATTCGTGCAATGGTATTCAAGCCGGCGCCTCCTCAATTCGTCTGGCTACTTCATAGATCCAATCGACACCGAAACGGGCATCACTAAGGAAGCGGCGCTTCTCTGCAGGGGACAGTAAGGCACGTAGCTTCGACATCTCCTGCGATCCGATGCCTTCTTTCCCGAGATGACGAAGCGCCTGGACCACGAGCGCGGACTTGCTCTCAAGGCCGGTCATGCTCTTCGGGCCAGCGTGCTTGAGATGGATTGTGCGGCGTCCTATCGGCACCGTCTTGCTTGGACCATCCGTCAGGTAGACAATCCTGGCCGGAACTTGCGTCGACAAGCCCAGCAGGTTTGCGGCCCACGCGCCTTCAGGAATGATCTTCCAACGCTGTCTGCGGGCGATGGCCTGCGCAGCCCTGTCAATGTCTGGACTCAGCTCTCCGCCAAGATCCGGGTTGACCCTCGGAACATCGTAAAGGCCACGTCGCACACGACGAATCGCACCACTCCGAGTCAAACTCGCAAGCGCCACATCAATCGTGCCCCGACTGGCGATGTCGAGAAAGTCCTTTGCTGAGAAGGCATCCCCCTTGGGAAGCCGCTCGATCCTCGTAATGATCTGATCTCGCATGGTTTGCATCATAACTCTCAGCTTTCCTATTTAGAAAAAGTATACTAGTTCTTCTAAATCCTGACGAGCCTAATCTTGCCACGTGAGCGATCAAATCGACCCGAGGAGATTCGACCGAACGTTCTCAACCCACCCGAGCCACGCGGCATCTGAACCCACGACCCCGACCATACCCCGGGACCCGCAGTGGCGTTGTTGAGTGCTATGGTTCCGAGAATGGATCGGCTGAGCCAAACTTACAGTGGCCTTCTTGCGGACACGTACGATTGTCTGGACCGGATTGTCCTTAACGCCTACTTTCGATTGGGGCACGATGCCGGTGGGTTCCGCGTTTGGTGGCGTCGACTGACAGGATCTGAAGACACGCTGGACAACACGCATCTGATGCACATGGCTGGTCGTTTCAGCGGGCAGCTGAGAGCTTGGGCGAAGGCCAACAACATCCCTCTCAAGGACTGCGGCGCTGGTGACCCGGTTACTCAGGACCGTTCTTGGATCGGACATAACACGACTTAAAGTTCACCCAGAAATCGACTGTTCACGTTGGCCGAACGTCCTGCCTAACAACCCAGCGACGTCCTGTGTTTTCAGAGCGATGCATTTTTCGGATACTACGGGAAGGTGCTCGTTACCCGGCACACCTCCAGCAGCGCGTCAGCCGCTGACGCTCAAGACGAAGTGCAGAGGAAGAACGATGGAAATCAAACGAAGCGAAACGCGAGGGATCTATGAAGCGACGATTGTTCGTCGGCGGCGTACTTGCCGGCGTCTCCATAGCCTGCGGATTTGCGGCACCTCATAAAAGGAGTAATTCAAGGATGGAAATCAAGAGAAGTGGTTCCGAGCCTTCGGGCACAGGGCCAGCAGAATACTTCACAGGAACGGTGCGGGTTGACCCGCTGTTCCATCCGCCCGCTCCGGCGCGCATTTTCGGTGCCAGCGTCACCTTCGAGCCCGGCGCCCGGACAGCATGGCATACACATCCGCTCGGCCAGACTCTGATCGTGACTGCCGGTTGCGGCAGGGTACAGCGTTGGGGCGGACCGGTCGAGGAAATCCGCCCGGGCGACGTGATCTGGTTTACGCCCGGCGAAAAGCACTGGCATGGCGCCGCGCCTACCACCGCGATGACTCATATCGCGATTGTGGAGGAACTGGACGGAAAGAGCGCCGACTGGATGGAACACGTCAGCGAGGAACAATACAAGGGCTGAAAGGACTCGATAGAGACATCATTATCATGTACAAAACGAAAGCTTACTCCGCCGCCGGCGCGACATCGGCGCTAGCCTACACGACGATCGCGCGCCGGGAGCCAACCGCGCACGACGTCCAGATCGAGATCCTTTTCTGCGGCGTCTGTCACTCCGATCTGCACACGGTTCGCGACGATTGGCACAGCGTCATGCCCACGGTGTACCCGAGCGTCCCGGGCCACGAGATCGTCGGGCGTGTCACCACGGTCGGCTCCGCGGTCACAAAGTATAAGTCCGGCGATCTGGCCGCCGTCGGCTGTCTGGTCGATTCTGACGGCACCTGCCCCCACTGCAAGGCGGGTCTTGAGAACTATTGCCCGAACCAGATCCTGACCTTTAACTCTCCGGACAAGCATCTCGGAGGCGTGACCTACGGTGGCTATTCCGATAGCATCGTCGTCGACGAACGCTTTGCGCTGCGCGTCCCCGCCAACTTGAATCTCGCCGGAGCCGCACCACTGCTCTGCGCCGGAATCACAACCTACTCGCCCATGCGCCACTGGGGCGTCACAAAAGGAAAGAAGGTTGGCGTGGTCGGTCTCGGCGGACTGGGTCACATGGGCGTGAAGTTTGCACACGCCTTCGGAGCCCATGTCGTTGTCTTCACGACGTCTCCGAACAAGGAGGAAGACGCGCTCCGCCTCGGCGCGGACGAAGTGGTCGTCTCCCGCAACGCCAATGAAATGCAGAAACACGCCGGCAGCTTCGATTTCATCCTCGACGCCGTTTCCGCCGAGCACGACATCAACGCCTATATCAACCTGCTCGGCCTTGACGGCAACATCACCCTTGTCGGCGCTCCCGCAAAGCCCCTGGGCGTATCGGCATTCGGTCTTATCATGGGGCGTCGTAGCCTTTCCGGTTCGGCCATCGGCGGCATTCCCGAGACTCAGGAGATGCTCGACTTCTGCGGCGCGCACAACATCACCGCGGATGTTGAAGTCATCCCGATCCAGAAGGTCAACGAGTCCTACGAGAGGCTGCTGAAGTCGGATGTGAAGTACCGCTTCTCCATTGATATGGCTTCTCTCAAAGCGGAGTAGTAACTCGTGCACGCGTCACACGCAGAGCCGGAAGTCAAAGAAGAGAAGATGTTATGAGCAATGGACAACAAAAGAGTAGCGCCGAACGCTCCGTTAGAACCACTGACGCGGCGCACAAAAATCACGACGCGCTTTCCCCCGGCCACGTCTCGATCTTGGCGGTGACCGACCCCGAACTGATCGAGATCTTCGACAACTTCGCCTTCGACGAGGTGCCCCGTCACGGCAACCTGGACGCTCGGACCCGATTGATGGTCCAGCTAGCGTCGATGATTGCCTGTCAGGCCCTGGGCGAATACCGCGTCATGCTCGGCGCTGCGCTCACCGTCGGGGTGACTCCGATCGAGATCAAGGAAATCTTGTACCAAGCGGTGCCGTACGTGGGGATGTCCAAGGTCTTCGACTTCATCCACGTCACGAACGAGGTGCTCACCGAGCGGGGCGTCGAACTGCCTCTGCCGGGCCAGTCCGCGACCACGCCCGAGAATCGCATGGAGAAGGGCCTTGCGGTCGAGAAGCAGATCGTCGGCGGCGATGTCGTCGAGAGACTTTACGCCTCCGCATCCGAAGACCAGTTGCACTTCCAGCGCTATCTGTCGGCCCACTGTTTCGGCGACCACTACACGCGCACCGGAATCGACGTGCCCACACGCGAGCTGCTCACCTTGAGCATGCTTGTCTCGCTCGGTGGATGCGACGCGCAAGCCAAGGGCCATGTCGCTGCAAACCTCAACGTCGGCAACAGCCGTGCACGGCTGATCGACGTCCTGACGCAGCTGCTGCCATTCATCGGATATCCCCGCACGCTCAACGCGCTGCGGGTCGTCGATGAGGTCACCGCAACGCCGAAAAGCAAGGAGACGTTATGACCATTGCACGCATGACCGTGCTGATTGTTGGCGCGACCGGGAGCATCGGGCGACTCGTCGTCGACGAAGCAAGCCGGCAGGGTCATACGGTACGAGCACTGGTGCGAGGCCAGGCCAAGGCCCGTCAACTTCCCCGCGATGCGCAGGTGGTTATCGGCGATGTCACTCGCCCCGACACTCTCGCGGGCGCGGTGGACGGTGTAGACGCAATCGTGTTCACGCTCGGATCGGACGGCGCAGGAAAGGCGGGGGCCGAGAGCGTCGACTACGGCGGCGTACGTAACGTTCTGGGTGCGCTGGGCTCGCGGCCAGTGCGCATCGCGCTGATGACCTCCATCGGAGTCACGAATCGTACCGGCGACTACAACCGCTCGACCGAGGCCCACGACTGGAAGCGGCGCTCCGAGAGGCTGGTGCGCGCCAGCGGATTGGCGTATACGATCGTGCGCCCCGGCTGGTTTGATTACAACGGTGCGGACGAGCACCGGCTGGTTCTCCTGCAAGGCGACACACGCCAGGCCGGGAATTCCAGCGATGGCGTCATTGCGCGTCGCCAGATCGCCGAAGTTTTGGTCCGCAGCCTCGGCTCTGTTCACGCCATGCGCAAAACTTTCGAGCTTGTCGCGACGAAAGGACCGGAGCCGGAAGACTTCGACGCGCTGTTTGCTCCTCTCGATGCGGATCCGCAAGGTGCCCTGGATGCAGTACGCGACATGGCCAACATGCCACTGGAGGACGAGCCGCGGCGCGTGCGTGACGACCTGAACGCGGTGCTCGCGCGCCGACCTTCCGACCCCTCCTGATAAGGTTACCGTCTATAGGAATCCGTCGGCGTACACTCGCGATTGAAATAGTTACGGAGAATTCACGATGGCACAACGCACATGGTTCATCACTGGCGTCAGCAGCGGCTTCGGCCGTCAGCTCACAGATCAACTCCTCGAGCGCGGCGAGTGCGTCGTCGGGACCGTCCGCGATACCGGCAAGGTCGCCGATCTGCTCGGGCGCTATCCTGAGGCGTTCCAGGCCGAAGTGCTCGACGTGACCGACACCGCGGCGATCCGCGAGGTTGTCGAACGCTCCTTCGCCCGGCTCGGACGCATCGAGGTGATCGTCAGCAATGCCGGCTACGGCCTGTTCGGCGCGGCGGAGGAACTCACCGACAAGCAGGTCGAACAAATTGTCGCGACCAACCTGATGGGGTCGATCCAGCTCATCCGTGCCGCGTTGCCACACCTTCGTGCCCAGGGCGGTGGACGCATCATCCAGATGTCTACTTACGGCGGGCAGGTCGCCTTCGCGGGAAACTCGATGTATCACGCCACAAAGTGGGGCATCGAGGGCTTCGTGGAATCGGTCGCTCAGGAGGTCGCATCCTTCGGATCGGTGTTACGATCGTCGAGCCCGGGGGCGCACGCACCGAGTTCCGCTACGGCAGCGCGCAGGTGGCACAGCTCATGCCCATTTACGACCAAACCCCGGCACATAGTTTCCTGCGGATGCTCGATCCCAAGAACGGCCTGGCCCCCGGTGATCCGGCCCGAATGGCCGCGCGCATCATCGAGAGCATCGATGTGGAGCCCGCGCCGCTGCGCATGGTGCTCGGCTCACAGGCGCTGGAGACCACTCTTACGACTCTGCGCAAGCGGATCGCCGACTTCGAAGCGCAGACCGAACTTGCCGCCTCCACGGACTTTCCGCCGGGCGAGTGACCCCGCGCCGGGCGACGTATACGTTTTCAAAGTCGTCTCTCACTGAAAGGAGTCAAACACGAAGAAGCAGATGCCGCGTCGCGCCCTTCTGAAGCGAGGTCGCCGTCGGCAAGCATCTCTTGATGGGCACTGATCCATACGAGCTGATCACCCTTTAAGCGGTAACCTCGATTGCGCTACAGTGCCACTGTAGTGCCGAATGTGGATGGAAAAGTCAAGTGCGGTACGGCTTAGCTGCCGATATCGCTTCTCTCAGCTGGCTTGGAAGGCCAATCAGGACCGGAGCTTTAGGTGCCCCTCATGATCAACCTGACGATAAACGGTAAGCATCATCAATTCGACGGCGATCCCGACATGCCCGTGCTCTGGCTCTTGCGGGATGAGCTGAATCTCAAAGGAACGAAGTTTGGATGCGGCGCGGGACTATGCGGCGCGTGCACGGTTCTTGTAAACGGTGAACCCACGCGCGCCTGTGTCACGAGCGCATCCGATGCGGCAAATGCCTCGATCACCACCATTGAAGGTCTCTCCCGCGACGGTTCGCACCCCTTGCAGGTTGCCTGGGAAGAGCTGGACGTTCCACAGTGCGGATACTGTCAGGCCGGCCAACTCATGTCCGCTTCTGCGTTGCTCGCGAAGAATCCGGATCCGTCGGATGAGGACATCGATACGGCCATGGACGGCAATCTGTGCCGCTGCGGTACGTACATTCGCATTCGCGCAGCCATCCATAAGGCGGCGCAACTCGGGAAGTCTAAACCAGGCTCGTTAGCGACCGTGCCTGCGGGCAAGGACGGGTACTAGGGAGGGCACCATGCAGATACATCGTCGTTCTTTTCTTCGCGCGTCCGCCCTGGCGGGCGGCGGATTCCTGATTGGCCTGTACCCGAAATCGTCGGCGCTCGCGCAGAACCCGCGCGCAGGCGACGCCAGTTTGCTTCCTTCCGATTTCGTTCGTATCGCGCCGGACGGCATCGTGACGATTACCGCCAGGAACCCGGAAACCGGACAACTCTCGCGGAACATGCTCCCGATGATGATCGCCGATGAACTCGACGTCGATTGGAAGGACGTCCGGATCATGCAGGCCGATCTCGATGACAAATACGGGATACAGTTTACGGGCGGTAGCACTGCTACGCCTAACAACTGGGACCCTATGCGTCAGATCGGCGGGGCGGCCCGGCAAATGCTGGTTGCCGCGGCCTCGCAGACCTGGAGCGTGCCCGAATCGGAGTGCACAACGGCGTCCGGCCGCGTCATCCACAAGGTGTCCGGCCGTTCCCTGTGCTATGGAGAATTGTCCTCGAAAGCGGCAACGATGCCCGTGCCGGCGCTAAAGTCGGTCAAACTCAAAGACCCGAAGGACTACCGGATCATCGGCACGACCACGCGTGGTGTGGATACGAAGGACATCGTCACGGGAACGCCCATCTTCAGTATCGATGTGACCGTGCCCGGGATGCTCTATGCGGTCTACCAGAAGTGCCCGGTATACGGCGGGAAACCGATCTCCGCGAATCTCGACGCGATCAAGGCCCTGAAAGGCGTCCGGCATGCCTTCATGGTCCAAAGCCTTCTCGTCCCGGGCAAGTTCATCAACTTTTTGAACGACGATCCCGGACTCGAACCAGGTGTGGCGATCGTCGCCGAGAGTTGGTGGGCGGCCAAGTCGGCTCGCGAGAAACTCGAGGTGAAGTGGGACGTTGGGAACTGGGGTAAGCAGGACAGTGAGGATATCGCCAGGAGAGCAGACGAGATCTCGAAGCGTCCCGCGGCGCGCACTTTGCGCAAGGATGGCGACGTGGACGCGGTCTTCCAGAGCGGCGACGTCAAGGTGGTAGAAACTGCGTATGTCTTCCCCTTCATTGCCCACGCACCTTTAGAACCGCAGAACTGCACGGCGCATTACCGGGACGGCAAACTCGAGGTCTGGTCAAGCACGCAGACTCCGCAAAACGGCCGCCAGATCGTGTCCCGCGTGCTCGGCATCCCAGAGGGCAACATCACGCTCCACCTGGTGCGGGGAGGTGGTGGATTCGGACGCCGGCTGTACAACGACTACATCTGCGAGGCCGCCTGGATCTCCAAGACCGTCGGCGCTCCAGTCAAGGTGCTATGGACGCGGGAGGACGACTTCGCGCACGATTACTACCGCGCCGGCGGGTTCCAGCATCTGAAAGCTGCCTTGGACAAGAACGGCAAGCTCGTCGCCTGGCGCGATCATTTCATCGGCTACGGCGAAGGCGAGACCTTCACCCATACCGGTCACCTCGACCCGAACGAGTTCCCATCGAGATTCGTGCCGAACTTCCTGATGCAGGCTTCCGTGATGCCGCTCGGTCTCAAGACCGGGGCATTGCGCGCGCCCCGGTCGAACGTGTACGCGTGGGTCTTCCAATCGTTCATAGACGAGTTGGCGCATGCCGCGAGCAAGGACCCGGTGCAATTCCGGTTGGAGTTGCTGAGTGCCGGTCCGCCGGCCGGAACTCAGGGCGTGATGAATGCGGAGCGCATGATGGGCGTGCTCAAGTTGGTGGCGGAGAAATCCGGTTGGGGCAAGCGCAGTTTGCCGAAGTGCACGGCCATGGGCGTAGCCTTCTACTTCAGCCATCGCGGTTACTTCGCGGAAGTTGCTGAAGTCACGGTCTGGCCGGACAAGAAGATCAAGGTGAACAAAGTTTGGGTGGCCGGCGACATCGGCAGCCAGGTCATCAATCCCGGCGCGGCGGAGAACCTGACGCAAGGCGCCGTGGTGGATGGCATGAGCGAACTCTTGCAGGAGATCACACTGAAGAATGGAGGCGTCGTGCAAGCCAACTATGATGAGCACCCGCTACTGAGCATGTCGCAAACGCCGTCCATAGAGGTGCATTACCTGAGATCGAACAACCCGCCGACTGGACTCGGCGAACCGGCGTTACCGCCGATTCTGCCGGCCCTATGCAACGCGGTCTTCGCGGGTACGGGCGAACGGATTCGGACATTGCCGATCACAAAACAGGGTTTCAGCTTCGCGTGAGAGATATCGGGCTGCCAAAGGCGAGGCAGTTCACAGCAGGAGGAATCCATGCAGAGACGATCGTTCGTAGTTGGCGCGTTGGCCGGGTTGTCGATCACCGGCGCATCCGCAGCACCTCAAAAAGTGAAGGCGGGTGATATTCCCACCACCACATTCGGTAAGACCGACGCGAAGGTGACCATCATCGGGCAAGGTGGAGCGCGGATGAATCTTCATCCCGATGTTCGGTCCGCGGCGGCGCACGTCCGCAAGATGTACGACCTGGGCATCAACTACTTCGATTGCTCGCGCCTTTACTGGGACGGCAAAGCCGAAGAAGCTTATGGCATCGGCCTGGAAGGTGTCCGCAAGAACGTCTTTCTCACCACAAAGACCATAAAACGGACGGCGAAGGAAGCGGCCGAGGAGTTGGACATCTCTCTCCAGCTCCTGAAGACCGATCATGTCGATCTCTGGCAGGCACACGCCGTCGGAAACAAGGACGACATCGACAAGATCCTCGGTCCCGGAGGAGCACTTGAGGCCTTCGAGGCAGCTAAGAAGGCCGGTAAGTGCCGCTTTATCGGATTCACCGGCCATTACGATCCCGAGGCCCTGGTGGCGTTGCTGAAGGCGTACAACGGGTGGGATACGGCGTTCATGCCGCTGAATGCAGTCGATCACGTGTTTTCAAGCTTCGAGAAGACAGCCCTTCCCGCCGCGGCCGAATGGGGCCTCGGCGTACAGGCCATGAAAGTATTCGGCAACGCGTATCTGCTGAGATCAATGAGCTCTACCGAATGCCTCCAATACGTGCTGAGCTTGCCGGGCATGCACGTGGCCGTCTGCGGCGCCGGCACACAGGGTCAGATGGAAGATAATATTCGGGCAATCCAGAACTTCCGGAAGCTGACCTTCGAAGAGATGGCGGATTTACGCAAAAGAGCCCTCGTCGGCCCGGGAGTTTCTGCCGGTCCCGCCATGGAGTACTACAAGAAGAAGGCCTGAACTCATCCTGAGTCGGGCGGCAGCGCCAATTCGTCGCTCCACACCCGGCCGCGGTGTTGTTCGCCATCTGAACCAGCGGTCGGCCAAAACCGTGGAGACTATTTCGAGGTCAGGCCACCTGATCGTGTCAGGCAGGTCATGCGTTTCAGCCATTTCGTAGCTATTCTTCCCGCCCTGTCGAGTGTCTTTTCGAGCCTCAGTGCAGTCTCGATAGCGCAACAGTCGTTCATCCGCAGTTATGACACCCGCGACGACAGAGGTCTTGTTGTTGACCTTCGCGGCGCTCTGTTACCTGACGATCACGCGTACTCGGCCCAGATTCTGAATGCGCGCGTAAGGACTCTTGGCATCTCCCTGCCGCTGGGAGGCGGCGCGAAACACCGGGAAGTATGTTCCGGGTTTCGAGAAGGTATGGGTTGCCTTCACAACCACCCGCGTGCCGGATGAGGTGGAGACGTCTCCGGCGACAGCGAACGTGCCTTCGCCCACAAAGTCCCATGCCGCGGCAACTACGCGCCCCGTCTGCGGCGGTACTTCAATGACCGCCGAAAACGTGACCGGCTCTCCGGCCGCCACCTCGGCGCGAAGTCCACCGTTCGCGGTCACGCTAAGAACCGGTTGGATGCCCTTGCGCTCCGCAGCGGCCCCGGGCACATGCAATTGTCCGTCAATTACTTTGTATGTCGTGCTTGGAGGCGGCGGCACGCCCTTCTCGACCCAAGCGCTCAGGTCCCGCAAGGCTTGGTGCAGCGCGCCGAGGTAGCTGACCGTGCGAGTGGGGTCGGCCTGCTGCTCGACGTCTCCATGCAAAGCGTGGTCCGTAAACCACAGGCGAAAGTTGTCGTTAAACCTCGAACCCAACGCCGATTTCACTTTGGATGCGTACCAGTCGGCTTGCCAAGGAAATGCGTCCTGGTCCCACAGGGACTCAACGATAATCATCTTGCCTTGGAAGCGACCGCTCTGTGTCGTGCCTCCAGCGGAGGCTGCGAACTCGGGACCAATCGTCTTGGGACGCTGAGGGTAGATCGGCTTTCTGTCGGGACCACGGAACTGGTCCCATACGTAGAAATCCGGAGTTGGCACCTGATAACGGTGGTAATACTGGGACGCGAGGAAGTTCGAGTTGTCGATCAGCACCTCATCGCCGGGCTTGATCTGCTTTAAGGGGTCGAGGGCGCGACCGCCACTCATCAACGCGGCCATGCTGACGCCGACGAAGATCGTGTCTCCCTCCATCTTCCCGAGGGGGAAAGTCGCACCTGCGGCTGCGCCGGTCTTCACGATCACCGTTGCCATTTCGACATTTCCCTGGGGCGCGTTCTCGATCTCGAAACCAGCGGGTGGACCCTGTAGCTGTTGCCAGGCGGTATCAACACCGTTCTTAGGCGCGTTCGCGGACGGGGACGGTTGATTCTCCCTTGGGATCACCCTTCTGATCTTTGTACGATGCTGAATCCGTGCGCTCACCAGCGACGCTGACGGGTTCGCGCCTGCGTAGCCCGGTGCGTTCCAGAAGTCCTCCGTAAAATACTTGGGGTCTTTCTGAATCACCATCTCGAACAGAATCGGAAGCGCTCCCATTCCGACTGTCTTGTAGTTGGACCAGCTTTGGATGGGGAAACCCAGTCGTGTGACTTCAGTGAAGATGTCCCGCTCTTCCTGATTCAGGCCGGCGTATGGATTGCCGCTACCGCCGGGCTCCAACGAGTCGACAATGGCGGGAAACTTGTCCTTCAAAACACGTAAGGCGAGCGATCGCACCGTGAAAACGTTAGGTATCGCGACGGGCGAGCCGACCACGTATGGCACTACTCCATCCCAGACTCCACTCGTATTCTCGAAGCCTCCAATTGTGCGGAAAGCTCCGCCGCTCCCGCCGAACGCATATCCGTAGGTACGATGCGGACCGTACATCTGCGACGCGAACGTTCGTGAATAGCGCGCCGCGGCGGCGTTGACGCGGTACGCCGCGAGTGTCGGGTCGGTGGCGAGCGACGCCATCCCGCCTTCATTCGTCTCGACAAAGTAGGCCCCGCTGGTGATCGAGAACCCAACCTTGTTCTCTGGTCCGGAGCCTTTCGGCCCCTCATTTTCACTACCTGGGATTGGCGTGATGTGCTGGAAGAACCGTTCCTGGTATCGCTCCTTGGGCGGGAAGTACAGGGAGAAACGGGCTGTCGTGCCCTTGAACCCTCCATGGACGTAACGATGGCGTACGGGTGCGTCTCGCCACTCGTCGACGTCTACGTATGGTTCTTTGAACAAGGGATCGGCCGCTTCGACGCCGCTCGCCCGAGGGGCGGCCGGTTTCTCCTGGGAAGACGACGGTAAAGCGCTGCCCAGAAGCACGGCTATCGCTACCGCCAGTGTCATTCTGCTTGATTCCTTGTACATAGATTGTGACCGCCTCGTATTGAGCGCGGGCTGACCAAGGGCGAGCCCGCGGCGCCGATTTCATTAGAACAACAGCTTCAGGGCGAAACCCACAGTGCGTGAAAGCCGGTCAGCGTGCTGGCTTAATGCCCAACTTCGCCGAGGCAGCTCTGATCGGCCTTGAACAGAGTGCAATTCCGGAGCTTCGCCCGCAGCCGAGACATCTGGGACTATTCTGTATGGCATAATGTGCCAATGTCAACAGTTTTTGCCATACTAGTCACATCACGCCGTTTATGCTAACCTGCCGTAACGGCCATGAAATCTCCTCCAATGCCGGAATCCACCGCGGTGGTGCAAGACGGGGGCCCCGCGCTTCCTAGCCTAAGAGCCCGCAAGCAGAAGATGGTGCGGGAGATCGTCTTTGACGCCGCCACAGTCCTCTTCTTCAAGAAGGGTTTTGACGAGACCACGGTTGACGACATCGCGCAGGCGGCGGGCATATCGCAGCGGTCCTTCTTCAGGTACTTCGTGTCGAAGGGTGATTTGATGGCGTATACGCTGGTGACCTATGGGGATCAGCTGATCGCCGCCATTGAGGCCTGTCCTGAGAGCTACTCGCTGCGCGAGGTTTTCCGGGAAACGGTTCTCCATGTGGCCCAGGAAGCAGTTGCACACCCTCGCACTCGAAAGGTGATTGAGATCCTGAGGAACAACCCGGCTGCTGCGGCGACAGAGATGTCGCGCTTCGGCGAGGTGCAAGCCCTTGTTGCCCGGACCTTTGCAAAGCGCCTCCCCGAGCGCAGAGAGGACAGTCTTATTGCCGGCGTGATTGCTGGGATGACCCTTCAAGTCACGGGGGTGACGGTCCGATGGTGCTTCGAGCACGGCCAATCTGACATTTCGGACGCAATGGAACAGGTACTCGCGACCTTCGAGCGCATCTTTTGCACCGATGCCTCTCTAAGAGTCGGAGCGGACACGCACCCTTGCGATGCAATGAGTTGATGATGGCGATAAATCCACCGAGTCCACAAATGGTTGACCAGCATGCGTTCCGGCTGGATAGCGTAAGGCGAGGCGGAGCGTGACAAGAAGAACTCTCTTTTTGTGTGCCAGGCTGGCACCTCTGCCGCTGTTCGCGTTCTTGTATCAAGTTGGCGCTCAGCCGGTCCCGCTGTCGCCAGCAACGATGCCTCGCATCGGTAATGTTGACGAGCGCTTCCAGTCCTACAACATCGAAATGATCGAGGTTACGGGCGGAAGGTTCTGGAAACCGTATGACCAGATCCACAACGACAAACCCGCGCCCGGCTCGACAGCTTCAGGACTGCCTGCCAATCTCTACGAGTACCGTCCGCCCATCGATCTTTATAACGTTCGTCTGCGCAAGTTGGCGGCGGCACTGGGCCCATCCTATATCCGGGTCAGTGGCACGTGGGCGAATACCGTCTACTTCCACGATTCCGACGACCCTGCGCCAGAGAAGCCGCCAGCCGGTTTCAACGGGATCCTGACCAGAAAGCAGTGGAAAGGCGTCATCGATTTCGCACGTGCTGCGAATGGAGAAGTGGTCACGTCATTCGCTTTCGGAGCGGGAACCCGCGATGCGGCCGGTGCGTGGACTCCGGATCAGGCGCGGCATTTGCTCGCATATACGAAAGCTGCTGGTGGCCGCATCGCCGCAGCAGAATTCATGAACGAACCGAACTACGCGGCGATGGGCGGGGCGCCAAAAGGCTACGAGGCCGCGGCGTTTGGGCGGGATATCGCCTCGTTCCGAGTCTTTTACAGGGACGCGGCGCCCGGCAGTCTGTTTGTCGGTCCAGGTTCGACAGGCGAGGGTGGCGTGCTGGGAAGCACACCCACGCCAGGCAAACTGAGAACCGAAGACCTGATGAGAGCCACGGGACCCGCATTCGACGTATTTTCTTACCACATTTACGCGGCGGTTTCTCAGAGATGCGCTGGCGCGATGCCTTCCATCGGGACCACGGCCGCCGCCGCTCGTTCCAAGGAATGGTTGTCCCGGCCCGAGAAGATCCATGCGTTCTACGCAGATCTGCGCGACCGGTATGAACCGGGCACGCCGCTCTGGGTTACCGAAGTGGCCGACGCCGGATGCGGTGGGAATCCCTGGTCCTCGACGTTTCTCGACACATTCCGGTACCTCAACCAGCTTGGGCGGCTGGCGCAGCGGGGCGTTCGGATGATTGCGCACAACACGCTCGCGGCAAGCGACTATGGCCTGCTTGACGAGAGGACACTTGCCCCGCGTCCCAACTACTGGGGCGCGTTGTTGTGGCGGCGTCTCATGGGGTCGGTCGTGCTGAATCCGGGTCCACCGCCGGACAGCGACCTGTACCTATATGCCCATTGCATGCGAGACCGCCCAGGCGGTGTCACCGTATTGGCGATCAATGCTGGCACAACATCGCAGGATCTTGAAGCGCCCAAGCCAGGAAGGCGCTACACGCTTACCTCAAAGCATCTGGAGAGCACTGCCGTTGAACTCAACGGCCGCGAACTTCAGGCCGCAAGCGATGGTGCCTTGCCACCCGTTGAAGGCGTATCGGTCCGCGCCTGCCGACTTCGCTTGGAGCCTGCAAGCGTCACATTCATTGCGTTTCCCAACGCCGGCAACAGAGCATGCCGGTAATCATAGGATTGTCGTAGCGCATATGAGAAATTCAAAGCTTCTGATCCTGGTATTGGTCGCTGCCGCAAGCAGCGCAGCGCAAACGTTGCCCGAGATCCGCCAGAACGGCGCGGCGAAACAACTCTTCGTCGACAACAAGCCTTACATCATGCTGGCGGGAGAGCTGCACAACTCCAGCGCATCCGGCGTCGAGTACATGAAACCGATATGGGACAAGCTCGCCTCTATGCACCTGAACACGGTGATCGGCGCCGTCAGTTGGGAAATAGTCGAGCCGGAAGAGGGGAAGTTCGACTTCTCACTCGTCGACACCCAGATCAAGGAAGCACGGCAGCGGCAAATGAAGCTTGTCCTGATCTGGTTCGCGACCTGGAAGAACGCGGGCTCCAGCTACGTGCCTCATTGGGTGAAGGCAGACCGCAAACGTTTCCCGCCCATGGTGGTCAAGATCCGTCCGAATGGCGGAATGTCCTCTTCCCTGGCCGAGTACATGGAACAACAAGGCATCGTGCCGCTCAGTCCACTCGGCGAAGAGACTCTCAAGGCCGACGTCAAGGCTTTCCGCGCAGTCATGCGCCACATCAAGGCCGTGGATCCCCAGCACACCGTCATCATGATGCAGGTGGAGAATGAAGCGGGCATCCTGGGCGACAGTCGCGACCGTTCCCGTCTGGCGGATGCCGCGTGGGCCATGCCAGTTCCCGCCAGTCTGATGGACTACCTCGCGAAGGGAAAGGCCACCCTGCTCCCCGAGATGTTGGAGGTCTGGGGAAGAAACGGCTACAAAGCCGGTGGAACCTGGGCAGAGGTCTTCGGAACTGACGAGTGGGCCGACGAAGTGTTTATGGCCTGGCACGTAGGCCGGTTCATCGGCGAAGTAGCGAAAGCTGGTAAAGCCGAGCTCACCATTCCGATGTACGCGAACGCTTGGCTCGGGCCGCAACCCGGCCAGGACCTGCCCGGCAAATGGCCTAGCGGGGGACCCGTTGCGCGTGTGATGGACATCTACCGTGCCGCCGCGCCTTCGCTGGATCTCATCGCTCCCGACATTTACGTACCGGATTTCAAAGGCGCCTGCGCCCTGTACGCCAGATCGGGCAATCCGCTATTCATCCCCGAAGCCCGCGATCAAGTTGGCAACCTGTTCTGGGCCTTTGGCCATCACTCCGCGTGGGCCTGGGCCCCTTTCGGCGTCGAAGACCTCGATACAGAAGGACAGGTAGCTCAGGCATACAAGCTGCTTTCCGGGATGTTGCCCCAGCTTGCCGAGTGGCAGGCGGCGGGGAAGGTGAAGGGGATTCTGATGGTCGACGGCGAGAAGCCTCAACCAGTTGCCTTGGGTGGCTACCAGATCACCTTGGCGGTTAGGCGCGCAGGAGGACCAGGCTCCGAAACTGCCGACGCCAAACCCGCACCGCTACTCGCGGGCGGCGTTGCTCTTAGTTCCCGAGCTATGCCGGCAGACACACGGTCCTTCGCGCTCGTAGTCAACACGGCACCTGACGAATTTCTCTTCATCGGCGCCAACGGGTCGCCTAGTTTTTCCGCCGACTCACCGGGCCCCTCCCGAGTAGGCGTTTCCGCGAGGGACGAAGGGCGCTACAAGAATGGCAAGTGGGTGTCGAGTCGCCGGATCAATGGAGATGAGTTGTTCATGCCAGCGCTACCCAGTTCGACGATTGGCATGTTGAAGATCCGGTTAGTCCGTTTCGACTAATCCCGGCCCAGGCGGACTGTGCTTTCCTTGCTACTGCGGCAATGAGCGAGACAGGTTTAGACCGGTAGGCTGACAGAAACGAAACGGAGTAGGCGGCAAGGAAGAGCCAGCTGCAGCCACAAGTAGAGGCCTATTCATAGGTACTCGGGCGCGTCAAGCATTCTGTGTAAACGGCCTTCGTGTTTTCTGATTTTCATCCCTGGTAGACTGAACGGACCTGAGCGGAGGGTAGGGCTCTGCGGAGACGCAACCCGAGCGCCGACTCAGGGG
>CAIVVT010000238.1 GCA_903909435.1 uncultured Acidobacteriia bacterium | reverse complement strand
GCCTGCGCGGAGAGATTTGTGCGCAGCATCAAGGAGTCCTGCGTGGAGCGCATGATCTTGTTTGGCGAGGGGTCATTGCGGACCGCCGTTCAAAACTTCGTCGCCCATTATCACACCGAACGCAATCACCAAAGTCCGGAGGGCCAACAGGAGGCTCAGGGCATCCGCGCCAGCATCGGAACATAGATATCCACGTAGTCGTAGACCTGCAAGAACCGCTTGCTGCCGTGCAGCCGGTGCAAGCTGCCGACATACTGTCGCAGCGTGCCCGTGCAGGCGATTGGCATTGCCAGACAGAGCGTATCGCGGCGCGAGGCGCTTAACTTGCGATGTAGGGCAGGCCGTTACGCCATCCGAGCTTGACGAAAGATAGCAGCCACGTGCGGCCGTTGTCGTTGTTGCCCTGGAAGAAGAGGTACGTCTGGCCGTCGTCATCGACGAAGAGCCCGGGATGGCCGGACTCCGACGAGTTCCATTCGCCCGGCTTGCCGTTGGCGAGGAACGGCTGGGTGCCGACGCGCTCCCAGCGGACTCCGTCCGTGCTCCGCGCCAGGCCGATCTTTTGCGGCGCGTTGTTGTAGGCCGCCGCGTAGAACATGTAGAAGACGCCGTCGTGCTGCAGCAACGTGGGTGCCTCGATGCAGTTCTGCTCCCACGCGAGTTCAGGCTTCAGCAGCGGATGATCGGCCATGAGCTTCCACTCGCTGCGCGACCAGCCGCCATAGGAGACCGCCCCGACCACCATCTGCTCCTTCATCGCCGGGTCACGCGTGGCCGCATACAACAGCCAGCGCTTTCCGTCTTTTACAATCTCGGCATCGATGGCGCGGCCGGCGTTCCAATCGCCGGTGGGATAAAAGATCGGGTTCGTCCCGTCCCGTTCGAAGCGCAGTCCGTCGCCCGATACGGCGTGGCAGATCGCATCGTGAGCCCCGTTGCCGTACGTCTGGTAGAGGAGATGGACGCGGCCGTCGATCACTTTGGCGAAGGGCGCGGCGATGCCCCTTGCCTCGTACTCCGCCCCAGCCACGAATTCGCCGGCCTTTATCCACTCGATCAGATCGCGGCTCTCGGCAATCCCGATGGCCCAACCGTTGCCAGCGCGATCGTCCGCGTACGGCGGCATCGAATAGTAGAGCAGGTAGCGCCCGCCGAAGCGGATCACCGACGGGTCTTTTGCGAAAGGACGGCCGAGGCGCGACGTGTCGCCCCACAACATGCGCCGTGCCTGCGCCCAGGCGGCGTTCGACGACAGCAGCGCAGAGCTCAACAACAGCAGGCCGCGAACCAGCCGTTTCACTTAGACCACCTCGCTCTTGAGCTGCCGCAGCACGCGCAACGTCTCCGGCAGGAACTCGCCGTTGCGGTCCACGTCCATGTTGAACGTGACCGGCACATGGAAACGATGCGCCGTCTGCACGTAGGCGCGGAGTTCCTCCGGCTTGTAGCGCGCGGCGACGAGCGACTGGTTGTAGCGGCTGTGTACCCAGTCGGAGTTGTCGAGGCAAACCCACCGGTGGGCCTGCAGGCCGTCGGGCGTGAACTGCGCCGCCGGCACCGCGATCAGGTCGTTGGCCTCGCCCCACTCGTAGTCCTGGTGGTCGGTGTACAGATAGTAGCGCATCATGCCCGCGTTCAATGTCACCAGGCGGTTCGGATAGCCGGACTTCGCCGCCGCAACCCACTCGTTCCACGGAAAACGGAAGTTCTCGGGAACAGTCGACTTGCCCCAGTTCGCGCCGTGCGTGTCGAGCGAGTAGCAGCTATCGAACCACCACGCCTTGATCAACTCGCCGTGGCGCTCGCCGAGTTCGCGAACAATCGAGAGCAGGTTCTCGACCAGCCGGCTCTTG
Source organism: uncultured Acidobacteriia bacterium (assembly GCA_903909435.1). Classification (GTDB taxonomy): domain Bacteria; phylum Acidobacteriota; class Terriglobia; order Bryobacterales; family Bryobacteraceae; genus CAIVVT01. The sequence continues at coordinate 18,358 of CAIVVT010000238.1, read as the reverse complement.
TCGGGTTCGTGGTAGCCGCAAGCGAGTTCCCACGCCGGATCGTCGCCGTTATTGCAGGAGTGATTATAGTAGGCGATGAAGTGGATGCTGCGTTGCCGTAACGCACGCGCCAGCTCGCCGATCATATCGCGCGCGTGGGTGCGTCCCGGCAGGATCCGCTCGATCGCGTCGCACGGCCCGGCCAGCCATTGCAGCGCGTGGCACGTCGTGAAGATCAGGTAGCTTGCGCCGGTGGCGGCGATGTGGTCGGCGAAGCGCTGCACGTTGAACTTCGCCACCGTCTCGGGGAACGGTCGCCAGTCAGCCGGGTGAATGGACTGCGACAGCGCGGTCCAGTGGGTCGAAACACCAAACGGACACGCCGCAAACCAACTGGCGTCGGCGCGTTGGTAGGCGGCGGCTGCGACCGGTGCCGTGGCGGCGTGCGCTTCTAGCGCCGTTCTGAACAACGCGCTCGCCGTCAGCTTGGCGAACGTCCGGCGGGTGTCTGCGCTCATCGGTGCTCCTTGGTTGACGAACCCAGCGGACACGCACTGCCTGTCATGCCCGCTGCTGTCGGTCCGCAACTCTCAACTTCAACACTTACCACGCAGAGCGCGGCACCGCATCGCCTTTCCCGACGACAGCTCCCCCGCTGTTCTGGCAACATGGAGCCAGAGTGCCGCGACCGATTCCGATCTACAAGGATCACGACGAGACCTATCGCGCTGATAGCTGCGCGCTGCTGATTGCCGCCACCGAAGCCGGGAGCGTGCGTGTGGAAGCGTTGCGTCACGGCCACTATCCTGGCCGGGCGCTGCCGGCGGGAGCGCTTGCCGGGGTGAAGATGGCTGGCTTCTGGGACGCGGCGAGCGACCAGAGCTGGGGCCTCGACTGGCATCGTAACGAAGGGTTGGAGATCACGATGCTGGAGGGTGGCGGTCTCGAGTTCGGCATGGAGGGTCGCAGCTACCATCTAAAGCCCGATTCGCTGACGATCACCCGACCCTGGCAAATGCATCGCGTGGGCGCGCCGCACGTGACGGCGAGCCGGCTGACATGGATCATCCTCGACCTCGGCGTGCGCCGCCCAAGCGAGGAGTGGAAGTGGCCTGCGTGGCTATTGCTGAGTAAGCCCGATCTGGACGAACTCACCAACATGCTGCGGCACAACGAGCAGCCGGTCTGGACCGCGACGGCCGACTTGCGCCGCTGCTTCCATGCGATCTCACAGGCCGTGGCGGGGGACGTGGACGGATCTCGCGTCTCGCACCTCGCCATCCGCATCAGCGAACTCTTCCTGTGCTTGCTGGAGTTGTTCCGGTCGAAAGACGTTAAGCTTGACGCGTCGTTGTCGAGCACGCGGCGCACCGTCGAGCTCTTCCTGCGCGACCTGCGCAGGCATCCCGAGAACCTGGCGCTCAAGTGGTCGCTCGAATCGATGGCTGACAGCTGCGGCTTGGGCGTGACGCAGTTCGTCCACCACGTGCGCTGCCTCTCAAACACGTCGCCCATGCAGTACCTGAACCAGAGCAGGCTGGAGGTAGCGGCGGCGATGCTGCGCGAGCGCCGAGCCGCCAGCGTCCTCGAGATCTCGCTGGCCTGCGGCTTCTCCTCGAGCCAGTACTTCGCCACCGCGTTCGACCGCCGCTACGGCGCCGCGCCCAGCGCCTATCGCTCGCAGGCGGGCCAAGCTTCGCGCCCCACCCGCGATCACGAATAGCAGCGGATCTCGAAGACGCGTGCCAATTCGCTGCCGTTGGTGGCCAGCACCCAGAGGCGGAGCGAGCGCAATTCAACTCCGGCAAAGCGGTGCGTCCGCAGCCGTTGATGATTCTCCGTCACCCGCACGAGTTCCTCCCCATCGGCTAGCAGAACGTAGTCGCGCACAGTCTCCGGCTGCGGGCCGCGCAGGATGCCCGAGTTGATCTCCGTCGACGAAGTCAGCGTGAGTTCGCGCTGGAACCCGGAGTCAAAGGTCAGCCGGATCTCGTGTAGCGTGACGGGCTCCGGCCAGACCAGTTCGATCCAGGCTCCGTCGGCATTCAGGCGTCCCATCCATTTGTGCGACGCCTCGCCGGGGATATCGCGGACGTGACCGTCAAGCAGCTTGCTGGCCGCACCCTCGGCCTCTTCCGTCGAGACGGACATGCGGGCGCCGCGGGCAAGATCCAGCGGGTCGTCGTTGCGCGCCGCGGCGATCGTCTGATCGTCGCGCAGCAACGAACGGCGCAGCTCCAACACGCGTGTTGAATCGGCAGCGAGGGCGCGCGGCGTCAGCTTCGACTTGACGCAAAATGCGGCAGCGGTCCCGGCAGCCTGTCCCACGCAGGCGCACGTCGCCATGACGCGAGTCGAGGTGAACGCGGCGTGCGCCGCGCTGATGTTGCTCCCGGCCATCCAAAGGTTACTCACATTGCGGCTATAGAGCGTGCGCAACGGGATGCCGTAGACCCGCTCGGGCTTCACGACGGTGTTCGGCGGCAGATCGGGCCGATCGAAGCCGCCGGGGGGATGGTTGTCGAGTGGCCAGCCGCCGATGGCGACGGCGTCGGCAAAGGCGACACCGGAGAGTAGATCCTGTTGAGTCAAAACGTAGTCGCCGAGCAACCGGCGACTGCTGCGCTTGCCCGGCAGCATCCCCAGCCAGTCGAGGCTCCAGTTGGCCGAACTCGGATGGTCACCGCTGTTCTTGATGTAGTCCCAGACCCCCATCACGATGGCGAGCAATTCGAAACGGATTCGCTCGCCGTCGTGAATGAGGTCGCGCTCGCCACCCCATTCGATCCACCAATAGCCGTACTCCCAACTTCCCGTCGGGCGGAACCGGAGTTGTTCCCGATTGATCTTTCGCGCCCAGACCGGCGGGGTGAAGCGCACCGGACGGTCGTAGTCGCGGGAAGTGAAGAGAATGCTCGAACCAAGTGTCTGCTGATCGGCGCGCTCGGGCGCGAGCGACTCGCGGTATTCGACTTGCGCCTCGCGACCGGTGCGAAACTCGGCCCCGGCTTCGAGACCGAGCCGCGAATCGCCGGTGCAGTCGGCGAACATCGTGGCGCTGATGCGATAGCTGACCTCGTTGCGATCGCAAGGCGCCAGGACGCTGACGATGCGCCCGGCATCCACGGTTGCCGCGTAGAGCGTGGTGTCGAGCAGTACGGTGATGTTGGGCTCGCTGACAAGCTTGTCGTAGAGCAGGAGATCCCATAGCTCCCAGCAGCGCAACGGGTTCCGCGCCGCGTCATCCAGGCGCAACTTGTCGATGAGGCCGCCCTCGCGCCACCCGGACCGGCCCTTGTGGCAATTCGCCCCGACAACGTGCATTTTGACTTCGCTCGACGAGTTGCCGCCGAGCCGGGAGCGATCGCACATGAGGATCACGCGGACTCCGTGCCGCGCTGCCGCCAGGGCTGCGCCGGCCACGCAGAAGTCGGTTGTGAGTTCAGTGAGGCGCAGGTGAGGTTCGGCGCCGGCGGAGTGCGTTGCCGGTCCAACCCCGTGGTCCGCGTCCGGAGGGGCATTGCTCGCTGGCAGTGCCGCCGATACGCAGAGCGAGTAGCCACATCCGCCTGCCGCGCTCAGCCAACTGCGCCGATTCAGTGGAGGGCGCCCGCGAGTGAGGTTCATGGAAGTACCCTAAGCGTATCGCGCTCGACGCTCGGCACGTGTTCAAAATCCATCGGTTGAAGGAAAGCGGACGACAGCGCCATGGGCCAGCCGTATGCTGGATCCGACACCCAGCGCAGACGAGGTCCAATATGAATCGGCGCAGCTTCCTTCAGACAACAGCCCTGGCTATTCCCACGGTCTTCGCTTCGACGGCAGCGGGCGACGCGCCGCGGCCCCCAGCGAGCGACCGGATCAACGTCGGCTTCATCGGCACCGGCGGCCGAGGTGGCGACGGGCTGATCGTCGACATGCTACAGCACGCCGAGGCTCAGTGTGTGGCTGTTTGCGACTGCTTTGCGGACCGCCGTGAGCACCGGGCAAAACAGATTGAAGCGGCCTATGCGGCGCGATCGGCGGCGGGTTCTTTCCATGGCGTGGCACAGCACGCCGACTTCCGCGAACTACTCCAGCGCAAGGAAATCGACGCGGTCTGCATCGCGACGCCGGACCACTGGCATGTGCCGGTGATGATCGCCGCGGCACGCGCAGGCAAGGACGTCTATGTCGAGAAACCGCTCAGCCCGTCGCTCGAACAGAACTTCCTCGCGCGCAAAGTCATCCGCGAGACCGGGCGCGTCTTCCAATACGGCACGCAGCAGCGCGGCGCGAGTCACGTCCGGCGCGGCTGCGAGCTGGTGCGCAATGGGTGTATCGGCAAGCTTACCGCGGTCGAGGTCGTCTCGCCGTCGGGAGCGCCTGGCGGCTCCACGGCGACCGCGCCGGTTCCGCCGGGCTTCGATTGGAAGATGTGGCAAGGCCCGGCGCCCGAGCGCGACTTCGCGCCCGATCGTTGCGTGACGCCCGGCCACTGGCATATCTATGACTACAGCATCGGCTTCCTGGGCGGCTGGGGCGCGCATCCGCTCGATGTGTTCGACCTCGGCATGACGACGCCGTCGGTGCCAGTGGAGGTGGAAGGCACCGGACTCATCCCTAAGGACGGACTTTTCAATACGGTGATGAACTGGGACGTGCGCTGCCGCTATGCCGATGGGCTGACGATGCACTTCACCACCGGCGAGGACGCGACGAAATTCATTGGCACGGAGGGCTGGATTCAGATTCGCCGGCGTGGGATCGAGGCTTCGCGGCCGGAGTGGATCGAGGGCATCGCGGTGAGCCGATTTGCGGAGTTTGGCGCCGCGCATACGCGCAACTTCCTCGACGCCATTCGGAAGAAGTGCGCACCGGAGAGCCCGATCGACTGCGCCATTCGCACGGACCTAGTCAGCCACCTGGCCAACATCGCCGTTCGCACCGGACGGAAGATCCACTGGGATGCCGCGAAGGAGACCATCGCCGGTGACGCCGTTGCGGCGAAGATGACGCGCCGCGCAACGCGCCCGCCGTGGGACGCGATTCTCTAAGGAGCAACCCGGATGAAGATCGGATGCTTTGCTTTAGTTCAGCCCTTCACTTCCATGGAGCAGCAGTTCCAGGCGCTGGCGGCGATGGGCGTCCACTACGCCGATATCACCGACAGCCATGATGGCGCGACGCTGGGAACCGAGTATGGCTTCAGCGCCTCCGTCAGTTTGGACAGCCATCCAGCCAAGATCCGCGCGATGGCCGAGGCCGCCGGCATCACGCTGACCAGCTTCTGTGCGCATGCGAATCTGCTGGACCCACCCGCGCCGGACGTCTACTCGACCAACGAGATCATCAAGGCGATCCGGCTCGCCGCGCTGCTCGGTATCCGCCACGTCATCACCACGGAGGGCGATCCGAAGACCGCCTTCGGCCATGCGTTGACACCGGCCGAACGTCTCTTCGCGATTCGCGAGAAGCTTCATGCGCCGATTCAATGGGCGGAGGAGTTGGGCGTCGAACTGCTGATCGAGCCGCACGGCATCGTCACCGACTCCGCCGATCAGATGGAAGAGCTCCTCGCGCGGCTCGGCCACGAGAGGACCGTAGGCATCTGTCTCGACACCGGCAATAGCTGGCTCGGCGGCGGGGAGCCGCTGGACTACATACGCCGCTTCGGCTCGCGGATTCAGCACGTTCACTGGAAGGACATGGCCGCGGACTGGATTCCCCGGCGCGGCTCGGTGTTCGGTTGCGGCATGGCGACCATTGCCTTGGGCGACGGCGTCGTTGGGATTCCGGCCATCGTGGACGCTCTGGTCGGCATCGGCTTCGGTGGCTTTACTACGATTGAAATCGCCGGCGAACAAAACGTGCTCGAGTCGATGCGGCGCCTCACGGAATGGAGCGCGCGGGCTCACGAAGACGCTTCCCGCTGACTTCGATGGCCATGGGATTCTGAAGGATATGCTTCGGCCTTGTTTGACGTTTCGCTTGCTCTGGGCCAGCTTGGTGCTGGCGAACTGTTGGGTAGTAGCGGCGGGTTCCGATGTCGCGCTGCGTCTGACCTACCGGCGCCCGGCCAAGGAGTGGAATGAGGCTTTGCCGCTCGGCAACGGCCGCATCGGGGCAATGGTCTTTGGCGATCCCGTCAATGAACGGTTCCAGATCAATGAGGGCACACTGTGGGGCGGCGGGCCGCATGACTACACGAACCCCACGGCGGCCACCCATTTGGCGGAGTTGCGCCAGTTGGTCTTCGCCGGAAAGATCGAAGCAGCGGAGAGCCTAACCGCGGAGATGATGGGCCAGCCCAAGACGCTGATGCCCTATCAACCGTTTTGCGACCTACGTTTGACCGTGCCTGGGCACGAGGCCGCCACAGGGTACCGCCGCGAGCTCAGTCTGGCCGACGCGTTGGCGGCCGTGAGCTATCGCCTGGGCGCTGTCACGTTCCATCGCGAGGCGTTCATCTCTTTCCCTGACCAGGCGCTGGTCGTCCGCTTCACCGCCGACCGGCCAGGCCAGCAGCACTTTGTCATCGCGCTGAGCTCTCGCCAGGGCGGCGTACGGGTGGAGGCACAGGGCTCCGATACGCTGCGTCTCACCGGGCAGATCCAACCACGCCAGAATCCCGATTCGAGTTGGACGGCGTCCTGGAGTGAACCAGGCGAGCGGTTCGCGGCCATCGTGAAGGCCATTCCCGACGGTGGGACCGTGCGCGCTCATGGTGACGGGATCGAAGTGGCCGACGCCGATGCCGTGACGCTAGTCTTCACGAACGCGACAAGTTTTGTGAACTATCGCGACATCACGGGCGATGCGCTGGCCAGGTCGAAGAGCGCCGTCGATGCGGCGGCTGCACGCACTTACTCGGAACTACGCCGGCGCCATCTGGACGACTATCGCGCGCTGTTTTCGCGCGTGCGCCTGAAGCTGGGTGAAGACGTGGCGGCGGAGGTTCCGACCGACGAACGCGTGCGTAACGAGGCTCAGCGCCATGATCCCCAACTGGCTGCGCTCTACTACCAATACGGCCGCTATCTGCTCATCGCCAGCTCCCGCCGCGGGGGCCAGCCGGCAACGTTGCAGGGCCTGTGGAACGACGAACTGCTGCCCGCGTGGAGCAGTAAGTGGACTACCAACATCAATCTCGAAATGAACTACTGGCCGGCGGAGAGTGGCGCCTTGTGGGAAACCGAGGAGCCGCTTTGGAGCCTCATCGAGGACCTCGCCGTCACCGGCCAGGGCACTGCGAGTCGCCACTACTCGGCGGGCGGATGGGTGTTGCACCACAACACCGACATCTGGCGAGCCACCACACCGGTAGACGGCGTGTGGGGCATGTGGCCCATGGGCGGCGCATGGCTGGCCAATCAGATGTGGGACCACTACGAGTTCAGCCAAGACGGCGCGTTTCTGCGACGCGCCTATCCCTCGATGAAGGGCGCCGCGCGATTCTTCCTCGATACGCTCGTCGTTGCCCCCGAAGCAACGCGCTTCGCCGGCAAGCTCGTCACCAATCCGTCGGTGTCACCCGAGAACCAGCACGTCTTCAGCGGCCGGAACGCGCATCTCACCTACGCCTCCACCATGGATCTTGAGCTGATCCGCGAACTCTTCGCCAACTGCCGCAAGGCGATCGACCTGCTTGGCGGTGACGCTGAGTTTCGCGCCGAGCTGACAAGATCCGAGCAGCAACTGCCACCCCTGCAGATTGGTGTGCACGGCCAACTCCAGGAGTGGATCGACGACTACGCCGAGTCCGCGCCGCACCACCGCCACACCTCCCACCTTTACGCCCTCCATCCTGGGAGTGCGGTCACGCTTGAGCGCACCCCGCAGCTCGCCGCCGCCGCACGCCGGACCCTTGAACTGCGTGGCGAGGCAGACAACGGTTGGGCCAAGGCCTGGCGGGCGAGCCTCTGGGCGCGCCTCGGCGATGGCGAGCAAGCCCACGCGGTGTTGCGCTCGCTACTGGGTGGCAGCACCCTGCCCAACCTCTTCGACGTGTGCCCGCCCTTTCAGATCGACGGCAACTTCGGCGGTTCGGCGGCTATCGCAGAAATGCTGCTCCAAAGTAAGAACGGCGAGGTTCTTCTCCTGCCCGCGCTCCCCAGGGCGTGGCCCGACGGGATGGTCGAGGGCCTGCGCGTACGTGGTGGAGCTAGCGTCGGCCTAGAGTGGGCTCACGGCGCGCTGCGCAGCGTCACACTCCGCAGTGAACATGGCGCACACTTTCGCCTACGCTTCGATGCTCTTTCGAAGGAGGTCTTCTTGCGCGCAGGTGAGACCCTCAGCCTGAGTGCTCAGTTGCTACCTCTCCGTCTTCCGGAACGCTAAGCTGGGCTGCGGCTGGGACGTTTCCTGTTGCAGCGACTTCCCTCCTGGCGGAAGCGGCCGGGCGGGGCGCCAGCGACTCGTCTGAACACGAAGCTGAAGTGGGCGGCGCTGGGGAAACCGGGGCGCTCGACGAGGCAACACGTCTGCCTCGGTTGAAGAGTACAGGCGTACCCTCTGTTGACCCGAGCCGCGCCTTCCGTCCGATCCTGAATACGACGCGTAAGGCGCAACGTAAGCAGCGGGATTCGGACGACCGCATCGATGGGACTTCGATTCGGGCTGAGTTCGCGGCTCTCGTCAAACAGGCACACAGCCACTGGAATCGCCCTTCAACGCCTCTAGAACGTCGCCGACGCACCTGGATCGACGCGCACTCGACTCCCCGAGGCTGCCTCCACGCTGACGGGATAGGCGTTGCGGTTGTGCACCGTGACTCGCATCCGGCCGCTTTCGACAACGCCCGCGAAATCGAAGCGTGCAGAGCCGAAAGGAGCATCCTGCCAGTGGAAGTTGCCCAGCGCGGGGCTCGGATTGAGCTTCAGGAGCCGACGCGGCGCGTCGTACCGGAGCCCGAGAAAATGCTCCGGGAACAGGACCGAATAGGCGCCCGAGAACCAGCCAGCCTTGCCCGGCACGCCGCGCACGACCTCGCCATACTCGGCGTTCTTCGCATCGCCTCCATATGACCACCACCAGACTGAGCCGTCCGCGTCCGTCACCCACCGGATCTCGGCGAGTGCCCCGCCTGGATCAAACCACGGCTTCGTCCGGTCCGCCGCCGCCGCTCCCTTCAAGTACCCTGGCGCCGTGGAAGGCACTCGCTTCTCGAGCGGGCTGAGGGGCGCGGAGGACCACGAGATCGCATGCACCTTGGGCTGGTAGATCAGGTTCGACGGCGAGACGGCGAACTGCATCGTATGCCGGTACAGCGGATCGGACGATGGAAGGAAGCCGTAGAACGGCATGAGAGTCGTGTCTGATCCTCACCATCGGCGATTTGGATCGGCTTGCGAGCGTCGGCATAGGTGCCCTCCAGGAACTGCCGCCCGAACGGACCATCAACCGTCGTACGCGCGAGCAGGTCCGCCTTGACCCGCTCCGCCGAGTGCTCCCATTCGGCCGCTCCCACGGCGTCGCCATAGACGTCCCCGAGAATCCGCGACCAGCCCACGAAGGCCCGCCAAACCGCCACGTTTGAACCCGTATGGTAGTCGCAATCGAGCGCGCCGTGGCTGATGAATCGCGTCGGGAAGAGCCATATATCGGGGTTCCGGCGGGTGGCGGCCACTTCGTGAAGAAGCTTCGTCCAGCGCTCTTTCAAATCCGCGTTTTGGAGGAAGAAGTCCTGGTCTGCAGTCTGGTCGTAATACAACGACGCGAGAATGATGCTGGCCACGGTGAGGCTCACGGAGTGGCTGATCCCGCCCTGTACGATCTCCCTGGGGTGGCGGATGTCGTTTGCGCCAAACCAGAGAATCAGCCGGCGTGCCAGCTCCGCATCGAGCCCCATCAGCGGGAGGCTCGCGTAGTACATGTCCTTGATCCAGATCTGGCGTGTGGCGGGATAGCTGCCCCAGTTGGAACCGGCGATTTGGCCGGAGCCGGACATGGCGATGCTGTGCAGCGACTCAAGAATCTGCCGCTCCCGGAATTCAGCGATGTACGGCTCGGCGGGCGTCTCCATCCGGCCCAGCAGTCGCCGGTGATAGCGCCATGTTTCGTCCAGCCACTCGAGCGAGCCCTTCTCGCTCACTTCCCGGATCACTGGTTCGCCCGGCATGTAGAGACTTGCGGGGACCTACACCGACTCGTCCTTCTCTAGGTCGAAGGCGACGTCGGGACTGTACTGCCCCACGTCCGCGAGACCCATCTCGAACTCGAAAGGGTCGAACCGGTTCCAGCGCAGCTTCGCTTGGTTCTGATTCTGCCCGCCCTCCCACAGCGCCGGCAGGAGCACTTTGGCGCGCAGCCGGCCGGGCCCGTGATTGGTAAGTTGCAGCGCGTAGATCACGCCGAGCAGGCGTCGCGAGCCGTCAGCCGAAACCGGAGCGTAGGCCATCAGCCGGACCGTGTAGCCGCGAGCGGGCGAGGTCAGCTCGCTAACCGGGAGTACATTATCGAGGAATCCCGTTTTGTAGTCCCAGCCTACCTTGGCGAAGTCGATGACCGGGGCGTCGGCGCAACCAAACTGCAGGCGAAAGGAGTACGGCCCGTAACTGGAGGAGTCCTTGCCTGTCCAAACGCCGCTCCAACCGCGCGGATGGCTCGCGCCGCGATAGCTGTCGCGATAGATCGTGAGAAACTTGATCTCCCCCTGCGGACCCATGTTGACCAGGGGCTTGTTGTTGCCCGTATCGAAGGTGAGGTGTTCGAAGTCCCGGCTCCCACTGAAGTGCGAGTAGGCGTCGCCCTGGTGCAGGCCGCCGCCCGTTCGCTCCATCGGAAACATGGCCCCCCGCGGCTGCCGCAGGGCTTCGCCTGGCAAGGTCTGCGCGGGGAGCGCGGGTAGAAACAGGAAGCAGGCCGAGCTCAAGAAGATTCGCAGCATGCTCTGCATTCTACGGAATGGGCGAACTGCGGGGGCGCTTGGCGCAGGCGTGGGGCGTGTCGGCGGTAGAGTTTGCCGATCGCGAACTTGGGGAGATCTGGTATCGCAACCAGTATTCTCTGGCCCGCTGCCTCAAGCCCAGCACGATCGGCACGGCGTGGCATGGCGACTACCACATGAACTACAACACCCAGCAGGTGCAGTGGGGCGCATTCTCGAGCAACCACGTCGAGCAGCACGAGCCTTACATGCGGCCGGGCGTGTGGACCGAGAACCTGTCACTGCCTGCGGCGCTCGACGAGTACCTGTTGCAGAGCTACAACGGCGTCGTCCGACTCTTTCCCACACGCAGAATCTAGGACCCGCCGCATTCACGGACCTGCGGGCCGCGGGCACGCTTCTGGTCTCGGCGGCTTGGGATTGGCGCTGGATTTCCGGAGTCACGCTCAAGATCAAGAGAAGAGCGAGCGGGGAGCGCACAGGCGCATAGCCGCGGGATGGGGCAATGGAAAGGCAGAAGTGCGGGCTTTGCCCGCAGGCAGCGCGGTGGAGGCCCGGCAACTTGGTGGCGAGATCGAGTTGCCACTCGCGCCGGCGAGTCCCACACGCTCCGTCCGGCTCAGGTTGACGAAGTCTCGCGATCGTAGGGCGGGCGGCGACGGAGTTAGATGCAGCCGTTGCATCGGGTTCGAACAGTCGTCGGCACTGGAGAAATTCACCCTTCACGACACCGTTAGCTCAGGACTCCTCTAACCGGCCGCGCATGGCTGCCGATTCGGAGTAACGACCACTTCCACTGAGTTGGACGTGCCGAATCTGAGTTTGCGGTGACGGACGCTACGAACGTTGTGACGCTGCGTGGTGCCAGTGCAGCCTTGAGAGCATTGTTCGCGATGCTAACTACGGGAAGGGCGGCCAGGTCTTCTGTTTCCGAGGTCCGGTACGGACCCGCCGCCGAGACGCCTATGCCGGTCACACTAATCTCCAGATCCCGGGCACCTGCGTTCTCATTTATCGCTACGACCACCAGTTGCCGCAGTTGCTCGTTCTTGAAAGCCGAGACCAGCACGCCGGGCGCAAAATCCGCCTCGATGTTCACGCGGAAGTAGCCGGGCCGGACAAAACGACTGTAATTCCCCAGCGCATACAGCCGTTTGTCTGCAGTCCATGCCTTCTTCTTCGGATCCAGGTGAATCAGGCAACCTCCAGAGGTGTAAGGGCTCACTGCCCACCAGTAGAACCAGGCATTTAGGCCGTTTTCGGCCACATGGGTGTGCAACAGCTTTGCCCAGTAAAGACCGTCGCGGATGCCGGGGACGTTTCTGCCGATGAGGCCCACTTCGGTCTGCCAGATCTTCTTCTTTAGTTGCTGGGCAGCACTGAGATTCCCCGAGCGGGCTGACACCGGTGGGAAAGGCATCCGGCTAGAGACGTATGCGTGGGTGCCGACGATGTCCACACGCAGTGCGGTGTCGGGATCGTCGAGCGAGCGCACGGCGGGCTCCTCGCTCCAGGTACTGTGCTCCCCCAGCACCAGTTTCGCGGTGATCTTGTCCCGCGCGAATACCGGTATCAGAGCTTCCTTGAGAAAGGTGCGAAGTGCCTCCCCAGTCCAATAGCAGGAGGAGTACTTCACTGTAATGTCCGGCTCGTTGGTCGGGGAAATGGCGTAAATCTCGATTCCGTGATGTTCCTTGTAGCCGCGAACATACATGGAAGGGTATTCAGCAAATGCCTGGTACTTGTCGCGCCGTAGCCGCCCTCCGATGACGCTGTGGTTGTCTTTCATCCGCGACGGAGGGCTCCAGACCGTGCTTAGGTAGCGCGAGCAGCCACGAGCGGCGGCCTCCTGCATGAACCAGATTTCTTCTTCGTCTCCGGTCCAGTTCCATACGCCTTCCTGCGGCTCGATCGAAGGGGCGGGGCCATCTATGGGCGTTCCCCACGACCCGCCATCGCCGACGAAGTTGCGGACGATAGAGAAACCTGCGCCCCTGGTTTGCGAGAAGAGAGCGTCCAATACTTGGCCACGCTTGGGTTCCGGAAAATCTTTGAGGTTCTGGGCCATCTGAAAAGCCGCGGAAACTCCAAAGCCGTCGATCTCTTGGGCGGTCCGGCTCCAATCCAGCATTCCATAAGTATTTGCATGGGCGGCTGACGCCAGCGGAAGCGCCACACCTAGCCTTAGAAAGTCGCGTCTGTTCACCACATTGCTCATGTAAGACGGGTCGATCCTCTCACTGTAGCGGCGGAAACTGCGTCACCATCGCGCCTCGAGCAATCTCCGCAGGCGAGTGATATTCGGCGGCATACATCGTAGTTAACGGTAACCCTTGTCCTGTGGCTATCGCAAATCCGATCTGCGGCGGGAAGTGCTGGCGCTTAAGGCCTCCAACAGCTGATGCTCGTCATACCCTTCAGTAGGAACACTGGAACTCGACCATCCACGCGGAGATTGGCAATCGAAGAAGCTCATGTCGGGTCAGACAGCGAGACTTGGCTACCAGTGTCCCAACACAGGAACGGTTGCGTCGACTCAGGTTTTCAGGCTGCCCACCGTTCGTACCGGCGGTGAATTCCGCCGACTTGCGGTAGGGCAACTACAGGTCCGAGTTCCGGTGGTTGCACAACTCGCGGCTCTGGCGCGTGGTGTGACAGCTGGCTGTTAAGAGCTTCTTAAGTCTAGTTTCAGGCCGTACTGTCTGAAACTGCTACGGTTGTCCGAACTGGTGACCACCGCACGAACCGGTGGCGAGGCCGTTGGCCGCCAAATGGAGCGGTCGAGCACGTCGATCGCGTCTCTACTGCCCTTTTTGTGCTCGAGCATGGACGGCGCAGGGTTCTGCACTTCTATGTGACCCGCCACCAGACAGCGCAGTGGGTCATCCAACAACACCAGGCACCTTCCCGGAAGAGTGTCCATATCGGCACGGCGTATTCGATCGCGATTCGATATTCAATCCGGACGTGGTGACTTCTCTAAGGCCAGCCGGCCTTGAGTCCAAACGGAAAAGCATTCAAGCCCCTTGGCAAAATGGCACCGCGGGAAGATAGGTTGGGAGTTGCCAAAGAGAGCTTCTTGACCGTGTCATTGTGCTGAACGAATCGCATCTGCGCCGTCTGATCCGCGGCTACGTCCGCTGCCATCCTGAAGATCGGATGCACGATTTCCTTGGGAAGGCTACGCCGAACAAACGGACAGTCGGGCCCAATCCAGCAGCGAGCCCGACTCTGATTTCATTGCCGCGTCTGGGTGGTCTGCACCATCGCTACGCGTGGCGCGAAGCGGCATAGAACATCTCGGGAACCAGCGCGATCCCGTAGAGCTCTGGTAGAAAGCACTAACGATGTTTGCCGATCCGCGGGTCTCGCCGAAGTAAGCCGCCGCAAAACTCCGCGGTCGGCACCTATCCAGATCACTGCGGCGTTGAGTATCTGCGCAAAACCGCGGTCGCATTCTGCTCTGTCCGCACCGAACCGGCGTCCGCAGAGACTCTCACCGTTACGTAACGTCGCTGCCCTTGCGATCTGGTTTTGGCTACGCACAGCGGACTGTCCTTGCGGGCATTTTGAAGTAGGCCCCATGCCGTTCGCGTTAGAAGATGAGATGCACAAATCGACTGCCCGAAAGAATCCTGGGCAGGTGGGGAGTCCAAGAGTGCAAGTTGCTGTCTCCCATGTTGGAGGCAGGGATGAATCTCCCGATGCTGGCCCGCGCGACGACGCGGAGATCATCAAGAGGCGGAGTCCCTGAGCCGCTTTCCGTTTAACCTACGCGCGGACAGGATCCTTAGGGCGACGGCCAGGGCAGACTGCCGGATGCGTTGCGCAACCCTCAGAATGAGAATCCTGCCGATGCCCGCAGCGATCTCGGTTCCACGAAATGCGTTCCGCTGAACGTAGACAGGAAGTTATAGAGCGCGACTTGGTTGGTAAGGTTCGCCACGGTCAACGAGAGCAGGATGCGGCGCGGCCCCTCGGCATGCAGCAGATTGTCGGTCCCTACGCCGACGTCGAGCAGGTTTCGCGGTTTCACGCGATCCGGATTGTGGTCGTCGTTCTCCTGGCCGGTTTGCGGCAGCGTGATCAGCTTCGACGTAACCGTGCCACCGCACGAAGTAATCGGATTTGACACTGTGGCGTTCATGCCATTGCAGGCCAATCCGATAGTGACCTGCTGGTTTGGTGTCAACCCCATCGCCGCCGTCGCGTCAGGCACACCGCTGACCACCAGTCCGCTGTCATAGCGCCAGATGAAGGAAACCCACTCGGCGTTCTTGTGGCGCTGGTACCGCAGGTTTAGCGTCGACTGGAGTGCCTGGTCGTGATCGATGCGAAAGACTCCCGGCGGGCTCGGCGTCAGGAGTCCACCACTTTCGGGCGGGAAATACCGCGCGCGATTATGACCGAGTGTGAAGTAGGTCCGAAACCCATGCAAGTCGATCGTCGAGACACGCGCCGATACTCCGTCGATCTTCGATTGGTGCCACGCGATCGGGAACGTGATCGTCGTGTTGAGCAGCGTGCTGAAGTCGTAGGCGTTGCGCGTGTACTTCCAGAAGTAGTCGGCATCCAACACCATCCAGCGCCCCAGTCCCTGCTGCACTCCGGCGTTGCACTGGTTGCGCAGTCCGGGTTGAAGCGCCGCCACGCCTGTCGCTCCGAAAACTCTGCCCGAGAGGCCACCAACTGCTGAACTCAGAATCAGGTTCTCGTTGAATGGCGTTTCGAAGGTCCGAGAATAGGCCGCTCGCACCACGGTGGAAGTTCGCTTGATGTTGAACGCCAGCCCCACGCGCGGCTCAAAAGCGGTGCCGCTTGTCATGCCGTAATAAGCGTCGCTGCGCAGCCCCGCGTTCAGCGTCAGGTTGCCCAGCCGTATCGAGTCTTGCACGTAGACCGCATATTGATTGATGTTGTGCCGGCCATCGAACTGAAACAGTCTTCCGCCGCGCGTCAGGTCGTAGGGCACCAGACCCGGAATGAGGTTCGGGTTGGCGCTCAAACCCAGCCCCGGGCAAGCATTGGGATCGCTCAAGTCAGGCGACCCCACCGAATTGCCCGAGCTATCCACGCAGACCGGGTTGAACGCCGGGTCGGTGAGGCCGAACGAGTAGCGTTCGAGCAGCCGCGTCTGCTTCAGATCGATGCCGACTTTGATATTGTGTCGCCCGGTGACCAAGCTCAAGTCTCCGCGCAGCCCGTAGTTCATCAGCCGCCGACTCTGCGACTGAGTGGCGGGCGTGTCGGCAAACGGATCGCGGCTCGCGTAGTATTTGAATTCGTCCGTGCGGATATACGGGTTCAAGGTCAACAGCGTGTACGCATTGAAGGTGTGCTGGTAGCCCGGCGCGATGTTCCAGGTCAGCACACGCTGCCGCTGGTCCTGCTCCAACTGGTCGTAGGTGTTTGGGATTTGGATCCAGTTGCGAGCCAGAAGAACGTTGAGGTGCAAGACGTCGGCCCCATCCGGCTGCCAGTCGAACCGGTCGAAGAAGGTCGCGTTGTTGCCCTTGTCGTGAAAAGGGGTGAATTCAGGTGAGTCCAAGAACCGCCCCGACCGCGTGCCGTCCAACGCCAGGAAGTTGCCCAGCCTATCGTTGCCGAAACCCAGCCCGATCGACTCACTCGCCATGCCGAAGCTCCCATAGCTCGATTGCTCGTTTCCGAACCAGCGTCCCGCACCTAGCCCGGAACGCGTCGTCACCTTCGCAATCAGGCTGCTTTTGTCGCCGAACTCGGCCGTTGGCATACCCGTGATCACCTCCATGCCCTGGACCGCCGACATGGGTAGTTGCGTCGAGAAGACCTTGCTTTGCTGATCGCTGATCGGTTGGCCGTCGATGACGAAGGAAACCTGCGCGTGATCGCCCAGCGGGTGAAAGAAGCCGTTTCCATCCGCCGCTACTGCACCCGTTGAGTAAGTGATTGCCGTACTCAGCCCGGCCGCCGCATCCAGCACAGGCAGGTTCAGCAACGCATTGCGATCGACGTCCTGGTGCGCCGACGGATCGCTCTCCACCAGGTTCGCATCGGCCTGCACCTGGAGTTCCGTGGAATTGCCGGCCAAGGTCAAGGTTAGTGCGACTACAACAGGGACGCTGCCCCGCACTTCAACGGCCTGTCTCAACGCCGTAAAGCCGCTCGCCTCAACCTGCACGGCGTACTGGTTCCAAGGGACGTTGTTGAAACGGTAACTTCCCGCCGTGTCCGTGGCGGTCGCCTGCGCAAAGCCCGTCACCGCGTTCTTCAACCGTACTTTCGCACCGGGCACCACGGCGCCTGACGGATCGGCGACCGTGCCGGTCACGGTCCCGCTTTGAATCGACTGCCCAGGCACGCGCGTCGCCAGCGCGAGAATTGACACCCACAGGAATAGCCCTGAGATAGATCGCATAAGACTTCCTCCCAAACCTGTTTAGTTTTGCGGCGGATCATGCGCGCTTCAGCGACCGCGCAGACGCGTGGTCGCGCGGATGCGCGGGATCAAACGAGTTGGAACAAGGAAGACGCGGGCGGCGCGCGCGAGGAGTTGGAGATGACGGTGGGATTGCAGAGTCGCAGTTGAGCCGCATGTCCTGTGAACCACCGAGCCGAGAAATCGAGCGGCAAAGTGAGCGCGGATGCCGGCACGGCCAAAAACAGACCGCAATGGCAGGCTGCGCAACAGTGTGTATGCGGGCCTGAGTGAGAATGCTCGTGAAGACTAGCAGCCGGGTCCTGGACGGCGACAAACGCGGCCAGCGCGACGAGCAGGAAGAGGCGCAAGCCAAACTGGCTCCACCGCCCTCGCCCTGCAATTGCTGAATACACTACCGGTTCCTGAATCCTAGGTTGCTTTGGATGCGGCTAGCGCGCCGCACGTTTCGGATACGTGACATGAGATAACGGATTTGTTTCTCCTTGGACGGTTCTCGCCTGCCTGTCTCAAAGGAGTTGCTGAGAGGCCGGACACCATCAGCCTCTCGATCTCAGAACATCGGCTATCAGAGTTGCCATGAAAGCTCTTTCCGAGAGGGCAACATCGATACGATTCTCATTTGAGTTTTCGGTACACGTTTGAAGGCAATTCAGGAACGTGAATGCCAGCGCTCAGCCGGCATTCAGTGGAAAGAAGCGCAGTCTGATCCCAGCCACGCGCTAAATGCCTGACTGACAATAGGTTACGGCTTAACGGAGTAAACGGGGTAACAAAAGAATGGCGAAATTGTGGCTGCAAGTTATTGAAAACATGGAGCGGGAGACGGGACTCGAACCCGCGACGTCCAGCTTGGGAAGCTGGCATTCTACCACTGAATTACTCCCGCCCAGTGACGCGCGACACCACGATTCTACCAGATCCTTGCAAGCGTATTGGCAGAGCTCGCCGCAGCTGTCGCGGCCAAGTGAGAAGTTCCTAATCCAGCCAAGTAGAAAGTTCCTCTTGACAGCCTTAAGGCTGAAGGATGGAACGAATTTCGATGAGCCAAGCGGAACGAGACGAATTGGACTGGTTGAAGCGGGCCAAGGATG